>JAZKHP010000006.1:0-210447 GCA_040385335.1 Pseudomonadota bacterium
TTTGTTTAAATCAAAAGCGGGTGTTGGCAAAACGGAGGAGTCCATATATGGGCTGAGGTACGAAGCCCAACACGACATTGCGAAACTCTTGCGATAATTAATGCCACTTCGCCGAGCTGCATGATTTAATTTTTTACAAGGTCATGTTGGGCTTCGTATCTCAGCCAACGTGGCCCGGACCAACCTACATAAATATATAAATTGAAATATCTTCAGGGGACGACCTCTGTCGTATTAACCTACAGGACGACCTGTCGGAGATACAATGTTTACCAAAGTCCTTATCGCCAATCGCGGTGCCATTGCCACACGCATTATTCGCACGCTAAAAAAATTAAATATTAGTTCCGTTGCCATCTATGCAGAATCCGATGCGGACAGCTTACATGTTCGCCTTGCCGATGAATCCTTTTGTTTAGGCGAAGGGGCAGCGGCGCAAACCTATTTAGATCGCAAAAAAATAATTGCCATTGCAAAAACCACGGGTGCACAAGCGATTCACCCCGGCTATGGATTTTTAAGTGAAAACGCAGACTTTGTCGCCGAATGCGAAGCGGCTGGTTTAATTTTTATTGGCCCAACAGCTAAGCAAATGCTGACATTTGGTTTAAAACACAAAGCACGTGAACTTGCCCAAGCGGCAAATGTTCCACTTTGCCCTGGTACGGATTTATTAACTGATATACAACACGCCATTCAAGCAGCACTACAAATTGGTTACCCCGTTATGCTAAAAAGCACTGCCGGTGGTGGTGGCATTGGTATGCAGTTATGCAACAGTGAAGCTGAATTGATAGCCGCGTTTGATAGCGTAAAACGCTTGGGGAAAAATAATTTTTCCGATGACGGTGTGTTTTTAGAAAAATTTATTGCTGCAGCACGCCACATTGAAGTGCAAATATTTGGCGATGGGAAGGGAACCGCCGTTGCAATTGGCGAACGCGATTGTTCCAGCCAAAGGCGCAACCAAAAAGTTGTAGAAGAATGTCCTGCACCTAACTTACCTGAATACCAGCGTCAAGCTATGCTGCAAACCGCTGAAAAATTATTAGCATCTGTTAACTATCGCAATGCTGGCACTGTTGAATTTATTTACGATGCCAAAGAAAATAAATTTTATTTTCTTGAAGTGAATACACGTTTGCAAGTGGAGCACGGTGTTACTGAAGAGGTCTATGGGGTTGATTTAGTAGAGTGGATGTTACGCCTGGCCAGCGATAATCTCGATAATATTTCAAGCTTACGCGATACATTAACGGCAAAGGGCCATGCCATTCAGGTCCGCGTCTATGCCGAGGACCCGGCCCGTGATTTTCAACCCTGCGCAGGCTTGTTGAGCAAAGTTACATGGCCTAGCGAAAAAAACTATTTGCGTATTGATCACTGGATCGAGAGTGGCATTGAGGTACCTGCATTTTTTGACCCAATGCTTGCGAAAATAATCGTACACAGTGACTCACGTGCAGAAACATTGGCGAAACTTGCTGACGCACTAAACGAAACTGAACTCTACGGAATTGAAACAAACCTGGGGTACTTGCGCGCTTTATTAAAAGACCAAGCACTAATACAAGGTCACATGACCACGCGCTATTTAAATCAATTCAATTATCAACCCGCACGCATTGATGTGCTGCAAGGCGGAACCCAAACTACCATTCAAGATTATCCCGGGCGCAGTGGTTACTGGCATGTAGGTGTCCCCCCCTCTGGTGCATTTGATAATTACTCATTTCGTTTAGGTAATCGCTTACTCAGTAATGCAGAAACTGCTGCAGGTATAGAAATTACCCTACAAGGTCCAATTCTAAAATTTAGTTGCGACACAAAAATTGTATTAACAGGAGCAACTATTGACGCAAAATTGGATGGTATTACTTTAACCAACAATAGTATTATTGTTATCAAATCCGGCCAACAATTACAACTTGGTCGCATTACGGAAACCGGGGCACGCACATATTTGTGTGTTGCGGGTGGTGTTCAGTGTCCTGATTATTTAGGCGCAAAATCTACTTTTACCCTAGGGCAGTTTGGTGGACACAATGGCCGCGCGTTACGTGCGGGAGACGTGCTTGCGCTCTATAGAGAAACTTGTAACCCGGAAATAAATTCCATTGCATTACCTGAATTATTAAAACCCGCAATTAATAATCTCTGGCAGCTACGTGTAATTTATGGCCCACACGGAGCACCCGATTTTTTTACCGATACAGATATCATCACTTTTTTTAATCACCAGTGGGAAGTGCATTACAACTCCAGCCGCACGGGCATTCGTTTGATCGGACCAAAACCGGAATGGGCGCGCACTTCTGGTGGAGAAGCTGGAATGCACCCTTCGAACATTCACGATAATGCCTATGCGTTTGGCACTGTTGATTTCACCGGCGATATGCCCGTTATTCTCGGTCCTGATGGCCCTTCTCTCGGTGGTTTTGTTTGTCCAGCGACGGTCATCAGCGCTGATTTATGGAAGTTGGGCCAATTGCGCGCTGGCGATAAAATTCGTTTTATTTCAGTTTCCATTAATGATGCCGTAAACATTGAAAAAATCCAAAACAACAATTTAAAAAATTTGACTACAGAAAGTGCTCAATGGTCAGAAAGTTTATTCACTTCACCTATAGTGGCGCAATTACCCAGAGAAATTTACGGCGAAAATATTATCTACCGCACCGCGGGCGATCACTTTTTGTTGGTGGAATATGGTGAGCTTGAACTGGATATCAAATTACGTTTTCGCGCTCATGCATTAATGCAATGGCTGCAAAAAAATACTATTGCCGGATTACGAGAGCTAACGCCAGGTATTCGCTCTCTGCAAGTGCACTACAACAGTCAGGAACTATCGCTAAAGGATTTACTCGCTCATTTACAACAAGGCGAACAACAATTAATGCAACAACTTGCACAACTGAGTGTACCTTCGCGAATTGTGCATTTACCACTAAGTTGGGATGACGAAGCCTGTCAGCAAGCCATTCAAAAATATATTCAATCCGTTCGCTCAAATGCGCCCTGGTGTCCCAGCAACCTGGAATTTATTCGTAGAATTAACGGCATGGATTCAATTCAAAATGTAAAAGATATTGTCTTCAATGCATCTTATTTGGTGATGGGTTTAGGCGATGTCTATTTGGGAGCTCCAGTTGCAACACCCATTGACCCTCGCCATCGCTTGGTCACCACAAAATATAATCCTGCACGTACCTGGACCGCAGAAAATTCAGTGGGTATTGGCGGCTCTTATATGTGCGTGTATGGCATGGAAGGCCCAGGTGGTTATCAGTTTGTTGGTCGCACATTACAAATGTGGAATCGCTATCGTAAAACCGCAGAATTTAATCAACCCTGGCTATTAAACTTTTTTGATCAAATCCATTTTTATGAAGTCAGCAGCGCAGAACTGAAACAAATACGGCTTGATTTCCCCCAGGGTCGCTACAGCATAAAAATTGAAGAAAGCCAATTCAGTTTAAATGAGTACGAAAAATTTATTGCGCACAACGCCGAAGCTATCACACAATTCACTCACCAACGCGAATGCGCCTTCGCAGAAGAATTAGCGCGCTGGCACGCCAATGGCCAGTTTAATTACGAACAAGTAGAAATTGTAGAAAAGACTGATGAAATAGCAATTGCTGAAGATGCAATACGTGTAGACAGTTCGGTATCGGGCAGCGTTTGGCAAATCGCCGTTAAAGTTGAACAAAAAGTAAATGCAGGTGATGTGCTATTAGTATTGGAGTCCATGAAAATGGAAATTAATATTTCGGCACCCTGCGCGGGCAAGGTAATCCAGATTTTAAAAACTGAAGGGGCGCGAGTGCAAGCGGGGCAAACACTTGTCGTGTTAGAGTAATCGGTAGCAGCTCTTACCTTAAATTAAATTTTCAGGATTTATAAGAGCCAATTCTGCACTATCTACATTTTACGCAGGTATAGTTCTATCAGCCGCCCAGAATCGCAATTGCGCTATCTGCTCGGCCATTACCACCGACAGCGGGCTCGTACCATTAATTTCTTGTAATAAAACATCAGTATCCATTTTTTTTGCTTGGGCGGCCGCAGTGTACATCGCGGCCACTATAGCTTGTTCAATTTCAGAACCAGAGAAGCCTTCGCTTGCAAATGCACATTTTTCGAGTTCGAATTCCCCAGCAATCAAATTACGCTTATTGAGATGGATAGTAAAAATATCTTTGCGTATTTCCGCATCAGGCAAGTCAACAAAAAATATTTCATCAAGCCGGCCTTTGCGAATCAATTCCGGCGGCAGTTTTGAAATATTATTACTGGTAGCAACAATAAACACTTTGGTGCGTCGCTCTGCCATCCAAGTTAATAAGGTCCCTAATAAACGTTGCGATACGCCATTATCATTACCATCCTGAGCCATACCTTTTTCAATCTCATCGAGCCATAGCACGCATGGCGACATGGCATCCGCTAGCTTTAATGCTTCGCGCAAATTGCGTTCTGTTTCACCGTGAAATTTGTTGTAGAGTGCACCCACATCCAAACGCAATAACGCCAAACCCCATAATCCCGCAACAGCTTTTGCTGCAAGGCTTTTACCGCCGCCTTGTACTCCTAATAACAAAATACCTTTCGGCATATCCAATTTTTTTTCTTCTTTGAGAAACGCGTCACGTCGTGCAATTAGCCAGCTTTTTAAATTGCGCAACCCACCCACTTGTGAAAAATCTTGCACTTGATGCTCGAAGCTCATTACACCTTCCATATCCAAAAGCGCAAATTTTGCTTTGTTAATTGCGAGTACATCCACGTCAGATAATTCACCATCCGCCCAAATTGCAATACGTACCAAACGGCGAACATCACTCACACTTAAACCTTGTAAGTTATTAAGCATTTTTTTAAGCGTTACATTATCTGTTTTCACCCGCGCGCCACCATTGCGATCAGACCATTCTTTCGCTTCTTCGCGCAATATTTCCATAATTTTGTCATCGCTTGGCAAGGAAAGCGTATAGGCGCTACTGTAACGAGTTAATTCTGGAGGTAAACGTAATTGATAACTTAAGAATACCAACGTGTGTGGCACTGCAAAATGATTCAATGCTATATCTTTTAGCAACCGTACTACTTGCGGCTGTTCCAGCAAAAAAGGGTGTATATCACACAGGGCATAAATTCCAGGCTGAGTATGAGTTTTGATATGTTTTAGGGCTTCTTCCGCTTGATTGCATTCGCTGCCCTTGGCTACCAATTGTGGTCCGAAATTAATGCGCGTTAGACCTTCGGTAACCGACCAGCGATGCAAATCTCTACCCTGCTTATTTGCCACTTGCATTAATACATCGAGTGCTTTTTTCTCTTCAAACGTTTCAATCACTACCAGAGGAATGCGTGAGTCCAACAATAATTTCAATTCTGTAACGTCCTGCACAAAAGCCTCACATTTTTAAAAAAGTTATTAGAATGAAAATCGGTAAGAATAGTCGATGACTAGAAATAGTAACCACGTAAAAAGTAAACGCCATGCACATATAAAAATAGCAAACTTATTGATGAATGACCAAACTTAAATTTTTGGTTACAATTGGCCCGGAGTTATTATTTTGCTTATCTGAGGTTTTTTCGCTATGCGCCAACTCACCGCTATTGATCAATTTATTATTCGCGCTGACCGTGCCCTGCGTACGCTGGCCGCCGGGCAACAAATGGCTGATCGTCCATCCCCGGCAAAAGATATCGTTGAAGCGGAGCTATCCTTGGAAGAAAAACGCCATGCCGCAAGCCTAATGCGTGTCAATCATACCGGTGAGGTTTGCGCACAAGCGCTTTACCAAGGCCAGGCGCTGACTGCAAAGTTACCTCAAGTGCGAGCCGAAATGGAAAAAGCGGCCGCAGAAGAGATAGATCATCTTGTATGGTGCCAAGAACGGCTAGATGCATTGAATAGCCACACTAGCTACCTGAATCCCCTTTGGTATGGTATGTCATTTGCGATAGGTGCCGGTGCAGGCCTGGTAAGCGATAAAATTAGCTTGGGATTTGTCGCCGCCACTGAAGAGCAAGTTTGCAGCCATCTGCAAAATCATTTGGAAGAGTTGCCAGCACAAGATATAAAAAGTCGTGCAGTAGTGGCGCAGATGCTGCGCGACGAAGCACGTCATGCAGATATGGCGCTGGCGGCGGGTGGCATGCGCTTTCCCGCACCAGTCAAAAGCTTAATGACTTTGGTATCCAAAGCCATGACAAAATCAAGTTATCGAATTTAGATTATTTGCACAGCAACAAAAAATTTACCTCCTACGCCTCATGGATTTCATAGGCATGAGTTATTACGACCCCCGCCGCTTCCAACATAATGGATGCCGAACAGTATTTAGTCGCGGATAACTCTACCGCACGCTTCACTTGGGTATCCTTCAATGCTTTCCCCGTTACGATAAAGTTCATATGAATTTTAGTGAACGGCGATGGCACACCTTCCGCACGTTCGGCTTGCAATTCACAGCGGCAATCAGCTACCGCCTGTCGCGCCTTGGTCAAAATACTCATTACATCAAATGAGGAGCAACCTCCCAAACCTAATAACAGCATTTCCATGGGGCGAACCCCGGTATTGCGCCCACCGTGATCAGCGGGGCCGTCCATCAACACCGTATGTCCGCTACCAGACTCACCTAAAAACTGCGCACCGTCTATCCACTTAACTATTGCTTGCATAGAAACCTCATGTAATGAATTAATAAACTGGTGTAAGATTATCACAGCTATAGTAAAAATCGATATTGTCACCTAAAGCAACACTACTCACAAAATTACTATTTTTTTATAGACAAGTTCGATATCTAAGCTTATAACGAAGCACGAAGACAATGCTGAACTGGCAGGTTCCTCATTCCCAAGCCATAATAAGATTATTTTTTGCTATAACTTTATTTTAGGAGCAACACCTTGGTCTCAGTCTCCCTAACACCACACATAAAAAATGTGGACGAGTTCCTTATCCACTGTCATCGCCGCCGCTATCCGGCCAAAAGCACCATTATTTATGCCGGCGATAAAAGCGACTCTCTGTATTACATCGTTAAGGGTTCGGTAACTGTTTTAATTGAAGATGATGACGGTCATGAGATGATTGTTGCCTACCTTAATGACGGTGACTTTTTCGGCGAAATGGGATTGTTTGACGATAAGGACTCCCGCAGTGCCTGGGTAAGAGCTAAAACTGAATGTGAAGTAGCAGAAATTAGCTACGCGAAATTTCAAGAAATATCAGAGTTGCACCCTGAATTTCTGTTTGCCCTCGGCATTCAAATGGCGCGCCGTTTACGTGCGACTACTCGCAAAGTAGGTGACCTTGCTTTCCTGGATGTGACTGGCCGCGTAGCCCGCACACTATTGGAGCTCTGCAAAGAGCCAGATGCGATGACTCACCCCGACGGCATGCAAATAAAAATTACTCGCCAGGAAATTGGCCGCATTGTTGGCTGCTCACGCGAGATGGTTGGCCGGGTACTTAAAACTTTGGAAGAACAAGGTTTAGTCATGGTGAAAGGTAAAACAATGGTGGTTTTCGGTACACGTTAGTTTTTATCTAATAAATAGATAGCCAAATAAAAAAGCCCGCTAACTTCGCGGGCTTTTTTATTTTAAATTAAAATTAATGAAAAAACTCACGTAACGCTGTTCCCGGATCATCTGCTCGCATAAACGCCTCGCCCACCAAGAAAGCATTCACTTCTTTAGCACGCATGGCTTGCACGTCAGCCGGAGCTACAATTCCGCTCTCAGTTACTACAATACGTTCACTGCCAATTCTGTCGAGTAGTTTATAAGTTGTTTCAAGTGTAACGTCAAAAGTATGCAGGTTGCGATTATTGATACCAATCAATTTATTAGGCAGCTCTAATGCAATATCCAATTCCTTTTCATCATGCACTTCAACTAATACATCCAAGCCTATGGCTTGCGCTAAGCTATTTAATTCTATTAGCTTGGCAGTCTCCAGAGCAGACACAATAAGTAAAACGCAATCTGCTCCCATCGCGCGCGCTTCGTAAATATGATATTCATCCACTAAAAAATCTTTGCGAATAACTGGCAAACTTACTGCTGCGCGGGCCTGCTGTAAATAAACATCAGCACCTTGAAAAAAATCAATATCCGTTAACACCGATAGGCAAGCAGCGCCACCTAACTCATAAGAGTGCGCCAACTCAGCAGGAAAAAAGTGTTCACGAATAACACCTTTACTTGGCGATGCTTTTTTAATTTCTGCAATAACAGCTGGCTTACCTAATGCAATTTTTTGTTCAATAGCACGCACAAAACCCCGCGTCGATGATTGCTCTGCAGCACGAACTTTTAAATCAGCCAATGAAGTATGTAGTTTACGTGCGGCAATTTCTTGCCACTTGCGAGCAATAATATTGCGCAGTACCGTGGGCGTTTCAGACATTATTATTTCTCTAAAATATTATATATAGCAGTTAAAAGTCATCGTTATCTTGCCGCTCGAATAGAACAACTAGTTAAATAATTACGAATTATAAATTTGAGTAAACGCAGCGAGTTCGCGAATTTTTTCAGCTGCTAAACCACTGCCAATTGCATCCCGCGCCATTTCGACACCATCGTTTAAATCAACTGCCACTCCACTCACGTAAATTGCTGCACCGGCATTGAGTGCAATAATATCAGCAGCTTTTTGTGCATGTTGCCCACGGCGCTTACCTAAAGCATCAAAGATGAGATCTAAGGATTCCTGAGCGCTTTTTACGCTCAAACCAATAAGACTTCTTGAATCTATACCAAATTCTTCGGGGGTGATTGTGTACTCACGTATCACTCCATTTTTTAACTCTGCGACATGTGTCACTGTCGCAACACTAATTTCATCCAAGCCATCTTTAGCGTGAACTACCATAACATGTTCACTGCCCAAACGACCAAGCACTTCGGCCATAGGTTTACACAAGGCGCCATTGAACACGCCAACCACCTGACGCTTTACCCTGGCAGGATTAGTCAGCGGCCCCAGCATATTGAAAATAGTACGCAATGCTAATTCTTTACGTGGACCGATAGCATGTTTCATCGCACTGTGATGAGCCGGCGCAAACATAAAGCCCACGCCAATTTCTTTAACACAAAGTGCAACCTGCTCTGGTGTGATATCTAATTTTATTCCAGCGGCTTCGAGTACATCAGCACTGCCAGTGGAACTGGAAACGGAACGATTGCCGTGCTTTGCAACGCGTCCACCCGCTGCTGCAACCACAAATGCGCTTGCAGTAGACACATTAAATAAATTGGCACCATCACCCCCGGTACCGCAGGTATCTACCAAGTATTCAATATTAATATCAACTTTTGTCGCTAACTCTCGCATAACCATAGCCGCGCCAGTAATTTCATCCAGCGATTCGCCTTTCATACGCAAGGCCACCAGTAACCCGCCAATTTGTGCAGGTGTTGCGACACCGGTCATAACTTCACGCATCACCGAAATCATTTCATCGGTGCTGAGATCAATTCGAGATACTACTTTATTTAGTGCTTTTTGAATGTCCATGGTAGTCACACATTGATGTTGTAATTAAGTTGTATTTCATCGCCATGCATTCCACGAAAACCCCAATTGCACGCAGGGCTTTCGTAGATACATATTTCGATATTTATAGCTTCTATATTCAATTGATTTTTAATTCTTTCGAACAACAAGCGAATTAAGTTTTTCTTTGCGCCTACCGAGCGGCCTTCAATCATAGTAATTTCAATGATGGTATAGGCATCCGTTCTACCCACTGGCATAAACATATCATCTTGTTCTAGTGTAATAAAACGATGAGCGCGTTTATCCTCAGGAAATTGCAGCGCGTCCATCACACAGGAATGGATAACATCAGACAATTTTTTCTTAATAGGATCTAAATTTTTTCTAATGCCATAAATTTTAATTTGTGACATTTCATTTGCCTTGCAAAAAGTTTCGCAACATATCGTGTCCATGCTCAGTCAGAATAGATTCAGGATGAAATTGCACACCTTCTACTGCAAGTGTCTTGTGTTTCACCCCCATAATTTCTGCCATGCTGCCATCTTCATTCTGCGTCCATGCGGTAATTTCTAAACAATCTGGAAGAGATTTCTTTTCAATCACGAGAGAATGGTAGCGCGTTGCTTGGAACGGGTTTTTTAAACCGCTAAATACACCTTTATTATTGTGATAAATAGGAGATGTTTTGCCGTGCATAACAAAGGGAGCCCGAATGACGTTACCGCCGAATGCTTGACCAATACTTTGATGGCCCAAGCACACACCGAGCAAAGGAATTTTTCCAGCAAACATTTTTATAGTTGCAACCGACACACCAGCTTCATTAGGTGTACATGGGCCAGGTGAAACAACAATTTTTTCAGGCGCCAGTGCAATAATTTCTTCGATAGTAATTTCGTCGTTACGCACCACTTTCATTTCAGCACCAAGTTCACCAAAATATTGCACAAGGTTGTAAGTGAAGGAATCGTAATTATCAATCATTAAAATCATTTTTCATCACCTACTTTATTTGCGCCAACCATTTCTACTGCGCGAAATATAGCACGTGCTTTATTCATGGTTTCTTTCCACTCCAACGCGGGGATAGAATCTGTCACTACGCCCCCACCCGCTTGCACATAAAGTTTGCCGTTTTTAATCACGGCAGTGCGAATAGCAATTGCAGTATCCATATTGCCATTCCAGGAAATATAACCAACAGCGCCGCCATAAATTCCACGCTTTTCGGTTTCGATTTCATCAATAATTTCCATAGCACGAATTTTTGGTGCGCCAGATAAAGTTCCTGCTGGCAATGCTGCGCGCAATACATCCATTGCTTTTAAACCGTCTTTAAGTTGTCCGGTAACATTAGAAGTAATGTGCATAACATGCGAGTAACGTTCTACGACCATCTTGTCAGTGAGTTTTACACTGCCGATTTTACTAACCCGGCCGACATCATTACGGCCCAAATCAATCAACATCAAATGCTCTGCAATTTCTTTCGGATCATTTACCAATTCAATTTCCAAAGCTTTATCTTCTTCTGGTGTGTGACCGCGTCGACGCGTTCCTGCAATCGGCCTAACAGTCACTTCACCATTCTCCAGCCGCGCTAAAATTTCCGGACTTGAACCAACCACATAGTGATCGCCCATATTCATAAAATACATGTACGGGGATGGATTTAGATTCCGCAGAGCGCGGTATAAATTCAACGGCTCAGCATCAAAATCTATCGACATTCTTTGCGATGGGACCACTTGCATAATATCGCCAGACAAAGTGTATTGTTTAATTTTTTCCACTGCACTTTTATAACCGGCTTCGCCCATATGCGAGGTAAATTGCAACTCTTTACTACCATTCACTTGTAAGCTTATAGGTGCAATAGTCGGTGTGGTTTGCGTAATTTGTTGCGCCAATTCATCCAGCCGTGCATTAGCTTTTGCGTAAGCATTCTGAACTTCCGGATTTGCATGGATGACAAAAATTAACTTACCTGCGAGATTATCAAATACCAGCACCTCATCAGATACACATAACAAAATATCTGGAGTACCGATTACATCTTTAGGTGTAGTCGCTTTTAAATGGGGCTCTACGTAACGCGCGCAATCATAAGCAAAATAACCCACCAGCCCACCAGTAAAACGCGGTAACCCGGGTAGCTCCGGAGCGCGGTATCGCTGTTTAAATTCTTCTACAAAACTCAATGCATCAGCCCGCGTATGACGCTCGACAATTTCACCGTCACGTTCCACCTGAATCTGTTCGCCAAATGCTTTGAGTAATGTACGTGCAGGCAGGCCAATCATGGAATAACGTCCCCATTTTTCCCCACCCTGCACAGATTCAAATAAGTAGGAATAAGGCCCACAGGCCAATTTTAAATATGAAGAGAGCGGCGTATCCAGATCGGCCAAGACTTCACGCATTACGGGGATACGGTTGTAACCCTGGCGGGCCAACTCGGAAAATTGTTCAGGAGTCATCTTTTTACCTTTTACGGTCGCCAAAGCTGGTTGGCTAACCTTCTTAACTTATTTTTTTGAGTACCCCGACTGCAGCGGCAATAGGAGAACCGAAAGCGAATATCGGAAAGCCCCTATTCTATTTAAGAATCTAGAGGCAAAGAGGACTAGTGACGCCATCGAGCGAAGGAGATAAGGCACTCTATGAGATAAAGCAGCGAGTGATGCACGACGACAGTCCTAAATTGATGTGGGTGAAGTGTACTGAATTAATATTGAAATGCCTACCCTGAACTTATCCGTCATTTAAAATTAAACTAACGCCAGTTCGCCACGCATTGCCTGGATGATTTCCTGATAACTAGGCGCATTAAATATGGCTGAACCAGCCACAAAAGTGTCTGCGCCAGCTTGGGCAATGTTACGGATATTGGAAAGCCCTACTCCGCCATCCACTTCAAGTCGAATAGCAAAATCACTGGCGTCAATTAAGGCACGTGCTTCGCGAATTTTAAGGAGCGTATGCGGGATAAATGCTTGCCCCCCAAACCCTGGATTAACCGACATCAATAACAACATATCGAGCCTATCCATGACATGCTGAATGTGTGTGAGTGAACTGGCAGGGTTCAATACCAGCCCTGCTTTACAACCTTTATCTCTTATCAGTTGCAACGAGCGATCTACATGCCGCGAAGCTTCTGGATGAAAACTAATGTAAGTGGCTCCAGCATCAGCAAATTGCACGATTAATTCGTCCACCGGCTCAACCATCAAATGCACATCAATCGGCGCGCTGATCCCGTACTTCCTTAAGGCTTTACAGACCATGGGGCCAATAGTGAGATTCGGCACATAGTGATTATCCATTACATCAAAGTGGATGAAATCTCCACCAGCAGCAAGCACTGCACTTGCCTCTTCACCTAAACGCGCAAAATCTGCCGATAAAATGGAGGGTGCTATTTTAAAGTCGCGCTTAATACTGTGCGAATCTGTAGTTTTTATATTGTTTATATCCCTCAAGTTTTCCATATAAGCTCCGATGACCAGATTAGGATATTAAAAGCATTGTAGTGAGGTACATAGCTACAAGGCAACGAGAGAAATAAAGAGCTATGTATAACACTTACAAAAAAAACCCAATACGCCAAGTTATTCTGCTATTTTCATTGGTGTTACACGCGAATTGCCTTGTAGCCCAAGAAACTATTTCCACACCCGAAGAATCTATGCCTACCCCTGCGGCTTCAAAACCCAACGAGCCAGAACAAGCACCCAACGCAACATCAGGTGAAGAATCAATTTTTGCTTCTGATCTTGACCGTGATAACGCATTGCTTGCGCTCGCATTACCCAATGAAATCCAATGGCTGGACACCCCTCACGGAAAAATAATTGCACTTTTTAAAGCGGGCGAAAAACGTAAAACCTTGGGTTCATTGCTTATTCTTCATGCCACGGAGTTACCGCAATTATGGCCAGCCCCACTGGAAAGTCTTCGTCGCAACCTTCCTCTGTATGGCTGGGACACTATGACAGTTCCATTACCAAGCCTGTATATCAGCCAATCATCAACGCGTGAGTTAATCCCTACAACTAGTTCAAGTAATGCACAATCTTCAAATCAAGCTGTAGTCGCTGCTAGCTCGCAAATCGTTTCATCTCCTCGCACACAATTAATTAATGAACGGATTACCGCTGCGATCTCGTTACTTACAAAAATTGGGCAACCGAATCTAGTTGTGCTGGTGGACAACAGCACTGCGCCAGATAACCTACTGGAACTGTCTAAAAATAACATTCAAGCAGTCATTCTAGTGAATTTACAAAACCATGAGCCATTAACACACGTGCAATTGGCTGCGATTTTTTCGAATACCGATTTGCCCGTGCTAGATGTTTTTTTTGGAGCTGACGATAAATATCAGATTGCAGTGCGGCGCTTACACCAAGCGGAGGCCATGCGTAAAAATCTCAAGAGTTATCAACAACTCCTTTTGCCACCAGAAAACATTGCTGCAGTAAATAACAAACAAAGCTTTTGGTTAGAAAAGGTACGCGGATTTATTAACAAAACATTATTGAAACCAAGCTCAAATAAATAAACCGATAATTTTTTGCTACATGAAAGTGTTGCAGACATACAAACTATTCAGCACAACAAAAAAAGGCCGCCCCTTTAGGGAGCAGCCCTTATGTCGCAGGCTCGTCCAGAACCAATACTCCTTTTATTCCTTTTAAATCGACAGCTCTGCATCATGCACAGCTCCACTATCCCTAAAAACAACTAGCCCTCTAAAACATTAAGCATTGCCAAACTACTTTTATATATTAGTCGCATCCATTGACCTTACCTGGCCGACAAACATTCCCAGAGGACCTCCTTGTTGGAAGCCATTATCAGGCAAAGCCATTAACCACAACAGTCGCAATAAACGCTTATTTTTGTAAGACATTACCCACAGCCAGGGGCCGATAAGATCAAGGAGGATAGGTATAAGTACCTAATAATTTGACAAGGCACTACTAACTAACAGTTTATGTAAAGCCCCTATTTCAGGCGGACAACAGGCACGCGTTGCTAAATAATGGAGATTAAATAATTGAAAATAATTTAATAAAACTGCACTATTTTTCTGCTCATCAATCAATTCCAAACACAACGCAGCTGCTTCCGCGGTAGATAAATAACTATCTTGATGTGATTTACGCACTGTGTAGCTTTTTACATAATCACCCAGCAGCACATCAGATAAAGAAATGCATGCCACATCATCCAGCCAACGACTCAAATGAAACATTCGTCCACTTTGTTTCCAGGTTCCATCCAGCAAAATAAACGTTGGAATCTTTTTATTACCAGGAATTTCATTAACAATTTTGCGATTTACTTTTCCTTCGGCAATCATATTTGGATCTGCGGGAAACACGATAAAACATTGGCGGTTTTTATCACGCAGCAAAGCCAAGAGCTCTTTCGCAGGTTCAGTACGACTCCAGCAAAATACATGTGTTTGCTCAGGTAACACATCGGCAATTAAACGCCCTGTATTAGTTGGTTTAAACACTTCAATGCGATGCATCAGCAAAATAAATTCGCACCTGGATTGCAACCTGGGTCGCCATGCGCACAGGCAAGCAAAACTTGCCATTTGACAACTATCACAACGTGTAACGGATTTACCGCGCGCTAAAAACGGGGTAGTAGACTCAGCCAAACATTGTGCACGGACGAGATGAAATTGATTCGTGAATGAATTCATTAAAAGCTCAAAATTCTTAAAGTTACGTGCAATTTAGCATTTAAAAACAAATTAATTAACCATACCTAATAAAAAGATTAGATTTGGTCAAAACCCCACGGTTTAGAAAATTAACCTATAAACATTAATTGCCACGCCATACAAAAATTTGAAATTTAGCCCTATTCTTTGTACTTCTTTACAAAAAAACAGAGCTAAACCCACCAAAAAATGTTTATTGCGCCAAAAAATGGCGCAATAAACAACAAATTTTCATTTATTTTTTCTTCCCCTAATGAGCGAACATTGTGAGCTAACTTATTGTACTTACAGTATTTTCATAATAACCAAGTGAAGAAAAACCAATTTCCTAGCTCAGTTTTGCTCAAAAAACAAGCTAGGCAGGGATAATTTGACCCTTTAAAATGGCTTCATGTGCACAAATCTGGAAGGAATTGATTAGGGCGCAAGTGCATATCACGAAAACGAGCGGCCTTTCGAGCAATGCAGTTAAAAACACAGAGGAGCCTTTATGGATACCCGAAAGCGAATAGCAATAAAGCGATGGACTATTACCAAGGTTTTTTTTATTTTATTAATGGTATGTAGTTCTGGTTTGCTTGTCCGCAGTGCTCCCATTAGCCAACTTGAAGAAGTTCTCACTAGCGGTGAATTAAGAGTAATTTCACGCAATGGTCCCACCACTTTTTACGAAGGCGCCAACGGTTTAACAGGTTTTGAATACACTTTATTACAAAATTTCGCACAGTCTTTAGGTGTTAAGCTAGTCATTATAGATGATGACAAAGTTGTTAAAGAACGTTTTAAAATGGATACCGACACCTTCGATTTAGCCAGCGCCAGCATGGTTGCAAAACTGGGTTCGACACAACATTTGCGCTTTACTGCACATTATATGGAAGTTACTCAGCAACTCATTTACAACACAACTCATACTGCACCGACCAATATCACCGATTTGCTCAACAAAAATATTGTAGTGCTCGCTAATTCAACACAACGCGAACAACTTCGCGACTTACAACAATCAGTTCCCGAACTGCGCTGGACAGAAGTTGAAGGCGTGGAAATAATTGATCTACTCGACATGGTGGAACAAGGTACAGCAGACTATGCCGTGGTTGACTCGGCCATGTATGCGCTTTACCGTTATTCCTATCCCCATACACAATTCGCCCTAAACCTTAACTCACCGCAACCTATCGCATGGGCCTTCACGCAGTCGCGCGACAATAGTCTTTTTGATGCTGCGCAAAAACATTTGGCTGTGATTCGCCAGAATGGGCTACTAGCCCAAGTAACAGCACGTTTTTTTGATCAGTTTGAACCACTTGAAACCGTAACAAGCGGCGATGCAATGATGTTTTCATATCGTATAGAAAAACGTTTACCGCTGTGGGAAGAAGCTATTAAAGCAGCTGCTACGGAATACGGTCTGGATTGGAAATTACTCGCGGCAACTGGCTATCAAGAATCACATTGGGATCCTCAAGCAGAATCCGTAACGGGTGTGCGGGGGTTTATGATGTTAACTCTCGATACCGCAAAAGAGCTTGGCGTAAGTGACCGCGAAGATCCTAATCAAAGTATTCAGGGCGGCGCAAAATATATTAAAAATTTGGAAGAACGCTTACCAGAAAGGATTGTTGGTGAGGATCGCTTATTTATGACACTCGCAGCTTACAACCTGGGGTTGGGTCATTTAGAAGACGCACGAGTGCTAACCGAAAAAATGGGCGGCAATCCCAATTTGTGGGCAGACGTCAGCCAATATTTCCCTCTCCTAGCTAAGCATCAATATTACAGTAACGCTAAACACGGTTATGCGCGCGGATGGGAACCCGTAACCTACGTACAAAACATTATTAATTATCAAAAAATTCTTACGTGGCATGAACAGCATGAACAATTTCGTTTGGCAACATTGAATGCGAATCTGGATATTGAAGTAAATCCAGCCTCAACCCAACCCACTGCTAGCGAAAAGTTAAGTAGGAATAACCTGAATAAATCATTGTCTTTGTCCATTTTATAAATTCATAAAACCAGACAACTTTATTTCATTATTTTTTATCATTCCGAGTTTGGGCAGGTATTGTTTTCCTTTGCTTAACCTCTTCCCTGCGACGCTGAAAAAAACTACTTAGCTGTTGTTGGCAGTCTGCCGCACAAATTCCCCCACTATATTGCAAGCGATGATTGAAATACTCGCTTTCCAATAATCGACTTTTACTTTGAACCGCACCCGCTTTAGGCTCAGTAGTACCGTACACCAAACGAGCTATGCGTGCATGAACCAACGCGCCCACACACATCGTACAGGGTTCAAGCGTTACATAAAGTGTTGCGCCAATTAAACGATAATTTTGTTCATTTAATGCCGCCATGCGCAGCGCAACTATTTCAGCGTGAGCAGTCGGATCATGGCGACTTATTGGTTGATTAAAACCTTCTCCTATCATTTTATCATCGCGCACAATGACTGCCCCAACAGGCACCTCATCCAGCAACTGACCTTGCTCGGCTAATTGAATCGCATAACGCATCCAACGCTCGTCGTTTACTTGTATATCTATTTCAAACACGGGAATTACTCTTTATTTAGCTCATTACATTTAGCAAAGAATGCAATTTCTTCCGTTGAAAGTTCGCGAATAAATTGAAAGCGCGGAATCGTTCTACCCTCAATAGTCACGGTCTCCATAAACATGCTCAGGGGTCTAACCCACCATGAATAGTCATCGTATAGACATTGATAAACCACCAGTGCCTCACGTGTTTCACTGTGAAGTGCAACCTGAAAAACGTAATAGTCGTTGCCTTTGTAATGGCTATACAACCCTTTGCGTAACATCATTTGTTCGATCTCGATAAAAATTAAATCACACCCGATTTTTTTAACTCATCAATTTCCGCTGGAGATAAATTTAGGATGTTTGCCAAAATATCCTGAGTATGGCTACCCACTTCCAGGCCAGGCCAATCTGTGCGGCCAGGTGTTTCAGAAAGTTTTGGTAGTATGGCGGGAATTTTTAATGGCTTACCATTAATTTCTACTTGTTCAAACATGCCACGGGAATTGAAGTGGGGATCAGCAAACATATCTTCTACATTGTAAATAGGGCCGCCGGGCACGCGAGCATTATCTAATAGTCGCAAAATCTCATCAGAATCTTTACTTAAACACCATGTTGCAAGCGCATGATCAATTTCAGCTTCGTGAACAACCCGACCTGCGTTATTGGCCATGCGTGCGTCAAGCGCCATTTCCGGATAACCGGCAGCATCCATTAAGCGTTGAAAAATTGAATCGCCATTACCACCAATCACGACGTATTTTTTATTTTTGCAGCGATAGGTGTTGGTCGGCACTATGCCAGTAACTGTAGTACCCGATGGCTGCCGAATGACCCCGGCACCATCAAACTCCGGCACCACAGCTTCCATTAAATTAAACATGGCTTCATAAAGCGCAACATCGACCACTTGACCTTGGCCTTGACCACTATCTTCAGCTGAACCGTTACGCTCGCGCTCCAGTAGCGCAAGCGTAATGCCAAGAGCGGCATGAATGCCAGCAATGGTATCGCCAATACTTAAATTAGGACGCACCGGTGCCTGATCCGCAAAACCATTTACAAAACGAAACCCGCTCATACCTTCACAGACAGATGCAAATCCCGGCTTGCTTGCATAAGGCCCGGTTTGTCCATAACCCGAAATGCGTGCATATACACATTTAGGATTTGTTTTTTTTATTTCATCTGGTCCCAAGCCCCAATCTTCCATAACACCTGGGCGAAAATTCTCAATCACGACATCTGCAGTATCAATTAATTGCCGCGCAATACGTTGCCCTGCAATTTTTTTTAAATCAAGCGTGATACTTTTTTTATTACGGCCGAGACTGCGCCACCAAAATGATGTTCCGTCTTCTAAAACACGCCACCCGCGAATGGGGTCACCCGTTTCCGGTGGTTCAATTTTAATAAGTTCAGCACCAAAGTATGCGAGCATGCAACCAGCAAAGGGCCCGGCAAGCAATTGTCCAACCTCGATGACGCGGATGCCATCCAGAGGGCGGCGCTTAAGAATCGCGGAAGAGCTTTTTTTTTGCATATTTATATTGTTAACCAAATCAAACACCCCACCGCAAGCAGCGAGCTATATTTTAGTTCCAAAAAAATCTATTAAGTGGCAAGTCACGGAGGTCTAACCCTCACTAGCGAATACAAATGATTTATATTTAGGGCTCTAGCCGTTCGATTTTCCACGTACCATCTGCATTCAAGTTATATTGAAATCGATCATGCAATCTATTTGCGCCACCTTGCCAAAATTCAATTTGATGCGGCTTTACACGGAAGCCGCCCCAAAAATCAGGTAAGGGAATTTCACCTTTGGCAAATTTATTTTTCATGGATTCAAATTGCTGCATTAACACTGCACGCGAAGAAATCGTACGACTTTGCTGTGAGGCCCACGCACCTAACTGACTATCGCGCGGGCGGGTGACGAAATATTTTAATACTTCGGTCGTGGATAAGGCTTCAACAACACCGCAAACTTTTATCTGACGTTCTAAAAAATGCCAAGGGAAGTGCAAGCTCACTTTGGGATTTTGTTTTAATTCTTGCGCTTTCCGACTGCGCAGGTTGGTATAAAACACAAAACCTTTTTCGTCGACATTCTTTAACAACACAATACGTTGCGACGGCTGGCCGCTGGCGTCCACCGTAGCAACGGTCATAGCATTGGGGTCAGGTATTTCTGCGGCAACGGTTTGTGTCATCCAGCGATTAAATTGCTCAATTGGATTTGTAGATAAATCTTCCAAGTCCAATCCACCCTGCAAATATTCACGGCGCAAGTTTTCTAAGTTCAATGTCATCAATCTCTCCCGAATCAATCAGGCTTGCATACTAATACCCATCGACAAAAAAGGCACTGCTTCGCATTGCCTATATTAAAATTTTGCGTACTGGCGTACTGCGAACAATAAATGCTCATTACAGAATCCGGGTGGTTTAAGCGAATTGTGATCCGTATTGCATAGCAGCTTGACAAATGCTTTCGTGTAGGTATTCCTGGTACTATTTTGATTTCCTGTGAAAATTATACTATGTATGAAAATATGACATTCCAAGCTATTGATTTACAAAACATAATAGTCTTTATTATTAATTTATTTTACCTTTAGTACATTAAATCTATAGGTACTAGATTAACTACCAGCTAAACTATTGGGTATTTAAAATACGTATTTATACGCCAATTAGTTGCCAAAAGTTGAGGTGAATTGGTGAATTAAAATCGTATACATTTAAAAGCTGCTACAGCTTGCTTACTGGCCTACAATATTGTTTATGAAATCATCAGAATCGATCGTTGGTATTATTCTCGCTGGAGGCCTTGCACGCCGGATGGGAGGCGGTGATAAATGTTTGCTACCGCTAGGGGGTAAAACTCTCTTGCAACGCACAATTGAACGAGCTCAGCCTCAGGTCTCGCAATTATTGCTTAATGCTAATGGCAGCAGTTTGCGTTTTGCGCGCACTCGTTTACCTGTTCTTGCTGACCAATTCCCTAATAATCTTGGCCCTCTTGCCGGTGTCCATGCAGGTCTGGCCTGGATGACTACCAACACTGAAAATCAAGAATGGCTAATGAGTTTTGCTTCCGATACACCTTTTTTCCCGTTGGATGTCGTCAGCAAATTGGCTGTGCACGCAGTGATATCCCCCTTAAAGTCTGGCAATGCGCCTTTAATTATCGCCAGCTCGAATTTACAAATTCACCCCGTATTTGCGCTATGGCATATTTCTTTGCTTCCTAAACTTACATCACAACTGCAAACGGGCGAAATACCGCGACTGCAAGAATGGGTAAAACAACATAAACCTCAGTATGTTGATTTTGTTGTGAAAGACTATGATCCATTTTTTAACATCAATTCTCCGCAAGATCTCTATACAGCAGAACCCTTGGTGTCATTAGTGAAGTAGGCTACTAATCATTACCGCACATCTTTACCAGAGAAAAAATATGTTTTTTTGGCGCCAACTATGCTTAATGCAGTTTTTTACACTGCTAGCACTTTTTTTATTCATGGGGCTAACTCCCGCACCCGAAACTTATACACCAGTGCTTGATGATAAATTAATGCACTTTAGTGGCTACTTTTTCGCGGCCTTCTCGATTAGCTTCGCCTATCCCCAAAGAAGTATTGGGCATAAAGCTATTTTTCTAATTTTATTTTCCATCGCTATAGAAATTGGGCAATATTTCATGCCACCACGCGCTTTTGATTTGCTAGATATTTGCGCGAACTCAGCGGGAGCTCTAACAGGCCTTGCAGTTGTAACTGTATTAGCAAAAAAAATATTCTGGTTTAAAAAAATCTTATATTTAGCCCTGCAATAACTTTGTCGATTATCCAATTGCCTCATTAAAGAATGGAAAGTGACTAAATCCAGATCGTAACCCGTGCAGCGCGCGTTTAGTTGTGTAAAAATGCGGTTTTGCTGGTGTAGCGAAAACATACTGTTCCATTCACTTAACAATACTGGGGAATCCCATGAGCCTATTACTGGTCGCCGATATTGGCGGCACCAACGGACGTTTTGGTCTGGTTGAATATGATGCAAACAAGGCAGAAAACGTTGATTACACTGCGCATCGGCAAATCACCCTCAAATGCGCGAATTATTCTGATATGGCAAGCATGATCAAAGCTTGTTGCGCAGAATTTGATGTAGATATACCGAAATATGCCTGCCTGGCAATTGCGGGCCCCATTGAGAATGGCCATGCATCTATTACAAATTTGAAATGGAAGTTTTCGATAGAAGCGCTACGCGATCAACTGCGGATGAACACATTACACGTTATCAATGACTTTGCTGCGCTGGCTTACGCTGTACCCTTTTTGCCAGACAATGAGCTAGTTACTCTCTATGCCTCCGCAACCAGTCTTAATGCACCTATTGTCGTTATGGGGCCAGGTACCGGCTTCGGCATGGCTGCATTGGTGCCAAACCGGGGTAGCTGGGAGATTATCCCAACTGAAGGCGGTCACGCCAGCTTTGCTCCTACCAACGAAAAGGAACTCGCTATCAAAGCGTTTTTGTTAAAAGAACAAAACCATGTTTCAGTAGAAAATATTTTATCTGGAGCGGGTTTAGTCAATCTATATCGTGCCTTGGCCCATGAAGCGGGTATTGCGGCGGAAGACTATTCCCCAGCGGATGTCAGCAACAAAGGTATAGCGAATGAAGATTCTATTTGTCGTGCAGCGGTGATTACCTTTTGCGATGTATTAGGTGAAGTTGCTGGAGACAAGGCACTTTCATTGGGAGCAAAAGGCGGAGTTGTTATAGGTGGGGGTATTACACCCAAGTTAATGGGCTTATTAACTGAATCGCATTTTTTAGAGCGCTACAAAAACAAAGGCCCCATGGCAAGCTATGTGAGTGATATTTCAATTAAACTGATTGTCAACGATAAAGCAGCACTGGTGGGTTCTGCGGCCTGGCTAATAAGTAAGACGCCCTCCCTTAAAAGCGTTTAAATATAACTGCTACTTCAATAAAAAATGCACCTTAGGGTGCATTTTTTTGTCAAACAAAAAATTATATCTATATTAGCGCTCAGGCGCCAAACCAGTTGATTGACGAAGAATAATACTCGAACTTAGCATGCTGGCCGGTAATTGCACTTCCTTTCCCTTCAGTTGTTTCAAAAGCAAATCCGTGGCTTTCTTGGCCATTTGCTGGATTGGTTGTCTGATGGTGGTCAAGGCTGGCCAAATTTGATGCGCCACCGACGTATCATCAAAGCCAGCCACCGATAACTCACCGGGTATTTTAATTCCCATCTGATGAGCAACCATCATTACTCCTGCCGCCATTTCATCATTAGCAGCAAAAATAGCGGTAGGCCGAGGAGTTTTTTGTAACAAATTGCGTGCACATAACTCTCCCGATTCAAACGAGTTGTACCCTTGTGCGATTATGTCCGCATCTATAGGTATATTATTTTCAACAAGTGCTGCTTTATATCCTTCGAAACGTAAGGTAACAGCACGATGATCCGGATGTCCGCAGATAAAACCAATGCAGTTATGGCCTAATGCTATGAGGTGGCAAGTCATATCATAAGTGGCCTCACTATCATTAGTTTCTACGTAAGGAGACAGGGATTTATTTTCCGTAGGCGCAACTCGCACAAAAGGAACTGCCAAATGTTTGAGAGCCTGCATTAATGGAATGTTGTCAGAAATCGGCGGAGTTAGCATGACACCATCAATACGCTTATCTCTGATTAATTCTGAAACTTCATGGGCTAAATTTACATCTTGATGATTGCAAGGGTGAACAATAAGTTCATAGCCTTGGGGCCGACACACGTCGAGTACGCCTTCTTGAATATCCAATACATAATGCGCTGAGGGTATTCCATAGAGCAAACCGAGCAAGTAAGAGCGGTTACCAGCCAAACTTCGCGCCGACATATTGGGTCGATAATCCAGTTGCACGCTAGCTGCCATGACTCTTTCACGCATTGCAGGGCGCACATTGGGTTCATTATTGAGTACCCGAGACACCGTTTTTATCGAAACGCCCGCTAGTACTGCCACATCATCAATTGTCGCCTTAGACACTTCAATACCGCCTACATAAAATAATTGCTAATAATTCACCAAAAGTAATGCGAACCATCAACTCAAAACTAATGATTAGATGAGCTATCACTGTACTTTGTATGTTTGCAGCTTGCGCGAGCAACAAACTATATGACAGTAAAGCCAGCTTGAATTATAGTACCGCGCACTTGCAAGGGGGCTCATCAGAAGCTGAAGCAAGCATACTAGAGACAAAACGATCAATAACAAAGACAACGAGGTACAAAATGGCAAGTATTCCGCAGAGTCCAACCGCTAATTCAGAGGCCAGCAATTCCACATCAAATGGCGGCCTGGTTCTGGCAGTAATTTATATCACCGTACTTTTTTTCATTTGGGCATTCGTTACCAACTTAATTGATCCACTGGTTGCCAATACCAAGAAAGTATTTACCTTGACCGATGCTGAAACACAGCTCAATCAATTCGCCTTTTTTATCGCCTACGGCATTATGTCTATTCCTGCCGCATTTTACCTTTCAAGAAAGGGCTATGCGAATTCCATTATCCTGGGTCTGCTGGGAATTATTGCCGGTTGTTTGATCGCGTTCTCTACCACATTTACCAACAGCTTTATGACCATTTTGTTTGGTTTGTTTGTGGCGGCTTCTGGTATCACCCTGCTGCAAGTTGCGGCAAACCCGCTCATTGCTTCCATGGGCGATCCAAAGGGTGCTGCATTTCGTTTGAATCTCTCCCAATCATTTAACTCTATGGGCGCATTTATTGGCGGTATTTTTGGTGCTAAATATTTGTTGGATGGCGAACTCTTTACAAAAGATGCCGTTGTTACTGAGGAGATGAAAAACACCGGCTTGTCATTTGTAACCTCTACCTACTTGTATCTTGCAATCGCGCTTGCCCTGTTTACCCTGGCCGTTTTTTTAGTCCGCAAAACAATTGCGAGTCACGCGCCGAAAATATCTGAGCACTCAGAATCACCTTTCGCTGCATTAAAATCCAAATGGGCTAATCTAGGTGCGATTGCTATTTTCCTGTATGTAGGTGCTGAAGTTTGCGTTATCTCTGGCATGATCTTTTTCCTTGAGCAACCAGAAATTCTCAATGTCTCTTCACAAGTTGCTGGTTACATAGCTCCCTTCTTTATGTTATTTGCGATGGCGGGCCGCTTTATGGGTTCTGCATTACTGCGTTTCTACAGTGCAACTTCCATGCTTATTCTGGTAGCAATAGGTGCGGTGGTTTTGACCTCAGTGGTTATTCTGACTTATCAATTGCCGGCCCTGCCTATCGGTGGCTCAGTAAATATTGGCGATTGGGTTGCACCTTTAACACTCGGCTTTATTCCGGGCATGGCAGCAGTTTTAATCGGCTTGTTTAATTCGATTATGTTTCCTACCATTTTCACCCTGACCCTTGAGCGCTCTAGTGCACCTGCATCGGCGACCTCTGGTTTAATGTGTATGGCAATTTGCGGTGGCGGTTTCATCTCTGTGTTCTACGGTTTTACTGTTGACCAGTTATTGGCGCACTTCCCTGTTGGCGCGCGCTCATTGGCCTTTGTAGTGCCATTGGCCTGCTACATCTATGTATTATGGTTTGCATTTGCCGCTAAAAAAGCAGCTACACATGTGATCCAGGAAGGCGTAGTAGCGGCGCACTAAATCTACAAATCAATTCGCGCAATCAGTCGCGAATTACACCAGTTAGTGTAGATATAAATAAAAGTGCAGATATAAAAAAGCCCGATTTCCATAACAGAAATCGGGCTTTTTATTGATGGCGAAAAACTACAAGAGTAAACGTCTTACATCTGCTACTGCCGCCACCAGGAACGTAAAAAAGCGTCCGGCATCAGCGCCGTTTACAGCACGGTGATCGTAAGATAAAGACAAAGGCAACATATTGCGCGGTAAAAATTCCTTACCGTTCCACACTGGTTTCATTTGTGCTCTGGATACACCCAATATCGCCACCTCGGGAGTATTAACAATAGGTGTAAAGCCGTTTCCACCCATTGCACCCAAGCTGGAAATAGTGAAACAGCCACCCTGCATATCCGCAGGCATTAATTTGCCATCGCGAGCTTTTTTTGCCATAGCATTAATTTCATCGGTCAATTCCCACAAGCCTTTTTTATCGACATTGCGAATGACTGGAACCATTAAACCGTTTGGCGTATCGACGGCGATACCGATGTGAACGTATTTCTTGTGCACCATATTTTCGCCATCGTCATGCAAGGACACATTAAACGTAGGCTCAGCAATCAACGCAGCGGCACAAGCTTTTAACAAAAACGGCAATGGCGTGAGTTTACTACCGCGCTTCTCCGCTTCAGCTTTTAAACCATTGCGGAATGCTTCCAAATCAGTAATGTCTGCATCATCCCACTGAGTAACATGGGGTACATTCAACCAATTACGGGTCATATTCGCCGCAGTGATCTTTTTCACTTTACTCATTTTTACCAGTTCAATCTCACCGAACTTGGCAAAATCAACTGCGGGTACTCGTGGAATACCTGAACCACCACCAACCGGCGCGCCTGCTTGAGCTGCTGCGACAATCGGTTTTACGTAATTACGCAGGTCATCCTTCAACAAGCGATCACGCGGACCAGAGCCTTTCACTTTGCCTAAGTCTACACCTAGCTGGCGTGCCATTTTCCGCACAGCGGGGCCGGCATAAACATCCCCGGTTTGTACTATATCTTCAACTACAACAGTTTTTGCCACGGCTGCCTGAGCTACCGGCACTGCTTCAGTTTTAGCAGGTGCAGCAGCGGAAACTGCTGCCACAGGTGTAGTAGCTGCGCCACCTACAGTTGCCAGGATTCCAATTAACGAACCTTGAGATACCTTATCGCCTAAGTTTACGGCGATGCTGACAACCTTACCGGCGGCTGGCGCAGGAATTTCCATGGAAGCTTTATCAGTTTCCAACACAATTAACGAATCACCCTCGGCAACTTCGTCGCCAACTTTTACGCAAACTTCAATAACTTCAACACCTTCGGCGCCGCCAATATCAGGTACAGGCACTTTCATTTCTGCGGCAACCTGGACATTCGCAACCGGCGCTGCTGCTGCAACAACGGGTGCTGGAGCAGCTGCAACAGGTGCAGCGGCAGGAGCTTGAGCAGCAATTCCCTCAGCTTCGACTTCTATCAATAAATCACCTTGGGAAACCTTATCTCCCAGCTTAACTTTAATGGCCGTGACTTTACCCGCGGCGCTGGCAGGAATTTCCATTGAAGCTTTGTCGGTTTCTAAAACCACAATGGAATCTTCAAGAGCGATAACATCGCCAACCTTTACAGTAATTTCAATAACTTCAACGCCTTCGGCGCCGCCAATATCCGGGACTTTAATTGCTTGAATTGCCACTGTTGTGCCTCGCTAGTCTTTGCTTTTTCACTAAAAGCTTGAGTCTGATCAATCGATTCAATACCAATAGGTTGCTCTAAATACAAATGCGCCCTCTTTGTGGGAGGGCGATGGTTTTAAACACTCATTGGATCCGCTTTGTCAGGATCAATACCAAATTTCTTAATCGCTTTAGCCACCACATCTGGCTTAATTTTACCTTGGTCCGCTAAAGATTTAAGCGCAGCGATCACGACAAAATAACGGTTAACCTCAAAGAAATGACGCAATTTGGTACGAGTATCACTGCGACCAAACCCTTCGGTACCCAGTACGCTATAATCACCAGGGATATAGCTGCGCAATTGCTCTGAATAGGTTTTCAGATGGTCAGTTGAAATAATGAACGGACCATCACGGCCTTCCAGTACTTGCGTAAGATAAGGTTTACGCGGTGCAGAAGTTGGATTCAACATATTCCAACGCGTAGCGCGCTGACCATCGCGGGTCAATTCGTTCACGCTGGTAACGCTCCATACATCTGCTTCCACATCAAAATCTTTGCGCAGAATTTCAGCGGCAAAACGCACTTCACGCAAAATGGTGCCGGCACCCATCAATTGGACGCGATTTTTAGCCTTACCAGTACCTTGCTCTAGCAAGTAAATACCTTTGATGATGCCGTCTGCTGTACCTTCCTGCATATCTGGATGAGTATAATTTTCATTCATCAAGGTGATGTAGTAGAAACAGTTTTCTTTGTCATGGTACATGCGCTTAATGCCGTCTTGAATGATCACCGCTAACTCATAAGAGTAAGTTGGATCATAAGTCCGGCAATTAGGAATGGTATTAGCCAATACGTGACTGTGGCCATCCTGATGCTGTAAACCCTCACCATTCAAACTGGTACGGCCTGCAGTGGCACCCAGCATAAAACCACGCGCCTGTGAATCGCCCGCAGCCCACGCCAAATCGCCAATGCGCTGGAAACCAAACATTGAATAATAAATATAAAACGGAATTAATGGCACATTGTGATTGCTGTAAGAGGTTGCCGCCGCAATCCACGAAGACATTGAACCGGCTTCGTTAATACCTTCTTCCAGAATCTGACCCGTGGTTGATTCCTTGTAGGACATCATTTGGCCATCATCATGCGGTTTGTATTTTGGCTCTTCAGCAGAGTAAATACCGATTTGCTTAAACATACCTTCCATACCGAAGGTGCGCGCTTCATCAGGCACTATAGGTACAATTTGCTTGCCAATATTTTTGTCTTTTACTAATGAAGACAAAATACGCACGAAAGCCATAGTGGTAGAGTTTTCACGCTCCCCAGTGCCTTTCAATTGCGCAGCAAATGCTTCTAACTCTGGAGTTTGTAACGCGGTAAAATCAGCTTTACGCGATGGCAAATAACCGTTTAAGGCAGCGCGGCGAGCGCGCATATAAATCATTTCTGGCGCGTCTTCAGAAGGACGATAGTAAGGAAGCTTAGGCAAGTCGTCGTCGCTAACAGGTATGCCAAAACGGTCGCGGAAGATGCGCAAGCTTTCTACATCGAGGGATTTCACCGAGTGAGTTTTGTTAATAGCCTCACCGGAACTACCCATACCGTAACCTTTTACAGTTTGCGCCAGGATCACAGTAGGTTTGTCTTTGGTATTGACCGCATTGTAATAAGCGTTATAAACCTTGTGGGCATCGTGACCGCCACGCGCAAGATAAAGAATATCCTGATCCGACATGTCTTTGACCAACTCCAACAATTCTGGATATTTGCCAAAGAAATGCTCGCGAGTATAAGCACCACCATTCGCTTTGTAGTTTTGCATCTCGCCATCAACAACTTCATTCATTCGTTGCTGTAACAAACCGGTTTTGTCTCTTGCGAGCAAATCATCCCAGCCGCGACCCCAAAGTACTTTGACTACATTCCAGCCAGCGCCACGGAATACTCCTTCAAGCTCTTGCACGATTTTGCTATTGCCGCGCACCGGACCATCAAGGCGCTGCAAGTTACAGTTAATCACGAAAATAAGATTGTCCAGCTTTTCGCGGCCAGCCAATGCAATTGCGCCAAGGCTTTCCGGCTCATCACACTCGCCATCACCTAAAAATGCCCAGACTTTACGATCACCGATATCGACCAAACCACGTGCATTCATATAACGCATTACGTGAGCTTGATAGATGGCCTTAATGGGACCAAGGCCCATAGAAACAGTGGGGAACTGCCAGTAATCTGGCATCAACCAAGGATGCGGATAGGACGAAAGACCACCGCCATCGACTTCACGACGAAAGTTATCGAGGTGCGACTCATCCAGGCGACCCTCTACAAAAGAGCGAGCATACATACCCGGAGATACGTGGCCCTGAAAATAAACTAGATCGCCCGGTTTATCACCGTCATTACCACGGAAAAAATGGTTAAACCCTACATCATATAAGGTGGCCGAAGAGGCAAAAGAAGCTATATGGCCGCCCAGACCCTCATCATTATCATTAGCCCGCATTACCATGGCCATGGCATTCCAGCGCACAATTGAACGAATTTTACGCTCAAGCGCTACATCACCCGGCGCGGTGATTTCATGCTCAACTGAAATAGTATTGCGATAAGGAGTTTGAATAGATGAAGGCTGGTCGATGCCTTTATTCACGGCAGACTCAGAAAGTGCTTTGAGCAAATAAACGGCACGGTCTCTACCGCCGTGACGAACAACGGATTCTAAAGCATCCAGCCACTCTTTAGTTTCAATGGCATCGATATCTTGTAGCATTCAAATTTCCTCAGCCATACGCTTAGCGCGCAAATAAACACAGCAACAGATTATATTAATGCACGTCTGTCACATAAATTAGGGTTCGCATTATTACCCAAATTTTTATGATTCCCAAGCGATTAAGGAAGAAAAAATCGAATAATTCATGCGAAAGTGCACCAAAAAATAGCATTACGGATATAAATACCCTGGTTGCTTTTGCTGATAATCAGCAACATTTTGGATAAATTCAAAATCTTTTAGATTTTCAATTTTATCCGTTGCTAACCACAAACGCCGATTTTTCTGCAAAAAAATCGTTTCATAGTACGCACGCAAAGACTCTGGGGTAATTTTATTTACGGCAAGAGCTAATTCTTTATCGCGCAGAAATTTTTTATCATTAAACAAAATACCCTGCCAATATTTATCTGCTTGCGCCGATAAGGATGTCGGAACCCCGCGTAACTGCGATAACAACCTATCTTTATTCTGTGAAAAATTTTCGGTTAAATTTTGCGACGCATTGGCTAAAAACGAATTTATTTCACCGATAAGCTCCTCGCCAGCCATTTCCGGCGACTGCACTACAAGCACGCTTGACTCGACATTTTTAATCGGCATAGGTAAAAGCTCTGCAACATAACCCAACGGCTTCTGTGCACGCAATTGATTGTAAAACTTAGATTGTAAAATCTGGTTAAGCAACATCGTGTGTGCGGTATCATCCAAAGAAGGTGATTGTGCCTGCACATATAAAACAACAGCATGGTCTTTATGCTCTAGAGGATGAATATATAACCAGGATTTATTATTTTTATTTCCTGAACGCAATACTTTTGCTAATTGCGGCAAACGACTGGACTGCCTTTTTATCAACTGATGCTCCATTAAAGCAGCAAATTTAATGGCATCTTGCGAATATACATTGCCATACAGCAACGCTTCTATTTTTGCCCCACTTAATAACCTGGTGCTAAACGACTTAAATGATTCGAATGATGTTGGCAATAAAGCATCTGCATATTCCTGAGCGCTCCAATAGGGCATGTATTGTAAGCGCGGGATTTTTTTTACAAGCACTTCATAAGGTAATTTTTTCTCTTCATTTTGCCACTCGCGCAGCAAATCACCTTTAACTTTTTCAAATCGATCCTGAGCAAAATTAATCTGCGCAATGGTATAAATAATTTTATTCAACAGTAAATTTTGTTTATCGGTATAACCCGCCAAATACATATCGAAGCCACGCGCATTTGCTTTAATAGAAAAAGTTAATCCCGCAAAATTTGCAGGAGAGGTATATTTACCTAACTGATCCATCACCAAAGCGGCAAATAATTGTGTGCGCGCCGAACTTTCCAGGGAGTTATTCAAAAGCGGGAATTTAAAGCGAACGTTAAGCTCTGCTTTAGGCGAACGATAGTAGTGATCCTGTAAGAACCACACTTTAAAATCTTCATTGTTTACTAACAATGAAGGGACGGTGGTGGATGCGATATTATCTGGCGTCAACACCATTAAGGGCGGCTTGATCGCAGTATTTTTGGGAATAAAAATATTGCGCTCCGGCAAAAACAATTTCTGTTGGTAAGCAGGTTTTAACTCTAATATCTCGGGAAGGACGGCCTTAAAGTTATAAGGTGTATGGTAATAAGCAGTAATGCCTGCAACGCTTTCTTCTGGCACAACGATTTCAGGGGCGCTTAACACAATCATGGCATTATCTTTACGTAAATAGGTCAATGCTTTTTTAATTACATTTTCATCAAAACGAGTATAGGTAAGTGGCCCCCTTAGGACATCTTCAGCAGGGTAATCATGCATAGCTTGCGAAAGTTTGGCAACAGATTCAATAGTGGCTACTGTTTCCGGAAAACGAAATTGCAGCTCAGCCATTTGCTTCAATTCATTAAAACGCCAATCTGCAATACCGCGCGCATTCATCATTTTTATATTTTCAAATAACGCCGACACAATTTGATCTTTGGCTTTTACACCCGCATTAGTTAGCGTTAATGAAATTTTAAACAAACTATCTTGCTGGCTGATGAACACTTCACCTGCCACCACCGCTTCCGCCCAGCCCAGACTTTTTAATAAAGATAATAAGCTACCGGGTGAGTCACCACCGAGCAGATGAGCTAGATAATTCCACGGCTTAGTTTGATAATAAGAGGCATAACGGGGAACAGGGAAAACTATAGTTAATTTGCGCGATTCTTTAACCGATTGAATATTAATGCTACTTGGCAGTACGCCGTCAGGAAAAAGCTTATGGTGAACATTTGCTACTTCTCTATTATGATTAGGGATTTGCGCGAAGCGCGTCTCAACCATTTTTTGTAAGTTATTTAATGAGTAATTACCAATAACGACTAATGTCATCATATTCGCAGAATAATAAGTTTGATAAAAACTTATTAAATCATCGCGAACATTATCATCTTCTCCGTCCGCCAGGGTTTCCAAATTACCTAAAGAAAAGGTGGCGGCAGGGTGCTCCGGGTTAAATAAACTACGGTAAACATCCCCGCCACGCAGCTCATCATTATTTATAGCGGCGAGATACTCCGCATTCACATTATTCCTTTCTTGGTCTACGTAGTTCGCATTGAATGTGGGTGCGATAAAAAAATCTGCAAAGCGATCAAGCGCAGGCTCAAGATAAGCATTGTCTATATCGAAGAAATAATTGCTATTTTCTTCAGCCGTATGCGCATTAACACCCCCGCCATGTTGGCTGATAAATTCTTGATATTCACCCATAGCAGGGTATTTTTCAGTAGCTGACAGTAGCGTGTGCTCGAGCAAATGCGCTAACCCGGGCCGCTCCTTGGGGTTTTGATTGCTACCTACTTTTACGTTTAACGCAGCTGCTGATTTTTCAACTCGCGCATCAGAAATAAGCAACACCCTTAGGGAATTGGTTAACCTAAGGTAACGATAATCGCGAGGATCATTATCGCTTTTTATAAGATTGGAAATTTTCGCGGCTGAAGATTGTTGCGCCTGTACCGGATGAATACTGGCGAGCAATACCAACATCAAAAAATATCGCCACCGGAAAATAATATTTAGCATTGCGAAAAAATCCATCATTGCTGCAGACCAACAAACGCTACTTTTAACCAAATCGCTGATAAAAGAACGCATTTTTTAGGAAAACATTTATCGATAATAAAACGAAACGAAAAATAAATTAGCAATAGTTCACTTGCGTTACGCACGATAATCTCACTCAAATCTAACTAAAATTAATGGAGCTGGAGGGCAACTATCGTTTACAAATGAGGTAGTAGTACACCCCGTTCTGCATATAAAACCCTTGAATAATTTGTCCTGTAATCTGCGCGAAAGATACAAAATCTTTCAGGGAACCTGCATCAGTGGCCAACACACGTAACAGTTCGCCCACGCCTAATTCGCGTAAGGCTTGCTTGGTTTTTAGCAAAGGTAAGGGGCAGTTCAAACCGCATGCATCCATTTCTGCAGCAACAACCTGCGTTAATACGTTTGCGTCGATCAAAGCAATTAAAGCTTGGGGAACTTCAGATACGCTGGATTCTACTTTCAAGATAATAGTTTCAAATTAAGGCAGTTTTGCACTCCAATTCTAGGGAGCACATTTTTTGTTGTTAACCCGCTAGCCATACTCCGATGGTAGCTGCCGAACTAAATACTAAAAAAATAATCGAAGAGCCAACCGACATAGCCATTGCCCAGTAAAACCGCTAGAGTGCATCACGCAACTGACACAGCAAGCATAGAGGCAGTACAAAGCCAGCATTAAGCCACTACTAATAAGCCCGTACTAAGATAGTCAGCTAAATCCCAACTTGCAAATTGCTATTCAGGAGTTTTATTTATTGTGAAGCGTTTAATCCATCAGCTAGTTATTACCCTCAGCCTTGCGCTACCTGCCAGCGCAACCTTAGCCGAAGTGGAACTTCCTGTATTAGGTGATACAAGTTCCGCAATGGTATCGCCCGTCCAGGAAAAGATACTGGGTCAACGCTATTTGAAATTGTATCGCAGTCAAGTACCCACGTCTTCTGATCCGCTGGTAATCAACTATATAGAACAACTTATTAACCAGCTCCTACCTTACAGCCAACTCGATGATAAACATATCGATTTAGTGACGGTTAAAAATGATACGCTCAACGCGTTCGCTATTCCCGGCGGTGTTATGGGGGTTCATACCGGTATATTCAATTATGCAAAAACAGAAAATCAATTGGCCGCAATTATAGCCCACGAAATGGGCCATCTCAGCCAACGCCATTATGCACGTATGCTTGAACAAAGAAAAAACGCTATGGTGCCTATGTTGGCGGGGATGATTGCAGGCTTAGCCCTCCTGGCGAACAGCCATAGTGACTCAGGTATGGCTGTTATGATGGGCACTCAGGGACTCACCCAGGCTGCCGCTTTAAGTTTTAGCCGTGAAAATGAGCAAGAGGCAGATCGCATCGGCATGCAAACGATGATTGAAGCAAAACTCGACCCTTATGCAGCGTCCGAGATGTTTGAAGAAATGTTGCACCTCAGCAGTGGCTCCCGTCGTCCACCCGAATATCTACTTACCCACCCGGTTACAGAACGCCGCGTTGCCGATTCCCGCAACCGCGCTATGCAATACATTAAAAAACCTTATCCCGACAATATAGAGTTCCAGCTAATGCGCTCACGAATTCGCTTTGAGCTGGAGCAAACGCCACAACTCGCCGTAAAGCGTTTTAAAAGTGAAGTTGATGGTGAAAGCGTTTCACCTGATGCAAGCCGCTACGGGTTAGCGCTCGCCTACTCCCAGGTGGGCCAATACGATGCCGCACACGCAGCGTTACAACCTTTGCTAGACAAAGACCCTCAGCGCATCACCTATTTAATAATGAATGCCGATATTGATGTGGCCGCCGAACGCTATAAGCCAGCACTGGAACTACTTGAAACTCAACTTAAACTTAATCCTGATAACTACCCCTTAACGATTCGTTATGCTGAAGCATTAATGAAATCCGGCCTCTATGCGAAATCCGCAGAATTACTTGAGCGTTATTCACGCAAACGTAAAGATGATGATTATGTTTGGTATTTGTTAGCGGAAGTGAATGGTTTAAATGGCAATATTCTCGGTGTACACGAAGCGCGCGCTGAATATTTTATCGCCAATGGTATTTACGACAAGGCGCAAATTCAAATTCGTAATGCACTTAGGCTCGCCAAGGGAAGCTTTCAACGCACGTCCATTTTGGAAGAGCGGTTGAAATATGTTGAGCGGGAAATGCAAGAGATGCGGTATTAATAATGTAACTGTTTTAATACTTTGCAAGTTTATTTTCAGTAAAACAGATTTAGATACAGCTCAATACAATATTGGATAATGCGACTGGACAAGTCATAAAATATATTATTGTTAGCATAAATTAAGTTTCAACAATTTGTATGATTTGGATGGTGAGTTAGTAGATAGCGCTTACTGTTTGTTCGTTTCTAACATTACCACAATTGCTTTTCACATTGGCTTAATCCAAACACCCCCCATCTTTTGCCATGCTTGTGGGCTTTCAGCAGGGACTTATGGCCTTTAGACTGTAGGTTGCCAATAAAATATGGTAACTTTAGCGCCCCATTTTTTCAGTCTAGTGATTGCCTTAAATCGCTGCGACAACTCGCCCATTGGAGCTCCACTATGGCTGTAGATCGTTCTGATATTGCAAAACTCGCCGTGCTGGCGCGCATCGCTATTTCTGATGATGCCGCCGATGAAGTGGCAGACCGTATTTCCACAGTGCTCGCCTTGGTCGACCAATTACAGGCCGTTAATACCGAGGGTGTTTTGCCCATGGCGCATCCTTTAGATGCGGTGCAGCGCTTGCGTCCGGATGTAGTCACTGAGCCAAATCAGCGTGAACTGTTTCAATCCATAGCTCCGGCAATTCAGGATGGTTTGTTTCTCGTACCCCAGGTGATTGAATAACCAGGTCTTACGTAGGGGCGCTGCTTGCCGCGCCCTCGTTAACGAATGGGCGCAGCAAGCGGCGCCCCTACAGATAAATAACAAAGCCTTTGTCGTAACCGATCAGGAATTTTTGAATGCACCAGTTAACCATCGCCGAGCTCGTAAAAGGCCTGCGCCGCAAGGATTTTTCCAGCACGGAAGTAACCCAACATTATCTTGATCGCATTGCGCGGCTAGATAAAACCTACAACTCTTATATCACCGTAACGCCAGCCTTAGCGCTAGCACAAGCGGCACAGGCTGATAAACGCCTCGCTGCTGGCAATGCCCCTGCCCTATGCGGTGTGCCCATTGCCCACAAAGACATTTTTTGTACTATGGGTGTGCGCACCAGTTGCGGCTCGAAAATGCTCGATAATTTTATTGCCCCCTATAACGCCACTATTGTCGATAATTATTTAGACTCAGGTGTGGTGATGTTGGGTAAAACCAATATGGATGAATTTGCCATGGGCTCATCCAATGAAACCAGCTATTACGGCCCCGTTAAAAACCCTTGGGCCACTGATTGCGTACCTGGTGGATCATCCGGTGGTTCAGCTGCCGCTGTAGCTGCCCATCTAGCGCCAGCGGCAACAGCGTCTGATACCGGGGGTTCCATTCGCCAGCCAGCGGCACATTGCGGTTTAACCGGCATCAAACCGACTTATGGTCGCGTATCGCGCTGGGGCATGATTGCTTTTGCATCCAGCCTTGATCAGGCCGGAACCTTGACCCGCACGGCCGAAGATGCGGCACTCATGTTGAATGAATTGGCCAGCTTTGATCATAAAGATTCAACCAGCGTTGAGCGCGAGGTTCCTGATTACGCCGCCACCTTGAACAATTCGCTGAAAGGTTTAAAAATCGGTGTACCTAAAGAATATTTTGGCGAAGGTTTAAATCCGCAAACCGCAGCCCATGTTGAAGCAGCGATTAAAGTTTACGAAAGCCTGGGCGCAACTATTCACAATGTAAGCCTACCGCACACCAACTTATCAGTACCGGCTTATTACGTCATAGCGCCCGCCGAATGTTCAGCTAACTTGTCACGGATGGATGGCGTGCGTTTTGGGCACCGCTGTGAAAACCCAAAAGATTTAAATGATTTGTATATGCGTTCACGCAGTGAAGGTTTTGGCGATGAAGTTAAGCGCCGAATTTTGGTAGGTGCCTATGCGCTTTCTGCCGGTTATTACGATGCCTATTACAGCAAAGCGCAAAAAGTTCGCCGTTTAATTAAACAAGATTTTGTCGATGCATTTACGCAAGTCGACATTATTATTGGCCCAACATCGCCGTCACCTGCATTTAAATTTGGTGCAAAATCGAAAGATCCAGTGGCCATGTATTTGGAAGATATTTACACCATCGCCACCAATCTGGCGGGCTTACCCGGCTTATCAATTCCCTGTGGATTGGTGGACAATAAACCTGTTGGCTTGCAATTGATTGGCAACTTTTTTGCCGAAGCGCAATTATTAAATGTCGCCCATCAATTTCAACAAGCCACCAACTTCCACCAGCAAACGGCACCAAATATTAATTAATATAGCGTAGGTTGGAAAAGCGCAGCGCCTTCCGACGCAATCCGAGTTAATGTCGGAAGGCGCTGCGCTTTTCCAACCTACGAAATAAACAGATGCGAGAAAAATATCATGCAATGGGAAACCGTCATCGGCTTGGAAGTTCACGTACAACTTGCCACCAAAACAAAAATATTTTCCGGCGCGAGCACAGCATTTGGGGCAGAACCTAATACCCAGGCTTGCGCAATTGATTTAGCTTTGCCCGGAACCTTACCGGTCGCCAACGAACAAGCATTTCGCTACGCCGTGATGTTTGGCTTGGCCGTCAATGCGGAAATTGGCAAGCGCTCTGTGTTTGAACGTAAAAATTATTTTTATCCAGATTTACCCAAAGGCTATCAAACCACGCAACTCGCTGAGCCCATTGTTGGCCCGGGTTATGTGGATCTAGAACTAGGCGAAGGCAGAAGCAAACGTGTTCGTATTCACCATGCGCATTTGGAAGAAGATGCCGGAAAATCCCTGCATGAAGATTTTGCAGGCATGAGCGGTATAGATTTAAATCGCGCCGGAACACCGCTTATTGAAGTGGTCACCGAACCTGATATGCGTACTGCGGAAGAAGCTGTCGCTTTTGCCAAAAAATTGCATTCAATTGTGACCGCTATTGAAATTTGCGATGGCGAAATGTCGCAAGGCTCCATGCGTTTCGACGTTAATATTTCTGTGCGCCCACTCGGGCAGGAAAAACTCGGCACCCGCACAGAAACCAAAAATTTAAATTCGTTTAAATTTATGGAAGAATGTATTGCACTTGAAGTTGAGCGCCAAATTGATATCTTGGAAGATGGTGGAAAAATCAAACAAGAAACTCGCCTCTACAACGGCGATACGAAAAAAGCTCGCTCCATGCGCAGTAAAGAAGACAGTAACGATTACCGCTATTTCCCCTGCCCGGATTTATTGCCGGTAATTATCGATGATGAATATATCGCATCTGTGCGCAAACAAATGCCTGAGTTGCCAGAAGCAAAACGCGCGCGCTTTGTTAAAGATTTTGGCTTAGGTGATTACGATGCGGGCCAAATTACAATGGACAAATTTACCGCCACATTTTTCGAACAAGCGGCAAATATTTCCGGCGAAGCAAAACTGGTTGCTAACTGGATCATGGCTGATTTAGGCGCTTATTTGAATCGCAGCGAACAACGCATTGATCAATCACCGGTAACACCCGAATTATTATCCGGTTTAGTTGTACGCATCAAAGACGGCACCTTATCCAGCAAAATCGCCAAGCAAGTATTTGAAGCTATTTGCAACGGCGAAGGCGATGCCGATACCATTATTGAAACCAAAGGCTTAAAACAAGTTTCCGATACAGGCGCACTGGAAAAAATTATTGACGATATACTCGCCGCCAATGCGGCACAAGTAGAAGGCTACCGTGCTGCGGACGAAGCCAAACGCGCAAAAATGTTGGGTTTCTTCGTCGGTCAAGCGATGAAAGCCAGTAAAGGTCAGGCGAATCCACAGGCATTGAATGAACTACTGCTGAAAAAATTACAAAGTTAAATCATAAAGAGATAATTATGAAACCTTCAGACGCGCTTGAAAAAAATCGCGATGCGATTAAAAATCTGATTGCACGTTTCCCGGTAACCAATCCACGAGTATTCGGCTCGGTGACACTCAAAACCGATACCGATAACAGCGGCCTCGATTTATTAGTAGATGCTTTATCAGGAACAACACTTTTTGATCTGGGGGGATTGCAATCAGAGTTAGAAGATCTTTTAGGTATCCATGTTGATTTGATAACACCGGGAGATCTTCCAATACGAGTTCGTCAACAAGTAGTGACGCAAGCGATTCCGTTATGAGCAATCCCAGGTTAAGCGACCAACTCACACGCATACATGAATGCTGTCAGGACGCATTGAATTATGTGGAAAATTCACATAAAAATGATTTCTATGAAGATCGCCGTACACAACAAGCAGTGATGATGAACTTAATGGTAATCGGTGAAATCGCCACCAAATTGATTACATTGTTTCCTGACTTTATTGCAGCTCATCCCGAAATACCCTGGAGCAGCATAAAGGCATGCGCAATCGTATCGCTCATGGTTATTTTGATCTTGACCTCGATGTAGTATGGGATACATTACAATCTGCCATTCCACAATTGCGCGATAATTTACACATTATTATTCTCAATCATGAAAAAATTTAATTTTTTATTCAGGTTTAAAAATTATGAGCTTACGTAAAGATAAAGAAAAAGTACTCGGTGAAATATTTGATGATGCCCGCATTGCCACTTTTTTAAACTTCGTAGCACCCGCTGGCGTAAATACAGATTTCCATTTGCTGGAAAAAGCTTATCGCGGTATGCGCGGTGAGAATTTCGCCACTTTTGTAAAGCTATTTGTAGAAGCGGGCAAAGATGTAAACGCCATTGGTCCAGAAGAAAAAACCTTTTTGCAAATGATTAAAACCCATCGTTTGTCAGAAGAATTTGTATTGGCGCTTGAGCAAGCAGGCGCTAAGTAGTTTGCACAGATCCATATTTACTCCCGGTGTTTTGCTCTCCGTTTCACTCAGCATTTTAATCCTATTGTTTGGTGGATTCGGAGCGAGCATCGAACCCATACTTGAATTTAACCGCAGCAAAATTATTGACGGCGAATACTGGCGTCTCTTTACGGGCAATCTTGTTCACTACGGTTTTGCCCATCTGGCAATGAACATAGCGGCGTTTTTAATAATAGGCTTTTCGCTATTGCGCGATGTATCTTTAAAAGTTTATGTTCCTTTATTCGTCAGTTGTGCGATGGCCGTAGGCATAGGAACTTTATTGTGGAATCCGGAGTTAGTTTTTTACCGCGGTCTATCTGGTGTAATTCATGGTTTAATTGTGGCAGGTTTGTTGTTGAATAGTTTTCGCAATCCCTGGTTGAGCTATTTATTTGTGGGGCTGGTATTTGCAAAAATATTCCACGAGCATCAGGCAGGTTTTCAAGAAAATCAATTACAAACATTAATACCGGTACCTGTGGCGGTAGATTCGCATTGGTATGGCGCACTCGCCGGTTTGATTTATATGGGTCTACTCATGGCGTTACAAAAAATAAAAAAAATACTTAAACTTTATCAAAATATTTAAAGCTCATCATCCTCATCTCCCAATACCATATTGCCGCCAGACTCTTTTGCGAGACGCACCAATCTTGTTGCCTTTTTTATTTGCGCATCAATACCATTCGCCATTTGGTTGGTTACGCCGGCACTGAAACAAAAACTCTGTTCTTCACCATTAAGAGTACAGGTTTCAGTGGATAAAATTTGCCGTACACGGCTGATAAACTCTACCGCTTTTTCATTGTCCAGCCCTGATATGAGCACAAAAAATTCATCGCCATCGCCGCGACAAAGCAAAAAGCGATCAAGCATATTATTCAGGCCTTTGGCTATGTGCTTGATTGCAACATCACCCCATTCGTAACCATACTGATCGTTGATCTGCCGAAAATTATCGACACTAAAAACGACCAGGGCTAAAGGCAAAGATTTTTCTTGTGCACTGTGACAAATATCGCGCGCCACATTAAAAAAATGATGACGATGAAATAAACCCGTTAGATGATCGCGCTGTGCCGTATCCGTAATTTTTTCGACCAATTCCAAATATTCAAGATTATGAATAATTCGGCAATAAAATTCTTCAGGATGAAATGGTTTTCGCAAAAAATCATTAGCGCCATGTTTAATAAATTTTGCCGATAGCGCCTCATTACTTTCGCCAGAAACGCCAATCATAATTAAATTAGTTTTATCGTAGGTGTAACGGACATTTTTTACCAATTCAAAACCGTCCATACGCGGCATATTGTAGTCGGTAATCAATAATTTAATATCCGGGTTTTCCAGCAATACTTTTATCGCATCGACACCGTTAACGGCTTCTTTCACTTGAAACAAATGGCGCCTTAATAGCTCGCACATATGTTTCAGTGATACATCTGAATCGTCTACCACCAATACTTTTATCTGTTGATTTTTTTCTAACCGCTGCACCATGCCGAGTGCCTGATTGTAAGCAAAACGACCTTCTTTAGTCACATAATCCACTATGCCTTTATTGAATAATAGCTCGCGGTGCGCTTCATCATAAGTGCCGGTTAATACAATAGTAGGAAGGTTTTTAGCGAGCACATAATCTACAGTTTCGCCATTAGGCGCATCCGGCAAATGGATATCCACCAGTGCGGCAAAAATATCGTTATGCTCGACCATAAGCAATTTTGCCTGCTCCATGCTTGCCGCAAAGAGTGGCTGATATTGGGGATATTGCCCGACCAAATGCCGCAATACCTTCACTACCATATCGCTATCTTCAACAATAAGAATTTTTTTCATTAGGGATTGCTCACCAAATCAAAATAATGATTTAGTGAGTGTAGTCAAGCTTTTACAAAACGCTCTAATCCGATATCTGTACGCAAACAAGCTTAAGCTTGGGGATTTACGACCAGACATATCGAGAGAGGGAATAAAAATATTGCCGATAGATACTAGCGAAACCAGTAGCAAAATGAGCGACTAATCATTCCAGCTGAATTGACGCAATAATTTGGGGGGAAAGCTTTAGGCGGCAAGGGGAGCTTTATTATGTTCGCGAACGGATTCATAGATAGCGGCGGTGACGATGATAACACCACCCAGCAAAGTAGAAAATTCAGGAATACTATGCAGAAAAAGTACGCCATAGATCACACCATACACGGGCTGCATGCAAGCGACCAAACCCACAGTTTTTGCTTTAAGAAAACGCAATGCATAACCAAACAAGCTATGTGAAAAAGCAGTGAAAACAAAACCAAGAATTAGCAGTAGCCACCAATCATTATGCGAGGGCGTGTGAGCTGAGGTCAGCAGCACGGGTGTCATTAACAAGGCAACCACCAATACTTGATAACTCATCGAGCGCGCAGAGGATTGCTTGCTAAACCAATGGGCTAACAGTAAGTTACGTAACGCAAAGGTAAAGGCTGAAAGCACTCCCCAAAGCACGCCCTGGGTCATGTTATTGGCCAAATCAAATTCAGGAACAAGCAGAAAAACCCCGGCAAATACCACCGCACCTACGGCAACATCACGCCAATCAATGCGAACTTTTTTAAGCCAGGGTTCCATAAATACCGTTATCACCGGATAAACATAAAGCGCAAGCATGCCTATGGCAATATTGGCGACTTGCATCGAATGGAAATAGGTAATCCAATGTACGCACAGCAAAGCACCGAGAATAGCCATGCGCACATAATCACGCACAGATCCTAAACCAATGCCACCTTCGCGCCACCAAACCCATAAAAACAAGGCCGCCGCTGCGATCCAGGTGCGATAACCGGTAATATCCCATGCGGGTAAACTAATAACCTGTGAAAACAAGCCAGTGGCAGCCATCATAAATGCACCAACGTGCAATACGATTAACGCCGATTTTGACGATGACATACCCTTTCCATTTAACTTTTTATCAACCTAACTGTTTGCTCAACGCAGCTAATCCTTGCGCAATATTCACTCGCTTAGCGCGGACGTCCACCCGAACGATTCCCGCTGCGGTTACCAGTGCGGCTAGTTCGAGCACCCGATGGACGACTGCGATCATCGCGCGAGCTTTTGGGTGCTGGTGGTAATTCAGGTGGCGTTAGCAGCAAATACTCGGGGGGTTGCTCACATTTAATTTCAGCCCCTAACAATCTGCCAATAGGCTCCAGCAGCATGGCATCATCCTCACAGGCAAAGCTGATCGACGTACCTAATTTACCGGCACGACCCGTACGACCAATGCGGTGCACATAATCTTCCGGTTCTTCCGGCAAGGTAAAATTCACCACGTGGCTGATGCCGCTAATGTGGATACCGCGCCCCGCAACATCGGTTGCCACCAGCACTTTAATTTCACCGCTTTTAAAAGCATCTAATGTCGATACGCGTTTATTTTGCGCAATTTCACCGGATAGCAATCCGGCATTAACACCGTGACGTTGTAACTTTTCTTGCAGGTCACGACACTCATCGCGACGATTGGCAAACACAATCATGCTCTCGGCATGCTCTTGTTGAATAAGATTGTAAAGAAGCGTGTATTTTTCTTCGGTGGAAACCAGATAAATATGCTGATCAACCGAATCGGTGGCCACACTTTCAGGTTGAATATCAATGGTGACCGGCTCGAAGGTCCACTGCTCAACAAGATTGCGGACATCGTCGGTAAAGGTGGCGGAGAAAAATAGCGTTTGTCGATCTTCGCGTTTCGGTGCCTGACGCACAATCTGGCGGACCTGGGGAATAAAACCCATATCCAACATACGGTCGGCTTCATCGATAACGAGGACTTCTATTTGATCCAGATACACATCTTTATTGCCACAAAAATCTAATAGCCGACCCGGTGTTGCCACCAGAATATCCACCAGATCATCGTGCAGATGGCGCTGTTGCTTGGTGTAATCCATACCACCCACCAAGGTATGAATTTTTAAATCAGTATACTTACACAGCAGTTTTGCATCACTGGCAATTTGAATAACGAGTTCGCGCGTGGGGGCAATAATCAAAGCGCGGGCTTCGCCAGCGTAACGTTTTTCAGCAATAGGGTTTTTCAATAAATCATCAATAATGGCCGTTAAAAAAGCTGCCGTTTTGCCGGTACCGGTTTGCGCTTTACCTACCACGTCCTGACCGCGCAAAGCGTAGGGTAAAGACTGCGCTTGAATCGGCGAACAATATTTAAAATCCAAATCAGCAATGGCATGCAGTAATTCGTCAGCTATATCAAAATCGCAGAAACGAGTTTTACCCGGAACCGCTTCAACTACAAAGGACGCCGGATCCCAGGGCACTGACGGGACAATATTTTTAGGCGGGCGCACTGAGTTACGTTCCGGCGCTTGCGCCGAGCGATTGGATTTATGTTGTGGCTTTTTGTGCTCACGACTGCCATGGCTTTTCTCGCCCTGCCCCGAATTTTTAGCGGTTGAGTGCCTGGAATTCGCCTGCCCCGCATCCCTGGACGGACTGCCCGGCGATTGTGTGCGAGGTTGTTGCGATTGCGACCCTGGCGAAGTTTGTACTGTCCCGGAACCCAGAATTTTTTTGAAAAATTTGCCGATCAAGATCATCTACCTACTGAATAAAAATTGCGCGAGTATACCTTATTAGCGAAACAAAATGGGCCTAAACCTATGGCTTAACTTAACTGAGCACCCTAAAATCACGCTTAAATTTTCCCTGGAGCCGCAAATGCGCATTCATTCATTACAACACGTTGCCTTTGAAGACACCGGCAGCATCTATCAAGATCTAATCGCTCAGGGGCACAGCCTAACCACGACCCATTGGTATCTAGGCGAACAGGCACCCGAGTTAAACGAGTTTGATGTCTTGATTATTATGGGTGGACCCATGGGAGTTTACGATGAGGATAAATACCCATGGCTAGCAGCGGAAAAAACCTTTATATCGGCCAGCATTGCCGCTGGTAAAAAAATACTGGGCATTTGCCTCGGTGCACAACTTATTGCTTGTGTGCTCGGCGCCAAAGTTACGCAAAATATTCACCGTGAAATTGGTTGGTTCCCCATCACCATAAATGCTGCTGCGCATAAAAATCCTATTGCATCTATTTTGGCAAATTGTGCCGAGGTTTTTCATTGGCACGGCGATACCTTTGCATTACCCGAGGGAGCAACGCTCCTTGCCAGCAGCGCAGCCTGTGTAAATCAAGTTTATGTTATTGATGAACAAATTTATGCATTTCAATTTCATTTGGAAACAACCAGAGCTTCAGCAATAGCCCTCATTGAAAATTGTGCAGAAGATTTAGACAATTCAAACTATGTGCAAACCGCTGAAAAAATTTTGCGGGACACAGATAAATTCACAGCAATTAATCAGACAATGAGTCGTGTACTGGAAAAGATCTTGCGATAGAACTAACCAGCAACACCAAAAAAGTGGCCAACAACTCCTGTCATTAGCATCGCCAAAGCGCCCCACAGAACTACACGTAGAGATCCGCGCAAAAGGTTGGCACCGCCAACTTTTGCGGCCAGACCTCCCAATAAAGCTAAGGCCATTAAGGAAACCATAACCGTCGCCGGGATTAAAAAATCACGTGAAATAAAAATATTTTGCGAAGCGAGGACCACAACAATAAGCGGAATCAGCGCTCCAACAGCGAAAGTTGCGGCAGAGGAAAGCGCAGCTTGTAGTGGACGTGCGGCCATAAAATCAATAATTCCCAGCTCATCTCGCGCATGGGAACCTAGTGCATCATGAGCGGTTAATTGTGTAGCAACTTTGTATGCAAGCTCACGATCAATGCCACGCTTTACATATATTTCTGTTAGCTCGCGTAATTCGGCTTCGGGTTCCGCCTCCAATTCGGCTCGTTCACGGGCTAAATCTGCAGTTTCTGTATCCGCCTGCGAACGCACGGAAACATATTCACCAGCCGCCATAGAAACAGCACCAGCGACTAATCCGGCAACTCCCGTTAACAACACAATCTGCAACTCTGCCTGGGCCGCAGCTATACCCATGATTAAACTTGCAGTGGAAATTATCCCATCGTTCGCACCCAAAACAGATGCGCGCAACCAACCTATATGCTGAACCTTATGAAATTCACCGTGACGCATAATTGCAACCCGTTAATTTTTAAAAAAAGACATGCGCAACAATGTATTATCTTTTTTAACGTAATGATGGAACAGCCGGCAGTCGCATGGCCAGCCAATAAAATATAACCAATGCTTCCGCCTATTTCATGTATCTCTTTTAAAAGATCCCGCAATTCAGTATTTTTTTCTATTAACGAAGGCAACTCCAAACCAAAAAAAGGAATCGGTTTACCGTAAGCGCTTAAGGTCAGCCACCCTAAAATCGGCATGGCTATCATAAAAACCTCAAGTGCATTAAGGAATCATCAGTCGAAGCAGCACTCTAGCAGAAATATATTAAGGTAATCTGATCTGAATCATTAGTGCCGCAATAAGCCAAGCCAATTTCACCAATAACTAGAAACCCAATAGATCCACACTCAACGCAGCTTCAACTACATCAGCCAAACGATTTATTTCATGCTCCCGCAATACATCCATACTAATCGCCGTTGTCAGATTCACGCCCGCCCATTGCAGTATTTTTACGCAGGCATCTGGAGTGTCGAACAAGCCGTGCAGATAAGTCCCCAAAACCTGCTCATCAACGCTAAGAGCACCATCCGCTACCAATTCGTTCGCGCTGTTAAAATATACTGCAGGCTTTGTTAATCCTTTGCCTTTGCTAATGCCACAATGAATTTCGTAACCGGAAACTGACGTGGACTTATCCCATAAAAAACCTTGCTGCTGACGCAATATCTTCTCGGCAGTCAGGGTGGTTTCTATAGCTAAAAAACCTAACCCCGAAGACTCTCCGGCAGAGCCTTCGGCACCCAGAGGATCCAGAATCTTTTCCCCCAGCATTTGCATACCACCACAGATGCCTATTACTTTGCCACCGTAGCGCAAGTGCCGTTTAATATCCTGATCCCATTGTTGCTCGCGCAGAAACTGCAAATCAGCACGAACATTTTTACTGCCGGGGATAATAATTAAATCACAAGGTGGAATTTTTTGTTGCGGACCAACCCATTCAAAATGAATCTCAGGATGAAGGCGAAGTGAATCCATATCCGTGTGATTGGAAATTCGCGGTAGCGCAAGTGCAGCGACACGAAACCCATTGGCTTTTTGTTGTTGATTGAGTGTGAGTGCATCTTCTGCATCTAAAGCCAGGCCTTGAATATAAGGAATAACGCCCAACACCGGTTTACCGGTTTTTTGCTCTAACCAATCAAGACCAGATTGCAATAAACTCATATCGCCGCGAAAACGATTTATCACAAAACCTATAACACGGTTTTGTTCCGATGCACTTAATAAATCCAGCGTACCCACTAAATGTGCAAACACACCACCACGATCAATATCCGCGATAATAATCACCGGGCAATCGACGGTTTCAGCAAAACCCATGTTGGCGATATCGCGATCGCGTAAATTAATTTCTGCCGGGCTACCTGCACCTTCCACCACAATCACATCATATTGCGTCTGCAAACGCTGATAAGATTCGAGTACCGCCTTCATGGCATGAGTTTTATAATCGTGATAAACCACTGCATCCATATCACTCACCGCTTGGCCGTGAATAATAATTTGCGCTTTCGTATCACTGGTGGGTTTTATCAAAATGGGATTCATATCCGTATGCGGTTGCAAACCGGCCGCCTGCGCTTGCAAGGCTTGTGCGCGACCTATTTCACCGCCATCTTCTGTGACTGCCGAATTGAGAGCCATATTTTGCGGTTTAAAAGGTACCACTGAAACGCCGCGATTTTTATAGATGCGGCACAGTGCAGCAACCAGTGTTGTTTTACCGGCATCTGAGGTAGTGCCTTGAATCATTATTGTTTTAGACATAAGGATTTCTCATCACCACTTTCTTTTCACCAATCTCACCTCACCACTCGATGCCTTTCTGCGCTTTGATACCGCTTTCAAATGCATGTTTGATGGCTTTCACTTCACTAAAAGTATCCGCTAAATCTTGTAAATATTGTTTTGCACCACGTCCGGTAATAATGACGTTTTGATTAATGGGGCGATTTTGAATAGTCGCGATGACTTTTTCTTTATCCAGATATTTATAGTTAAGCATATAAGTTAATTCATCCAGCAAAACCAAATGAATTTCGGGATCGCTAAACACATGCTCACACTCTGCCCAGGCTTTTTCAGCTGCAGCTTTATCTTGCTCTGCGTTTTGGGTTTCCCAGGTAAAGCCGGTACCCATAACAAAATATTCCAGCCGGGCATTTTCGCCGCGAAAAATACTTTCCGTTAAAAAGTTTTTTTCACCGCACTCCCAGGTGCCTTTAATAAATTGCACAATCGCCACCTTATAGCCATGCCCCAGGCAACGCAACGCAGTACCAAAGCCAGAACTGCTTTTGCCTTTGCCATCGCCGGTTAACACAATCACCACACCACGGTCTTCGGTAGCTCGGGCAATTTTTGCATCGACAATTTCTTTACGTTGCTGCATGCGCTCTTGATGACGCTCTTGTTTGCGATCAGATTTTTCATCAGTCATAGCTATTCTCCGGTGATAAAAACCGAGGGCGCAGCAAGCAGCGCCCCTACGGTTAAAAATTAAAGCTGGCGTGTGCGCTGTATGTACGCTCTGGTTGCGGATACTGGTATTTGCCTGACCAGCTGGTACCTTGGTAATCCGCATATCTTTCACCGGTGATATTTTTTACGCGGAAACCTATTTCAACATTACTAATATCCCACAAGATATTAATATTAAATAAAGTTAGCGCCTCCACCTTAGCCACGCTGTTGGCATTGTCACCGACACGATAACGTTCACCCGTATAATTCGCATCAAAAGCCAGCGTAATATTTTTCACAACATTGAATACCAAACCAATATTGCCAGTATCTTTTGCGACAAAAGGCACTTCTTTGTTTTTAAAATTTCCTGAGCTTAAAGTGGCATCCGTATAAGTATAATTTCCGCGCAAGCTAATTTGTTCACTGAGTTGCACATCGCCATCAAATATAAAACCCTGACGCTCGGACTTCGGCAAATTGATATTAGCGCCGTAAGCACCAGCCATAGGGTCATACATAATTTCATTATCAAGCACCATATGATAGACACTATATCTAACACTCGCCGTTTTTTCTGACCAGGCGACGCCAGCTTCTTGCGATTTACTCGTCTGTACTTTTAGAAAATCAACATCTGGCAATACATAACCATTTTCATCCGCATTAGCAAAACGGAAACCGTCAGCCAAACGCACAAAAACTCGCCATGCTGGATCAATTTGATAATTAATACCCAGCTCGCCTGAATTAAGACTACCACTGTGATGATTTGTTGACAGAAGGTTTCTATCATCAACATTAGAATGACGCATGCCACCCGTTACAGTTGTTTTTGATGTGAATGGATAAATTATTTGCCCATAATAACCATCAACTGTTTGGTTAATATCCGTGTAGCCATCCTGAGTTGAATAGTCTGCATCTACCTTGTCATAACCCAGAGTAATCACAGAGTTACCATTCCCAGAAACAAAGTTACCCACGAGACGTGGAGTAATACTTTTTACCCGCATATTGTAAGCTTGAGCGTAAGGCAAGTAGCCATTAGCGAGATTATAATCATCATAAAAATAATTTCCCGTCTCATCACGATCCGTATATTCGCCCAGGAACTGCCAATTATTAAGCACATCAACCTGGCCACCAATACGTTTTAAATCCGTATCCTGGCTGGAAAAATCATTAGGCATATTAGTGCGGCGCGGGTCAATGGCGGCCACAATGTCGAGCAAATAACCCGGCAAACGCAAATCATCATTAATACGCTGCTGTTCAATAAAAACTTTTCCCGCCGCAAAATCAAACCCAATATTACCCAATACATTAGTTGCTGCAGATTGATTATTATCGCGATAATTATCAGCATTGCGCTTTTGCGCACTAATGCTATAACTCAAACCATTCACAAAACCCTGACTAATTCTCGCGGCATAATTTTCTAAATTATCAGTGCCTTTGTCAGCACTAATCGAACCTATTATTTCGCCAGCTTGCGCTTTGTGCGTAATAATATTAATCACACCACCTATGGCTTGATCACCATAAAGTACACCGGCACTGCCCTGTATTATTTCAACACGCTCAATATCTTTTAATGCCACTGTATTTAATGCGGGGCCGGCAAGGCTGGGATTATTCAGCTTGCGCCCGTCCACTAACACCAGAGTATTGTTTGCCGCATTACCACCAAAACCGCGCATGGATACAGTCACATTGCGACCACCGCTGCCATCAGTATCTTGAATTTGAATGCCCGCCTGCATACGCAACACTTCGCCAATAGTGGCGGCGCCGCTCACGCGAATCTGTTCTGCATCTATAACCGTAATTTGCGCGGCAACAGGCATTTGTGGACCTTCACTGCGAGTCGCACTGACGTAGACAGTCGCAATTGTTTCATCGGCAGCAAGTGCAAGATTTGTTAAAGGCAGGAATAAAAACACGGCACTAACGCCAGTTAAAGCAAATAATTTAGTAGACATAAGATCCTCAATCCAAAATGGGATGAGGGAGGGGAAGTGAAAAAAATGCGTACAATTTCAGGCAATGGAGCCGTATAAAACACAGAATTTCCACTGATGTTGCCCTCCGCGACATCGTGAATAAACGTTTTTTGAGGCTGGTATCGGACTCATGCAGTAGCTAAAAAATAGTTGCATTCACCGTTGCGGGGGCAGTGTAGGCTTTGCTAACTTTCGTAGCGCACCTACTTCCCATTTAATTTGACGTTAATCCTAACTGTTACAACAAAGTCATTTTACAGCTATTAGCGCGCCAAACACCTCAGGTGCGCAAGGTACGGGGTTGCGGGAAATGAGTCAAGCAGAAACCACACCAATCCACTTCACTACCGGCAGTGCTCCTTCGAAATTCCCTATCTCAATTCTGCTGTTGCTTGCAAAATCAATATGCAATTGTTTAAACAAGCTCGCATTGCGCCAATCGATTTGTAAAATATGTGCGAGGATAATTCTAATTACACCGCCGTGGCAAATGATAAGAGCATGTTGGCCGGAATTGCTTTTTACTAAATTTTCCCATGCATCAATCACTCGCTCCGCAAAAGCAGCCAAGGTCTCTCCTGCAGGTGGATGAGTTAAAAAAGGCGATTCCCAAAAGGTCTCAAGCTGTTGCCATTGGTCACCCATTTCGGCAAACGGAATTCCATCCCACACACCAAAGTGCATTTCTTTTAGTTGCGGGTCTAGCTGTAAAGGGATTTGATATTTTACTGAAAACTCCTGGGCGGCAATCGCACAACGAAGCAAAGGTGATGCCGTAATATTATCAACCACTAATTCGGCGTGAATTTTCGCAATGGCATTTCCCAGATGACTGCGATCTTGCTCACTTAGCTCTATGTCCGTGTGCCCGTAAAGTGCGGCTTCACCATTTACTTTTCCATGACGCAGTAAAGTAAATGTTTTATTTTTCATTCTTGAGAACCAGAGGTAAGCCAGCTGCAATAAAAAATACCTGATTAGCTACTTGTGCAATTTTTTGATTGAGACGGCCCGCCTCATCAACAAATTTTCGGCTAATATTTCCCATGGGGATAATACCCAGGCCCACTTCATTAGACACAAATATTATGGGCGCACTGCAGTTGCGTGAAGCTGATATTAATTGATGAAATAATTGCTCAAAATTTTGTTCAGGAAAACTGAACAATTGATTATTTAACCAGAGCGTTAAACAATCCACCAAAATAGTTTGCTGTTTATTACCTTCTTCGGTTAATGCTGATATTAAATCTAACGGAGATTCATGCACACGCCATTCACTGGGGCGATTTTGTTGATGATGGGCTATGCGTTCGGCCATTTCTCTATCCGATACCGTCGCCGTCGCAATGTATAAAACAGGAGACTGATTATCACTCGCCAATTGCTGTGCAAAATTTGATTTTCCAGAGCGGGCACCGCCCAATACCAGTGTAATCATAATCCTAAAACTCTACTTGAATACTTAACAATAGCAGTAAAGCGTAAATAATAAGTTCCGTGACTTGTTGTGCAGCACCTAAACAATCACCGGTGTAGCCCCTAATCTGTTTAATAAAATAAAACTTACACGCATAGCGAACCCATATTAAGATACAAAACATTAATAATGCGCTTTGCCAAGTAAGGAGTAAAAATATCGGCAAACTGCTAGTAAGTAAAATCAACAGATCCGTTTTTGATTGGTTGTTAGCGAGGGGTTTACTTTTACTGCTATCGATATCCGTTACATAATTCATGTCGAAAATTAAACTGGCAGCCAGCGTACGTGAAAGCGTATAAGCAATAATAATACTGACGGCAATATGGCTGCTTTCCAACAATAATAAATATTTTCCCAGCAACGCCATGACTAAGGCTACAGCGCCATAAGTGCCAACGCGACTATCTTTCATAATGTTGAGTTTTTTTTCAATGGTGTAGCCGCCGCCAAAACCATCTGCTGTATCGGCTAAACCATCTTCATGAAATGCACCGGTTAACAGCAGGCTAAATACCATGGTGGACCAAAGGCTTATATTGAGCGTAAAAAATAAATTCATCATACAAAAAACAACTGCTACCAACCCACCCAGTAGGCAGCCCACTAACGCGAAATATCGGCTGGAGTGGTTTAAATTTTCCGGCGAATAGGAAACCCATACGGGCATAGGAATGCGGCTAAAAAAACCTAGCGCCAGAAAAAATAAATTGAGTTGGTACTTTATAGCGGCTAGAGCTGCCATATTTAAACTCTAATCCCTGCGCTTGCAAAGGTGGCCATATCATTATAAAAACTGACAGCAGATTTAATTAGCGGTAATACCAATGCTGCACCTGTGCCCTCGCCTAACCGTAAACCTAAATTTAATAAGGGTTTTGCTTTAAGCATAGACAACATAAGTTGGTGACCCGCCTCTTCCGATTGATGGGCAAAAATCATATAGTCACGCGCACTAGGATTAAATTGCACCGCTAGCAATGCCGCAGCACTTACAATAAAACCATCAACGACAATTATTTTTCCGGCCTGAGCTGTGGCGAGCATAGCGCCACAGATTTGCGCAAGCTCAAAACCACCCACTTCGGCAATAATATTAAGCGGAGATTTATCGCTTATACGTCCTACAGCTTGAGTCACCAGGGCGATTTTTTTTGCCAGTTGTTCCGGATTAATACCCGTCCCCAAACCCACACAGCTGGCAACCGGAGCATCGCTTAATGCGGCCAGTATTGCCGCAGCAGAACTAGAGTTAGCAATACCCATTTCGCCAAAAGCCAATAAATTTGAGCCATTCGCAATTTCACTCTCTGCTAGCTGTGCACCTAAAGTTAACGCTTGCTCAGCTTGCGCAATGGACATAGCTGGTCGCTGTGAAAAATTGTGCGTGCCTGCAGCAATGCGATGATTAATCAAATTAACAGGCGGCGGTATGATTTCAAATTTAATTCCCGCATCAATAACTTTTAACGGCAACTCATTGCTGCGACAAAAGCAATTAATCGCCGCACCACCCGCTAAAAAATTCAGCACCATTTGTTGTGTGACTGCACTGGGTGCAATACTCACACCTTCATCAGCAATACCATGATCGCCAGCGAATACCAGCATCAGCGGACGCGTAATCGCAAGCTTTTCAGTTTGCTGAATTAAGGCAATTTGTAGCGCTAATTGTTCAAGCTGACCTAATGCACCCAGAGGCTTCGTTTTTTGGTTAATGTTATTGAGAATTTTTTCCTGCAGTGAGTAGTCAACGGGAGTGATATGCCATTGTGTGATCATGTTTTCTCTCTAAATCTTATTCGAATTAACTATTTCAGGCCATGGTCAATAAACCATTAGGATTCGGTTCAATGTTTATTTAAACCAAGCTGATAATTATTTTATTACGTATGACTCGCACTTACTGAGAAAGTGTAATTAGGCATGTTACTTTTCCGGCTTACGTTTTACATATACAGTTTTATATACGCGAGCTACTAATTTTCCCTCCGCATCAATAATATTGACCGCAAACTCTGGTAAATATTTTTCGCCGCTGGCGGTCTTTTCACGAACTTCACTTAATACAGTATCACTCAACAAAAATTTCGCTGTCACAACTCCACGACCGGGAGCAATAAAGTCAATGCTTGCCTTCTTGTCCCACACAAAATAATTGCGCCCCAAATTCTGCATTAGCATTAACATGTACCAAGGGTCGGTCATGGAAAACAAATTGCCGCCGAAATGGGTACGCACATAGTTCCGATTATACCAACGCAATCGTAGCGCCACGTCTATCTCGCGAAAATCTTCACTGATATAAGTAACTCGTATTGAATTGAAAAAGAACGGTGGCCATAAATTGATAAGAATACGAAATGTTGATGATTTCATAGTTAGAATATTCTCATTCTGGGAATAATAACCACTCCCTCATCGCGACAGTCAACATGAACACTAACACCATACACTGCAGAAATGTTTTCTGGTGTTAAGACTTTTACTGGCTCACCTTCAGCAACCACTTTCCCTTCATGCAACAAAATTAAGCGCGAACAAAAACGCGCAGCTAAACTTAAATCATGTAAAGCAGCTATAACAGCACCGCCGTTTTTTGCTTGTGCTTGTAACAATTCCATGACATGCAGCTGATGGTAAAGATCGAGCGAGGCTATAGGTTCATCGGCAAGAATTAATTGTGGGCTCCCTGCAAACACGCGCGCTAATAAAGTGCGCTGTAATTCTCCACCGGACAATTCGGTAATGGGTCGATCCGCAAGTAGATGCACATCAGTCATGTGCATTGCATTGTCTATTGCAACTTCATCATCTGCGGTGGCCTGTAGTACATTGCCATTCCAGGGTGAGCGACCGAGAGCCACTAAATTTTTTACGCTAAGTGGCCATACTGGCGTTTCGTGTTGTGCCAGATAGGCCATCACGCGTGCGCGTTCTTGCGGAGCAATTTTTGTGACGGCGGAGCTGCTCTCATTGATACATAATTCTACCTCGCCAGCTTGTGGTTTGATTAAACCGGCAAGCATACGCAGCAACGAGCTTTTACCCGCACCATTAGGGCCAATTAATCCTACAAATTCACTTTTTTGAACAATCGCATCAACATTATCAATCACTATTTTTTTGCCGAGCGTTAATTGCAAGGCTGTAGCGGTAAGCAAATTATTTTCACTTAAGCTATTTTTTTCAAGAGAATGATTTTTTTCCGCTAATGACATCATGGTTTAGATCCAACGCGAGCGAGTTTTTAAAATTAGCATCAGGAAAAACGGACCGCCCAACAATGAAGTCACCACACCTAATTTTAATTCGCGAGCAACATCTAATTGCCGCACAAAGATGTCCGCCAACAACACTAATAGAGCACCCCCAAGTGCGCTCACTAACAACAAGCGCCCCGGTTTATAACCCACCAAAGGGCGCAACAAATGTGGTACCACTAAGCCAACAAAGCCGATACTGCCACTTACGGCTACGCTTGCACCCACGCACAGGGCCAAACCAACGAATAATATATTGCGTTCACGTTGCGGGTGAAAGCCTAAAGACGTGGCTGTCTCTTCACCCAAACTTAATGCATTTAAAAAACGGTAACGACTCAATAATAAAAACCAACCGATGAAGATAAACGGGGCGGCAATATACACATGATGAATGTTACGATTGGCCAATGAACCCATTAACCAAAATACAATTTCCTGCAAGGCAAATAAACTGGGAGCAAAATTTAAAGCAACTGCAATCATTGCACCGGTAATTGCATTAATCGCAACACCTGCAAGAATCAATGACAAAACACTGCTGCCAGATCCAGCCAACAAATAAACCAATAGCAAGGCAACAAATGCACCCGCAATCGCTGCGCCAGGCAACCAATACCACGCACTTGCAGCAAAACCAAAATACAACACAATCACTGCGCCCAGTGCTGCGCCACTGGCAACACCTAATATACCTGGCTCGGCAAGGGGGTTACGCAATAAGCCTTGCATAGCGGCACCGGCCAATCCCAGCGAGCCTCCTACCAATAACGCAAGTAGTACGCGCGGCAACCGAATATCCCAGACTACGGTTTGGTGCAGTGATTCATTACCTTGGTATAAATCTTTAATCGCCTGCAGGATGGAAATAGCCTGATTACCAATACTAAGTGACGCCAGAAAAGCCATAGCCACGGCAAGTAGTAGAGAAATATTTAAATATAAAAATGTATTTTTTTGCACACTAGGCCCTGTAAATGATATTGCCATGCAATAAATCAATGGGTATCACATATTATTTCCACATCACCCTCGCACAACAGAATGAGGAATTATATGTGCGTTAAAATTCTTTAACTTGTGTTCGCAATTCTTTAATGACATCCGCCAATACTGGTGCGCTACAAACCGACAAAGAAGAGGGCAGCGCAATAATTCGAGTATTATTTTTTTGTAATGCGGGATGCTTTATATATTCACGCGCGAGTGAAAATGCTTCTATATCTGACGACTCCACAATAATTACTTGGGGACGGGCAAGAATAAGTTCTTCAAGATCCATTTGTTTAAAACCAATAATATTTTTATCCAGGGCTAAATTATGAATACCCGCGTGTTGCATTAATTCATTTTCCAGTGTCTCTGCCCCGACTACAACGCCATTTGACGAATACCAAAATGCATTAATTTGTCGGGCTTGCTTGCGCTGTTCTGCATTTAATAACAGAAGCTGGTGCTCGATACTCTGAGCCATCACCTCGGCCCCGCTGGCATTACCAACCAATTTTCCAAAGTAGCGGATGTGCGCCGTAATATCTGCAATGCTACGCGGCAGCGCCAACACCTCCACACGAAACTTAAGTTGTTTTAATAAGGTAACCAATTCCGCCGAACTAAACTCTCCGGCAAGAATTAAATCGGGATTACGCGGCACTATATCTTCCGCTAAACCGCGATTTAAAAAAAGACCTTTAGTTTGCTCAGCAAACGGAGAGAATTGCGGATTAGCCGATAAATAATAAACTGAATCAATGCGTGAGCGTGCAACCAAGGCTAACAACAAACCATCTAAACATAAATTAATCGATACTATTTTTTCAGACAATGAAGATAGTTGTTGTGGCGACGCTTGTGGCGATACTTGCGATGGATGTTCACTAGCCCGCGCAGCAGACATAAACAGCAACGCAGCTATTGCGACAAGCGATATCAAACTACGCATAGTAATACTCGAAAAAACTGCGCCGAGCCTGCCCAGGACTTGGGGAAGCGAAAAATAGAAAAGCGAGAAAGAAAATGTGTGATTTTATGTAAAATGACAACGAAAAGTTACAACGGATTCAACCAGGCCGCACCGCGCACTCCACTGGAATCACCGTGTATCGCGGGTACTATGGGTGTGTCACATTCGCGACCAAACACGTAATTACCTAAAAGTTTAGGCACCGCGGTATAAATATTAGCAATATTGGAAGCACCGCCACCGAGCACAATAATATCGGGATCCATAATATTAATAATGGCTGCCAGGCCACGTGCTAACTGATCAAAATAAACATCCATCACTTTGCTAGCAATAGCATCGCCATGCTTCGCAGCTTCTGCAATTTCGTTGCCCTTCAGCTGTTTGCCGGAAGCTAGCTCGTAAGAGCGGCGCAGTCCGGTGCCCGATAAAAATGTTTCCTGACAACCCGCTTTACCGCAGTAACAAGTCCGAGCCACTAATTCGCTGTCGCTGGTCCAGGGCAGCGGATTGTGTCCCCACTCTCCGGCAACACCGTTAGGGCCTACTAATGGTTTACCATGGAAGGCAAGGCCTGCGCCGCAACCTGTCCCAAGGATGCCAGCAAAAACCAAATCATAGCCCCGGCCTGCGCCATCGGTTGCTTCAGAAACCGCAAGGCAATTGGCATCGTTGGTCACTTTTACTGCGCGCCCTAAATGTAACGACAGGTCTTTTTGAAAGGGTTGGCCATTGAGCCAGGTAGAGTTAGCATTTTTTACAAAGCCCGTTTTACGCGAAACCGTACCGGGGATGCCCACGCCAACCGGCAAATTATTCTGCCCTGCAGCAGCCTCTGCGGCGGCCACCAACCCTGCAATATCCTGCAGTGTCGCAGCATAGTTGTCGCGCACCGTAGGTATTCGGGTACGAAATAATTCCTGGCTAGCACCATTTAATAAAATCACTTCAGTCTTGGTACCGCCAAGATCAATACCGATACGAAAATCTGTCATGTGCAGCCCCGTTGGAAAAAGTGGGTGATTATAGGTTTGCGCTTGGGAGGAGGCAAATTAAGGTTTGGTAAATAGCCATTTAATTCAATTGAGCTACACTCAAATGAGCACTATTACTCAATACCCAAACTCAACAACCCAGTTTAGGCAAGCTCATGACAATTGACCGCAGGCGCTTTAGCCGTATTGATTTTGATGCCCGGGTAGAACTTATCCAGGGCGACAATCATTGGCACGCGCAATTACTGGATATTTCCTTAAAGGGTGTCTCACTCGCCAAATTAGGGCTTTATCACGTGGAATTAAATGCACCGCTGCTAGTGAAAATTATTCTATCGAATCAAAGCTATATTGCTATGTCCACGCAATTAATTCAGCAATCAATAGAGCAATTGCGCCTTGCTTGTCACACTATCGACATCAACAGTGTGGGTCACTTGCGTCGACTTATAGAATTAAATCTCGGTGACGCGGAAGCGGCAGAGCGTGAACTATGGGAACTATTAAGCGAAGAAAATGATGGCACAATGAAAGTGCAATAACATTAATCCAATAACTAATTTTATATCCAGGATATCTTAAAGGAGTCACCATGGGTGATTATGACGATCGTAGAGAACATACCCGGCACCCTTTACGCGCTTTTGCTGAGTTAGATAATTCTGACGAAAAATGTGCAGCGCACGTGTTAGACATTTCGGCACAAGGTGCACGGATTGCCTTACTGGATGAGAATAACTTTGCTGCCGGTGATACGGTGCGATTTAATATTGAATTACCCGCCGATAATAATCCCGAAGGGATACCCGTTTATCTCCATCTAAATGGCATCATTGCTCATCGCCATCAACACATTCTTGGTATTTTCTATCAGCCAGTGTCGGATCTCGATGCCGAATTATTGCAATATCTGCTTAAAAATTTTGAATAATTAGATGGCATTTTTGGCGTGTACTTTATGTTTATTGCTAATTTTTATTGTAAACATCTCCTGCACATTTTAATTTATCTCATTGTTTTTACTTACGCATTTATCGCCAACCCTACCAATGCCGATATCCCCGCCCTGGTAATTCCTCACGCAGCATTTCACGACATCACCACAGCCAATTATTACCCAGAGGAATTATTGAAGTTAGCGCTGCAAAAAACTGAAGCTAGCGATGGAAGAGTCGACGTGAAGTTTTACCCATTGAGTACTGGTCGCAACCGTTCACGGGTTATTTTAATGAACAAGTTAGGCCTCGATGTCCTCTGGAGCTCATCTACCCATCAACGTGAACAACAATTACTCGCCATTAAATTTAATTTGTATCAAGGTATCAGTGAATACAAAATTTTACTCATTCGCAAAGAAGATCAAAAAAAATTCGCAAAAATAAAAACCTTGGCCGATTTACGTAATTTTAAAGCAGGCACAGGCACGCATTGGCAGGACACACAAATATTATCCTTTAATAATCTTCCCTTCGTTACTTCATGGGATTACGAACCCATGTTTAAGATGCTCGTTGCAAAACGCTTTGATTATATGGTGCGCAGTTCACACGAAATTTGGGGTGAAATAAACCGGCACCCGGAATGGTCGCTAATGGCAGAGCAAACACTCTTGCTGCACTACAACCAGCCTTTGTACTATTTTGTTCACAAAGAAAACATAGCGCTGGCGGAGCGTATTCTTCGCGGATTAAATTTAGCAAAAGCAGATGGCAGTCTGGATGCATTACGGGATAGTCTGCCGGACTTTAAAATGGCAGTAGCAGAAATAAATAGCAAACACCGGACAATGATTGAACTGGCAAATCCTGAATAAAGTGATTTCAACAGCCTACAATGCAGCCAAAGCTTCTTGTAAAGTCTTAACAGCCACGACGTCGATCCCTGCATATTTTTCACGCGGGGCGTTGGCGTAAGGAACTATAGCTTTTTTGAACCCGTGCTTGGCCGCTTCACGTAAACGTTCTTGCCCACTCGGCACAGGGCGAATTTCTCCTGATAAGCCCACCTCGCCAAACACCATTAAATCTTGCGGCAATATAAGATTGCGGAAGCTCGAAACAATCGCTAATAACACCGCCAAATCAGCGCTGGTCTCCATTACTCGCACGCCACCAACCACGTTCACAAATACATCTTGATCGCCCATCATGATGCCGCCATGACGATGTAAGACTGCGAGTAACATCGCCAGCCGGTTTTGGTCAGTCCCCACCGCTACCCGACGCGGATTACCTAAATGACTGTCATCTACTAAGGCTTGGATTTCTATTAACAACGGGCGCGTGCCTTCCCACATCACCATCACCACAGAGCCAGACGCGGGATCTTCGGCGCGCTGTAAAAAAATAGCCGATGGATTATTGACCTCACGCATACCTTGCTCAGTCATTGCAAAAACGCCGAGTTCATTTACCGCACCAAAGCGATTTTTACTGCCGCGCAAGGTGCGAAAGCGCGAGTCATTATCACCTTCTAATAATATTGAACAGTCGATCATATGCTCCAGCACTTTGGGGCCCGCAAGCGATCCATCTTTCGTGACATGCCCAACTAAAATAACCACTGTCCCGGTTTGTTTAGCAAAACGTGTTAAGTAAGCCGCGCTTTCACGCACTTGCGATACCGACCCGGGTGCCGAAGAAATATCTTCCATGTGTACAACTTGAATAGAATCAACCACCGTCACCTTAGGGGCAATTTTTTGCGCAATCGCGCAAATTGCTTCGACACTGGTTTCACTCAACATTTGTAATTTATCAGTCGGTAGACCCAACCGCTGTGCGCGCATGGCAACCTGTTGCAGAGACTCTTCGCCAGTCACATAAAGTGCTGGCATATTTCCCGCCAAAAAACACAAGGTTTGCAATAGCAATGTACTTTTTCCAGCACCTGGATTACCGCCAATTAACACCACTGAACCGGGCACAAAACCGCCGCCCAGGACGCGATCAAATTCGCCTGCGCCACTGGTAAAACGCGGCACATCATGCAGTGATATTTCTGCCAGCGTTTGTACATTATTGCCGCTCGCGCCACCACTATAGCCTTCAAATTTTGCCGCGCGATTTGCCGGTGTAGGGCCCAGGCGAACTTCCTGCATAGTGTTCCAGGCACCACACTCAGCACATTGACCTTGCCATTTTTTTGCATCAGCGCCGCATTCATTGCAAACAAAAGCGCTTTTATTTTTTGTGTTCACAATATTCTCTTTTTAAATATCAACAGAGTTGCTCAAACTTATTTTTCATCGGTGAGTTTTAAATAAACACCCAAGCCTACTAACATTGCTACCGCTGCAAATAACATCAGCACGCCTGACACTAAATGATCTGGTCCACCGAGCAAGGATTTAAACATGAGTAACAAGGACTCAATTGAAACAGCGATCACAATAGCAGACATAAACCGGCTAATGGTGCGACGGGTTGAACCTTCGTTATGAATATCTTTGTGCAACAAAACCTCTTCTTCAAGGATTGTTTTACCCAAATCAAAAATGGCAAGCCCCAAGGTGATGAGAATAACTGTACCAAATATTTGTATAGGCGCATTGATGTGCTCATTCAATACTTGAAACATAGCAGCGCCCGCTTCATACAATAATAAACCTGCAACCAGCACCAGCATCACACCAATCACAGCATACACAATTTGAAATACTGGGTGCACTCGACGGCGGAAGTCATCGCCATTTAAAAAGGTAATGAGTTTTTCTAAATTAAAATTAATAACCAAAAAACCGGTTTTATCTTCTACCGTTGCGTAACGCTGCACCGCAGAAATAGCTAATTGATGTGTAGCATTCGAGAGATATGGCGCAGTGACCGTAGATACTTTTTCATTGTTAACCGCACTGGTGTAATACGCGCGATTACTGCGATCAGAATGTAAACCTGGCTCAGTGCGCTTGGAATCATCAGTATTAGGTGCCGATGCAGAAATAGTCGTTTGTAGGCCTCGTTCATCGAGACAGTAAAGCAATTCCACGAAGGGGTAAGATTGATGCAAACGGTTCACGGTTTTTTTTAGTTGGTCCGGGTCAGTTTCCAGTTTGCGCGGCATCAATGCGGTGACTATAGAGGCTAGCAGACGATCAATTTGTGGTTGGTACTCATCGTATTTGCGTAATAAATACAAATAATTGCGGGGTGTCATAGTTACGTCTCAAAAAGTGAAAGTTTACATCTCAAAAAAGCGAATGGCTTAGCATGCTGGTTGCCAGGCAATAAGAAGCCAGGAAAAGTTATGGCACATAATACACAAGCTATTGAGCTGTGGCTGCAAACAAAAAAACTCGCAACGCTATAACCAAGCTCTAGAAAAAGAAAACCCCGGCAAAAACCGGGGTTTTTCAACAACAAGATAAAAACAGAAACTAGGGAGTTTCAATATTTCCTGGTGCCGCTGCACCTACAGTAACTTTCCCCGCATTTAGTATAAAGCTCACCACTTGTGTTTGTAACTCGGTGGTAACTTGTAACTGAAGCGCTGTAGCTGCCGCAGGACGCAGTAGCGACACATGGTCTCCTTCAGACATTTTTACAAAGCCAACATATCCATTCTCCGCTCCCAGCTCAGTTTCACCGAGGCCAAGTGTAGTAGCGCCCAACAAGTGCGCAAGCGCCTCGGTACCAGCTAAAGGCGCACTGCTCACTTTATTGGAAATCACTTGATCATTTTTAATTTGCTGCACCAAGATTGGCACACCTTGAGTGGCGAGTATTTGTGCAAAACTAACAACATCAGCCGAATCCAGAGTGCTTTGCGCAGCATAAACAAATTTCTCATAAGTACTAGTGCCCACCTTAACGTCCTTCGCCGCCAAGCCAGCATTAATAATGGGGCCGAATGTTGGAGAGTTAGTAATGATATGGGCAACCTGCGAGCCCGCCGACGCAAGGACAATACCGCGAATAGGGTTAAGATTTGAAGGTAAGCCTACCTGCGCATCGTTAGCAATAGCAGACTGGTTTACCGAGGTAAATGTGCTGCCAATAATACCGCCGAGGGATGAACCAACGACATAGACCTTATTGAGATCCAGACTAACACTTAAGCCCAAAAGAAAATCCTCATTGATGCCCTTTAAGCTGGCATTCAAATTCAGCAAATCAATCACACCCTCACGATTGTTATCGCGCGTATTAGCGAGGTAGCCAAGATTAGTAAATTGCGCACCTGAACCATCGCGAGCCGTAGGCGCTGCAAAATTCATTTCTGCCGGAGCTCCGCCAGGACCTGCCACATTGAAATGACGCTCATGCGGAGCATTATCTCCATACAGCGTCCTAAACGGAATGACTTGGCTTTTCTCAACATTTAAAGCATTCACAAATGCACTATTTGCAGGTACGCCATGCAGGGGCAAATCAATCGCAACAGTGGCGACACACTTACTCGCCAAGGTATGCGCAAGCGCTAATACCGAGGTACGATCACTGGTAATACCGTGTACATAAATAGCAACAGGATAACCCGAGCTACCAAAGATTTGCGCGCAAGTTGCCGATGGTGCGGTGACAAATCCAGGCACTGTAGTCTTTTCTGGCAAAGTAACTTGCAAGGGGATAGTTTCATCAGACGTTTTTGCAGCAAAGGGATAACGATAGGTAAGGTTAAAGTCACCACTCACATCCGCAGGAACTGTCTTACCTAAAGCAGTGGCCAAGGCGATATTGGGTGTCCAGTTCTTCGTCAGGAAAGCGCCAAAAGGCAAGTTTCCAGGTGCAGTTTGGTAGTAAGGCAATTTGATATAGCCGGTGTAAAGCTTCCCTACCCCACCCACCAAAGCGCCCGCTGAGAGCACAGTAAAATCAATTCCCGTAGCCGGCGAAATATTTAACGGGCGCTGTTTAGGAGTTGATAATAGACCCGCTGCATCTAGCTGAACTGCGTTGGTAACCGCAGTGGGTGCAGCCACGCCTGCAGCAATTTGCAAACCAGCAACCACTGCTCTGGGAGAAGCCATGGCAAATAATGGAGTTTGTGGATCAGTAGTGGTAAAGGTGTAGCTCAACACCAACTTATCAGTCGCAACCGCTGCAGTCGTACCGGTTGCTGCGGCTAAAAAACCACCAGCCAATTGTTCCCAGCCCAGTATTGCATTACGAACCGGCAATAAAGAATCGAGGGTTGCATAACTCGCATCGTGCAGAGCGTTATAGGTCCAGGAACGAGTCAGCGCTGCACCTGCGGTATCTTTAATATCATTGGTTAAAAATACCAGGTACTTGGTTTTAGATTTGAGCGGTGCTATAGGACGAATACGTACCACATTGCTAGTACCACCATCCAGTGAGACAACTTGCGTATCAAATTTGGCAGGACCCGTGGGCGGAATCAGTCCAATAATATTGGCCGGATTCAATGCATCTTTGCCATCGGTATTCACTTCAACTAAAAACACCGTCTGCATCGGCAACACGGTAGCGGGATTAACGCTGCCTTGAATCATCACATCAAAATAAGCCGAGGTTGAAAAACCGTCCATCGCATTCAATGCTGAACGCACTGCATCAGTGGCTGCACCTACGTCAGCAGTGCCATCCGTAGTGCCGGCCTTCGCAAAAATGAGATCGGTATTAAAAGGTAAATCCGCAACAACCGGGTCAAAACGCGGATAGGTGCCTGGCACAAAGGCGGTCGCAGCCGCAGGCGGTGGAGCAGTTTCCTTGTCATCGCCACCGCAACCCTGCAAAGCGAATCCAAGCGACAATAAAAACAAGGGTAAGAGAAACGTTTTTCTATTATTTTTCATAAATAAGCACCTAATAGTTAGTCCATCACAGCGGGTCATTGTAAACAGCTTTTATCTTTTTTACGTCGATTGTCTTTAGCATTTTGTCCCGATCCTGATTAACGGGTCATCGCCACACTATCAATTACGCTTTACCAGTTGCGCCTTATTAATTGCGCTTCCGTGACGATAGCATTTTACGGAAGAAACGACCACAAAACGCTAGCTGTACGTTATAGGTCATAACCTTTTTTTTAATTAAAAGCGTGATCATATATCGAAAAAAAATATACAAAATTTAGCGATGGTGCATTCATATGCTAACGTCAGTAGATGAGTTTACTTTCCCGTAAAGCCAAATAAAAGTGAGGCGCGCTATGGTCGATGACCTAAGCGATTTTTATGCAAATTTAAAAGACATCACCGAAACCACTTTTCCAAAAACATGTTCAACCTGTGGTACGACTTATCAAAATTCAGCGGATTTCCTTACCAAAACACTCACAGTTTATGGCGGGAAAAGTGGGCTAAAAGGGACTTTAGACGACAACGACCAACCCATAATCGAACTGTATCGCAACTGCTCCTGCGGCTCCACCCTAATGAATTTTTTTTCCGATCGCAGAGACAATAGCGAAAAAGGAAACAAACGGCGTGAAGTTTTTGCAAGATTACTATTGCAACTTGAACAAAAGGGGATAGCCCGGGCAGAAGGCAGAAAAGAAATTTTAAAATTACTAAAAGGCGAAGAAAGTGAATTACTAAAATCTTATGGATTAATGCCAACGCTTCAAAAACTGCAAAATTAAAATGAAAATTCACTTACATGATGGCTGTAAATGATGGAAAAAAAATTACTGATCGTTGATGACGAAGAAAACATACTACATTCATTACGTCGACTTTTTCGCCGCGAGCCATATGAAATTTTAATTGCACATTCCGCACAAGAAGGATTGGACATACTTACCAATGAGCAAATTTCTGTCATTTTATCTGACCAACGTATGCCGGGAATGATTGGTTCAGAGTTTTTCAAAATAGTGAAAGAAAAATATCCAAACACCATACGCATTATTATGAGCGGCTATACCGAACTTGAAAGTATCACATCCGCCATTAACGATGGCGCTATCTATAAATTTCTCTTAAAACCCTGGGATGACGAAAAGCTATTAAATCATATTCGGGATGCTTTCTCGCATCAAGAATTGAAAATAAATAATATTATGTTAAGCGACGAAGTAAAAAAACTGAATGGCATACTCGAAGAGAATTTAAAAGAAGAAAAACTTAAAAACGAATTTAACTACAGAACACTCATTCTCGCACAACAATTGTTGGACAAAATACCCATGGCGGTATTTGGGGTATCCACTGATGGTTTAATCGTAATGGCAAATCAGCACGCAAAATTATTAACCAAACGGGAGGACATTATTGGCAATCAAGCTGATGCAATATTTCCAGAAAACATGTGTATCGCCATGTTTGAAAACAATAAAACAATTGAACAAGAAATTGAATGGCCCGAAATAAACAGAATAGCTCGGGTAACGCCGATCAATAACTCACAGAGCAATTGCATTTGCGTTTCAATACTTCCACAGCGATAAGTACAGGACCAACACTATGCCGACGGTAGAACAAACACTCATCGACCATCTTAAAAAAATGCCGCCCCTCAATGCCGCATTACAAAATACATTAACGCTGCTAAATGCACAAACCAGTGATTATAAAAAAATAAGCAGTGCAATTTTGCAGGACCCGGTACTGACGGGCCGTGTATTGCAAATTGCTAATTCGTCATTTTATGGCTCACAAAGACGAGTAACAGAACTCAGTATAGCTTGCACTATGCTAGGCCTGGAAACACTACGCGGTCTCGTCTATACCTTGATTTTACTCACCAAATTTCGCAGTGGTCCCGATCACAGCGTCATTGATTACAACAATCTTTGGAAATATTGTTTACGCGTAGCATGTCTGGTAAAAACCCTGGCAAAAGAACAAAAACTTGATTCCAGCATTGCATTTACTACCGGGCTATTTCACTGCATGGACCTCATTATTCAAGATTATTTTTATAAAGAAACGCTCATGCAACGCATCGCCAACCAGCCCGGCGAACACAATAACTCACCCATTTTGATATCAACCATAATAGACACCGAACATTGGAGCCTTATTGCCACGCTGTTAGAATTTTGGAAGTTTCCACCTACCATTGTTGACGTATTTAAAAAAAATAACTCCACTCAGGCCCAGCAATACCACGAACGAATTATAGAGTGCACCTCATTTATCAAGAAAATAACCAATGTTGAAAATTCATCCCTCCCTACTGAATCTGACAATATTGTGGAAATGAAATTAATAACACTACTACAAGCCAGCGATCTTCTTTATGTAGAGCTAGAGGCTTTGCTTTTTCATTAACTAGAACGTATTCATTTGTTACCAGGGCAAACGAAAGGCAACCACATGAGTCAAGAAGTTATTACCAATATAACTGCCAACACCGCAGAAAAACCTGATGCCATAGGCAGTATTCTCTTTGTGGATGATGAAGAAAATGTTCTGACCTCACTACGCCGGTTAATGCGCAAACAACCGGTCAACAGCTTTTTTGCCACGAGTGCTCAGGCAGGCCTTGAGCTACTAGCGACGCAACATATAGATGTGATTATTTCAGATATGCGTATGCCTAACATGGATGGCGCGGAGTTTCTGGCAAGATGCAAAGAGCAATGGCCAAACACGGTACGCATTTTATTAACGGGACATTCCGACATAACCGCCACTATTAAAGCCCTAAATAAAGGGGGAATTTATCGTTACTTGAACAAGCCATGGGATGACGATGAATTAGTTGCCGCTATCATGCGTGGCTTACAGATTACGCAGCTGGAAAAAGAAAAAGCTGAACTATTAAAGATTACGCAAGAGCAAAACGAAAAGCTATCCAGATTTAATGAAGAATTAGAATCCCGGGTAAAAGCAAGAACAGAGGAAATAACACAAACTGCAGACATGCTTGACTTAGTGTATCAACAGCTAAAAGACAGCTATGGTAATTTTGTAAAATTGTTTTCATCGGTTATTGCAAGCCGCAGATATCTGGATAAAACACAAACCAAACGTGTTGCGGAACTGGCGAAAAAGTTAGCCCTGTCGTTAAAATTGTCTGAAGATGAAGTCAATCAAATTTATTTTTCCGGGCTACTCATTGATTTAGGTAAATTAAATTTAGCAGACGATGTATTGAAAATACCTGAAGAAAAACTGACCCAGGAGCAGCAAAAAAGTTTAGCGCAACACACCTTACTAGCCGACATTACTTTGTCAGCAATGCCTGAGCTGGAAGTCACCGGAAAAATTATTCGCGACCACATGGAAGCCATTGATGGATCAGGCTTTCCAGGACGATTAAAAGGCAACGCTATTAGCAGGGGGTCACGTATCTTACGTGTCGCAAGAGATTTTGTTGGCCTGCAATCAGGTTTAATGAAAGAAGTTTGCCTGGACTCAGTGAACGCATTTAACACCATTAAATCGCAGGCGGGGAAAATATACGATCCTTTTGTCGTAAAAGCGCTTGAACCCTTAAGCACTGAGTTTGATCTTGGCGAAGCCTTTCCGCACGAAGTAAAAATGGAGCCAATTCATCTCGTCGCCGGCTTGGTCGTATCACGCGATATCTATAATACTACGGGAATATTGATGATCTCCAAAAACTTTAAATTAACGAATAGCATCATTGAAAAATTAGTATCGATTAATGCCATGCACGATAACACCTTAAAAGTGTTTGTTTATAAAGAGGAGCAAAACAAATCATGACCACAATCGCATTCATAGATGACGAGTTGAATGTGCTTAACGCCATTACTCGCATGCTACGTAAAAGTGGCTGGAAACTATTGGTTTTTACATCGCCAGAAGAGGCACTTCAAGAATTAAAATTTGTTGAAAATCTCAATATTGTTGTTTCGGATTACCGCATGCCAGGAATGGATGGGGTTACTTTATTAAACGCAATTAAATCACTTCACCCAAAAGCGTTGCGCGTAATATTAAGTGGGCACGCAGATTTACAAACCGTTTTACTTGCTGTTAATCAAGCCGAAATTTATCGCTTCATAACTAAGCCGTGGGTAGATGAAGAGCTACTGGTTACGCTCCAAAAAGCCGTAGAGCACCAATCACTCCTGGATGAAAACATGAAGTTATCGCAGATGGTGCGCCAACAACAAAATAGAATTCAATACCAACTCACTGAATTAAAGCGACTCGAAGTGGACAGTCCTGGCATTACTCACGTTGACTTAACGGAGGATGGCTATATTGATTTATCAAGCGATTTCTCACTACTAGATGAAAGCCATGACTAAAAGCATACCCGTACATACCGAGCACGACCATACGAAAAAATTTGAGAACCCGCTGCTGCGGCGCCAAATTCTTAAATATTTAACGCCTGATCATAAAAACATAGAATGCTTGGACGAATTTTTAAAAGCAGTTGACTCAACTTATCAAATCGCAGAAAGAGACCGAGCCCTAACAAATCATTCATTGATTGCTATATCCGAAGAGTTAACGAGCCGTAATTCGGTGCTTTTAAAAGAAAAAGAAGAGCAAAAAATATTAATTAAAAAACTGGAGGAAGCGCATAATCAACTTTTACAGTCAGAAAAGATGGCATCAATCGGTCAGCTTGCTGCGGGGGTTGCGCACGAAATAAATAACCCCATAGGCTATGTCTCATCCAACATTACCACTTTGCGAAATTATATTGACGATTTATTTACACTGATTACCAGCTATACCGCCCTGGAAAAAGAATTTCCCATCGCTATTGCCAATCATTTTCAAAATCTGCGAGAACAAATAGATGTCGAATACTTGAAACAGGACATTCAAGCTATATTTACCGAGTCTAGCGAGGGAATAACAAAAGTTAAAAAAATAGTTCAGGATTTAAAAGACTTTTCCCGTGTAGATAGCATTGAAAACTGGACTCCCTCAGATATTCATCAGGGCATTGATTCCGCGCTCAACATTGCCGCGAATGAAATAAAATATAGCGCACAAGTAACCAAGGAATACGGCGATATAGACTACGTAGAATGTATATTGTCGCAATTAAATCAGGTTTTTCTCAACTTGGTTATTAATGCTACCCATGCCTTTGAAAAGAATAAAGCAGGCACTATCCACATAAAAACAGGGCAAATTGACCAAACCGTATTTATTGAAATATCAGATAACGGTTGCGGAATTCCCGCAGAAAATATCACTAAAATATTTGATCCATTCTTTACCACCAAGCCTGTAGGTGTGGGCACAGGACTTGGACTGTCCATCTCTTATGGAATTATTAATAAACACGGCGGAAATATAACTGTTACCAGCAAACCGCATCAAGGAACGTGCTTTAGAATTGAATTACCAGTTCACCACAAAAAAATAGAACACGAATAAACAATGTATAAATAGTTGTGGAGTTAAGGCGCATGCGACTAGGCATAGGACAACGACTAAATATTACATTAGTGTCTGTTTTCATTTTATTTTGCATCATTTTCATGGCTGTCAATATATTTTATTTCCTACACATATCAAAAGAATCCTTTACAAATAAAATAAATGAGTTTTCCGATTTTTCTGCCGAAAGTAATTCAGAAAACATATGGAACTTTGATACTAAAAATATAAATAAATTTACTCGTAGCTTGCTTAACGAAGAAGGGCTTGTAGGCATAATATACGAATCCACTAACTTCAATCAAGAACTTAGCGATCATCTTTTTTATGGATTTATTTCTGGAAAAGCTATCAATGTAACATCAGACGATATAGATAAAATCGAACCTAATAAAAACATGTACTCCCACCACACAGAGCGGGACATAATTCACAACGGCAATAATATTGGCAAGGTATACCTTTATTTTTCTGATAGATATATTTATGTAAATGCGATTAATCACAGCGGAGTATTTATATTAGGTTTAGTGATTTTTGTATTGCTTTATTCTTTGGCCATTTACTTATTGATAAAAAGACAATTATTAACCCCACTAAAAAATATTCACAGGTTAGCACTTGGTGTCAGCGGATTTACATTTTATCTCAACGAAAGCGTATCGCAAGAACGCTGGACTAATGTTCAACAGTTATTATCTGCTGAAAAAATTAATCAAAAAAATCTTGTTATGAAAAAACGCAACGATGAGCTCAGCGATTTTATGGAGACGTTTTTCAGCGTACTATCTGGATTCGAACTTGTTGTAAGTCAGCTATCGCAATACTCGGCGCAATTACAAACCATGAACGAAGAGCTGGAAACAAGAATTGCCAGTAGGACTGCCGAACTGGAAGACTCACACAAAAAAGTATTCGAGTCGCTTCATACATTACAACAAACCAAGAGTCAACTCGCGCAACAAGAAAAATTGGCATCTATTGGCCAATTGGCTGCCGGGGTAGCGCACGAAATAAATAATCCTATTGGCTACGTAGGCAGTAACATTAATCGTTTGGCAGATTACTTTGATGACATGAAATTTTTATTGACAGCAATGGAAAGTATAACAGCACTTGCTCCAGCAGAATCTGCAGCCAATACTCAAGCTGAGCTTGCAAAAATTAAGCATAAAATTGACTATGAATTTTTGTTGGAGGACGTAAGTTCGGCAATATCGGAAAGTCAGGAGGGGGTTAGTCGAATTAAGGATATAGTGCAAAGCCTCAAAGATTTTTCACACAACACGGATGATCAAAACTTTACCGAGACAGATGTTAATGCAGCCATCAAAACCACCTTAAAAGTCATTAATAACGAATTAAAATATTCCTGTGATGTTATTTTAGATTTACAGCTGGCGCGGCTTGTTACGGCGAATCTGGGGCAAATACATCAAGTCATCTCCAATCTTATCGTTAACGCTTCACATGCTATAAAAGCTACTAAGGTGCGTGGCCAGTTAACAATACAAACCTATAGTGATGATAATTTTGTGTACATCAACATTTCCGATACCGGTGGTGGAATACCGGAGGAAATACATTCTAAAATATTCGATCCATTTTTTACCACTAAGCCTATTGGCCAAGGCACTGGTCTTGGTTTAAATATTTGCTACGATATCATTGTTAATAAACATCGTGGTGAGCTCAACTTCACTAGCAAAATGAATCTAGGAACAACTTTTACCATTAAATTGCCGCTAATCACTGCGCGTTTAACGTAATGAAAATGTATTATTTAGACTTTTCCACATCTAATAAAAATAAAAGGTATCAATATTTATTCTATATTTACATATCAGTTCTTTTTATTTTCTTATGTGAAAACGCACAGGCAGAATTTATTATTTCATTGCGCTCGCCCGAAGCGATTAATGATCAGCGAGAATCATACAATAGTGAATTAATTGCCCTTGCGCTCGAAAAGACAAAATCGGAATACGGCAACTACACAATCCACAACATTCCACCCATGAATACCGCAAGATCTATATTTTCTTTGGAAACTGACGTATACAAGAATTTACTGGTTGAACTAAGTTATGAGGAAGAATTGGAGCGGGACAAAAACCTGACCTACATTAACTTTCCTATTCACCTAGGGATAGTGGGGTATCGTATTTGCTTTGCAAACCCTCGAATTCATGAGTCACTTAAATCCATCCAGAGCGTGGGAGATTTGAAAAAATTTTCTATCGGCCAAGGTTTGTCATGGGCAGACACAAAAGTTCTTCGTCATAATGGATTCCATGTGATTGAAATAGGTAATTACGAAAGCTTATTTAAAATGACCATCGCAGGAAGAATAGATTTATTTTGTCGCGGTGCAAATGAATTATTTAATGAATATCTATCACATAAATACATGGGGGACTTGCATTACGATCAATCGTTTGCAATTCGTTATACACTGCCCCGATTTTACTACTTAAACAAAAAAAATGTGCTAGCTAAAGAGCGAATTGAAAAGGGGTTGATTGCTGCTTATAAAGATGGGTCGCTGCAGAAAATATGGTTAAAACATTTTCTTTCAGGAGTTGAGCTTGCAAATCTCAAAAAACGCAAGATATTCACTATTGAAAATCCGCTGATTAAATCGCTGCCTAAAGACTACAATCAATATTTTTATGACCCACTTAAAAACTAATATGACTAAGTAATCAGCGTTTACCTAGCCATATTAATGCATCTACACAAACCTGTTGTCCCTCATTCTACACTGCTATATCAACCAAATTGCCTTTTGCCTCTAACCAATTTTTTCTATCGCCAGCGCGTTTTTTATTAAGCAGCATATCCATAATTTGCAGAGTATCGTCGTCTGCGTCAATGGTAAGCTGCACTAAACGACGAGTATCTCGCGCCATGGTAGTTTCCCGCAATTGCAGCGGATTCATTTCACCTAAACCTTTAAAACGTTGTACGTTTACTTTGCCTTTTTTGTTTTCGGCAATAATACGATTGAGTACGCCTTGTTTTTCGCTTTCATCAAGCGCGTAGTAAACGTCCTTGCCAATGTCGATACGATATAGCGGCGGCATAGCAACATAAATATAACCACTGCGGACTAATATCGGAAAATGTCGGACAAACAATGCACACAATAAAGTCGCAATATGCAAACCATCCGAATCAGCATCGGCAAGAATACAAATTTTGTGATAGCGCAATTCGCTCAGATCCTCACTACCCGGATCCATACCTATAGCAACAGAAATATCGTGCACTTCCTGGCTTGCTAAAATTTCTGACGAATCGACTTCCCAGGTATTTAAAATTTTTCCGCGCAACGGCATGATCGCTTGAAATTCACGATCGCGCGCTTGTTTGGCAGAACCACCAGCAGAATCACCTTCCACTAAAAACAATTCACTAAGCGCTGGCTCACCACTGGAGCAATCGGCTAATTTTCCAGGTAAGGCCGGGCCTTGGGTTATTTTTTTACGCGCAACTTTTTTACTGGAACGGACACGTTTTTGCGCGTTGTTAATACAGAAGTCAGCAATTTTGTCACCATCTTCGGTATGCTGATTTAACCAAAGTGCAAATGCATCTTTAGCGACACCTGAAATAAACGGTGCGGCCTCACGCGATGTTAAACGCTCTTTAGTTTGACCGGAAAATTGCGGATCTGACAATTTATAAGAAAGTACAAAGCAGCAGCTATTCCACAAATCTTCAGGAGCCAGTTTTATACCACGCGGAATTAAATTGCGAAATTCACAATAATCGCGTATGGCATCCAGCAAACCTGTACGAAAACCATTGACGTGGGTTCCACCCTGCGCAGTAGGAATTAAATTAACGTAACTTTCCTGTATTAACTCGCCGCCTTCGGGCAACCACTGCACGGCCCAATTTACCGCTGCGGTAGTTGCGCTAAAATCGCCAACAAAAGGCTGCGTTGGCAGAGTCTCCCAACCCTGAGTTGACCCAGCCAAATAATCTTTTAAGCCATCCTCATAAAACCACTCATCTTTTTCACCGGTTTGCTCATCAAGAAAAGTGACATGCAAACCCGAACACAACACTGCTTTTGCGCGCAATATATGCCGCAGACGACTCACCGAAAATTTTGGTGAATCAAAATAAATGGGATTGGGTAAAAACTTAACACTCGTACCTGTCTGCCGTTTGGGACAAGTATCGATAATTTCTAAATCGCTCGCTTTATCACCATTAGCAAAACCCATGCGATAAACATTGCCATCACGCTTAATGGTCACTTCTAATTTATCGGACAGTGCATTAACCACTGATACACCAACACCGTGTAAACCGCCGGAAAATTGATAATTTTTATTGGAAAATTTTCCACCCGCATGCAATGTGCAAAGAATAACTTCTACGCCTGGCTTGCCTTGTTCCGGGTGCATGTCTACGGGCATGCCGCGACCATCATCAGTGACAGTGACTGATTGATCTTTATGCAAAATAACTTCAATGGTTTTAGCGTGACCGGCAAGCGCTTCATCCACCGAGTTATCGATAATTTCTTGTGCAAGGTGATTAGGTCGTGTGGTTTCGGTGTACATTCCCGGACGTTTTTTTACCGGATCTAAACCGGTAAGTACTTCAATATCTTCTGCAGAATAATTTGCCATAAACAATTTTTCTTATAAGTGATGAGTTATCAGTAAAACGAAAATATTAAATTAAACACTTCGCCGCAAGTTGGGAGGAATTTAACCCTCGCTAGCAATTATCATTTTCAGCTAAAAAATTTAAAGCCTTATCCAAATATTTTTCAAAGCCCTGAAATGCGTGATCACCGCCCTGTTCCACTGTTTGCTTACAGCCCGCATATTTTTGCGCAGCTTGACGATAATCAAGCACTTCATCACCCGCTTGCACTAACAACCAATAATTATTAAGGCGCGCTGGCTGAATGTTAGCTAGTTTTATTTCATCGATGTGCAGGGTCGTTAAACGATAGCTATCATCATTATGATAGCTTTTGAGATCAACGCCCACATAATTAGGCATAAAATCTCCGGGATGCGCTGATGGATTAATTAACAATGCTCGCAGGTTATATTTTTCCGCTAACCATGTCGCCCAGAAGCCACCGAGCGAACTGCCCATTAAATATACCGGCTGCGGTAAGAGTGACTCCACTAATTGCTCAAGTTGAATACGAGTTTGCCCAGGATAAGGTGTCAACTGCGGGCAACAATAAATAATTTCAGGATGATGCGCCGCCAACCAGCTTTGCGTTTGCTGAGCTTTATAGGAGAGTGGGGAACTGAGAAAACCGTGGATATAAATAAGTGCGGACATAAATCTAACTAGCAACGTTGAAATAGGTAATCTGGGGGAGATAGGTTGTGTAAGGAAATAAGCTATTTGTGGGTAAAATAATATTTCAACAGGCGCCTAATAGCCAGCCGATTTATAATCAATCACATATTCTTTGCCTGTCACACGCTCCACGCCGGTAGCAAAGCTGCCGTCATCATGTAGATCATACCAGCGGTAGCCAGGCATTAATGTATCTACCGTAAAATCATTACACTTAGGTTTAAATTGTACGCAAGTGGAAGGCGTGGCGATTAAAGCTACTTTGTTACGCTGATCGTAGAACTCCTGATGCACGTGCCCCCAAGCTACGGCCTTAACTTGGGGATGTTGATCGAGCACAGCAAAAAAAGCATCCGCATTACGCAGAATATATTGATCAATCCACTCACTTCCGACTAACACAGGCTGATGGTGCAACATAACGATAATATATTTGGTTGGGTTATCGCTGAGTACCTGACTCAGGAAATCCAATTCGCTCAAAGCAAAATTACCATGAACTTTCTTGGGAACGACAGAATCCAGCAATACAATTAACCAATTACCCTGGACAATTATTCGAGCTTCGGGCGGATGGGGAACATCCAAAGCAGCCATGATAGGTACTGAGTCATGGTTACCAGGCAACCAAGCCAATGGCTCAGAAAAATACTGGCGAACAATGGCGATGAAACGACGATAACAGGTATCGTGGCCGGCACTGGCAATATCTCCAGTACACACCAAATAATTAAAAGCTGATTCCTTTTCCGCGATGAGGGCCAATACATCGTGCAAACTCTGGTCAGTGTTTAAACCCAATAACGCTTCACTGCTCAGCGCACCGAGGTGGCAATCACTGATTTGGATGAGTCGCTTAGGTTTATTCATCGTTTTATTCACAACAGCGTCCATCTCGCACTAACGCATCCTTATTAAGGTTGAAAAGAGGGTTTACTTATAACAACGATATACGCTAAATGGGTTTTCTTCCACCCTCTGGAACACCTAAATCTGTCTTTTATAGGAAATTTAGAGGAAAAAACACCAGAACTGTGAAGCAGAATAGATTGTGCAAATAAAGGAGTGTTTAACCGAATGGATAAAACTGAAACATGACTGGATAAATAACAACATGCAGCCCCGAAACTTAGGAGGCTGCGATCAACGAGACTTCGCCAGTAAGCATTTTTTTATTAATGAAGGACTAATAAATCAGCGGGCGTTTTATCGAACAGACAACGTAAATCTAATACTGGATAAAGAATCTCCTGATCCCTAAAAGCAGCATGCGAAAGCAATCGCCAGGCCGTATCCAATTCTGTAACAGCAACGCTTTGCTGCGGCTTTACTGGCATTAATTTAGGGATTCCTTGTAAAAAAATTGCTCCAAAATGAATTTCACCCTGGAGATTTTCATAGGCAATTATCGCTACCATTTGCTCACCCTCAGCCATGGGGATACGACGGCGCTCCGCTAAACTGTATAAATCTAACATGGGAATAAAATGATCGCGCCACTGAAAGCCTTTTTCACAATACGCCGGCAAGCCTGGTAATGTAATGCTGGTTTTAATGTATTCGATATATTTTAATTCGTACTGACCAATGGCTACCGACGCACCATGCCCTATCGGCAGCACCCATGCGCCAAGCTCTGTCGTGTTCTTAGAAAGGGTAGGATTCACAGGTTCAATTTGGCTCTTCATTAACCAGCTCCCAATAACGCCGATGCCGGACCAGGCTGCGAGATTAACTTGGCACCACGCAGGCGCAATAATGCGATTAACGCAGCGACAGAGCTTAAACCCACTGCACGGTTATCGAGAATTGCAAATTCTGTAAAAGGCTGCTTACGGCTACGCATGCTCGGAGGTACGGCATGGAAGGTTAACCCTGTTGCATTTTGCTTCGTCAGCTCATGGCAACAAACGCCAAACAAAATATTTTGCGCGTTGAATAACACCATGGTGGTGCTCTCTGGATTCATTGATGGCTGCAACTGCAACGATTTATTAAAACAAAAAATTGAGTAGTATTGTTGCTCGAACTCCAAATACCCACAGTCAAAGGACGACTGAGGTTGCGCAACCAGTTGTTGCGCAGAAACCAGTGAAATGATTTCATTGGTGGGAATCAATAGGCTTATCTCACCGCAATCCATCAAGGCTAATTCAGAGGCAAGCAAATTAGCCTGTGGCGCCAAGGTGAGTGGCTTTTTATCTGGCAAAACATTGTCCAATAAGAAATCATCAATAGGATTCATATATGAACTGTCTCCTGTATATGACGCAGCAATTCTTCTTCAGAAAATGGCTTATTTAAATAGGTATCCACTCCAGCTGCGCTAGCCAAACTGCGATGCTTTTCAGTGTTGCGCGATGTAATCATGATGACCGGAATATGTTTAGTCTGCTCACTTGCACGCACGTGTGCAGTGAATTCCAAACCATTCATGCGTGGCATCTCCATATCCACCAGGATAATACTAGGCATTTTTTCTGCCAGAACTTCTATAGCTTCAAAACCATCTTTTGCGGTGCGCACATCCATACCAATATCATTCACAAATTGCGCTAATGAGCGACGTGTACTCAGCGAGTCATCAACTACCAATGCCATAGGTCTGGCATCATTTTTTTGTTGGCTGCGCAGCATAGCGTCAATCATCCACTGATTATTGTGAATGCCTGACTGCATTAAATTCAACGCAAGCTGTTGCACATCTACCACTGGTGCAACTTCACCATCACCCAAAATAGTGGCGCCAATAATGCCAGGAATAACCGGAGTTAAGGATGAAAGCGGCTTGATAACTATTTCACGGCTGGCTGAAACACGTTCAACCAATACACCAATATATTGGCCCGGCAAACCTTCAATAACTAACAAAGCATTAGCATGAGTGGTATTGATATTAACTGCATTAGGCAACTGCGCTAATTGCGCAATATGGAAAACTTCAATTTCTTTATTGTTAAATTGGTAATAAATTTGTTGGCCGCGAGTTGCTAAATCCGTTGCGCTTAAATATAACAATTGCTCGACGCCGCGGGCTGAAATAGCGAGGCGATGATCACCACTCATGACCAATAGTCCATGCTCAGCAATCATGGTCATAGGTAAACGAATAGTAAACTCACATCCCGTTCGCTGATTATCATTTGTGTTATTACCAGCTGCTGAGCGGCTATCTACACTAATTCGCCCTTTTAATTCAGCAACACGATCAGCCACCATATCCAAACCTATGCCACGACCGGACGTTTGGCTTACCTGATCACGGGTCGAAAACCCCGCCGTGAAAATAAGTTGTTTTAGCCAAAGCTCAATGACTTCTTCACTCGCATTTACCGGCGCCGATAATGATAGCTCCATTGCTTTTGTGGCGATACGATTGTGATCTAAACCCGAACCGTCATCAGCCACTTGAATTAAGATAGATTGGCCTTGTGCGCGGAAGCGTAGCTCTACAATTCCCTCAGCTGACTTACCTTGAGCAAGACGCCGTTCCGGATCCTCAACACCGTGATCAACCGCATTGCGCAATAAATGCATCAAGGGATCAATCAATTCGTGCAACACGCGGCTGTCAATCATTGTCGCACCGCCAACAATGACCAACCGCGCACTTTTTCCTGTCAAGCGGCAAGCTTGACGTACACAGCGTTGAAAGCGCGGCTCCATAGTGTTCGCTGGTACCATGCGCATTTCCAATAAATGATTTTGGCTCTCGCGATTGGTTACCTGTTGCTCGTAGGTCAGATCTTCAAGCTTGCGCAATTGGCCATGAGTTTGTTGAATAGCATCGCGCGTATCTATGGCGAATTCTTGTAATTGATGAAAAAAGCTGTGCAGCTCGTTGTATCGATCCAACTCCAAGGGGTCTAAACCGTCTTCATTTTTGGTACGCATGCGATTATTGAACAATTCTCGCACTTCAATTAGATGACCGAACTCTTCCGTTAAACTGGTCAGCTTATGATGGAGCTGTCCGATGTGGAGCATTTGCTGCTTCACATCTTGCACTTGGGTTTGTAGACGATTTGTTGCAATTGCGCTTTCACCAGCTAAACGTAACAAATCCTGCGCGGTTTCTTCTTTAACTCTCAGTTGTGTAGCAATAGCCTCTTGCAAGCTGGAAGCCTGACTCGGAGGAATTGAAGCCTCAGAAGAAGGTTCTACTATTATTTTCGCTGCGATATCAATCGCACTATCCGCAAATTGGGCTGCTAACGGCTGATCCAGATCAATAGTGTTCGCGACAGGTATTTCGTCATTTTCTTGCGGTAAAGTTTGAATATCATCTTCACTTGGCAAACCAAAATCATGAATGCTGTGATAGGCATCCAGCACCTGCTGCATTACCGTTAATTCAAAGTCACCTACCGACTCTCCGTTCAACAAACTATCCATCATAGCGGCAAGGGTGTCAGCAACATCAATCAATAAATTTTTCAAGCTTAAGGTCAAAGATCCATCATGACGTGAGATTTCCTCCAACAAATCTTCACAGTAATGCATAAAATTTGCCAATCCACTAATGCCCACAACGTTCGCGGAACCTTTGATGGTATGGGCAATACGTTGGGCATTGGCCAGGGCGGGCTTATCCTGGGTCCTGTTAAATTTTTCGATTTGTTCTGCAAAACTACTTACCTGCAACGGCATCTCTAGCATCAACCCCTCAAATAATTCCGGATTGATATCATCACTGAAACGAAGCGAAAGCAGCGCAGCATCGGCAATCAAAGGCAGCCGATTGGCGCTATCATCAGAAGCCAAAATTTCAGTGGTGGACAGCTTATCGCACAACGCATGATGTAATTCATTTGCCAAGGGGTTGGGCCATGCAGTATTTGCCAAAAACTCAATAATGCTGGCGATGGCGGCGGGCGTGACGTTTTCTTCTGTTAATTGGTGCAAATAATCTAAAAAATAAATAGTCCATGAATCGATTAATAATGCTTGCTCATTATTAACACCTTGTTCAGTTGCAGCCAAAATTTCGAAATTATCGTGCAAGCACTGCCAGGCATCCACTAAACCCATCAACCCCATTAATTCAGCGGCACCGGAAAAATTCCCCGCCAACTCAGCCAGCTCAGTTAAGCGTTCGTTGTCACAGCTAAGTTGGGCACTATTATCCAGTGAAAATTCTAACTGTCCTTGTAATTCGCCAGTGAGAAATTCAAGTAGCTCCTGCTGCTCGCGCGATAAAGATTTTTTATTCATTGAATATTTCTCTGGATACAGAATGGCTAATTCACCATTCTAATTTTTAGCGATTCCAGTTGCGGTCCAGCACTAAGCACTAAGTGCTTGATTAACTATAATGGGCTGACTAGCGACTGACTGCTGCGACACCACAGCTCTTGAATCCAATAGAAATTCTGGCAGAGTAAATATATTTACGCGCTCTACCAGCAAACGCGCGCATAATTTTAATTCATCAGTTTGTTCGCGCTGCTCTGCTAATTGTTGATGCGTCTTTTCGGTAGACTCCGTAATCTTGCTCGCGCGATCTCGCATGCGGTTAGCCATAGTAGCTTGATTGATTGAGCTCACGGCAATGGATTTTACATGGTTTACCAATTGACGAGTGGCAGCTTCTGTTTCCTGCATACGTTGGCCGGAATCTTCAGCGAGCTTTGTACCTTCTGCCACTTGCGTAATTAATTTGTTCATAATGTTAACTGTATCGGAGGTTTCCACACGAATATTATTTACCATCGCCGAAATTTCGGAAGTGGCACCACGCGCATTCTCAGCAAGACGCTGAACTTCTTCCGCGACCACCGCGAAACCTTTACCGGCTTCACCCGCAGACGCTGCATGCATACTTGCATTGAGTGCAAGGATGTGGGTACGTTCAGCGATGGTGTTAATCAAATTGACGATACTGGTAATTTCTTGTGAGCGGTCGCCCAAACGTTTAATACGTTTTTCAGTTTCTGAAATAGTGCCGCGAATTGTCTGAATACCTTCTACGGTTTGAGTTACTGACTGTTGTGCTTTTAGCGTGTAGTCAATTGCTGCGGTGGCGATATGGTTCGCACTGCGGGCTTCCTTGGCGATATCACTCATGGTTTTAGCTGATTGATCCAATGCGTTTACTGTTTCAGCAACTTGAATTCGCTCTTCCTCTGCCACCACAACAACTACTTCGGATTGCGATTGCAGGCGATCTGAAATCGCATTAATTTTTTCCGAAAATTCTTTTACTTGATACAAAGTACGCGCAGTTTCAGAAGTTAATAAATTCACGGCATCAGAAACAATACCCGTTACGTCAGAAGAAACAGGCACCTTAATAGTTAAGTCTTTTTTGGCAATCATCGCCAAGGCGCGAATCAAACCAATAATGGAAGTATTAAGTGTTTCATTTTCACGCGATTGTTCGGAGAGAACTTTAATACGTTCGTCAAGTAAGCGATTAAATGCACGCCCTAAAGTCCCTAGTTCATCATCCGCTTTAACCACTACACGGGCATTGTCATTGCCACGATTCAACTGCGAAATAATAGATTGCATGTGCCACAAAGGGATAACAATACTACGATAAATAAGAAACAACCCTAGCGTTGTGCCAACGGCGGTGAGAAACATTACCAGTGCAAACATGGTTTGCGCAATTTTCAAATCACTTTCTGCTACAGCAATACGCTTTACAACGCTGGCATCTATTATGTTGCGATAATCCTGTAACACAGCGTTTACACTAGCTACAGATCCACTCAGCTCCAACTTTAAATTTTCTTTATCGATTCCATTTTGTTCTATTACGTTTTGCGCGGCTAATAGCTCAGTCACTTTTATAAAGTTTGCATCCAGCAATTTCATCGAATTTTTTATTTTATTTAAGGAATTGGCATTTACATAACGTCGATTCATGGTCCCGAGCTTCGTCGTTACATCATTGATTTGTTGCTTACCAGCCTTATAAATTGACAGCTGCTGCTCATCACCTGTATCAATATATAATGGTGCAGCTGATAAAATCTTAATATTAGCGCCTAAGCCTGCTGTAACTAACTGATCAACTGTTTTTAAATTAGCATTTGCTTCAACAACGATTTTCTCTGACGCGATCTGCGCATAGTACGCCACACCCATCAGTAAAAATCCCGCAACCAAACCAATCATTAAACTACTAATTTTGTGAGAGATTTTAATTCCCGATAACTTATTCATTGCCTAACTCCAAAATTTTTCACTCATTGTTGTTGAGGTTTTGTTCTTCTAATAAAGTGTTACAAACATAACCAATAAAACAACACTTATTAAATAGCAGCACTTTCAATGTTTATTATATTAGCTCCACCCAAATGCATTTGTTTTTTATCCTGAGATGCAATTCCTACCAACTGCTGACCAAGAGTTTCACCATTCAGCAAATGCCACAATTTACCGTCAGAAAAATAGAAATGTTTAGCCAGAGATCGCAAGGTTACATTTTCCGGCGGGGCTTCTTTTGCCGCCCTGTCCTGTTCACACAAAGATAGAGAAATCGGTAAAGCATCAATTAACAAACCTATAGCTTTATCTCCCTTGCCTATCGAAAAAATAAACTGCTTTTTCGGCAATGGATATCCAAAGGCAGTATATATCTGATAAATAGGGGTCAATGCGCCGCGAATATTACTTAAACCTACAAGTGCTTTTGGTGAGTTAGGTATAGCGGCGATAGGTGTTTCTATAAATACCGCACAAAAAAACCGGGCATGAACAACGAAATTATATTGGCCAATCGCAAATGCAAAATATTGCTCCAACACAGATTCAGGAGCAATATTATCTTTATTGTCAAGAAATTCCTTATCAAACGCTAAGTGTTGCAATTTCCCCAGCGCATTAATAAGATTTAATTCAAGTGCATTTTCATTCACAAATTTTTTATACCTTTTAAGAAAACTTATGATTCTATTGTCATATTATTGATATCTATAACGCAGCAATAGTGTCAAGTATTTGATCCTGGGTGTAAGGCTTACTGATCATTGCTTTTCCGCCTTGCAATTCACCCCAGACACGATCTGCTCGCTGATTTTTACTGGTTACAAACACTACGGGAATACTAGCCAGATCTTTATCATTGACGATATTACGGCAAGCTTCAAAACCATCAACGCCCTCCATTACTACATCCATCAATATCACATCTGGACGATAAGTCTTGGCCTTATCATAAGCATCCTGACCATTAGTTGCAGTGATAACCTGATAGCCAGCATCAGAGACAATATCTTTTAAGTTCTTTAAATCTACCGGTGAGTCATCTACGATCATGATGCGATTGGGTTTCATTGGTTTTTCTCCATGTTTTTGTTTAGGTGTTTTTGAGTAATTTCAGTAAATTCATTATGGTTAATCGGTTTAGTGAGGTAAGTATCACAGCCGGCAAGAACACCTTTTAATTTATCAAAACTAGAAGATCTACTGGTAAGCATTACCACAGGGGTCTTTTTATTTAACCTGGATCGGCGAATATTTTTGCACACACTGTAGCCATCCATACCCGGCATAACCACATCTAAAAATATAACATCATACTGTTCTTCTTCGGCAGCTTTAACTGCGGCTTCACCATCAGCAACTAAATTTAATTTGGCATCCATAATGTCAAATTCAATTTTAAGTTGACGACGTACTGCCAAACTATCATCTGCCACTAGCACACGAATTGTTTTTTGAGTATTCACGTCTGGCTGTTTTGCGCGCGTAGTAGCATTGATTGCTTTAATATTTTTCAGTGTTGTAGAACACGGCTCTAACTCAGAACCAATTGCAAATTCAGGATAGTAATGAAGGTGCCTAATAGTGTAACTGTCCAATACTTGTAGCATTTTTGCAGGATTAATTGGCCAGGATATTGTAAATTCAGAGCCCGCTGCAGTGGTAGGAGTAACATTACTAATTTTTAATACAGGTCTGCGCTCCTTTATATTGATGGAGCTGGCAATACCTTGCCAACAGCGAACTGCTGCTGCGCTATTCACATTGACAACCTGTATATCCGCAGCCTTAACTTCGGCCAAATCACTCATCGAACTATTTTCATCGACGGCGATAAGTTTGTAGCAGCGCTGACGGTAACGAGTAATGTTAAAAATTCTGCTTAAAATTTTCAGGTCAGCTTCGTTTACGCCCACGACGGCAACCACAAATATTTTACTTGATTGTTTTACGGAAGAAGCTTGAGCGGCCATGGTGTGAAACCCTCGTTATGAAAACGACAAAGATAATTTTTCACTTACTTTGCAGTAAAATTATCGGTGTCATTCAGATTGCTAAAAACTTATAAAAAATGCTAAAACTTTCGGAAGATAATTTAAAGCATTGGCACATAAAGCAACAAGAAGTGAGTTTCTGCTTGTTATCGTAATTTAGTTTAGATCAGTACGTGACCAGAGCAATGCCTATTTAGAAGCAGATAGAATGCTTGTCGCATCGAATCAGATCATAAAAAAAATAAAAATGCCAATAAATGCGACATTAAATAATGCATAATGCGCCATCATTAAAAAAATAAATTTCTTTGTTTTTAAAAATTATATGTATTTCAGCACGTTATAAATTTATTGCCAGATATTTTTTAAAATATTTAATTTATTTTTTTAAATATTCGTTACATTTGAAAAATGATTTTTTTTAAAAACATATGATTATTTAGTCTATATCATCATTTAATCTATCAGGAAAGCATTTGAATAACCAGAACGAATACACTAGAATTTAAAATTGTAAATTCATGTATACCATCGCACAGTTGCTTAAATGAAAATTTGTGCGCCATTTCGCAGCAACAATAAAGAGGCAGTTTTTATGGAAATGGAAGCAAGCTATAACTGGTTTCTCGTGATTTTATCTTTTTTAGTTTCTGTATTTGGTTCCTTCACCGGCTTACAAATAACAAATGGAATGAAGTCCTCAAAAAATGAACCTTCAATGCTATGGATAATATTGGCTGCCGTTTCATTAGGTGGCGGCGCCATTTGGACCATGCATTTTATTGGCATGCTCGCGTTTCAAATCCCCATGGACATAGGTTACACGCCCGGCCTAACTTTTCTCTCCTTATTGATTGCAATCATTGGTGTGGGAATCGGAATTTATATTGCCGTAAGTGGCCATCTATCCATCCCTCGTTTATTAGGCGCAGGAATGTTTACTGGCCTGGCGGTAGCCAGCATGCATTATATTGGCATGAAAGCAATGGTGATGCCTGGGGCCAGCATGGCCTATGATAAAACTTTAGTTGGGGCTTCCATTGCGATTGCGATTATTGCTGCCACAGTTGCACTTTGGCTGGCAGTAAATTTAAAAGGCACATTGATTATGTTATGCAGTGCAGTCGTTATGGCGATAGCTGTTTGCGGCATGCATTACACAGGTATGGCAGCGATGCTAATGGCCCATAATCACGACACTGAATCTCTTGTAATTGAAAACTCTATGACTCCCATGACCATGGGTTTATTTATTTTCTGCGCCAGTATGTTGTTGCTCGTGATTTGCTTAATCATGTCACTCAATCAACTTAGTCATCGTATGGAGGATGAATTGGGTGAGACTGAAAGAGCATAGCTTGTAGGGTATTGAAAGGTGGGGCATTGAATTTATATTTGAGGCAACACCTTTTTTAATATTTTCTAGTTTTAACTTGCACTTAATATCACATTAAGAAGGAGTCGCTTTTGAAAATATTACTGTTTGCCTCCGCCTATAACGGAATGTGTCAAAGAATGCATCGTGAGCTTGAAGCTGATAATCATCAGATTTCTATTGAGCTATCAGCAGACCAACAGCAAATGAACGATGCAGTTAATCAATTCCAACCCAACCTTATTATTTGCCCTTTCCTCAAACATCGCGTGCCGGAAAATATCTGGCGAAAAAATCTCTGCTTGATCGTACATCCTGGCATCGAAGGTGATCGCGGGCCATCCTCCCTGGACTGGGCAATCACTACTCAACATGCTCACTGGGGCGTCACTGTATTACAAGCTAACACCGAAATGGATGCAGGTGATATTTGGGCAACAGAAAACTTCCCAGTACGTAACGCCGCCAAAGCGAGTATTTATCGCCGCGATGTAATCTCCACTGCAGTAAAATTAGTAAAGCAAATTTTACTAAATGCCGTTCACAAATCAGACTTTTTCCCACGCGCACTCGATTACAACAATCCGGCAGTGAAAGGTCAACTCATGCCTCTCATGCGCCAGGATTCACGAACTATAGTTTGGAATAAAGACAACACCGCTGCCATTGTGACCAAAATTAATGCTGCAGATAGTTTCCCCGGAGTATTAGATAATATTGCAGGTAATGCAGTTTATTTATATGGCGCACGCGCCGAATATAATTTGTATAAAGCAACAGCAGGCGAAATTGTTGGCTATCGAGATGGGGCAGTATGTTTTGCAACAATTGATGGCAGTATTTGGGTTCGACAAATGAAAATGGCCACACAAGGTGATCGAATATTTTTTAAACTACCAGCACAACAAGTTATTACTAAACAATTTTCCAACCCTGAGCAATACTCTCACTTAAGTGTACTTCCATCGCGAATACAGAATGACATCAGTGTTGAGATTAGCAAAGCTGTTGCTTATTTACGCTTTGATTTTTACAACGGCGCAATGAATACTGAGCAATGCATTGAATTGCTCAACACATTGCGCAGTTTGCGTGAGCGGACTGATATTCGGGTAATTGCTCTTTTAGGCGGCGAAGATTTTTGGAGCAATGGAATACATTTAAACTGTATTGAAGCTAGTTCCGACCCGGCCCGTGAATCCTGGCGAAACATTAATGCCATTGACGATCTAGTCCACGAAATTATAACCATGACAGATAAGCTCACAGTTGCCGCATTAAGCAATAATGCGGGGGCTGGAGGAGCTATTGTGCCCTTGGCATGCGATGTTATTTGTGCACGTAATGGCGTGGTGCTCAATCCGCATTATTTAACCATGGGACTTTACGGTTCTGAGTATTGGACCTATTTGCTCCCTAAACGTGTAGGCCAGACAAAAGCACTCGAACTCATCGAAGGCTGCATGCCCCTGCTCGCTAATAAAGCAAAAGAAATAGGATTAGTAGATAAGGTATTTGCTGAAGATTGGGATTTTTATCATCAAGCATTACAGCTTGAGTGTGAAGAACTGGCAACCGACAACTTTTACTTTCCACTACTGAAACAGAAAAAGCAGCAACGTATTGCAGATGAAGCCATACAACCACTACAAACATATCGAGCTAATGAGCTGCATTCAATGAAGGCAACTTTCGATAATCCACAGAGTAATTATCACTCGCTACGCTATAACTTTGTATATAAAATTAGTTGCGGCAGAACACCGGCACGGCTTACTTACAAAGAAGAAAAATTGGTACAGGTTGCATAAGTTATTAAATTAAATGTTGCAATTAAAAAAGCTCGCGTAAAACATACGCGGGTTTTTTTTAATTCACTTTTTATTTAAGAAGGGGCATAACCTTAGCAACATCATATCCCTGCCTTAAACAAAGACTTAACCATTCCCCCAAAAATTGGTTGATTTGAAGCTTTTCATCGCATTGATACATTGATTGATTGGGATAATCATAACGTGGACGTAAACGTTTATGCCCTTCCCAAGCCAAAACTTCTGCCAGCTCTGCATCGTGGTACATTCGTACGGTCAAGCATGGCATCTGCAACCAAATCGAATCTACGGCATATCTCGCTATCTGTGTTAATTGTAAAGTAGTGGTGTAAGGCGAACGTTCAATGATATGAAGTTTATGCAGCCATTCCTGAGTGCCGCGGCTCACTGCAAACTCCCGCAAATCTCCCTCATCAGGTAGCAATTTTTTTAACCGCGCAAAATTAGCTTCACATTCAGCCATTTGCAAGGGTAAATTAACTTTGTACCTTACCTTGGGGCGAACCTGAAAATCATTTAACAAAGGCGCACGCATTTTTAACATGGCAAATTTTTCTTAATATTTAGACCAGTAAATCACCGGGAGGAAGATGGTGTACTTAACCATCAACCCACCATTGAAGTGTTAGCCAGTAAAGAGATTAAGTCAATCACTCGCCACAATTATTATGCACACAGTGTTGTACGGTTAAGTTGTAACCACTGCAAACAAATCAACGCTGTGGCGTTATTAAAACGACCGTTTAATAACTCAGAAAACACTTCATCAGCGGCAAGAACATGCACCCGAATGTCCTCTCCCTCTTCAGGCAAGCCATACACTCCTCCGGTTTGGGTTAAATCACACAGACCACAATACAAGTGTATTTTTTCATTGCTGCCGCCAGGGCTAGGTAAAAAATTACATATATGTATCAGTTGATCAGGTGTTACATTAGCTTCTTCAATAAGTTCTCTACGTGCAACGTCCTCTGGCAACTCACCATCTTCTAATATGCCCGCAACAACTTCGTAGCACCAGGGACCATTGGGTTCGGCCATGGCGCCTATACGAAACTGCTCGATCATACCGATTAAATCATGTATCGGATCATAAAGTATTACAGCCACTGCTTCGCCGCGAACAAATAATTCGCGCCCAATTTCCTTGCCCCAACCACCAGCAAATAATTTATGCTGTAAAACTATTTTTTCTGCACGAAAAAAACTTTTATATAATTCTTCGCGGCGAATAATTTTAACATCATCACCATTAAATTGTGGATTTTTCATCATACAAATTATCTACACTTTGTGATAAATTTCTGCGCCTTGAGCCAAAAATTCTTTAGATTTTTGTTTCATTTCTGCTTCAACATCAATCATTTTTATTACCTGATCTTCACTGATGGCAGAGATATCAGCACCTTGCTTAGCTACGTAATCACGCACATCCTGGGTGATTTTCATTGAGCAAAATTTGGGTCCACACATGGAGCAAAAGTGCGCAACCTTTGCAGATTCCTTTGGCAGGGTTTCGTCGTGATATGAGCGCGCCGTATCAGGATCCAGTCCCAAATTAAATTGATCTTCCCAACGAAATTCGAACCGTGCTTTTGATAAAGCATTGTCTCGCAGTTGCGCTCCTGGATGACCTTTCGCTAAATCTGCAGCGTGTGCTGCAATTTTATAAGTAATAATTCCAACTTTTACATCATCTTTATTTGGCAAGCCCAAATGCTCTTTGGGAGTGACGTAACACAACATTGCACAACCATACCAACCAATCATGGCCGCACCAATGCCAGAAGTAATATGATCATAACCTGGCGCAATGTCAGTTGTTAAAGGTCCAAGCGTATAGAAAGGCGCCTCGTCGCAAACTTCCAATTGCTTTTCCATATTCTCTTTAATCAAATGCATCGGCACATGTCCTGGACCTTCAATCATTACCTGAACATCGTGCTTCCAGGCAATTTTAGTAAGCTCCCCGAGCGTTTCTAACTCGCCAAATTGTGCAGCGTCATTTGCGTCGGCTATAGAACCAGGGCGCAAACCATCACCGAGCGAAAACGAAACATCATAGGCTTTCATAATTTCGCAAATATCATCAAAATGAGTGTACAGAAAATTTTCTTTGTGGTGCGACAAACACCATTTCGCCATGATGGAACCGCCGCGCGACACAATGCCCGTCACGCGCTTGGCGGTGAGCGGTACATAACGTAATAATACTCCCGCATGAATTGTAAAATAATCCACACCTTGCTCAGCTTGTTCTATTAACGTATCTCGAAAAATTTCCCAGGTTAAATTTTCCGCGATGCCATCGACTTTTTCCAGCGCTTGATAAATCGGCACTGTGCCAATCGGTACATGAGAGTTACGAATAATCCATTCGCGGGTTTCGTGAATATTTTTACCGGTAGATAAATCCATCACCGTATCTGCGCCCCAGCGTGCACCCCATGTCAGTTTTTCTACCTCTTCTTCAATAGATGAACCCAATGCGGAGTTGCCAATGTTACCGTTAATTTTTACCAAAAAATTACGACCAATAATCATTGGCTCTAATTCAGGGTGATTAATATTGGCAGGGATAATGGCGCGGCCCCGCGCTACTTCATCGCGAACAAATTCGGGGGTAATTTCATCGGGAATACTTGCACCGAAACTCATACCCTGATGCTGCTGCCCCAATGCTTTATATTGCGAGTCCATTCCAAGTTCGCGCGCTTGGGCAAGTGCCATATTTTCGCGAATAGCGATGTATTCCATTTCAGGCGTAATAATGCCGCGTTTAGCATAATGCATTTGCGATACATTCATGCCCGCTTTTGCGCGACGCGCTTGACGCGTTAAATTAAAACGTAAGTGTGCAAGTTTTGGATCGTTCAGGCGTTCGCTGGTAAATACAGAATCGCTATCTGCTAAAATTTCAGTATCATTGCGCTCTTCAATCCACGCACTTCGAACAGATTCCAAGCCAGCGCGCAAATCAATCGTTGCCGTCGGATCAGTATAAGGGCCAGATGTGTCGTATACACGCACTGGTGGATTTTTCTCGCCACCTAAATCTGTATGTGTATCCGCAAGCAAGACTTCACGCATAGGGACGCGAATGTCGGGGCGCGAGCCTTCCACATAAATTTTTTGCGATCCGGTAAAAGGCTGCACGGATGCCTTGTCAACTTCTGCCGTTTGACTGAGAATTTTTTCTACGCTGCTGTTCATGGGATATCCCCTTAATAATAATGTGCTAAATAAATTAGTAAAATTGATGAAAATGATGCACAGGACCGGAGCCCTGCCCAATATTTAATTTGTGAGCTTGTAATAAAGCATTGTGTAGATAATCTTTTGCTTGCAACACTGCATCATACAAACTTAACTTTTTGGCTAAGCCTGCAGTAATTGCCGCCGCTAGAGTACAGCCGGTACCATGAGTATTTCTTGTATTAATCCGCGCTGCACTAAATAAAAATTGTTCGTTATTTGTAAACAAAAAATCATTAGCCTCTGCACCTTGCGCATGACCACCTTTCATTAAAACAGCCTGCGCGCCCATGGCTAAAAGTTGTTCCGCCTGCAGCTGTATTTGCGTTTCAGTTTGCGCCACAGGCACATCTAATAAAGCCGCCGCCTCCAACAAATTAGGAGTAATAATGATGGCGCGCGGCATAAGTTTTTTGATTAAAACCGTAATTGCACTTTGCGCCAACAAACGATCACCACTGGTTGCCACCATCACGGGATCAAGTACCACAGGAATGACAGGGTACGCATTTAATATATTTGCTACCGCTTCAATAATTTCTGCCGTAGCCAACATTCCTGTTTTTACTGCGCCAACCTGCATATCAGTGAGCACAGAGTTAATTTGTGCCGCCACAAATTCCGGAGGAATCGGCAATACACCTTGTACACCCAAAGTATTTTGCGCTGTCAAAGATGTAATAGCACTGCAACCATAGACACTCAAGGCAGCAAAGGCTTTTAAGTCCGCTTGAATTCCTGCACCTCCCCCGCTATCGCTACCCGCAATGGTAAGCGCAATGGGAGTTGATGCCTTGAATGATATATCGGTGCTGATAGACATTTAATTTCCGCAACAAAAATGGCGCGGATTGAGAGATGCGGGCTTAAGCCGCGAGGTGATGACTCTCGTTCCCTACGCCGGTACTAACCGGATCAGGTCGACGGGTATATCTCAGCCCAAATATTGAGCACCCCGACAAGGTGGCTTGCAGTCTAGTGAATTTAGTATTGGCTGTAAAGAAAAAGGCCGAACAAATTTGTCCGGCCTTCTTATTAGTCTATAAACGTTTCGTTTAAATTAGAAACGATAAACGACACCCGCAAATAACCCTTGGACATCATCATCACGCCCAGGAGCATCAGACAAATCTTTATAGCTCTGATATTCAACGCGTATTGCAAATTGTTCATTAAGGTTTACTTTAGCTCCAGCACCCCAGAAAGGCGTGTTGCCGGTTTCATCTTTAACTGGAACGCCTGCAATAGAGCCAGTATTGTTGCTATCGTAACGCGCATAACCAAAGCGACCGTAGACACCAAACCATTCTCCAAGCGGAATAGTACCTATTGCACTAAAAGTAATCGCGTTAGACTCTTGCTTAATACTCGCCGAGCTATCATTAGACTCAAAAATGGTACCAAAACTGGTGTAACCCAACTCCAATCCAAAATTTTGATTGAAGTCATAGCCAACTTCTATTTTAGGACCGTTATCAGAATTTTCGCAGTTGGTAATATGATCACAATATTTTTTAGCTTCAGTGCGGCCATAATCAGCGCCTACAGTAAAGCCATTCACTTCTGCAACTGCCGTCGACACGCAGCTCAGCGTAGTAAGAGTTGCACAAAGTGCGCCCAAGTAAAAATTTTGTTTAAACATAATAATACACTCCAGTGAAAACGGCACTAACATTAGCACCGGTAGTTTACATGCGACAAAAATCATCACACAGGTAAAAAACTAATTAAATAAAGCACATCACATCCCTTCAGTTTTTTAAAACCTATTGAGTAAAAATGAAGGGAAAATTAATTCATAATATTACTCAACATGCGATCAGATACTTAAAACAACAAGCGTAGGTTAAGGGTTAAGTGCATCACTGTATGTGCGGCAGCTAACCTTATGAGCAGTTTTGGGGCACGAAATGGCGGAGCTTTAACTATACTAGATTGTTAAATAAATTTAATTTTATGTTCTTTATGCCAATTGAAATTACTGATTACAGCAACTGCTGTGAAGATACTTCAAATAAACCGCAATATTTTTTGCACAGTTAAAATATTACGGAATTAAATTAATAAATAATTAAAATAAATATTGAAGGGAGAAAACAATAATTTATCCATATCTGGCAGCAGAGAAACCAACTCATGACTGAACGTTAGATTTATTAATGGCCGTTAAAACCTCCTCGAATTCGATAACAATCTCCGCTCACAATAAAACTGTAACGCACAGCATTTCATGGAAACCTATCAACATAAGAAACTGACCAGGATTGCTAACCACCAAAGTCGCAGACCAAGCATAATGGCTGCTTACATTTGTAACTTCACCGCTGCCAGACAAATAGCTACTCTTTCAGCCATTCAGTGGATGGCAAAGCTCGACCGCGTAGGGCCAACCCGCTACACTCAGCTTTCCTTAGCAATGAATCTTTTTAACTTGATATTGCGTCTAAGCTATTGCGTATAATGTCGCGTTCTTTTTACTATTACCATTTTGGATACTTTTTACTCTGGGACACTTTATGAAGAAGTCTAAGCTTTACTTAATTATTGGTTTACTCTCTCTCGCGCCGCTAGGTGCGAGCGCTAATAGCCTGCAAGATATTTACAAGCTTGCGCTTGAAAATGATGCGCAATTAAAGGCCGATAAAGCAGGTTACGAGGCTGGTAAAGAAAATGACAATATTGCCCTGGCAGGCCTACTGCCACAGATTAATGCAGACTACACCTATAAAGATGAAGATCGTGAGACAACTAATAACTTGCTGCCGCCACCAACCGTCGCTCGGAAAGATACGGAAAAGTCTGCAGGTTGGGGAGCTTCGTTAAGGCAGCCTTTGTTTGATATGTCTGCTTGGTACACTTACAAACAAGGTCAAAAATTAAGCGCCCAAGCTGAAGCGCAATTTGGTGCGGATCAACAAAGCTTAATTGTTCGTGTGGCTCAGGCCTACTTCAACGTATTGCGGGCTGTCGATAAACTGGAAGCAACATTAGCTGAAGAGGATGCGCTAACACATCAACTCGACCAAACCAAGCAGCGTTTTGACGTGGGCTTGATTGCAATGACCGAAGTCCATGAAGCACAGGCCGCGTTTGATAGCGCAACGGCTGCGGCATTGGAGGCGCGTGGTAGTTTGGGTATTAGCTTTGAAGCCTTGGAAGTATTAACAGGTAAAGCAGAAGATCAAATTGCGCCGCTCTCAGATAAATTTCCCGTCACTAACCCAACACCAGCAGATCGAGCTGAATGGGTAAGCTTCTCCATTAAAAACAATTACAATCTCAAAGTTGCCCAATTGCGTGCACGCGCTGCAGAGGCTACTGCAGATGCAACACGCGCTGGCCACTATCCAACAGTGAATGCCACCTTGGCTTACAGTAAATCAGACAGTGAAGGTGACAGAGAAACTGTTAATGGCCCTTTTGATAATACCTTTGAAGGTAGTTCAATTACTATTGGAGTAAACGTACCTATATTTAGCGGTGGAGGAACCTCAAGCAGAACCCGTCAAGCAGTTGCACTGGAGTTACAAGCTCAGGAGCAATTTAATAGCACGCAACGTAGCACAATTCAAAATACCCGAGGCTTGCATTTAACCGTAGAAACTGACGTAGCGCGAATACAAGCACGCAAACAAGCCGTTATATCCAACCAAAGCGCATTAGATGCAACACAATCCGGATATGATGTAGGTACACGTAATTTGGTCGAAGTGCTATTAGCTCAACGCAATCTTTATCAAGCCCGCCGCGATTATTCGGATGCGCTTTTCGATTACATTATTAACAGTGTAAAGTTGCGTGAAGTGGCTGGTATGTTAACTCCGGCAGATGTGCAAGAGATTGACAAATGGTTACAAATTGGCTCCGATGTAAGTAGAAATAAATACGAAAAATAGATTTAATTCACCTCATAAAAAATGCCGCATTGCGCGGCATTTTTTATTTTATAAACATATTAATTGCATTCAACGCTTTTTCCAAAGCTCCTCGATTCTCATTTGCTACCCTTAAAGCTGCCATACCACGTCGATCTCTTTCCCTATCGTCCAAGACAAGTAAGCGTATTTGTTCTGCCAATTCATTAGCAGTACTGACCAGAGTTAAAGCACCCGCTTCCTGCAACAACCGTGCGACTTCGGCAAAATTAAAAACATGCAGACCGCTTAACAATGGCAACTGCCATGCAGCAGGTTCAATAAAATTATGGCCGCCATTGGGTACTAAACTTCCACCGACAAATGCAATATCACTTGCACCAAACAATAATAACAATTCGCCCATAGTATCGCCGACAATAATATCGGTAGCAGCCCTCACATCCCCCAGGCTTCTTTTAGCAACATTAAAACCTCTGCTCACGCATAAATTATGCACGCTATTGAATCGTTCCGGATGTCGCGGCACCAACACCAACAATAGTTTTTTTAGTTGAGGCCTTAATTGCCTAAATGCTTCCAGGATGATCTCATCCTCTCCCAGATGCGTACTGGCGGCAATCCATATTAGGCGCTCGCGGTTGTGATTCCACAGCTGCTTCAACTGCACAGCTTGCTGTAACAACTCATCAGTCAACACCAAATCAAATTTAATATTTCCTGTTATCTGTGTACTTTCTACACGCAAACCCAAATTATTAAAACGTGCTGCATCCTCCTTGTTTTGAACCAACACTAAACTCATGTTTTGCAACATAGGGCGAGTAAGCGCTGAAAACTTTTGATAACCGCGTGCTGATTTTTTCGACATACGACCATTCACTAATACCACCGGAATATTCCGCTTCGTACAGGCTGCAATAGTATTGGGCCATAGTTCAGTTTCCATAATCAGTAATAGTGAAGGCTTGATACGTTGTAAAAAGCGGGCGATTACATCCGGCAAATCATAAGGAGCATACACATGAAATACGCTATCTCCCAACATTGCTCGCACGCGATCCGAGCCCGTAGGTGTAGTAGTCGTAACCACCAATTGCAAAGCAGGATTGGTTTGTAAGTGTTTAATGATTGGCAGCGCCGCGATAAATTCCCCGACTGAAACAGTGTGCACCCAAACAATTTTTTTAGCATTACCAGGATCACGCCTACTCTTAACTAAGGAAGGGAAAAAACCAAAGCGTTCTGACCAACGCCTTGCATACGCAGGCGCAGCAAAAGCGCGCCACAATAAGCGCAATAAAATAAAAGGTATTGCCAAATAAAAAACCGATGTATAAATGAAACGCATGAATTACTAACCTATATTTACTTTTATCCAGTAGTCAACTCAGTAATGTCAGCATTGCTAAAATACCTGGTAACACTTTTTTGGTTTTGTTCCAGGTTGCATTGTATTGCGGAACCTTTATATTGAGGTACCTTTATATTGATAATTTTATAGGGTGATAGTCAAAAAATACTAGATGAATAATGGCAGAGTTGGCGCACTAAAATTGATTAGATTAGGGAATACATCCGTAAAATTATTGCCCGGCACTCCATACCAATTTGCCAGGGTTGCGGCATATTGGTCCATACTGGTGGTAGGAATAACTCGCCCCTCGCCGATATCGTCAGTGCTGCCAATTTGCAGGCTAGGCATGGTGCCAATAATATCCCCTCCGGCAACTGCCCCGCCCATAATCATTTGATGGCTACCCCACCCGTGGTCAGTTCCATCACCATTACTGGTTAAGGTCCGGCCAAAATCAGAAGCAGTAAAAGTGGTGACTTTATCAGCTACTCCGAGTTCAACTGTCGCGGCATAAAAAGCACTGAGCCCTTCACTCAATTGTTGCAGCAGCTTAACATGGCGATTAAGTTGATCGCCATGGGTGTCATAGTCACCTATGCCAATAAAAAAAGTTTGTTTCGTCATTTGTAAAGAATTGCGCGCAGCAATTATATTAGCGACCATTTTTAGGCTGGTCGCTAAATTATTATTAGCAGGAAATATTGTAGCGATAGCTGGCTGTGTTTCTATGGCAAGCTTAACTTCATCTGCCAAATTCCAGGCCCGCTGCTGTGTGCGAGAAAATTCGCGCTGAAAAATATTATTGTGCGATTGCGACAATAATTGTTGATAGGTTTGAGCACGCAGCCTTTCACGATCATCCGTGCTATTTTTTTTGAGGTAACCCAAATCTTTTACGCCATTTTGGTCAACCGAATAGGGAATAATATCGCCCGCTGTTTGCCATAAATTTGAACCACTTAAGGAAATATTCATCGATAAATTTTGATTAGTATTGGCAGTATTCATTAGCTCGGCAGCTCGCCCCATCCAGCCACTACGCTGTGAAGTTGACTGTAAGCTTTGCATAAAAGTTTGCTGATCATTGTGAGAAAATAATTGCGGTGGCACTGCCACAGTGCGACTGTTGTAAGCTGTTTTACTGGTTGGCTCAATCAGGGAACCCACGTTTGCCAATAGCGATAAATTTTTATTATCAAATAAATTTTTTATACCCGTCATGGATGGATGCAAGCCATAACTAACACCAGAATTTGTTGTTGGCGATATAGGCAACAAAGTGGATTTATCAATGGCTAAGGTTTTGCGAGTTGCCAGATAGTGCTCATATTCAGTGGTGCTGGATGGAACAATCATATTGAACGCATCATTACCCCCCAATAAAAACACACAAACCAGCGCCTTATAATCGTCGCCAGGAACCACTAAAGCATTAGCCATCTGCAAGCGCGCCATAGTGGCGTAAAGCGCACTACTACCCAATGCGGCGCCACCTATACTGCGCAAAAAATGCCGACGATTGATACTATCTTGCGTTTTATTTTTCATATCATCACCGTTGCACAGCATATTCAGGAGAGGCAGCCACTAAAAATAGCGCTTCGTAAACCATTATTTCTTTTTCAACATTATTACTAACCGGCAGGCTATTTAAATAGGTCAAAAGAATTTGCTGCATTTCAGCTGACATTTGGTTCGCCATCAATAACAAATTTAAATAATCAATAAGCTGAGCACGTTGATTTGCTAATGTTTTTGCTTTACTAAAATTCATACGCGGGGGAAACAGGTCCCAATCAGCATTAAAATCTTTTGCTAAGGAGGTATTGCTGACATCCGTCCAAAAATGAAACCAAGTCATCAGGTTCGTTTTCGCAACGGTAAAGCTCTCCGTCAGAATTTGAAATTCCGGGGAGACTAAATTAGCCGTTTTAATCGCGCCAGGTTGCTGATAATCAGGGCGATAGAAATTAAATACCGAATTGGAACCAAATGGCCTCTGTCCCATTTCACGTCCCGTCCCATAAAAACGTAACCGTGGTGGCGAGATGTAGCCAGCGGCATTTTTAGCAGGCACTCCTTGCACATGAAACGCTCGCCAAATAGCCGAAAACTGCAAAATGGGTTCGCGCAGTTTGCCAAAAGTATCGGGCATAGTTTTGTAGCCATTTTGCGCTTCATCGTCCAATAAAATGGCTTTTACGACTGCCTTTAGATCTCCTTTCACCCCCATCCCATTATCGTTAAATATGCTGGCAACGCGACTCACATAAGCGGAAGAGGGATTGCTGGTAACAAGACGCTGGATTAATTGTTTGCTAATAAAAGGCGCAATATTATTGTGTGCAAATAAAATATCCAATGCAGCGTCTATATCTTGCTGCGGAGTTTTCCCTGCAGGAATAATTTTATTGCCAAATAATATTTTCTCACCTATATCGTGATATGCAGGAAAAGCTTTCATTGGCAAAATCTCACTTGCACCAGAGTCCGTCCATTCCCACCAATTAGTAATAGTCGCCAGATTCCATCCGGTGAATACCCGGGCTAACGCTTTAATTGTATTTTGATCATAGGTGGGTATTGGTTGATTTTTATCATCCAACTTAACCGTGCCATCAATATTAAGCTCAACCAAACCTATCGAAAATAATTGCATCAGTTCACGTGCAAAATTTTCATCAGGGCGAATATTCTTTTCGGCGTTAGCTTTTTCGTTGCGCACCATGTTGAGGTATTCGCCCATCATTGGGTTAAGTGTTACTTCTTCTAATAGCTCCCGGTAATTGCCGAACGCATGATTGGCAAGGATATCGTTATAGTGAGCTATGCCTCGCGAATCATTAAATAACGCATCCGCAACATTGGAAATCACCAAAATCTGGCTTAAGGCATAGGCCATACGTTGGCGCAGTTGATCCTTACCCCATACATTAATTTCCCAAAAGATATCACTGCGCTGTACATCACGCTGCCATGCTTCCATATCAATATCTTTTGTCGGTACAGGTACGAGGCCAATTTGCTCATAACGCTTCAGGAGTAACTCCATGTGGAGGTTTTTAGGTTCAACAAATTGTTCTTCCAACCAAGCCCCCTTCCCCACAAGGGTTAAATGATCTATATCCTTTAGAGTGGGGCCAAATGTTGCTTGGGTTAAAAAGCGCACTGCCTCTGCTGCTTTGGCATGAGCCTCTGTGCCTTTTGCCGGAAGCTCTGGATCTGCGGTGAGATCAGGTGCAAGAATTTTTTGCGAGACTGCAACACTGCCAGCCGAAGACGATTGTGCCACGCTGCCGTTGATCGAGCTGCTACTAATCATGCTGCTAGTAGTGGCGCTACCTGGCGCAGTGGATGCCCGACTTGAGGCGGCTGACACAGAGGTGTTTGTAGAGGATCCCCCACCGCAAGCAGTTATCAGCAGGAGAGCACTCAACCAACATCCGTTTACCAAAAAAGCGGCAAAACAAAGATTATGTTTCATTTTAATCTCGCAAATAACATGTCGATTCAGTATAGCTATCAGGTAGAATTACGCGACTGGCTTGCCATTCTTTACACTTGATGAATTAACCACCGCGCAGCAAGCAACAAGGTATGTTTTTGTTCCAAAAAAAATCTGTGGCATGCTAAAGGAATTAGCGATTTAACTTATTTTAATAAAATGTTATCCACATAAATATCTTGAGCTATTGGTAGCCGCGTTGAAAAAATGACTATTGATGTAATTGAGTCCATTTCCAGCTTACGTGTCGAAGGAGCCTGCTGAATTGTTGCAACCGGGATGTCTACGCGGTTCCAGCCATGGGCTATATGCAATTTTTTATTAAAACGATCAGTGCGATCATTATCCCCCAGCTCATGCCGCAGATCGCTGATCCTTATCACTAATTCGATGGGCCGGCTTTCAGGATTATATAAATCGAATGCAAGCGTAGTGTAGCCCTGCCATGAATTATGAAACTCAGAAAACGCAGCACCTGAATATTTTTCCGTATTTAAATGCACTTTGAGCGAGTAGTCACCTGAGCTCTGTACTGCCTTAGTGCGCTCAACATTGCCCTTCCATCCATGCAAATCAATAGACGATTCAAAATTCGCAAGTATGGGGAAATTTCTTTCAGCATGAAGTTGTGCCCATGCTGCAAAGAACACCGTTGTCACCGGTGGCATTAACAATGCCATAGCCAGTACACGCCCCGCCCAAATCCACAGATTACTTTTTTGTAACCACAACAATGCCAGCCAGGTTGCAGCTACATCGTTAAGTAAATCTTGCCAATTGCCCTCACGACCGGTGTGCGCCTGAATAACCTCAATAACACCACCCACTGCAACAGCAATCAACGATACAACAATAAAAGGTCGCCAGCCGGCGATATTAAATTTGGTACGCGCTATTACCACTATGCCCGCAAAAAAAACAATATGACCACAATCCCATAGCGACCGAAATAGCGGCGCGGAGTAGGTGCCGGGGCCACCGATAAAGAAGAATGGAAATATTGCCAGTAACAGCAAACCAACCAAAACTATCGCCCAACGCCTGGATGTGATAGATAACATCATAAATATCACTTAACTGTCCTGTATAAAATCTGAAATTTCTCATATTCGACTACCAACTTCTGATATTCGACCGCAATAACCTGGTGGTTGGGCAAAAGTCTGGCGATTGGGAAAAAGCGTAACAACTTATTACATGTTTATGGCACTCAACGGCACAGCATATTAGCCGCGGAAAACTAAATAGCCTATTATTAGTCACAACATGACTGGCATGAATGCGTATTGATGGCATACACTTAATAAACCTAAAAATGAGGTGTTACATGAACAAACTAATTACTCGCCTAATGAAGGCGACATTATTAATTGCCATGAGTGGTAGCGCGGTAATTTCCATCGCCACTGCTCACGCTCAAACCATTATCAAGCCTGAACCTACTACCGCTACGACCTACACGGTAAAACCAGACTACCGAAAATGTGCCTATCCCATGTGCGGCGGATGGTTTTTAACACCCGTAAACCAATATTCATTGCAGGTAGAAAGCGAAGACGAAGCCTATCAGAACTCATCATTACTACCGAATAGTATTTATGTAGCCTCTATTAACTACCGGGCCTTAGGATTAAAGCCTGCGCAAATTCATGAATTAGAAGCTGCCATGCGCGCCGAGCAAGCGCTTTTGCGCGGCAACATTAGCACTGGGACCTTTACGGCCATCAGCCCAAGTAACACCAAAACTCTGGCGGCGAACGGCGCATGGACAGGCGCTAATAAAACCGTAGCGCTTGGTCCTTATTTAAAAGTAGCCAGCTCCGGCATTATCTGTATCACCACACCCTGCCCTTATTACAAGGCAAGTTTGATTAACAGCTTATATTCCACCAGCATCCATGAGTTAACCTTTGCAAAAGCTGAACTAACCCGCGAGCAGGAAGCATTAGCCTGGCAATCAGTTGCTAGCGATGGCTTGGTTATGACAGGAGTTCGTTATGAATCACAAGGGCAAGCAGGTACTGGTGTAGGCATCAGTGCCACTAAAGTATTTTTTGCATTCCCTGCAAAAATGTAATTTTTTAGATATTAAAAATGGCTCGACATGAAAATGTTTGAGCCATTTTTTTTTACTCTTTTTTGCTACTTCAATCAACTATACCGATTGCCCCATACCGTTAAATTGCTTCGCAAGATTAGTGGCATAGTTATCGGTCATGCCGCTGATGTAATCAATCACCGCCATTAATGCCAGGTATCTATAGTTTTTTTCTTTCTTATTCACACACGCGTGAAAATTATTATCGCCAATTAATGCCATCACACGATTGTCTTTATAGGTCATCTGTTTCGGATCACCCAATGAGGCATCCACTGCACTGCAAACTGCGCTTAATAAAGTCGCGATAGTGGCGTAAGCCCCAATTTCCAATTCAACCCGTTTCGAGTGATTAAATATTTTTCGTTTCGCCAAATCTTTTGCGGCTTGTACCGCCGTCATCACTTTTGTATCACACAAGGATATTAAATCTCCTTCAATATCACCGCGTAAAAATGCTTGTTGATGCTGAATAAATGCATGAGTACCCGCCTGGATAAAAGCATCAATAACCTTACCCCTTACTATCGCAGGCTTACGACCATCGTTAACTTTCTTAAGCGTATGCTCCAAATCCGCCAACTGCGGGGAGTCATCGATAACGGGACGAAGTATGTCGTAAATTTCTTGCCAATTAAGAATCCCCATTTCCAGACCATCTTCGAGATCAATGATGCCGTAGCAAAAATCATCGGCAGCCTCCATTAAATACACCAAAGGATGGCGGCAATACCAATCCTTTCCTTTAGCAATCAAGCCAGTTTTATCTGCGATCTCATGAAAATAATTCAGCTCGGATTGAAACACGCCATATTTATTATTTTTTGGTCGTTGATTCAAAAGCGTTGCAGAGGAGCACCAGGGATATTTCATTGAGGCGGCAAGGGTAGCGTAAGTTAAGCGCATGCCCTCATGATATTGGTGATATTCCGACGTTGTCAGAACACGCAAACCCTGCGCATTACCTTCAAATACACGTATATCATCGCGCTCATCCGGCGTTAATCCTTCCAAATATTGCGCACCTTCTTTTTGAAACCAATTGCGAATGGCGTCCTCACCGGTATGACCGAATGGTGGGTTACCTATATCGTGAGCAAGACACGTGGCCTGCACAATATCGCCAATATCCGTGGGCCAAAAATTCGCGGGTAAATCGCCCTTGTCTTTTAACGCTTGTCCCACACGGATGCCCAAAGTTCGCCCCACACACGCAACTTCCAAACTGTGCGTCATACGATTATGAACATGATCATTGGTTGCCATAGGATGCACTTGCGTCTTGCGTGCAAGCCTACGAAAGGCACCCGAAAAAATAATTTTGTCGTGATCCGAATGAAACGGCGAGCGCCCTTCCTCACTTTTTGCAGGACGATTTCCCAAGCGCTCGGCACAGAGAAGTTGGTTCCAGTTCATGGTCATAATGACTTCTCACCTTTACTTTTTTCTGGAGTCTTCCATGATTGTTGGATTTTATCTTGATCTAGAAGATAGAAAATCCATTCTTTGCCTTCTTTTCTCTTGCCAAATAAATTTAATTCACAAAGACCGTTCAATACAGAGGCCGCGGTATTGTATGAACATCCCAAGTTTTCTTTAACATTTGTTGTGGTAAAAATTGTTATCTGATTACTCTTTGCTACTTGAAACACTGTTTTTTGTTTATCACTTAACTTGCCGTAAATTCCGGAACTCCAAAGCCATTTATTAAATGACTCGATCCCAGCCAATGTTTTTTGGCAATGCTTATTAAAGTCACTTACTGCACGAGTAATGATTGAGCATTGGTAATCAATAAAATAAGTTAAATCCATGTCATCGGTTTCGGTATACAAATATGATTTACCGTATTGTGTTGCGGCTTCTTTTAAGAGATTACTAATGGAAATATAGCGAAAGGCACCATAATTATTTTTAAACATAAACCAATAAAAAAGTGCGCGCGCAACTCTACCATTACCATCTCTAAAGGGGTGTTCATAACCGATTGCAAAATGAATGGTGATGGCTTTAATTAATGGATGAATATAATTATTGCTATCAAAATCATCATGATTAATATTAATCCATTCACATAATTCTTTAAATCGATCTTCAATGCCTTGTGCTAGAGGTGGTTGATGAACAATATTATCGTCTTGATCTGCAATAACTACATCATCACTCACCCGAAAAGCACCTGGGGCATAACGATCATTATCAATACCATCAACGCCTACGCGGTGCAATTCTTTTATTAAATCTGACGTTAATTCTTGCTCACGATTATCCCAAGCAAAGCGCATCATTTTGAAATTACCCAAAATCATTTTTTCATCAATACTGCGCGGCTCCCTTTTCTTTTTTAACATCTCTTTAGCGACTAAAGTTGTTGTGGCGGCGCCTTCAAGCTGACTACTACTGATAGATTCATCTTCAACCAAATCATTTAATAAATATTGAAAATGCTGATCTTCACCGATTTTTTTACTGGTCCACTCCAAAGCCGCCGTCGTAGTATTCTGATCAACAATCGTAGTAGCTTTTTGTAAAATGGTGGTTTGCATAAAGGTAACGAAGGTGAAGTCTCCACCCAACATCAATAACATTTGTTGCCTACCCGCACGAGCATTTTTCGTCAGCGCCCAAGCAAGATCAACATCCAGATCTTTAGGTACACGATGACGAAACTCATCGTAAGAAAAATATTTCCCTTTATCATCAACGGGTGAGGCAAAGGAAATGTAACCTAAGATTTTCTTAGGTTGATGCTCACAAATATGTTCCCAAGGCTGCTCAGGTAGTTGATCTTTAGCGGGAGGTCTTTTAATCATATTCATCTCAAAAACTTTAAATATTGAAATGAACTATAGCTGATGACAGCCCATATCTCAATAAGTATAAATTTTGAGATATGGCGTAAAAACCACTCTTATGGATTCACCCGACCGCACCATTCTGAAGCTGTCAGCGCATAGCTGGCACAGATTCAGCGCATTGTTGGCTTAAACTCCCAAGCAATTCAGGGTGCGTTTCAACAACAATAAATGCTAATTAACTTATTGATTTTTATACGATTAAAATAAAACCTAACCCCTCTTATTACCGCCGCATACTATCTGGCATGGTTTCTGCTCAAGCAAAAATACAATCTTGTATTCAAGATGAAATTACTTACCTAGCTGGGATTATACAAACAGGACCCATAATGACGACAACGCTCGGTTGGACAATTAGTGAATGGTTGAATGCTTATCGCAACCAACACATTTCAGCACGCGAGCTATTGCATAGCCTACGCAATAGTCTGGACGCCAAGGATTCAGCCTGGATTTATATCTGCTCGGCAAATGAGCTTGATGCACAGCTTGATGCACTGGAAGCCAGACCTGAAACATTTTCTTTACCTCTCTATGGGGTTCCCTATGTGGTCAAAGACAATATCGATGTAGCTAACATCCCGACGACTGCTGCCTGCCCAACATTTACTTACGTTCCTGCGAGCGATGCGACCACCATCGCCAAACTTCGCGCTGCCGGAGCAATTGTGCTGGCAAAAACGAATCTCGATCAATTTGCGACTGGCCTTGTGGGCACACGCTCACCCTACGGTAGTGTGTCCAACTCTTTTAAGGCCGAGTACGTTTCCGGTGGTTCGAGCTCTGGCTCGGCAACCAGTGTAGCGCGCGGTTTGGTTCCTTTTAGCTTAGGGACAGATACTGCGGGCTCTGGCCGAATTCCTGCAGGCTTCAATAATATTGTGGGGCTAAAGCCTACCAAAGGACGCTTCAGCACTAGGGGCGTGTTGCCCGCCTGTCGTAGCCTGGATTGCGTTTCAGTAATGGCGCTCACGGTGGACGATGCCGAACTTATCGCAAAAATTCTTGAAGGTTTTGATGCTGCCGATAGTTACTCACGCACTCCCTCTATACATTCAAGTTATTTTTCGGGGAAACCACGCTTTGGTATTCCATCGTCACCTGACTGGTTTGGTGATAGCGAATCAGAAGCGGCCTGGAAATTGACGCTTGATAATATGAGCGCGTTGAACGTTGAACTTATCAGCATTGATTTCACGCCCATGTTTACGCTCGCACAATTATTGTATGGCGGCCCCTGGGTAGCAGAGCGCCATGCAGCCATTGCAAATTTTATGGAAGAACATGCGAATGATATGAATGACGTAGTACGCGGAATTATTGAAAAAGCTGAAAATTTTTCAGCAACAGATGCATTTATTGCCGAATATAAGCGTGCTGACTTAGCGCGAGAAATTCAAACCTTAATGCAAAGTGTCGATGCCCTTTTAGTTCCCACTTCACCACGTTTACCCACTATTAATGAAGTGAATGCAGATCCTATTGCAGTTAACAGTCAACTGGGCACTTACACCAATTTTGTTAATCTTGCCGATTGCTCAGCATTGGCATTACCGTCAGTCATGCGTGCCGACGGCTTACCTTTTGGCATCACCCTAATTGCGCCTGCCTGGCAAGATGCGGCATTAATTAAATTTGGGAAAATGTGGCAAGCCAACACGGATTTAAATTTAGGCGCGACCAATCGTAAAGCACCCACTATTTTTACCAAAAGTATTGCACCAGAAGGCTACGTACGCCTTGCCGTCGTCGGCGCGCATTTAATGGGAATGCCACTTAATACACAGCTTATCGAACGCAAAGCATTATTTGTAGAAAGCACTTTCACAGCCAGCAATTACCGGTTGTTTGCACTGCCCAACACCACTCCACCCAAACCCGGATTAATTCGCGGTGAAGAAAATTCATCGGGAGCAGAAATTATTGTGGAGCTGTGGGACCTTCCCTTACAAAATTTTGGCAGCTTTGTTGCGTTAATTCCTGCACCGCTCGGTATAGGCACACTTAAATTGCACGATGGCCGCGAAGTAAAAGGTTTTATTTGTGAAGGTACCGCAGTAAAAGAAGCAACAGATATTACGCATTTGGGTGGATGGCGCGCTTACATAACATCGCTACAAAAACAATAACCTCACCCCTGCCCTCTCCTTCAAAAGGAGAGGGAGCTAGTCCTCCCCTGATAAGGAGAGAGAATTAACTCCTCCCCCTGCCAAGGGGGAGGTTGGGAGGGGGTAAATCGTATCGGAGAAAAAAATGTTTCATACAGTATTAATTGCAAATCGCGGCGAAATCGCCGTTCGTATCGCAAAGACGTTAAAAAAAATGGGCGTAAAATCCGTTGCCGTTTATTCCGATGCGGACCGGAATTCTGCCCATGTTAGCGTGTGCGATCTTGCTGTGTGTATAGGTGGCAATACCGCTGCCGAAAGTTATTTACAAGTTGATAAAATTTTAGCAGCCGCGCGCGAAACAGGTGCGCAAGCCATTATTCCCGGTTACGGTTTTCTTTCTGAAAATGCAAAATTTTGTGAACAATGCGAAGCGGCTGGCATTGCATTTTGTGGTCCCACCCCTGATCAAATTCGCCGCTTCGGCCTAAAACATACTTCGCGTGAAATCGCTGAACAAGCTGGTGTGCCTCTAACACCTGGCACAGGTTTACTTGCGTCTATTACAGAAGCAGTTGAATCAGCTGCACGGTTGGGTTATCCCGTGATGCTAAAAAGTACCGCCGGTGGCGGTGGAATAGGTTTAACACGCTGCAATGACGAGCCGGCTTTAATCGAAGCTTTCGATACCGTTAAACGTTTAGGACAAAACTTTTTTAGCGATAGCGGTGTTTTTCTCGAACGTTTTGTGGATAACGCCCGCCATGTAGAAGTGCAAATCTTTGGCGACGGTAAAGGCAATGTGCTGGCACTTGGCGAACGCGATTGTTCACTGCAACGCCGCAATCAAAAAGTCGTTGAAGAAACACCCGCACCCAATTTACCTGCAGCGACTCGCGAAAAATTATTAACCGCATCAAAAAGTTTAGGTGAAGCTGTAGGCTATCGCTCTGCCGGTACCATTGAATATATTTACGATGCTGCACGCGATGCATTTTATTTTTTAGAAGTGAATACACGTTTGCAAGTTGAGCATCCCATTACTGAAGCTTGCACCGGTGTCGATTTAGTGGAATGGATGATTCTCACCGCTGCGGGCGAACCACCGAAATTAGATATTGAGATAACACCCAAAGGCGCCGCCATTGAAGTGCGCTTGTATGCGGAAGATGCGGTGCGCGATTTCCAACCATCGCCAGGCGTATTAACTTATGTAGAGTTTCCGCAATCCGCACGCGTGGACACTTGGGTATCAACGGGCACCGAAGTATCTCCTTACTATGATCCGATGATTGCCAAAATTATTGTGCACGGTGAAAACCGCGCTGATGCAATCGCGAAAATGTCAGCTGCTTTAAATGAAACCTGTGTCGCAGGCATTGCTACTAATCTCGATTATTTACGACAAATTATCAACACAGATTTTTTTGTTAGCGGCGATGTCGCCACCAATAAACTCGCAAGCTTTATTTACCAAGCGCCGGTGATTGAAGTTATTCAACCGGGGACTTACACCAGCATTCAGGATTACCCTGGCCGTGTAGGTTACTGGAGTGTAGGTGTTCCTCCCTCTGGCCCCATGGATGATTACGCATTCCGTTTGGCGAATCGTATTGTCGGCAATCATAGCGATGCAGCTGCGCTCGAGATTACCTTAATCGGTCCAAAATTACGCTTCCACACGGACGCAATTATTGCGCTGACTGGCGCAAAATCTCCGGCAAAATTAGATGGAAAATTAATTCAATTTTGGTGGCCCATTGCCGTAAAAGCGGGACAAGTTTTAGAAGTTGGCAAAGCAGAATCAGGTTGCCGTTCTTATCTTGCGGTGCGCAATGGTTTTGATGTTCCCGTTTATCTAGGTAGCCGTTCTACCTTTGCACTCGGTCAATTTGGTGGGCACGCGGGACGCACGTTGCGCGCAACGGATATGTTGCCCATTAGCAATCCAGACATTGCCGCTTGCACTACACCGGCGCCGATATTCGATCCTGCAATTGCTCCCGCAGGATTAATTCCGGATTACCCAAACGAGTGGGAAATTGGTGTGCTATACGGACCGCATGGCGCACCGGATTTTTTTACCAGCGATGCCATTGAAATGTTTTTCAGCACGGCATGGGAAGTGCACTACAACTCCAACCGTTTAGGCATTCGTTTAAATGGTCCGAAACCAACCTGGACCCGCAGTGACGGCGGTGAAGCAGGTTTACATCCATCCAATATTCACGATACCGAATACGCTGTAGGTTCAATTAATTTCACCGGCGACATGCCCGTTATTCTTACCAAAGACGGTCCCAGTCTCGGCGGTTTTGTTTGCCCCGTTACCATTGTCAAAGCCGAGTTGTGGAAAGTCGGTCAGGTAAAACCCGGCGATAAAATTCGTTTTAAACGTTTGAGTTTTACCAGCGCCCTTGCACTTGAATTAGCGGCAGACAAAGCTATAGAAACCTTAAGCCTACAACCGGAAACACAACTCACTGCAGTTGTTAAACCCGATAACACAATTTCCGATTGTATTTTAGCGTCGCTACCACCAGAGGGTAGCCGTCCCTTAGTCAGTTACCGTCAAGCCGGTGATAAATATTTGTTGCTTGAATACGGCGATAATATTTTGGAGCTGAGCCTACGTTTACGCGTATACGCGCTTATGGAAGCTTTAAAAGCTACACCCATCAAAGGCGTCATCGAATTATCACCGGGCGTACGCTCACTGCAAATTAATTACGATAGCCGTATTGTTCATCAGCAAGATTTAGTCGCGCAATTATTAACAATTGAAGCAACCCTTGGCGACGCGCGCGATATACAAGTCCCCAGTCGCGTGGTGTATTTGCCCATGGCTTTTGAAGATTCGGCCACGCTTGAAGCCGTATCGCGTTATCGCCAATCAGTGCGCGATAAAGCACCCTGGTTACCCAGCAACACTGAATTTATTCGCCGTATTAATGGTTTGGATTCTATCGACCAAGTGCGCGATATTATTTTTGACACCAGTTATATGGTGCTCGGTTTAGGTGATGTTTATCTCGGTGCACCTTGTGCTGTACCTGTCGACCCACGCCATAGATTACTCACTTCAAAATACAATCCCGCACGCACCTATACCGCAGAAGGCACTGTGGGAATCGGCGGTGTTTATATGTGCATCTATGGCATGGATTCGCCAGGCGGCTACCAACTCATCGGTCGCACTCTTCCTATCTGGAATAAATTTCTAAAAAATTCTGACTTTAAAAATAACGAACCCTGGCTGTTGAAATTTTTTGACCGCGTGCGTTATTACCTCGTCAGCGAAGAAGAGCTTACTACACAACGCGAAGCCTTCCGCGAAGGTCGGCTTAACCTTACCATCGAAGAAGATTTTTTCAGCCTCGCGGAACACGAAGAATTTTTGCAAGAAAATGCTGCCAGCATTGCCGACTTTAAAACCAAACAGCATGCAGCTTTCACTACCGAAGTTGCGCTTTGGCAAGCCGATGAAGAACAGCAAATAGATGCAGCACTGCAAGTAAAAATCAATACCAATCCTATTGAAATTAACGGCCATGGGGTGACAGCTGATATTAGCGGCAACATCTGGAAGCTGTTAGTCGAGCCCGGTCAAATGGTAGAAATCGATCAGCCCTTATTAATTGTTGAAGCCATGAAGATGGAATTTTCAGTATACGCAGATCGCGCGGCAAAAGTGATCGCCATTCATTGTACGCAGGGAAAACAAGTGAATGCAGGTGATTTATTGTTAGTGCTTGAGGACTGATTTTTCTGGCAGCGTAATTTTTCGAGAAGCTTAACTTTTCTATAAGTGAAGAATATGAAATTAATAAAAACGGACAAAAAGAAAAAGCCCGAAGAACCGCGCACTAATTTAACGGAGCGCATTTATCTGCAGCTTAAACAGGATATTTTTTCATTCCGGTTATTACCGGGCGATCGCTTTAGCGAAAACGAAATTGCGGAACGCGTTTCTGCTAGCCGAACGCCGGTGCGAGAAGCCCTAACTCGTCTGCAACGTGAGGGCTTTGTTGATGTTTCTTTTCGCAGCGGTTGGCAAGTTAACCCGTTCGACTTTAATCAATTCGAACAACTTTATGATGTGCGCATCGTACTGGAACTAGCCGCCATCAAAAAATTATGCGAAATGGACCCCGCTCCGGCACTTGAGGATTTAAAACGCACCTGGTTAGTAAAACCGGAAGACAGATTAGAAGATGGCCCTAGCGTTTGTATATTAGATGAACGGTTTCACGAACAACTGGTAGAAGCCACAGGTAATGCGGAAATGGCGCGCATCCATCATGACCTTACTGAGCGCTTGCGAATTATTCGCCGTATCGATTTTACGCAACAAAAACGAATAGAAGCCACTTACGAAGAACATGCAAAAATTTTACGCACCATAATAGAACGCCGTGCCGAAGATGCGAAGAGTTTGGTAAAAACACATATTGAAGCCAGCAAATCTGAAGTGCGAAAAATTACGCTGCATATGCTTTATGAAGCGCAACAATTACAGAGGCATGATTAATGATTTTTTGATTACGTGAAATCATTTTGCATAGCTTTACAAAAGTTTATCGTCATTCACAAACGGGAATGACGAATAAAAAGGCGGTACCCAATAGCAAGATCGTAATACCAAAGACAACAAGCAATTTGTAATCATTAAACCCATGCAATAAATCGGAGAACACCCATGAAGCTGAAAAAATTAGCAAAACACGTCGGGGCACTCGGTATCGCCTGCGGCATTACTATCGCCTCCTTTAGCGCATACGCAGCTGATGCTGTTAAAGCTGAAACGATTAAAGTAGGTGTACTTCACTCACTGTCCGGCACCATGGCCATTTCAGAAACAACACTGAAAGATACCATGCTGATGTTGATTGAAGAGCAGAACAAAAAAGGCGGCTTGCTCGGTAAAAAACTGGAAGCCGTTGTAGTTGACCCAGCGTCTAACTGGCCATTGTTTGCGGAAAAAACTCGTGAGTTATTAGAGAAAGAAAAAGTGGCGGCGATTTTTGGTTGCTGGACTTCTGTATCACGCAAATCAGTGTTGCCGGTAATTGAAGAATTAAACGGAATTCTGTTTTACCCAGTGCAATACGAAGGTGAAGAATCTTCACGCAACGTATTTTACACAGGTGCTGCACCTAACCAACAAGCTATTCCTGCCGTCGATTATCTAATGAAAGAAGGCAAAGTAAAACGCTGGGTATTGGCGGGCACAGATTATGTTTACCCACGTACCACTAACAAAGTGTTGGAATCTTATCTGAAGTCGAAAGGCGTTAAGCAAGAAGACATCATGATTAACTACACACCTTTCGGTCATTCGGATTGGCAAAACATAGTATCGAGCATTAAACAATTTGGTTCTGCTGGCAAAAAAACCGCGGTAGTTTCTACTATCAACGGTGATGCTAACGTACCTTTCTATCGCGAATTGGCAAACCAAAAAATTACTGCTGAAGCCATTCCTGTAGTCGCCTTCTCAGTGGGTGAAGAAGAGCTTTCTGGTATTGATGCTAAACCTTTGGTTGGACATTTAGCCGCATGGAACTATTTCATGAGTGTTGATGCTCCGGTGAACAAAGAATTTATTGCCAAGTGGAAAGCCTTTATTAAAAATCCAAAACGCGTAACCAACGATCCAATGGAAGCACACTTTATTGGTTTCAATATGTGGGTTAAAGCCGTGACCAAAGCGGGCACCACTGACAGCAATAAAGTGATCGATGCAATGGTAGGAATGGAAGCACCAAACCTGACTGGCGGTATCAGCAAAATGTTACCTAACCACCACATTACCAAGCCTGTGTTAATTGGTGAAATTCAAGAAGACGGACAATTCCTCACTGTATCTAAAACGGATGATTTAGTTCCTGGTGATGCATGGTCTGATTACCTTGACGGCAGCAAAGATTTAACTTCCGACTGGACTACCCTGAAATGCGGTAATTACAACACCAAAACCAAAAAATGTTTAGGTGCTGCAGCGAAGTAAATGCGTGGAGTCCAGGGATGGATGTTTTTAATTATCGGAATTTATCAAGATTGTTTTCACATCATTGTCACCTTCGCTAAGCAGGGTGCAATGACTGGAGAAATTTCTGGGTCCCCGCTTGCGCGAGGATGACGTTACGTAAAGAGACACACACATGGCATCGCTAACGTTTAAAAAAAATAATAACTTATCATGCTATTGGCTGACACAGTTTCGTCTAGCTATTGCTATTGTCATTTTTCCTGTATTTGCCCAGTGCAGTTTTGCGCAAACTAACGAAACATCTGCAACAGAATCGAGTGCGACCGGGCCCGAAAGCTTTAACCAATTACTGCAACAAATTCCGCAAGGTAGTTTGGCGGATAGAGCCAATACCTTAACAAAGTTAGCAGCACTGAATGATAGTCGCAGCATAGAAATTATTACCGCCTTGCAACAAGGTAAGTTAACTGCCAACGCTGAATATAAGTTAGGTATTCGTCAGGAGAACGAATCTTTAATTGACGCACTGACACACACCGCAATTAGCGAAGAGCTAGCAGCCGATTATAAACGCATCCCTATCAACAACAGCTTACGCAATCAACTCAGCACCCTACTTGCAGGACTCAATTTAAATCACAGCGATATTAATATCCGCTTAGGGGCAGTGAAACGCTTAATGAGTGATGGCATTGAGGAAGAAACCGCAAAGTTACTCGACAACCAGGTTGCTGTTGAAAAAAATGAGCAAGTGCTGAGCGCCATCAAAGTTGCTTTGGCTGTTTTTAATTTGCAAAGTAACGAAGAAAAAGTTCGTATTGACGCCATTAAAAATTTACGCGGCTCGCTGGAGCAAGAAGCGCGCACCGCTCTTACCCAAATTGTAGCTACTGATACCAGTGAAAATGTTCGCACTGAAGCGGACTACGCACTGAAATCCATCGAGAATAAAATTAGTTATTACCGCTTTGGCGAGAATGTTTTTTTTGGTTTAAGCCTGGGCTCAGTGTTATTACTTTCTGCCATTGGCTTAGCCATTACCTTTGGTGTGATGGGCATTATTAATATGGCCCACGGCGAACTTATGATGATTGGTGCTTACACCACCTGGGTTGTGCAACAGCTTTTTCCACATCAACTCGCTTACAGCTTACTTATTGCTGTACCCGCTGCTTTTATTGTTGCCGGTATTGTGGGCATTATTATTGAACGCTGCGTTATTCGTTTTTTATACGGTCGGCCACTGGAAACATTGCTCGCTACGTTTGGTGTTAGTTTAATTTTGCAACAAGCGGCGCGCTCAATTTTTACACCTTTAAATCGCGCTGTGAGTTTGCCTGAATGGATGAGCGGATCTTTAGTATTTAATCCCATTCTTTCGATCACCTACAACCGTTTATTTATTCTGATATTTAGTATTGCAGTATTTTTTATGTTGCTCGCGATTCTTAAAAAAACCTCACTTGGTTTAAAAGTTCGCGCCGTTTCACAAAATCGCACCATGGCGCGCGCTGTGGGTGTGCGTGCTAATTGGATTGACGCCTTAACCTTTGGCTTAGGGTCTGGTATTGCCGGTGTTGCGGGTGTTGCACTTTCGCAATTAACCAACGTTGGTCCTAATCTTGGCCAGGCTTATATTATTGATTCATTTATGGTGGTGGTGTTTGGTGGCGTGGGCAATTTGTGGGGCACTTTAGTGGGAGCAATGGGCTTAGGCATTCTCAATAAATTTCTCGAGCCTTACGCCGGCGCAGTGCTCGCGAAAGTATTAGTGCTGGTATTGCTGATTTTATTTATTCAGAAAAAACCCAAAGGTTTATTTCCACAAAAAGGTCGCGCTGCGGCGGATTGACAAAGGTAGGTTGGGCCGGGCCACGCTGGGCTGCAAAGCCCAACACTTCGCCCCCGCAAACCGGCACAATACAATTTTAAAATACAAAGGAATCGCAATTTTATTTTTACGGTTTGTAATTGGTGATGGACATGTTGGGTGTGGCGAATTAAGTGATGGGTAGAACCGTAGGTTGGGCCGGGCCACGTTGGCTGCGCCCGCGAAGCCCAACATCCCAAACCATCAAAGTATGCACAAATTTAAATGGAGAAATATTTATGATTTTGTTTGTGCTGGTAGATGGTCGTGTTGGGCTTCGCAAGCTCAGCCAACGTGGCCCGGCCCAACCTACACAAGAACGTTGAATGTAAACCAATATTGTTTAAGAGAATTGCATGTTAATAAAACGCTTGTTATTAAATGATCGCGGTGGAATTGTGGTGCTGGGGCTTGTTGCGCTCAGCATGATCCTTGTGCCTATTTTAAATCTTGCTGTGCCCGAATCGTCCGCATTTCATCTTTCGACGTTTGCAGTGACTTTACTTGGCAAATTTTTATGCTATGCGTTGCTGGCATTATCAGTAGATTTAATTTGGGGCTACTGCGGGATTTTATCGTTGGGCCAAGGCGCTTTTTTTACGCTGGGCGGCTATGCCATGGGCATGTATTTAATGCGGCAGATTGGCAGCCGCGGGCAATATGGAAATGCAGAGCTACCTGACTTTATGGTGTTTTTAAATTGGGAGCACTTACCTTGGTATTGGCTGGGCTTCGATCATTTTTGGTTTGCGATTTTAATGGTCATGCTGGTCCCCGGTTTACTCGCCTTTGTATTTGGTTGGCTAGCATTTCGCTCGCGCGTTACCGGTGTTTATTTTTCGATTATTACGCAAGCATTAACCTACGCACTGATGCTGGCTTTTTTCCGCAATGAAATGGGCTTTGGTGGCAACAACGGCCTCACGGATTTTAAAGAAATTGCCGGGCTTGCCATTACCGCGGACAGCACACGGATTGTTTTATTTTTAGCATCAGGCTTCGCTTTAATTTTTGCTTACCTTGCTTGCCGGTATATTGTGACTTCACGCTTTGGTCGCATTGTTATTTCCATCCGCGATGCGGAAACGCGCACGCGTTTTTGCGGTTATAAAATTGAATCCTATAAGCTCTGGTTATTTGTTTTTTCATCTGTATTGGCTGGTATTGCTGGTGCGCTATATGTTCCGCAAGTTGGCATTATCAATCCCGGTGAATTCTCACCGCTCAATTCTATTGAATTAGTTGTCTGGGTTGCCACTGGTGGCCGCGGTACTTTGTTTGGCGCAATTGTCGGTGCCTTTACAGTTAACTACGGCAAAACCATTTTTACTTCTTATTCACCGGAAACCTGGCTATTTGCATTGGGTGCGCTGTTTGTTCTGGTTACGCTGTTACTGCCTAAAGGTTTAGTCGGTTTATTTAGTCGCGTTAAAAAAACTGAATCTGCACACGAATCACTTGAAGCCGATCCCGAAAGTTCTGCAAAAAATTTGCACGCCGTTAACGAGGAAAAATCAATATGAATATTCTCGCCCGTGCGAAACAAGCTCTGCCGGTAAAAGATCCTAATTTTAGTACCGCTCTCGATGGCGTAGCTGTTGATAGCTCTAGTAAAACCATAAAAGATTTCGGTGCACCACTCGACGTTAGCCATCGCACTATTTTGTATGTGGAAGGAGTGAGTGTTAGCTTTGATGGTTTTCGCGCGTTAAACAATCTAAATTTTTATGTGGACGATGGCGAATTACGTTGCATTATCGGCCCTAACGGCGCTGGTAAAACTACCATGATGGATGTGATTACCGGAAAAACCAAACCTGATGCAGGCTACGTTTATTTTGGTCAACAAATTAATTTACTCGAATTATCAGAACACCAAATTGCACGCGGCGGCATTGGCCGCAAATTCCAAAAGCCCACCATTTTTGAAGCTTTAACGGTTTACGAAAATTTGGAATTGGCCACCGCATCAGATAAACGCGTGTGGTGGACATTGAGCAAATCCCTCACACCATCACAGCACTATCGTATTGATGAGGTACTGGTGCAAATTGGCCTTAAGGAACTGCGCCACAAAAATGCGGGCGCATTGTCACACGGTCAAAAACAATGGTTAGAAATCGGCATGCTGTTAATGCAAAGCCCGCGCGTTTTATTAGTGGATGAACCCGTTGCCGGTATGACGGGCGAAGAAACCGAAAAAACTGCAGAGCTTTTATTATCCCTCGCGGGAAAACATTCCGTGATAGTCGTAGAGCACGATATGAAATTTGTACGCTCTATTGCGCGTAAGGTAACGGTGTTGCACCAAGGCTCGGTATTAACCGAAGGCACTATGGATCAGGTACAAAATGATCCGAAAGTGATTGAAGTATATTTAGGAGAATAGGCTCGTGTTACATATAAAAAATATTAATCAGTACTACGGCCAAAGCCATATTCTGTGGGATCTATCACTGCATTTAAAACAAGGTACTTGCGGTTGTTTAATTGGTCGCAATGGCGTGGGCAAAACCACGCTACTCAAAGCGATTACCGGCATATTGCCAGTGCGCGATGGCACTATCGAATTCAATTCTTGCAACATCAATAAGCTTGCCACTGAAATGCGCGCACGCGCTGGCATTGGCTATGTACCCCAGGGGCGTGAAATTTTTCCACTGCTTACCGTTGAAGAAAACTTGACCATATCGCTCGGTGCGCGGGCAGACAAACTGCGGCATATCCCCACTCATATTTATGAATTATTTCCCGTGTTAAAGGAAATGAAACATAGGCGCGGGGGAGACTTATCCGGAGGCCAACAACAACAACTCGCCATTGGCCGAGCTTTAGTGCTCGACCCTAAATTATTAATTCTTGACGAACCTACCGAAGGTATTCAGCCAAATATCGTGCGCGATATAGGTGAAGTTATCCGCAAACTCAACCGTGAATTTGGCCTAACAGTTTTATTGGTCGAACAAAAACTACCCTTCGCCCGCCGCGTAGCCGATGATTTTTTTATTATGGAAAAAGGCAATATGGTCGCAACAGGGCCTATAGCCGCGCTTAACGAAGATTTGGTACAACGCTACTTAAGTGTTTAATACTTAATCTCTCCCCTCGCATTTATGCAAATTAAGTGCAAAACCAATGAATATGAGAGGATTTTAGAACTTCTTATTATTTTATTGTGATTTGTGTTTCATCCCTAAAGCAGTTATTTGTTACTCTATATTCATACTTTGTTCATACTTTATATATTTGCTTCCCGGTATTTTGTTAACCTATACCAATAATGAAATTTATAACGCCCAACGCCTATAACACCTGTAAGGCCTAACTTATAACGAAAGCCCCACGGAATAGATCGCATGACAAACAAACGCGCACTTATTGTTGATGATTCCACAACGGCCCAATATCGCCTGAAAAAAATGTTGCGGCCCTACAATCTGGATACAGATTCTGTCGACTCTGGTGAAGCAGCGCTACGCTATCTCGCTACAAACGCTCCTGATGTGATCTTTATGGATCATTTAATGCCGGGCATGGACGGCTTCCGAGCGCTGCAAATTATTAAGTCCCACCCCGAAACCGCCATGATTCCCGTAATTATGTACACCTCCAAAAGTGGGGATGTTTACACCGGCCAGGCTCGCGCCCTGGGTGCTTTGGACGTTGTGAGTAAAGATACGATTACCGCTACAGAATTGTCCAACGTAATGCAGACCATTCATGTTTATCGTAAGGATGATCCTGAAAGACAGCCTAAGGTCGCACCCGCTGAAGAGACATTAGCACCCATCGCCAAGACCATCGATGTGGGCAATTTTGAACGCAATGCCTCACAAGCAAATGCCGAACAAGCACGCAATCTCGAACTTCGCCTTAGCCATATGGAGCACACCTTAGAAGACAGCAGCCGTTTTATTACCTCGCGCGTAGTGCGCGAGCTGCAGGGTCTGAAGAAAAACATAAAACAAGAATTTAGCGAAATTATCCAGCAAAAAAATGCTCATGTAGAAATTCCGTTACAACCCATAGAGCCACCCAGCGAAAGCGGTTGGTCATTGCTAAGTAAAATATTAATACTCGGTGCCTTGGGTGTTATTGCTTTTTATCTAATAAAAATGAGCGATGCGGTTACTCAGAGCCAAGACCAACAGCAAAAGCTCGGCGAACAATTAGCTGCTATAGCGGCGCAAAAAAACGTCGGGGCCTTAATTCCCGTAGCCGCAGCTCCTGCACTCAAAAATGCTTCCGACTTACCCAAGCAAGCAGATAACGCCTATCTTGCCGATTTAGCATGGTCATTCAACCAAACCTCCGCCCTACCCTTTAATCAAAGCAGCGTGGATACTAAAACCGTTATTCGCCTCTACGAATTATTAAATCGTATTATTGCCAAGGGTTTTAGAGGTACGGTGTGGATCAACATTTACGTGGGCAATTTTTGCCTGGTCATAGATAACTTTGGCCAAGCGCAACTCGCCAGCGAAAGCCTAAACATGGGCAACTGTATTACCACCAATGAAATTTACGGGGTAGATCGCGTTATGGAGCAATACCAACGCGAAGTTGAAACGGCCCTTAACGGCGTTGATCAAAAACCGGAAAAAGCAGTACGCATTATTATTAATACGCTCAGCGAACCGGACAATTACCCGGAACGCAAACCATCCCTAAGCGCGAAAAGCTGGAATATGGTTGCACAAAATCACAACCGTCTTGAATTAAAACTGGAACCCACCAAACCTTGATTGGGACTCGAGCCGGGCTCTAATTGAGCCCTCCTCCCATCTCATTCAGCTCGCCTAAAATTAATGAGTGACTCGTTGTCCTTAACCCCCTACAATAACCCCACTCGCGATGCTTGAGCTTTCAAGTATGGCGACTGGGGGCGTTATGGATTCGACGCTGGTAACAAAGCCCGAGGTGCATGTCGTGATGACAGCCAATCACGTTAATCCAAAGCTGTACTTGAATAGTCGCAAACGACGATTCTTACGCTCTAGCAGCTTAATTGCTGCTAGCGGTCTTGAGCAAGGTGCCAGTACCGCGCTAAAGCCCGTCATATAGAACTGGATCGCAGCAAAGCAAGCCTAGGGCGGCGCTGCTAAAACTTAATAGGATCGCTTGTATCGTCCTGCCTGTTGGGCTGATACCGGTTAAATCAATCAACGGACCTAAACATGTAGAGCCGAGGAGGGAGTACTGGCGGACGGGGGTTCAACTCCCCCCGCCTCCACCAACTAAAAAATTAAGACGCCTTAGGGCGTCTTTTTTTATGTCTTACATATTGACACTCTTTGTCTGCCCGGACAGCAGCGGCGCTTTTAGCTTTTGACCCTAGTGCGTGTATGCACGCTCTTACGTGACTAAATATTTAAAGCTGTAGTGATATATGATTTCAATTGTCATGGCTATTCTTGCTTCAAACTCAAGCCGTAAACATTCTCCAATACCGCCAGTATATTTTCCAATGTGATGCCCACTAAACCCAAGATTTTCATATCCACAGGCTCGCCTTTAATGGCCAAAATAAATTCCTTCATATGCCCTTTAATCGCATCAGACACAGCTACGGTTTGCGCAGGCGATAGCAGCTGAGCAATTTTTAAAACATCGTTTTTGTGTTTCTTAATATTTTTCGCATCTACCTGCGCACCCTGCTCTTTGCGATAAGATAAATCACAAAACGCGCGCATTTTAAATGGGATAATATAATCCACCGACAAAATCGGTACGCCATCCACAAGAGTTTTACCCAGTTGGATGCAGTGATAATAATCATCATCCAATAAAATAGCCGAGAGACTAGAGACATCTTCATCCACAGGTACAGGTGTTAAAGTCGCTTCGTCTTCAAGAAATACAGCATCCGGTTTACGTGAAAAAAGCTCCAACATATACGGATAATTTTTTTCAGTGGGCTTACTGAAGCCATAAAATTGTTTTTCGCCGGTACTTTTTTCTTGGTGCTCATAGCCAGCGGCTTTAACAAAAGCCCAAAACCTTGCGACAAAATCTGCATCCAGCACCTCTGCAGAAAGAACTATATCCAAATCTTTGGTGGCTCTAAAATCTATGCCCGCTTCTTCCATACTTAAATGGCAAGCAACACCACCAATCAGGGTGTAGCGGTCTTCAAAGCCGGTAAAAAAATCGCGAAAAATATTTAGTCCCTGAATCATTGTGCTCTCTCTGAATAGCTATTCCAAAATCGATTCAATAAATCTTCCAGCGCTATTTGAATGCGCTCGTCCGTTTCTGCGCGCAAACTTAAATAAAGCGATAGCGTATCGACAATGGCGGGCGAATCGTAATAATGCAAGTTACGCTCATCTCTTTGCATAAACCCAGGTTCATAACGCCAAAGTTGCACTTGAACAGATTCGGCTTCCTGGTGCGCCAGCCCGCGTATACCTGTGAGCTTTTTAATACCGGCCCAGTCAGCCCACGCGACCGCAACACACCGTTGCTTAGTGGTTGCTAACATACCTTGTTGCGCCAGGGTCCATTCGCCTGCTCCATACCTAAACAAGTCTTGGTGCCTGTCGCAATCCCGGACGCTAATACTTACTTGCTGTTTTACCGGGTTAGTTAAATAGCCCAATGCCATTTGCCATAGTCCGCGCCCACCGAATTCAAATTCCAGCTTTCCAAGGCGAGTTGGTCCTTCGATGTGCGCTAACCCAAGATCTATGAGCTCTTTATATGCTCTAGAGACGGTCATTTTGCTCACACCTAACTGTTCGGCCCTAGCTTGCGCCGACTGATTAGCCTGCCAACGGCCTGAGCATTTCAGTAAAACGAGCTGCTGAGCACAAACGCCCAAAGTAGCTTTTGCCGCCTGGCGACCTGGAAAAAAGCTTTCGCGCAAATCGAGCGCCGCAAAAGGTAAATACAATTGCTTACCCGGCACCACAAAGGCGATGCCCTGATCAATTAAACGTTTACGATTGTGGAAGGCAGTATCACTTACGCCATAGATGACGGGGCCAGTAAATTGCTCCGCCACGGCGACTATAGCTTTTTTTAACTTCTGTGCGGTTTCTTGTTGTTCACCTTGATAATCCCACATAAGCAAACAAAGCTGTCCATCCAAAAACAACTGCTTATAAGTCCAATTGGCTTGCAAATATAAGGGTAAGCTTTTGGCTCCAACCCAGTCACCTTGCAGGATGCAGGGCTTAAATACCTGGGTGATGTACCTGGTCAGTTGCTCAAGGTGGTTGGAATCAAGTGGGTTTTGCATAGGATGGCCCTGTAGCGAGCAAACGAGTTGTAACATTAAAAATGCACTGTAACAGTATCAGTGTTACAGTGCAAAAACAATGTTACAGGCGGCTATGCAAACTAAGCTGCCCTTGTTGAGTGGTGTTGCACAAGTCTAGGGCGGCGCTGCTAAAACTTAATAGGATCGGTTGTATCGTCCTGCCTGTTGGGCTGATACCGGTTAAATCAATCAACGGACCTAAACATGTAGAGCCGAGGAGGGAGTACTGGCGGACGGGGGTTCAACTCCCCCCGCCTCCACCAATAACAAAACCCCTGTCACGAAAGTGGCAGGGGTTTTTATTGGCCGCGAAGCGGAGTGTTTAACTTGCAAAGTCGGGTTCACAAAACGGCACGACAGCCGTTTTGCACAGCGACGCTGCCCGGAGGGCGAGGCACATGGATGTGCCGAGTGCACTCCCCCGCCTCCACCAAATACGAAACCCCAACAAAGTAATTTGTTGGGGGTTTTTTATTTTGATCCACAGTGCTCTTCGTGAGCTATTGCAACAGTCCCGCAATGGGACTACTCTAAGTCCATGAGAATCATCGCGCTATCGACAATGAAGTCTTTTTGGGAGAGTAAACAACATTATGGCGATGTTGTCGAACCTGCCCTTGCATGGTATCGCCACGCGTTAAAGGCAGATTGGTCCTCACCTGCCGATGTAAAACAGGACTTTGGAAATGCCAGCATCCTAAAGGACGGTAGAGTAGTTTTTAATATTGCCGGCAATAAGTATCGCTTAGTTGCATGGATCAATTATCACTACAAGGTCGTTTATATTCGTTTTATTGGAACTCATACCCAATACGACCAAATTGATGCACAAACCATTTAATGAACTCATGAGGAAATATTATGGACATCAAACCTATTAAAACTGATGCCGACTATCGTGAGGCATTAAAACAAATTGAAGGCTTAATGATGGCAATGCCAGATACTGAAGAAGGCGAAAGACTCGATGTAATGGTTACACTAGTTGAAGCATACGAAAGTAAGCATCACGCTCTTGATTTACCTGATCCTGTTGAAGCTATTAAATTCGAAATGGAACGTAAAGGGTTAAGCGTTAAAGATCTGGAACCAATGATCGGTAAAAGCAATCGTGTTTATGAAGTATTAAATCGTAAACGGGCACTTACCCTTCCCATGATTCGCAGATTAAATCATAGCTTGGGCATTCCCGCAGAGTCATTGATTAACCTATCTAAAAAGGTACATGCTTGACTCAATATAAAATACCTACAAAATAACTACATCAAATACGAAACCTCCGACAAAGTAATTTGTTGGAGGTTTTTTTAAAATCAGAAAATTTTTCTCTTGATTTGACCTGAAAAAAAACTTATTTTCATTTTTATTAATTTTGAATAGGTGACACTTATGGATATCACAAATTTAAGCTTGGGTGAGCACTGGGAAGTATTTATTAAAAATGAGATCTCCAGCGGACGCTACGGCTCTGCCAATGAGGTGATTCAGGAGGCACTTAAGTTTATGGAGGAGCGCAAAAGCAAATTAGCTGCGCTCAGCACTCATCTGATGCAAGGAGCTGAACAAGCTAAGTCTGGACGATTCGTAGATGATTTCTCAACGAATTCCCTCATTATGGATTTGGATAATGAAGGGTAAAAATATGGAAAGCAAAACTATTTGGTTGATCGATCACAAAACAACTCTAGGCGAATATTCCCCCATGAATCCAGATGGATCATCCTGGATCTTGGCAGTATGTATGCTTTCAGCAATCAATCAAGATAATGCATTAATAAAATTTAATGCATTTCTAAAAGGCGAAGAAATGGAACTCATGGAAGTATACGAAATAAAAAATATCGATCCGATGAATTTAAAGATGATTCCAGAAGCACTAAGCAAATAAATAATGCCGCTCGAATGGTAACGCAGGACGGCGAGACTTGCTACGTATTCGCTAGGACTTCTGAGACTATGGCCGAGACTGATGAAGGTAAACAATAAGTTTCCAGTTATTTAAAGAAAGCCTACATGAAGCGCGGAGATTTATTTAAAGTGATTCGAACTCAATTGTGCAGACAGCGTGTGCAAAATCTCACTGAGGCAGAAGCTCAAAAACTTTTCATTACTACTTGTGTGAAGCATTTAGAGTTGCTTAAATCGGCTACAGCTCAATTGTCGCCACAGTGTAGCGACAATCTGGGAATCTACGAAACTCTTCAGGCAATTGTGCAAGTACCTCTTGCATAAATTCCACCTCTGGCCACGCCTCAGCAAAAGCATGCATGTATTTAAGATTTTTAAAATTGGATACTGATTGTTGTGTAAAGAGCTGAGGCTGAAATCCAGCGGGCAACTTACAATAATCCCTTTTTTACCTGATACGTGAGCTATGAAAAAAGATGATCAGATTAATAAAGAGCTAACACAACAGCAAGCTAAGGATGCTGCTAAGCGTTTATTTGGCAAGCGCACCAAAGAACAAAATAAAGCTTTGCGTAATATCAAAACTATTGGTTCGCCTGACAATATTACAAAGCAGGATTCTGAGACTGAAGATTCTTCTAGCAATGAGACGAACTGAAATAGGCTGTAACGAGTACGCGAGCCTACATGCAATTTCAGATAATTTGTTATTTGCACTAGCTCAAATCTAAACTGACACTCATAAAAACTAGTACCTATAAGGGAGGGGCTGAGCTAGTATAAATAAGCCATATGCATATTGAAAATGTAAGATCTAAAATTTTTAATAGAAACTAGATTCGCATGAAAAATCAGTAACTCTCTTTTTTCTTTGATCTCATGGCAAAAACCTGCGTCAAATATTGTTTAGGTGTTTTTCTAAAAACTGTCGGTTTGAATACTGTTCTGTAAAGTTTTCCCTTTAATTTCTTAGCAAAACCAACGAGCTAGGAGATACCGGGAATCAACTAGCCAGATTTAATTATGTGAAGTCATCATAGTGCCATTGCGTTAATAATGGATATACTACCGTCTTCGCAAAACCGACAATGTCATGGACTTGAGTGAAAAATATGTCTCAGTTAAAGCCAAAGCCTTTTAACGTACTCGATAAAGCCAAATCTGAAAGCTATTCAGACAAGGACGCTAAAACCTTTAACCGCGTTGAAAAACGCATGGCTAAAATGAATCAAGCCAGGTTAGTAGGAAAAATGGCGTCCTTCCGTCGTGAAGGTGCTGATATGACACCCGTCCAGCTATTTAATGAGAAGCACTCATCAAGTCTTCTAGGCAAGCATTTACGCACCAGTGGAATTGCTAGGCCAGAGGCAAAATGGGAGGCGCATCACCTCATTTCAGGTAAGCACCCCGAGGCCATGTCAGCACGGCTAACCTTAGCAGAAGAAGACAATAAAATTCGAATAGATGACCCAGATAACGGTGCGTGGATGCCGAAAACCAAAACCGATGCCCGCCCAACTATCTACCCCAACGCAATTGGCCACAACAGAATTCATCGCCACTTATATTATTTCTGGATCGAAAACACTATATCCATGATGGATGATGACTTACAAATACGCTCCTTTCTAAACAGAGTTAGAGCACAACTGTTACAGGGTAATATTCGTGATGAAATGATATTACAAGCAGAAATAGACGAAGCAGAATACAAAGACTGGCTAAAAAAGAATAGAAAGCTATGACTTACAAAATCAATTCCGACTACAAAAATTGCTATTTACTTTTACCCGATGGCACCGACCTTTTAACCAAAATGCCGGCCTATAGCCAGCGGTTTAAAGCCAAACCAAGGCTTGCAAACTGGGTAGCACCAAAGGCCTCTTTTTTCGCGAGTGAAAACTATGAAGGTCAAGATGAGCAATTACCCGATGTCACTACGTGGGCGATTGGCAATCTAGTGCTAAGCCCTAAAGCGTATGAGGTATTTAAAGATTCCCTTACTCCATCGGGTGAGTTTTTACCTTTAATCATTGGCAGTGATACCTATTACATGTTTAACACCCTTTTCGTTATTCCCGAAGAAGGTATAGACCGAAGCCATGAAGTTGAAGTGGTGGATTCAGGTGTTCACATGGGGCAAGACAACATAGTGTTTAATGAAGCCGCATTAGAGGGTCGCGATTTATTCAAAACACCCACCGATAAACTTCGTTACAGTTATTGCACTGAAGCTTTTAAAACCTTGTATGAACAACACGCATTTAAAGGCTTAGTATTTGAAGAGGTGACGATTAATTAAATTTTTAGTTGTCATTTGCAGTCTTTGAAAACGATTCACTATCGTTTTGTATATTGAAATCAGGGAAGCGCTGTTTAATAGCATTGATAAAAAACTGAATATTGCCAATACCCCAATTACGCGCTACATAATAACCCTCGCCTTCAAAACTAAGCTCAGGTTCTTGCCGATAACGATACTTACCGTATTTTTTTTCGGTATCGGTCATTTCTGCCGACATCTTCAATAACTGGAAGCTACAAGACTTATCAGCACGTAAAAAACTGAATGTAGGTTCGTCAATAAGACCCTTTGAATTTAAAGCGCTTACCGTATTAAATCCGATATCCGACTTTTTAAAACCAGCCGCGTAAACTTCGCCATTTATAGTTAATAAATAAGTAGAGCGATCTTTTTCACTTTGTTTAGCTACCCTTAGATCACGCCGTTTTTCCCGCAACTCAATTTGGTAGCTTTCGGTTTCTGGCAAAGGAATTATTTGTTCAGCATTCAGGATTAACTCGCTATTGAGCTTGTATAAATTGAGTCTCACACAAGTTATATCTAATTCCATTTGGTTTAACCAAAGTACAGATGTAGTAATTTCTTTTGAGAAATCCGCTACCGCTAAAATAATGCGAACATTTAAACCAAACTCATCCTGTCTTGCTTCATCCCACTCTAAAAATTGAAGTAATTCTTGCTCGGCATTTAACTCACCATTCAAATAGTTTTCATAAGCGTTCACAGCATTATCCCATGTCATATTGGCAATCATTGCCGCATAACGAATCGCTTGTAACTCCATATGACCGCCGTCACTAGTGCGCTTCAATTCAATCACTACCAAATTTGCTTGTTTATCTATGGCCAACAAATCAATACGACGCCTGGACTCCTCAAACTCGCCATACTCCTCAGCAATAACCAGCAAATCTTATCTAACACTGCGATATGATTCTTAATGAGTCGCTGTATATCCCGACGCTCTTGCAACGCTTCACTTTCAAAAAAAGTTTTGCTTACAGGAACCAAGGCTTCATCGGTAATATGAAAAAGTGTCATATGTTTTCCTTAATCTATTTATTAAATATTTAATTTCGGTAAAGCATTCACTATTTTCATTCACAAATACAGAAGGATTAATGTAATTGCTTCGGCTCGAGCACCTTACCCTTTGAAATGAGAACTCAATATTCCCAATGCTCATAAGCAAGCGGCGCGGTATTTAACAGCTTGCGTCGTGCTTGCCAGTTAGGTAAAAGCGTATCCATTAGAGTTTTAAAGTGTTCGTTGTGGTTGCGCTCATGCAAATGAATTAATTCGTGCACAACAATATATTCTAAACACTCCAAAGGTTTTTTTGCCAGCTCCAAATTTAACCAAATGCGGCGCTGTTCAATATTGCAACTTCCCCATTTGGTACGCATTTTTTTGACGCCCCAGTCAGCCGCTTTTTTGCCAACCTTTGGTTGCCATTTTTCCAAGAGGCCAGGGATAATTTCTTTTAACTGGCCGCGATACCACTCAGTGATTAATTTTTCTTTTACGGCCGCGCTAGCATCGGATTTCACAAACAATTTAAGCTTGCCTGATTTTAATTGCTTTAATTCGGGTTTACCTTCTCGCTCGATCACTTCCAAGCGGTAGCGTTTACCGAAATAATAGTGGCATTCGCCCGATATGTATTTTCGCTCTGTTTGTCGAGGTTGATCTTTAAAATCTTGTTGTTGTTTTTTAATCCAACTTAATTTTGAGACAACCGCTAAGCGCACATTGTCATCAGTGATGTTTTCTGGCGCAGCCACGCGCACATGACCGTTGGGCGGATAGACGGCAAGATGCAGATTTTTTATATCCTTACGTACAATCTGTACATTAATTCCGCTTACCGTAATTGTATGCTTAGGTGCGGCCATTAATCGTATTCCCGCTGATTTTTTATTAAGTCCATCACCTTATCGATTTCGAAATCATAGCCGCCCATCTGTTCTGAAACAGCATGTTTGACCTTGTTTGTTTTAAATGGGTTAGACTTCCAATTATCTTTTTTGGTGGCATGCACGGCCGTATCGATTTTGGTCACGAGAATTTCATCCTGACCATAATTATCGTATAAGGATTGTTTGCCTCGCGTATCCATAGTGCGCGGGTAGGTAAAAGCGCCTTCGGGCTGGCTTACGTTTTGAGCCAGCTCTTTTACTTTTTTCAAATAGGCTTCATAACTGATGGCTTCTTCTCTACGCTGTGCGATTAGTGCGTCTAACAACTCGGACATTTTTTCGTAATATTTCGGGTTAATAGGCTGGCCATCGATAATCACTTTGCGCACATTATTTTCGATGGTTTCTGCCATGGCCTCGGGTACTTTTTTGCTCGCTGACTTAGGCGGGTTTTGTTTGGCTTTTTCTACAATTAATTCAATTAGACCTAACTGTTCAAAATCGATCACAATTTCGCTGTCGTCAGCTTTTACGTAAGTGTCTAACAAGCGGCGCATGGCGGGCTCGTATTGCTTCATATCCACTTCATCTTTAGAAGCAATTTTTATTTCTTGTCGCATTGACGCAAAGTGTTCTACTTCGGCTTTTATTTCTTGCGCCTGTTTTGCACTGTAACCTGCGGACTCCATTTCGTTGGCCATATTGGAGTATGCACGCACGAAGGCAGCAACATTTTTGTAAAGTGACACGCGCTTGGCTTCGTTAAGCCGTAGGTCATCGCTGTTGGCAACATCACCACAAAAGTAGCGAATGTAATCAATCAGTTCTTTAGGATGTAACACGGGTTCACACAGCGCTTTTGTCGCTTCGCGTGCTTCTTCCAAGCTCTCTTTACTTTTGTCCAAACGGTTGGTCAGCAGGCCCATTACATCTTTTTTGTCGTAGTTGTCAAAAGCGCCGCTGGTATAGTCGCCAATCGAGGTTTCCAAACTATGGAACAGGTCTTTGTAATCGATGATATAGCCGTATTCTTTGTCGTCGCCATCCAAACGATTCACACGGCAAATCGCCTGAAACAATCCGTGATCTTGCATTTTTTTGTCAATGTATAAATAGGTCGCCGAGGGCGCATCAAAACCTGTTAGCAACTTATCGACCACAATTAATAAGCGCATTTGCCCCGGCTCTTTTTTAAATTGCGCTTTTACTAATTTCTCAAATTCTTCAGCTTTGTTAATCGCATCTTCCTTGGGTATTTCAAAATAGTCGGCCAGCATCTGCTGGTAAATTTCATACTGATGCAATTTTTCGGTTGCACCCGCGCCAGATTCCTCACCTTTAATATCATTCGCTGAAGGTAAATAACTTGTGACAATCGCACATTTTCCTTTTAATTCGGTTTTAGTAAACAACTCGTACACTTTACATGCCTGATAAATACTGGCGCACACCAACATAGCATTGCCGCGCCCATCGGCTAAGCGGGGTTTAATTTTCATGTCTTTCCAAATATCGTTCACAATCATTTCTAAACGATCTTTGCTCGACAACACTTTTTGCATGGTGCCCCAGCGCTGCTTTAACTGCACTTTCGCCATATCGGTTAAACCACGCGTGTTGATCTCAAACCATTCATCAATTTTTTCAGGGGAGCGAATGTATTGATCAATATCGCGGGCTTCGTATTGCAAATCCAACACCACACCGTCGGCCACGGCTTCATCAAATTTGTAGGTATGAATAAACGAGCCAAACACTTCAATACTTTTTTGCTTGTCCTTTTTGAGTAAAGGCGTACCGGTAAAACCAACAAAAATGGCATCCGGCAACAGCGCTGTCATTGCTGTGTGTAATTTTCCCGATTGAGTGCGATGGCATTCATCCACAAACACAAACAGGTTGCCCTTAGCGCGGAAGTTTTTAGGTAAGTTGTTGATTAGCGCAGCAAGGTATTCTTCGGTTGCCTTATCGTCTTCGTCATCCTCATTTTTATTTTTTGTCTTGCGACCAAACTTATGCACTAGGGAGCACATCAACCAAGGCTCGGCTTCGTTTAGCTCAGCAATTAAACCCGCCCCATTTTTTGAGCGGCTAATCTTTTCATCAACACCCGCAAACACGCCTTCGATTTGTTCGTCTAACTCGGTGCGGTCGGTAATCACCAATACGCGAGCATTATCAATATTTTCTCGAATCCATTTTGCTAACCACACCATGGTTAAACTTTTACCCGAACCCTGGGTATGCCAAATAATGCCGCCCTCACCTGCTTGCACTCGCGCTTGCGAAGCTTTTACTCCAAAGTATTGATTGTGCCGACAGGTTTTTTTAACGCCCGCATCAAACACAATAAAGTTATGGATAATTTCTAAAAAGCGATCTTTTTGGCAGAGGTTAATAATATCGAAATCCAACACATCCAGTGCCGTTGCACCGCTAGTCGAATTTGAATCGTGCACTGACAAATACTTAAGACTACGGTCATCTACATTGGCGTTATATGCAGGGTTTTCTTCTTTCCAGCGGTAGTAATGTTTCTCGGGAGTTTCGATGGTGCCGTAACGCAGGCCTTCGGTATCGTTACCGGCCATGACCAACTGCAAGCTACTGTAAAAATCGCGAATAAATGTTTTTTTCTGATTGTCCAGATTTTGACGGATGCCTTCGGTAACCGATACCGAAGAACGTTTTAATTCAATCACCCCCAAGGCAATACCATTTACATAAATCACAATATCGGGGCGCTTGGTATTTTTACCTTTAACCGAAACTTCTTCGGCAATCGCAAATTCATTTTTGTGTGGATTTTTCCAATCGATTAACCAAACAGTTTTAGTATTTTCGCCTTGCCCCTGCCTTACCTTTACGCCGTAGCGCAACAAGCTATAAACATCTTTATTCGCATGGTAGAGTTTTTTACCATCGCCCATAGTCGCCGCTTGTTTTAATTGGCGAATGGCATTGGTAATTAGGCCTTGATCAACGCCTTGCGCTACTAGCCAAGCGCGCAAATAATCTTCTTCAATATTGGAATTATTAGGGCGATCTTGCCAATCGCCCCCGTTGTAAGAATAGTATTTATAATCCAATTGATTTTTGAAAAGTTTTACCACTCGATTTTGTGTGGCGCGCTCGCGTTGGCCGATGCTACTCATTTTTTTTATCCTCTAATACTTGCCAATGGCCGCCTTTGGCAGCGCCAATACGCTCCAACCGCTTATGTTCCTTTAGTTTACTAATCTGCTTTAATACGGCGCGTTTGCTGATGCCAATCTCATCTCCGAGTTGTTCGGTGGTGATAGTGGGATTGGTCCGTATCAGCACTAAAATTTGTTCATCTGTTTTCGGTGAACGTTTCAGTGAACTTTTCGGTGAACCTTTCGATGCACCTTCACCCACTTCAGCCAAAGCAGCCTGCTGGTGTTTCGGATTGGCTTGAAATGTAAGCATTAAACCGGCCATGCCAAAATCAAATATAGGCTTCGGAATGTTATGTTGTTGGCAGGCCTGCTGAATTTTTTCAATCCCGCGACCCCAGGATTCGATATAACCAGAACGAAAAAATGTATTGGCAAGCAAGGGGTTAAATGGTGCAGAAGGGTGTTTACCCAATAAGCGTTCTATCGTCCAATTATCGGGTAAGCACCCTGGGTTCCAAATCACAATTTGGTGATCATAGACACTAATTTGAATAGGGATACCGCTGCTGTAATCCTTGTGAATCACCGCATTAAGCAGTGCCTCACGCAATGCCTCAAAGGGGAACAGATAAGTTTCCAAGCGCTGCAAACCTTCGTAGCTAATGTAGGCCTTAAGGTATTTTCGTTTTAGTGTCTCAATGGTTTGCTCTACTTGCGCGAACAAATGGCCATGAATTTCATCTTGATAACGTAAGTCGTCATCCGTAACAAAATAGCCAATTTTGATGTAAGCACCGGAAACATATTTCTCCGGTTTATCAGCAAAAAGCAGTACCGTTGCACGCTTCAGATAAGTGCCTTCGGTAAGCTGCAAGTTTTCCAGCAAAGCAGGCAGGTCATCATTCAGAACATGCTCGTCCACGCGACCACTTCTAGCCGCACGGGTTTTAAATAAATCCAGAGCATTCTGGCTGCATTGCTTATCCGTAAAACCAGGAACAGGCACTGCATCCCAGTGCTTACCCTGCTTTTTTAATAAGAATTGATCGAGCGCTGCACCTTTTAGTTCTTGCTTGGTACTTCCAGTGCGGTAATGATATTGGCCTTTGTAGCTAATGGGATAGGGGTATGCTTCTACAACAATTTCTACTAATGTTTTGCTACCTTTCTCTACTAAATTTACATCAACAATAATACCCAGCAAATCGCGCACTTTATTGGGTATGACTTCAAGCAACTCGCGGGCATTATCAATGCCAATATCCTTACCCTTATCATCACGCCCAATAATTAATATGCCGCCCTCTGCATTAGCGAAGCCGCATAGCCATTTAATATAGTCGTCGCGCCAGGATTCCTTCCATTCTGTATGTTGCGATTCAGTCATAGCAATCGAGTTCTCCCTGTTAGTAATTCTTGCATCATGCCTTGTTTGAGTTGTTGGGTTTTGCTGAGGCGATTTTCTAATGCGTCAATTTCTTTATCTATATCAGATAACACATTAGCAATAGCGCTTTGCTCTCTGGGATTTAAAGTGACGGTAATTCTATATTTTTGCAACGACGAAAAAGGTACACGCCGATGCCCCGCGCTGCCAACCATTTCGCCCTCCAACTCGCTACGAAATCTGGTTGTATTAGTGAAGTAATATAAATATTTTGAATCCACACCAGCTTTAGCACGAAGCACATGAAACTCGGTGCTACCAAAGCCAACTTGAGTGGCTATAACGTCAGCATAACCGCCTTTTCCATTCTCAAAGCACGGGGTAATCTTGGCAACTAATACATCGTTTTTTTCAAAATATGTAAAACCACTTTTTATTTCGGCATACTTAATTTTATGGCTACTGGCAATTCTCGCACCTTCAGTAACATCTTGCATTCCGACAAAAGTCACGTCGTCTTGTCCAGACAAACGCCTACGATTAATATTTGACTCAAATAGAAAACCTAACCCAACCACATCCCAATCCTCCGGAATTTCACCCACCTCAGTTTGTTTGTAGCGCGGGGTGCCATCTTTGTTGTTTAAGATATCGAAAGGCGGTAGGCGTTTTTTTCCAGTGAGAAGTTGTTGCATGGTAGCGGTTTTGATAGCACGTTTTTTGGCGATGAGTTTTTCTAGTGAGGTGATTAGAGCATCGACATCGGAGAGAGCATTGGCTATAGCGGTTTGTTCTTGTCTTAACTTAGGCAATGCAAGTTTGAAATTTTTCACATCTGAGCTAGTTATATTTGGATCTTTTCTACTACTGCTAGCTACTGACTTCCAATATTCAACTTTGTAATTCAGCATATTAAGTAAATAGCGCGAGTCCACATGCTTATTGACTTGAACTGCTACCAAAGCTTGATTTACAGCCGCTGGAATAGAGAGTAATCCAGTGCGTCCAATTTGATTGAATCCTCCATACATGGCTACTAAAACTGTACCAATTGGATAAACTTGCAAGCATGTTTCTTTCACAGCTAAATCAGTAACCATATCTTCCGTATTAGCAACAACGGAATTATTCAAGTCCGTTGTCTTAACCCAATGCGTTTCTCCGTTCCGAAAATAACGTTCCTCCTGTGCGCGTGATGGAGTAGTACCACTTCCAGTTTTAGAAAATTGAGAAATATCTAGCACTTGCCAATCAGCAGGAACAATCCCAACTTCCGACTGTATGTACCCCCTCGGCACCTTCTGCAATTCGCTATTCATACCACCCACCACTGCAACCCCATCTTTTACAAAATACTTCGCACGCGTTTCTGCCACTTTGTTATTCATCACCAAACTCCTTGTGCTGCAACCGAGCAACAGCTTGAACGCGTTCGCGCTCTAACTCCCGCTTGAGCTCTTCTTCGCTCAGTAAATAGAGTAAATATTTCGCAGAGAGCAGTTGTTTTTGTGAGTACAGCGGTTTTTTTTATTTTGGCGAGCTGATTGTTCTGCGTCCAACTTAATTCACTACGCACTGCGTCGCGAATTGGGAAAGCGAGTAGGTCGTTCATATCGCCCACTCCAAGCCCATGGACTTTAAGTGATTGGCGACTTTTTCACTCAGCGCTTCCACACTTTGCGTTAACGCAGGCAATGGCTCGGCATAGCGCTCCTCCAATGTTTTAACGCGATTGGCGAGTTGTTGGGTAACGCGTTCGATTTCGGCAATGATATTGGCCTGCAAGGTAGCGAGCCATTTATCTTCAACAATCAACTTAAGGTTTTCGGCCTCGGTAAGTTTGGAATATTTTTTAAAGACTTTTTTATCAAGCGTTTCTTGTGCTTCTTTTACTGCTTTTTTGTGGTCAGCTTCGGCTTCAAATAATTGTTTGGCGGTGTTGAGAGCTGCGATCTCTTCTGACTCTATGGCATCTTTTAAGCGTGCTGCAACACTGGCTTTGTTCACTTTGCCACTATCGTTAATAGACTCTTCAAGTAAACCGCCCTCTACGCCATGTTCTTCGATAAAAGTTTCTAACTCCTGGGCGCAAGCATCGAGTTCGGTTTGCAGAACGTCAATGCTTGTCTGCTGCTCGGCGAAGTAGCGTTTAACGATAAGTGCCGGGGGAATCAGTTCGGCTTTGTATTTGCTTTTATCAATAATAAGATCGGGAATTTCTTTCTGCTTCTCGCCTTTTTTTACCACCAGTTCACGAATACTATTGGCCGCTGCCCAGCCATCCTGAGTAATAAAATAAACATCGTCTTGCATGGTTTCCGACCAGTAATCCATGATGATTTGGTACATGTCGTAGCGGTCGAGTAGCGGCGCTTGAGTGTAGGCTTCCAATAAGTTTTCAGAAATGCGATGAATAAATTCTTTGGGCAAATCGCTTTGATTGAGTTTATGCAGCTTGGCCTGCGCCTTCCACTTGTGGAATATGGCAATGCTTAGCTCGGCGAATTGTTTAAATTCTGGATGGTTCAGAATAGTGGTTTTTACCTCGGTGGCTTTAACTAAGGCATTGCTGTAACCGGCCCGTTTTTTATCCTTTAATGGGGCAAATAAAGTTTTACGTAAGCTTGGGAATACTTGCCAGTAGGAATCCAGGGCTTCGATATCACGATTGGGAATGCCACCGTTTAAATGGGCATTGAGGTCGTGCAGATCTTCCGCTGCGGAACTGTCGATATAGCGTGGGATATTGAGGTTGTAATCGTTGCCTTCAATTTCGGCAAAGCTAACCATACGGCTATAACCGGCATCTTCAATTTGCTTGTTAAAGACGTCAACGATTTTGTGAATATCCTGGTCACGCAAACGGTTCTTGGGGCCGTCTTTCATAAATCCTTTGCTGGCGTCGATCATAAAAATGCCCGAGGCATTGTTCCCCAAACGTGCTTTTGCTCCGGCTTTATCGATAACGATAATACATGCGGGAATACCGGTGCCGTAAAACAGATTAGCGGGTAAACCTATAATGCCTTTGATGTAACCTTGTTTAATAAGATTACGGCGAATGTTAGCTTCAGCATTGCCGCGAAAGAGTACACCGTGGGGCAAAATAACGGCGGCTTTACCGGTACTTTTAAGGGATTTAAGAATGTGCAGTAAAAAAGCGTAATCGCCGTTTTTTTCCGGCGGTTCGCCGTATTCAAAGCGCCGATATAAATCCACGCCGCTGTCGTCGCGCCTTAAGCCGTTAGTCCATGCCTTGAGGGAAAACGGCGGGTTGGCCACGGCAAAGTCAAACAGCTTTAGGCTTTCGTTGCCAACGCTTGCGCCATCGGCTTTGTATTCGGGTTCGGCAATGGTGCTGTGGCCGCCGGGGGCAATTTCAGCATCGGCATTGTTGTGCAAAATCATGTTCATGCGGCAGAGCGCCGTGGTGGCTACGTCTTTTTCCTGCCCGTAAATACTCAAGCCGTTTTTAGCTTCGTTGGCGGCTTTTAATAACAGCGAGCCGGAGCCACAAGTGGGGTCGTAAACAGTTTGGTCTTGAGTAGTTTTGTTGGTGATGCCCACCACTTTGGCCAATATGCGCGAGACTTCGGCTGGGGTGTAAAACTGGCCTTTGCTTTTGCCGGATTCGGTAGCGAAGTTACGCATTAAATATTCATAAGCATCGCCGAGCAGGTCGTCGCCTTGGGCGCTGTTGCCGCCAAAATCCAGGCCTTCGAATATGCCTACCAGCTTCGAGAGCCGGTCCACCATTTCTTTACCTTTGCCCAAGCGATCTTCATCGTTGAAGTCATTGTCTTTATTGGCGAGCCAAGGCAGTTCATTTTTTTTGGCAATCCCCTCAAGCACTATATTGAGTTTTTCGCCGATTTCTTTATCACCCTTAAGCTTAACCATATCGGTAAAGCTGCAACCCTTGGGCACTACAATCATGGCTTTAGGGTCGTTCTTGTATTTGTCGGAGACGTACTTTAAAAACAAAAAAGTAAGCACGTAATCTTTGTATTGCGATGCATCCATACCGCCGCGCAGTTCGTCGCAGCTTGCCCAAAGGGAGGAATAAAGTTCGGTTTTTTTGATAGCCATTAAATACTTCTTAATTGTGTGCAGAATGAATAGTGATAACTTTTAATTTTTGTAGTAGTCATCGCTAGTGATAAAAGGACGAATGGAATTTTAGCTCCCGCCGCCAAAAAATAATGTTACCCATCAAGATTTGAAATTCGTTCCCATACGGAATAAAAACCAGCTTTTCGCATGTACTTAGTAATTTCATAACTCAGGTCTGGCAGCAGATCGCTATTGTCAGTTCTACCTAAAACCTCTCTCGCTATTTCTTCAGCGCGGTGAATGTTTTCTACTAATTGCCAAATAAATTTGCTGAATAACTCGGTATCTGTTGTATTAGTCACACCAGATTCAATAATGCGTTCTATGTTTTTGTTGGGTGACTCAGATAAATAAAATTGAATCAGGTCGTTAATATGTGTGTATCTGTCAAACACGATCACAGAATTTTACTTCCATCGTGCATGATGGTTAACCTTAAAAAAGTTTGTTTCTTGTCCATCAAAACATCCCGTTGCATTTGGTATTTTTGCAATGAGCAATTTACGCGTTGAGAAATTGCCAGGTGCTAACCGCCGTGAACTATATAGCAGTATTTACAAGACTGTTAAGCATTAAAAACCTCGTCACAAAAATTTTTCAATCCCTTGCAAAAACCTGTTGATTCACCCAGCTTTTTAGTGTTCTATAGGCGTGCAGTTTTTACTCAACCGGAGGCGTTATTAACTGTAAATTCTAAACCTAAATAGGCGCTACCCCTGAGTGGTGGAACACCCAGAGGCAGCTAACCACAATCGATAAACAGGATATCAATCATGGCTAAACGTACTATAGCGCCAGAGCTTCGCTCGGCCCAAGAAAAATCTTTTCCTACCCGCAAACTGAAAGTTCGTATGGGCTTTTACGATTATGTTTTAAGCAGTAGCCCCAGCACTTATAGAGCGCCGCCTCCTGTTCCCTATGTACTGCTCAAAGGCTTTTGGCTTAAAAAAGCAGGCTTTCCTATAGGCACGGATATTAATATTGAGGTGAGTGATGGTTGCTTGGTGATTAGGGCGATTCGAAGTTCATCGTAGATTTAAGAGATTTTTATTGAGACAAATTGCCAAGCCCTTGTGGCTTGGCTTTTTAAACAAAATAAGGGTGGGCTGGAGTGTAAAGCAAACTCCATCAACTTCACCTTGCCAAATATACGCTATGAGCGTATATTTTTTCCCTATACGCAACTTACGTACACACATAAATGAAAGCAATTTTTGTAGAGCTGCCTCCATTTGAACGTTACCGAAAAGATTATCTGGATGATGATGCCTTTCGCGCACTTCAGAGAGACATGCTTCGCTCGCCTCAATCTGGTGATTTAATCATTGGAACTGGAGGTTTGCGCAAACTTAGGTTTTCCGATGAACGACGTGGTAAAGGCAAGCGAGGCGGCACACGAATTATTTATTATTGGTGGAATGGCGGATCGCAATTTTGGTTATTTACTCTATATAGCAAGGATGAAATGAGTGATCTAACCGATGATCAACGTAAGCTATTGGCGCAAATGCTAAAAGCTGAATTAAATGCAAGAGGTCAATAATGAAACGTAATTTATTCGATGAATTGAACGAGGGCTTTCAAGCACTTGCTAGTGAACGCCAAGGTAAGCTCACGCTAAAACAACATGCAGTGACAAAGATCGCAGCGCCCGTTGTACACAGTGGAGAGCTTCTACGCCTGAGGCAAAAATTAAACGTATCACAAGCAGTGTTTGCGCAGTATTTGCGAATCAACAAACGCACTTTGGAAAACTGGGAACAAGGCCGCGTAAAACCCAATGCACAAGCTGCTGTGCTAATCAAAATGGTAGAAAAGTACCCTGATACCTTGGAACGATTAGACTCCGTTTAATTAAAACGAGTACGAAGTTATTCCCTCAACAAAATATTGTCGCATCAGTGCTGCGACAATTGAACTATTACAAACAGTTCTGGTAACCCAGGTCGCAACGCAGCCCCCAAGTCACACCCCCAGTCACCCCCCAAGTCAGATCACTGCTTAGCCTGATGCTTAACAAGCCAAACGGCTTGAACCACGATGAGTTACAACAAGCTTTGGAGCTTAAGGACCGAAAATCCTTCCGCAAGCGTTACGTTCAACCTGCGTTAGAAATTGGTTTAATTGAAATGACCATTCCGAACAAACCCAATAGTCGGTTACAACAATACCGCTTGACTGAGCTAGGGCAAAAGTTGGTTGAAAGTTTTATTAACTGAAGATTATTTTTTATTTAGCCAAAGAGTAGCGACTATTGCTAACGTACAGATTCGTATGAATCGAACGATTTGGACGATCAGACAAAACGAAAATAGCCTGTTACAACAATATCGTCTTACCGAGCTAGGGCAACAGTTGGTTGAAAGTTTTCATTAGCTGAAGCTTTCAGAAATAAAATCTGACACTGCAAAACTTACACAAAAAAATAATTGACAAGGAAAAATAGAATTGATTAATGATGCTGAGGGCGATTTGAGCCCAACGTACTCATACTTCAACATATTTGCATTGCGCGCACTTAAAAACTGATTTCTGTGCCTTCGGCCAGAATATCCACATAGTGTTTGTAAATATATTTGCGGTTGCGCTTACCTTGGCTAATTTGCTGCACTATGCCCAGTTGCTCTGCCAAGGCAATGATTTTGTTAGCAGTGCTAAACGAAACGACCAAGCCTTGCTCTATATCTTTTACCTGCACGACGGGCTGTTGCAGCAATAAGCGAATGAAACCTATGCCTTGGCTACCCGCACCTGCGGCGACTACTGCATCTATATCGGTACGCTCTAACAACTGCACACGTCGGGTGGTGTCTATTACCATTTGGCTAACGACTTCTATGCCTTCCAGAAAAAATGCAATCCACTTTTCATAAGTGCCATGAGTACGCACTTGTTGCAGGCGGTCGTAATATTCTTGCTGATGGATTTTTAAATAGGCGCTCAAATAAAGAATTGGCTGATCCAAAATGCCTTTGCTAACCAAGTAAAGCGTAATCAACAAACGCCCCACACGGCCATTGCCATCATTAAACGGGTGAAGGGTTTCAAATTGATAATGTAACAAAGCGCATTGCACTAGCGGCGGCATGTCGTTGTGTAGGTTGATGTATTGCTCAAAATCACCCAATAACTGAGGGAGCTCGCTGGCCGGTGGTGGCACAAAGCGCGCATTAGCAGGGCTGCTGCCACCTACCCAATTTTGCATGGTGCGAAACTCCCCCGGCGTGAGGTTTGCGCTACCGCCCCGAACATCGGCCATAAGAATGTGGTGCATTTCTTTAATCAGCCGCAAACAAAGCGGTAAGTCATCTTCCTTGAGGCGCTTTAGCCCATGACGCGCTGCGCGTACATAATTAAGCACTTCGCCAACATCTTTGGTGGGCGGGTGCTCCTCTTCTGCGCCCAGTACATCCACAAGGGAAGATTGTGTACCTTCTATTTGCGAGCTGAGCAGAGCTTCTTTTTGAATAAACATGCCCGTTAGCAGTTCTGGGTTAGGCAATACACTAATGACCATATTGAGCGCACCCAAGGCGCGGTCTGCTGCTGACAGTTGTAATTGCAGCGCCCCCGTTAGGGCGATGGTAGGCTCCGGTGGCAGGTTATTGGGGAAGAATGCCTTGTAACTACTGGCGGTTTTACGAAAGTAACCACTGCGATGGCTAGTCTCTAGGCTGTTATTTTCGCTGGGCTGCATATCTTGCATGGTATTAATGTAACTCACAGATGCTTGCTATATGTTTGTAAAATGAAATATGGCCAACAAACTTAACCTTATATTGTAAAAAAAACAAATACAAACAACTTATAGAGGGTGTTATTGCTAAGATTGATCATAATTGTGCAGGCACGCTGGGTTTGTTCGAGTATTCGGTAATAATCAGCACGGTTACCCAAAATGCTGGACGACATAGCAAATAAGCGAATGGATTGTGCATCTGCTTGTGCGAGCGTCATATCCGTTAGGGCTCGAGTAATGCGGCCATTACCATCATCGAAGGGGTGCAGTGTAATAAACCATAACTGCGTAACGGCGGCGCGAATAAGAGGATCTACCACACCATCACTTGGCAAATTAAACCAGGCAATAAATTGGGCGAGCTCTTTGTCGAGCGCGGCTTTGGGCGGTGCCTCAAAGTGGATGCGTGGTTTGTCGAGCCTGTCGGAAACGACTTGCATTGGCTCATCACCCCGTAATTGACCCACACGCAGGTTAATAAGCCGAGGTTTATCATCGGGAAACAGCCATCGATGCCATTGCTCCAATCGCGCCAACGAAAGCGGTTGTTGGCAATGTTGAATAGCATCCAGCATCAGCTCGGCCAGCCCTTCGGTTTTACTGGAAATGGGGATTTGTAAATCAGTAGAAATGCCCAGCCGCTTGGCTAAGGATGAGCGAACAGACGCAGACTGTAGAGTTTCGCCCTCAATAGCAGATGAGGTAAGGATATTTTGCAGCAATGTGTCTAACGCAGATTCTGAATCCATGCCTGGATTAAGGCTGCCCATGCGCCCCAACAATATGCCCACATTTTTATTGGCGTCAGCCAAGCGGATTTGGAGCTGCTCCAAACGCCAATGAAATTTAGGCCAATCTGCATGCTGCCAAATCCAGCGATTGGGCGGAATATATTCGGTCATCTAAGCACCTATCTAAGATTGTGAGCCGAATAGGATTATATTCGGCTTACAAAATAAGGCTTAGGCAATACTTAAACGTTGCTTCTGCGGGTCTTTTATAGCGGCTAGCGAGATAAACGCTTGTAATAGAGTGGCATATCGGGCATTTCAGGAGGCAGTTGCTCCGGTGTTGATAAGCGGTTTCGGCTTTATAGATCAGGAACAATAAACCGTAGTGGGGTCCAGTTCAATTTGGTACGCACTGCGTTCCAAATCGGAAAAACTTTAGAAAATCGTCGCGCTTGTTCGGCTAATGAACGTAAAAAAATTCACAGCCAGAGTTGCCGGTTGTGCAGTGCGAATAGTACCTTGTGTTTGCGCAGTGCCAGGCAATAGGCTTCTTTATTTACCTCAATCACACATTGGTAAACCTGCAACCAATCCTACACCCATTAGTATTGCGGGTGTAATTGCAAGCCGGGCACCGGCATCCACTCTCCCGCCACTCTCAAAATCGAGTTATAAATTTTGTATATCCAGAAAAGTTAAGCCAAATTTGTGCAAGTATTGCTTCAAACGATGTGAATCATTTGGCGATGATTTTTTGTCGCGGCTTGCGTGAAATAATTGTCTTCCTGCGTCGGCCATAGACTTACTTGCCTGGCAAATTTTAATCACTTCTTTAAGCTGCAATTGATCAAATAAATCCATTTCCACTAATCGTTCAGCAGAGAGATATTGATCCAATAAATTATTTTTTGTTGCGGCATTTTGAAATCCACCCCATGCACTGCGCAAGCGTAGAATTTCACCTTCCACTATATCTTCTGTAATACGCCCACCCACCGCCAGGGTTGCCATGCGCGTTATGCTGGAATTTAAATCGCGAAAATTTGCCCGCCACAAAGCCTCAGGCAAAAGCGCAAAAGCTAAATAAGCATTTCGCGCCGCTTTATTAAAATTCACTTTGTGACCGGCTTTCTGCGTAAACGCTTGTAATTCGTGTTCTATATTTGGCTCTAGATCTTCAATACGATTTTTGAGCGAAGGCAATTCGTAGGTCCATAAATTAATGCGAGCCAATAAATCTTCGCGGAATAATCCTTGTCGCACTTGTTCAAATAAATCCCGGTGCGTGCCTACAATTAATTGGAAATCACTCATCACTGGCTGATCCCCACCAAAAGGCATAAAGATTTTTTCTTCGATAGCACGTAACAACATGGCTTGCTCATCCAAACCCAGCTCACCGATTTCATCCAAAAATAAAATACCCTGGTGAGCTTCGCGCAATAAACCGGTGCGCGCATTGAGCGCACCAGTAAAAGCTCCTTTTACGTGACCAAATAATGCTGACATCGCATTGTCACCGCGTAAGGTTGCACAATTTACTTCCACTAATTTTCCGGTAAGTTGTCCGCGTTGTTTTTTTAATTCGTAAATGCGTTTTGCCAGTTGCGATTTACCTGCACCCGTTGGCCCATTTAATAATATAGGCGCAGTGGATTTAATAGAGACTTGCTCTAACTGCATAATCAATTCATTAAAAGCGCGGTTTCGTGTTTGAATTCCACTCTTTAAATAAGTCACTGCGTCGCTGGCTTCTTTAGCAAAGCGCGAAGCAATTTGATCGTAGCGCGACAAATCCAAATCAATAATATGGTAAGTACCTTGGGTTCCCTCTTTGCCGGGTGAGGATTGCAGTAACTTACCGGGCAAATAATGCGCTTCTGCGAGGAGATACAAACAAATTTGCGCCACGTGGGTGCCGGTAGTGATGTTTACAAAATAATTATTCTGCTCCACATCAAACTGCTGGCTGATGGCAACACTGTGAATTTGGCTGTAAACCTGCTCGAAGTCCCAAGGGTCATCACAGGCAATGGGGAATGTAGTCACTTTGGTATTGGGCGAAACCAGGGACATGTCGAGCAAGGTGAGATCAAGCAAGACCTGGTCTTCCGGCAAATACATCAATAAATATTCATCGACTGGAAATTCCGGCTGCATTAACAAGGACACGCTGGGCCGCCAACGCTCCCAGCGGCGCTTGCCTAGTCCACCATGATCCAGCCTTGAACCTAATATTCCAATAACGACATTATTCATAAAGATAGACTCATATCTATATAGATAGCTTATTTGTATCAAGCGATTCTAGCGGTAGCACTCATAACCCACAACAAAATTATTTTTGTTTGTAAAATCAACAAGTTAAAAAATATTTTTAGCGAAGATGCAAAGTTGGCAATAGGATTGCAATTACACACTTGCCAGTAAAACAAACAACATCAGAGATAAATAGAGAAGGTAAGGAATATGAGCAATTACGACGTTATGCATACCAAAGGACAAGCGCCTGTTAAATCATGGACACGTGGCGTTAGCTTTGATGAAAACGCCAAACAGCAAGTCAACAACATGGCGAGCATGCCTTTCATCCATAAGTGGATTGCCATAATGCCAGACGTGCATCTCGGTAAAGGCGCCACCATCGGCAGCGTGATCCCAACCATAGGTGCGGTCATTCCTGCTGCCGTGGGTGTGGATTTAGGGTGCGGAATGATGGCTGCAAAAACGACTTTGAATGCATCGCAATTACCAGATTCTCTAACGGCGTTGCGCAACGAAATCGAGAAAAAAGTACCGCACGGAAGCAGCCCGAAAATGCGTGGCGGGCGCGATAAGGGAGCTTGGGCAAATGCACCGCAAGATGTGCTGGATGCGTGGAGCCCATTAAATGATGGCTTTGCAAAACTTTGTGAAAAGCATCCATTTTTGAAAAACACCAACAACATGAATCAACTGGGAACCTTGGGATCTGGAAATCATTTTATTGAAATTTGTTTGGATGAAGCCAATGCGGTATGGGTAATGTTGCATAGCGGATCACGTGGAGTGGGAAACAGAATTGGTACGCATTTTATTGAGCAAGCTAAAAAAGATATGGAGCGTTGGCTTATTAATTTACCGGATAAAGATTTAGCCTACATTCCTGAAGGTAGCGATAAATTTCGCGATTACGTAGAAGCGGTTGCCTGGGCGCAAGATTTCGCAAAAACCAATCGCGAAGTGATGATGGCGCGAACCTTACAAGCTATGCGCGATATTTTGAAAATACCTTTCGAGGCATACGTAGAAGCGGTGAACTGTCATCACAATTACATCAGCCGCGAAAATCATTACGGTGAAAATGTGTGGGTAACGCGCAAAGGTGCCGTGAGCGCAAAAAAAGGTGAGATGGGAATTATCCCGGGAAGCATGGGCGCTCGTTCATACATAGTGCGCGGTTTAGGTAACGAAGAAAGTTTTTGTAGCTGTAGCCATGGCGCTGGTCGCGTGATGTCGCGCACTGAAGCAAAACGCCGCGTGTCACTGGCTGAGCATTTACAAGCAACAGAAGGTGTTGAATGTCGTAAAGACGCAGCGGTGATTGACGAAACACCATCGGCATATAAGCCCATCGAAAAAGTGATGGAGGCGCAAGCAGATTTGGTAGAAATTGTTCATACGCTGAAGCAGGTTTTGTGCGTAAAGGGATAAAAAATATTTAGAAAAAAAATGCCACATGGAAGCGGTAATTAAACTGAATTTGGTGCGTTGTTATGAATGGAAAAATAACAACACTGTTTGCTATCAAAGGTTCAGTGTCAACACTGACTGACGCAATCGCCTCTGGTTATTTGCGTATCGATACTAGACAGGCACCAGATGTTGCTGTGTAGCTCAGTGGTAGAGCAGCGGAATTTAATCCGCGCGTCATTGGTTCGAATCCAATCACAGCATCAATGCTATAGCTCAACTGGTAGAGCATCCAACTGTTAATTGGAGTGTCGTCGGTTCAATTCCGACTAGCAATTGCCCTTCAACGGCAACTAAAAAAAACGTTCGCAAGAACACCGCAGGCCTCCGCGAGAACTGCATGAAATGTAAAAAGGGACTTAGTGTAGGTAAAGGATGTCACATTTCATCGGTAATCGAACACAGCGCTGCCTTGGTTGATACTCGGTTGTTACGAAATTTATTGTCGTGTTTTGCAATAAAAGTCCTGACAACAAAAGCCAACAAAGCCAGCGCTGTGTGGAGGCTCTGCTTCTTAACTATTTAAAAGGAAAACGAAAATGATATTCATAAAAAAGTACGTTATTACCGATGCTCAAATAGGTCTACTCTTTAAAGAGCAGCAGTTCCAAAAAATTCTGACTGCAGGTACTTATAAATTCTGGAATTGGGGCAACACTACCACTGTTCAGTCGATCGCTATTACTAACAGCATAAGCGATGGCGTTGGCAAAGAAGTGCTGTACCTTGCAGATTTGTATCCTGAATTATTTGCGAATCACTTACAGCTTTGGGAAACCAATGAACACCAGGTCGGCCTGGTTTACCAGCAAGGTGTGTTGCGTGAAATTAAAGCACCTGCCCAACGTGGTGCCTACTGGAAAACCAAACAACCTATCAGTGTTGAAGCATTGGATATTAACAATGAATTTACGGTTTCAGAGGTGCTGGCTCCTATTTTATCTGGCGCACGCGAGCCTCTATTAAGTCGCTCTGCAACGAGCGCTGTTGCATTAGCCAATGTTGCTGAAGGGCATATTGGCTTTTTGATTATCGATGGCAAAACTGTAGGTACATTACAACCTGGTTTGCATATGTGGTGGAAGTTCAATCGTATTATTGAAGTCAAACAATTTGATTTGCGCTTGCAAAATATGGAAGTCAATGGCCAGGAAATTTTGACTAAAGATCGCGTGAGTTTGCGGATTAACCTGTCCGCCATGTGGCAAATTGGCAATGCAGACATTGTGAAACGAGAGCTTGCTGACGCAAAGGATTATTTGTACCGCGAATTACAGTTAGCGTTACGTACAATTGTCAGCACGCAAACATTGGATGAATTATTGGCGGACAAAAATTCGCTCAATCAACAAGTCCTCGCGATAGTAGCCGATAAATCTGCAGTTTATGGTATTACCTTAAAATCCGTCGGTGCACGCGATATTATATTGCCGGGTGAAATGAAGGCGATATTAACCCAAGTGGTAGAAGCGCAAAAAGTGGCAGAAGCTAACTTGATTAAAAGGCAGGAGGAAACCCAGTCAACTCGATCTTTGCATAACACCGCAAAGGTCATGGAAGGCAATCCAATATTGTTGCGTTTAAAAGAATTGGAAATCCTGGAAAAGATCACTGCAAGAATAAACACGCTTAACGTTTATGGTGGTCTGGACGGTGTTATGAATGATATGGTGAAGCTAACGGATCGCACGGTGAAAAATTAATGGAATGACCAGTCAAGCTGGCCATTCCATTATCAATGAGAAGCACATGGAACTTATAAAAAAGTTATTTCATAAAATGGGAAAGCACGCCGCTATGAATCTTACACTTGAAGACTTAGCCATTCTATCCACCAGTTATAATGGGTACGAACGAGAAAAAGCTATTGCACTGCTGGATGAGCTAAAAGATCCTAGAGCATTGCCATTATTACTTGAACGGCTAAATGACTGGGTTCCTGCGGTGAAGCTTCGTGCGGAGACAGCACTTTTTTCTTTATTAGTAAGTAGCAATGCTGCTTACTATGTAAGGTTACTTCCTGATTTTTTTCATCTGAAAAAACGCCGTCGCTATGACCACAATCTTTTAATAGAAAAGATCATTATATTTTTGCTACGCGAAGAAAATAGAATCCATCTTATTAATTCAATTATGGCTAAAAATCAAAAGCTGGCCTTTATCGCCCTCAGGCTTTGCCTGCAGCATAAGCTACTACCGATCGCGTCGTTGATCAGCCTGGCTTTAAAAAGCAAAAATATAGCCTCTATAAAAGATGCTTTACCACTGATAGATCAGCTCAGTGATAAAGAATTTGAAAATCTTTTAAATGAACTAATACAACAAAAATTTACACCGATTATAGTTAAAACCATTAGGCGTTTAGAATCTGTTAGCCCGGGAATGATTACTGAAATTGCAGCACCACTTATTTTTTCCAAAAATCAAGAGTTAAGGAAACTGGGAAGACTCCATTTAGCGCTAGCAGATATTGATGCGGTAATAATATATGGTAACGCCCTCGTCGATCCCAAAAGCAGCCTCTCAAAAGTTAATATAGCACTGATAGAAAGTGTAGAGCTTCTAAAACTAGATGCTATGAATATATTACGTGACCACACAAAGCATCACAGCGCAAACATTCGTAGAACCGCGCTACAACAAATTGCAAAATTATTGGGGGATGAAGCAAAATCATTTTTATGGGAAGGTTTGTTAGACGAATACAGCACTGTTAAAAATGAATCTGCTCGCTTGTGTATTAAATGTGGGGTCAATTTTACGCCCAAAGAACTCATTGGCTTGTATGAACAACAATCAAATCAATTTTTGTTAAACCCTATTTTGCGTTTGGCAAAAAAGAACGGTAAATGGCCAAGGTTATCAGTGCTACTGCATATACTACCAAAATTTCCAGGGAACCCGGAGGGGCTTAAACAGATTAACTCCGAGATTCATCAATGGAATCATAGCTATAATGCAGGCAGCGCTCAACCTTCCAATGAAGACATTGCAGAACTGGAACATCTTGCAGTAAAAAATAGCACGCTCATCACCACGGAAAACTGGAAGTTGCTTCAATTTACCTTTGATACATTAGTGAGATAAGAATATTTACTTCACTAATGACTAGAAATATTCTATTTCCGTAAATTTGGATTACCATTCACATGTACTTTTTGTAACGTTTTAATTCAACTTTTCTGGTTTTAGCCGCTGCAAAATATGCTGCACGCAAGTAATACCCGATATTCGAAAACTCACAGGTTTCGCTATACAGCATAAACTGAATCAGGGCATAGCGACTACGATTGCCAATTCAACAACTGTGGAACCCGCGTTTACAAAGAGCCAGCTCCTGTTCCCCGGATACAAGTCAAAGGTTATTGGCTGAATAAAGCAGGCTTTCCTATTAGTGCTGCTATTCTTGTTGATGTGCGTGATGGTTGCCTGATCGGAAAGTCAATTTAAAGTAGCACCCAGGAGTCAATTGGTGAAATACAACAGGGTATTCAACTAAATTGTCTAGCTTATGGCGGCTTGGCTTCCTAATCATAACTATGTGGTCGTGCTCCAGTTGCAGCCAGGAAAAGCCCATTCAATTCTTTTAAGAGTGTTAAACCATGCACAAACGCATTGTTGAACACTCGCAAAGTGTAAACAGGTAAGAGCCTTATGAAAAAAAAATATCTCTATCTTTTTATGGATTTTAAAGTCTACATACCAGCTCTTGTTTTGTTGATGGGTTGCGGAACGGAACCCCAAAAAAATAATCACCTTGCAACAAATAGTGGAGCCGCTCAGCAGTCTTCAAGCTCATCGCGTGCAGTAACTTCACACAAGGTTTTATCGTTGGTTGCATCATCCAGCGCTCAACATAAAACCACATTCACTCGGCAATCCTCAGCTGCGCCACTTAAGCTCAATACACAAAGTTCATTTTCAAGTACTGCAAGCGCATCGATTCAATCACCTGCTGCAATCGGTTCTGCCTCCGCTGTAATGACTAGCTCTTCAAGCGAAACTCTGTCTATTTCCAAAAAACCTCAGGCTGGCATTTCCGGTGTGGTCAAGGTGACAGGGAAAAATGGGGAAATACTTTCGCCGGAAGGGGTTATTGTAAATATCGAGCCAACAAAATCTGTTAATGACCCAATAGTCGGCGATGGAAAGCGCCAGCATGACGTCTCTATGAAAAACAAAACTTATGCTCCAAAATTAATGACAATAAAACAAAATGATCAAGTCAACTTTGCTAACAGCGATAAAATTAAACACAACGTTTTTTCAACATCGGGTGAAAATCGTTTTGATTTGGGAACCTATGGTGAAGGTAAGACAAATAAAATGATCTTCAAGTCTCCAGGCGTCGTTAAAGTCTATTGCAATATTCACCCGGAAATGGCGCTTTTCATTTCCGTAAGCCCGAATAATTATTCACATATTACGGATAAAAATGGATTTTTTGAAATAAACGATTTACCGCCCGGCGAGTATCGCTTATCCGCATGGCATATACGTGGCGAAACACAACAAATAGTTAACCTGAAAGCTTTACACACCAAGAAAGATATACTGATCAATACTGAAGCTTATGTACCCGTTCCGCATAAAAATAAATATGACGAGGCGTACAAGGTTAAATCTGTTTTATTTGAAGATGAGTTTTATTAATGAAAAAAAATAATGACAACTTTACCTTTGGTATTCGCTCAAAATTATTCTTTTTAGTGCTTATTGGTTTTGGGGTATTGATCTTCCTGACTTCCTGGCGCATAGGCGTGGAAGCGAATCGTGCAGCAACTACAGCAATTGACAGAACGCTAAATCAGTCCAGCCAAATATTACGCACAAAATTAGTCAGTCGGTTTGATACCATTCAAGAAACTGCCCGTAGTCTGGCAAAAGATGGCAGGGTTTTACCGCTGGTTTTTGATGTCGATTCAGCAACCTTGCAAGATTTGAGTTTGGAATTTAAAAAGGCGCTAGCGTTTGATGTTTTATTTTTTACCGATAAAGAGGGTATGGTTTTAGCTCGTTCAGATAGGCCAGATGCTATAGGTCAATCGCTTCGAGGAAAAAGTGCATTGTTTGATAAAGCACTGAGTGGTGAAACAACACAGGGGATTATTGTTAGCCAGGATAAACTCTTACAAGTCGTAGTGGTTCCGGTGTTAGACAATGTTGCTTCCGATGTTGTTCGCGGCACGCTCGCACTTGCCTATGCGTTATCGCCCGAAATTGCTCGGGAAATTAATGCGCTTACTGCAAGCGATATAGGTTTTTTTGCGTTTATTCGCGATGCTAATCGCAACATCACCGGTGTGAAAAGTTCTTACAATACTAATGACAAACTAAATGAGTGGTTAACAAATTATTTTGCTCAGAATTCCGAGTCCTGGAACAGCATTTATAACACTAAAGAAATGCAATTGCGTTTTAGTATGACGCTAAACGAGGATGACTTTTTTGCGATAGCTGTGCCACTGGCAAATTTTGATGGGGAAAATCTGGGCTTTATTATGGCCTTGACGTCGCGCACTGATCTTATGATGCCCTTTATAAAAGTTCAACAACAAGTTTATGTGATTGGTTTTTTATGTTTACTGGTAGCATCGCTGATTGCATGGATAATTGCTATTCGGATTACCAAACCCATTGTTAAATTAGTGAGTGTTGCAAAAAAAATACAAGATGGTCAATTTCCTGATACGGATATGCGAGTTGATATTCATGATGAAGTTGATTTGCTGCAGGATGCCATTATAAAAATGGGGAAAACCTTAAAGGAAAAAGCAGAGCTGGAAGGTTACCTTGCACAACTCGCTGATGATATTGATTTAATCAGTGTTGACTTACCAGAAAATATTCAACGTGAGATAGATAGTACAACGCTGCGAAACCCGGCAGTGACGGAAAAAAATTTTACCGAGGGCGATATCAGTGTTTACAACTCCCAAGTCATTCAAGATACCTTAATCAAAGACATCATCCCCTCCTCAGCCCAAAAAGCTAAAGATAGCACAGCATTGTTAGAGGAAGGCATGCTGGTGAATGATCGATATGATGTGATCAGGCATTTAGGTGCGGGAGCAATGGCTGATGTTTATTTGGCGAACGATCGAGAGCTGGGCGAATTACTGGCATTAAAAATTTTACATGACAATATTTTTACCCAGGACAACTCGGAATTTTTTAAAGAAGAAATTCGATTGGCTCGTCGAATTACCCATCGCAATATTGTTCGCACTTATGATTTTGGTGTTTGGAATGGGCGGTATTTAATTACTATGGAATATGTGCATGGCTTTGATGTGGCGCAACTACTGGATAAAACTGGCGCTATGAGTATTAGTAATGGATTAGCCATGGCGCGACAAATTTGTGCCGCTATAAAAGCTGCACATGACCAAGGCATTATTCATCGGGATTTAAAACCGTCGAATATGATGATTAACAAACAGGGCATTATCAAAATCATGGATTTTGGTTTAGCAATGAATATCAATGCCATTTCTGCAGGAAACCGCATGGGCAATGTCATTGCAGGAACACCAAAATATATGGCGCCGGAACAATTTAGCGGTGGGCAATTAGACCAGCGAACCGATATCTATGCCCTTGGTCTGATTCTTTATGCAATCTTTAGCGGGAAGCCGCCCTTTGACGAAGTGAGAACATTTGAGGATTTAGAACAAATGCACTTCAAGGTCATTCCAACTTCGCTCAAAAAATTAGTTAAAGACATGCCGGATTATTTAAGCGCAGTGATTCATAAAGCTATTGTAAAAAATCCGGCAGATCGTTATCAGTCGGTGGGCGAACTATTGGAAGACTTGTATGCAATTTAATAATTATTTATCAACTAGCAATTGCATTGTCTCAACACCGACAAATACCCCGCCGCAAACGGAAAGGTATTTATCGAAGTGACTCTTGGCGATTAATCATAACGCCAGCGCAATGTGGCCAAAAATTCATTATTTTCTTCAGTGCGCTGGCTTCGAATAAATTTATTAATATTATATTCCAAGGTTAAACGAATATTTTCACCAAAATCCGCGTTAAAACCCACATCATATTTTTGCCAATCCCACCAAACGCTGGGCGATGGAAATCGCGGCTCACCGACAAAGTCATTATTAAGTTTTGAGTAGCGCAATACAGGGCTGATCCTCGAAATGCCTATTACATCAGGTATTGCGAATGCATAGCTAAGCTCTACTTCCCAACCCTCGCGTTTTAAACCCGCGATATCCTGATAAACGAACTGGGAGAAAAGCGAAAAATTTTGGGTGTACCACCAGATATTCATTCCCGATTCTTTCTTTTTATTATTTTTAATGGGTAGGGTTACACCGGGAATAACTTCAGATAAATTTAAAATATCCAGATCACCGCCGTAAAAAGTGCCGTGAAGCTTCACTGTCTCAGCCAAGTCTCTTTCATAGGCGAAAAGCAACAGGTTAATTCGCTGTGAACCTTCTTCATTTAACCAGCGATAACCAAGGCCAACACCGGTTTCAGGATTTTTCGACAAATCAAAACTTTCTATCTCCGCATCGTACAAAATTGGAATGCCGGTTTTAATGTCAGGGTCATTATTGGGTGGTGGTGTTTTATCAGTGCCGTTATCACCGGCCAACGCATTCACATCGCGAATAAATACGGGGTTGCCGGTTGTGTAAGTTAATTTGGTATATATGCCCGAGGTAAAATCCACACCGGCTTCAATACCACTATCTTCTACACGGTTAAATGCAGTACCACTAAGCCCGTAACTTTCCAGGTGACGATCTTCTTGCCGTTCGAATTTGGAAAATTTACCGACCTGAAGATATCCGTCATTAGTGCGCGGCAATTCGCCCTGGGTATGGCGAATACCATAGCGAATGATGAATTGATCCAAACTGACATCTTCGTCGGTAGAGGTTGGATTTTTTTCATAGAGGTCAAAAATATCTACCTTGGTTTTTATTGCCCATTTGTTTTCAAATTCCACATCCCAAAAAAGTGCAATATTTGAAATTTCTGCATGGCTGCCTGCATCCGGAGTTTCCAGGAAGGCTTGCGTTTGGCCAACGGGTAATGCGATAGGAGGAAAAGGAAATTTTATGCCGAAGCGGTTGGATTCGCTGTATCGATAATTCAATTTTGTTTCAGCTTTAAAATCAAAATCTGCAGCGTGAGCAAGACAATTTAAAAAAAACATAAAAGTAAAGGTGAGTATAATCTTCATCAATATCGACCTGTCATTTATAGGCTGCGTTAACAACAGCGGTGTTGGTTGTAATACTTAAACTACTGATAATTATTGCAATGCAGATTATTGCGACAGTCTCTTAGTGTCCATGCCATAGACCTTGTCTTTAATATCGACAACTAGGGCACAGGAAGTATAAGCACACTATTTCTTTAATGCCACTTGCCGGTTAAATGCTACAGGTATGATTTCGTATTGGTTAAAAAAATAAAAAATGCATTTAAAAATTACAAATTGTTTTTCCTGCAATGGGCGTAAAGGCATTACCTTTATTATCATTAAAATTAAACATGATTGAGCGCATACGCATTCCAGTATTTTTTTGAATAACAAAGTGTAAATGTGGGCCTGATGAATAACCGGAAGAACCCGATTTCGCTAACACGCTACCTTTTTTAACCTGATCACCCACTTTTACTGCAGCGGTACCCAGCAAAATATGGAAGTAATTAGCGAAGGTACCATCACTATGCAAAACTTTTATATGGTTGGCCTTATCCAAAAAATACTTATTAACACCGCCCATGTGATAATCATCTTTTGTGCTGACAACAATTCCCTCTCGCGCAGCAATAATAGGGGTGCCCACTGGCATGACTATATCCACCGCAAATTCGCTGCTCGCATGATGATGAGAAAATTTGCCATGGAATGCTTGAGAAATCTCATGGCAAGTTATTGTTGAGACTGGCAAATCATAAATCTGTGCACCGGGCGTGATATTGGGGTCACCCAGCATCCAGGAGTAGGTATTAGTCACACGTCTTGGATTTAAAAAGGCTGCCCTTCAATATACATCTCTACAAGTACCGGCAATTTCACGATTAGGCTCACATTATTTTTACCCTAGCGTGCGCCTGCGCACGAATTATCGGTTCATAAATCCAGCATCATAACTGAGCTTAAAATTAGCATTAAATAAAAACATCGCAACTACGACCCGTTTCTCTAGCTTACAACAATTCGTGATTACGGATGTTAAACCGAATTTGAGTAACCTGAGCTGTTACTCATTAGATAGCTTTCATTTTTCTTATCCCAATCGAGCAAATCATCATGATCATATATGCACTGGGTTATATCATTACTTTTTTATTCGCTTTACATGCAATATTTCTTATTTACATTCTTTTTTCGACCAAGAAAAGACTCAATCGACCCATCACTAAAAATTTGAATGTTGCGCACTCTGAGGATCACGCTCTTTATTTTGCGTACGGCGCGAACATGTCGAGCAAGTATCTTACCAATATCAGAAACATCCACGTGCTTAGTACCACAAGAGCCATATTGAATGGATATACCTTGACGTTTAACCTCAAAGGCAGAAATTTTCTGGAGCCAGGCTTCTCCAATATTTCACCGAGTGAAAACGAACAGGTAGAGGGCGTGGTGCACCGGGTAAGCAAACAAGATCTCGATAAAATTGTGAAATCCGAACCCACGCAATACAAAATGACCGATGTTGAGGTTATGGTGGATGGCGAAAAAGTAACGGCTAAGACATTCGTGCATGTCGCGGAACCCAACGTTAGTTATAGGCCTTCAAAGCGCTATCTGAAGTTGCTTACTGATGCGGCCAAAGAACATGGGTTGTCGGAAACTTATATCGGCAAATTAAACACCACCAAGTATGTTTACTTTCCTGGTCTTTCAGAAAGCTATGGTGCTGTGATTTATTATTATTTGATAAAGGTGAGTTCTCGTAAGTAGATAAATTACTGTAACGAGAAATTGAAAATATGTATTTCGCTAATCTTATTTCGATTGTGGTAGCTGATGCAAAAACAAAACGCCCCCTGAAGCACACAGCGACAGGAGGCGTTGACTAACAAAAGCGGTGACATCGAGAAACTACGTTAAAAGATCGAGAGTATTGCCGCTACCTAGATTGATTCCGGTAAGGCCCAGGCCTTTAGGAATAGCACCGTTAAAGTCAACTACGTTCCCACTTTCTGTGCGCGCCGAGAAGCCTGGTCTAAAGCCAGGCATTTTCGTCGCGACAATAAATGGCCCGTTAGCGGGAGAGTGATTCATACCATTGCCCATACAACTAACCTGCACAACTACTGTGGTATTAATCAAGGGCTGATTATCAGGACCATTAGTATTACGCAGCCTATTAATCAAATAAGCAGGTACATCACTTACATAACGCTGCAACTCAATAAATGGACCAGGGAAACCCTCACCACCCGTTGAATGTGCTGCATCGTGTGCTGGATGGACATAGGCCGTGTTAAAGCCCTTCCACTCCCCTTGATGGTTGCCCAATTGTAGAGTTGCCACTTTCGTAATGCCACAAGCTAGGGCCGCCACAATAATATCGGCCTGCGATCTACCCGTTTGTTGTATGTGTGAGTTACCGACGACCACATTCTTGTTACACATGGTAGAGGGTGCGCTGCTAGATGACAGGTTAGTCTTAATTTTTGTAATTGATTCGGCATGTTCCTGATAACGCACGGCTTCTTCAGCGCTTAATTTATTTTTGATCGATTGCAACGCACGCAATTGCGCCTCATATACCAATGCGTAAGTGTTATCTCCACCGCCGCCGCCGCCACCACCGGATAAAATATCTGACAAAGCTGTATTTGGGTCGTTTATGACTGGACCACTACTACTGCAATAATAATTTTCTTGTGGATTTGGCCCCTTATAAACCTCAGCCCCGAGATAAATCATCTTTCTTTGGGTAGAAGTACCTATTACATCAGCAATGCGTTTATCCATAGTATGTGGAATGGTATGGTCGAGCTTACCAATCGAATGTTGCGTCGCCTCATGCCCGCCTTTAATAACGTTCACCTCCCGAAAATGGCAAATATCTGAAACGGCGTAGCCTGCAGGACCGTAGGGAGTAGTGACCTGATTCATTTGCGTGGCGCTGCTAGGCAACCAGCTTCCTTTAGCGGATCCGCTGTTGATGTAGACATAAACAACACGTTTATTAACATCCGTTTGCGCCAGCGCGTGACGATTAGCCAAAATGCCGCCCAACAATGCCGTACTTTTTATCAACCCGGCAGCAATACCGGATTTTGCAACGAGACCCATAAAGTTACGACGATCTTTCTGAATGAAGGCTTCGCGCTCTTGTTTTGGGCCGTTATCATCAGCTTTCATCGCAGCATTCATTGCCTCGGGTGAGGGGTTACGACAGTGCCACTCTTTAGTAGCTTCTATAGCATCAGCTTCGGGCAAGTGGCGGAATCTTTTATCAATCTTTTTCATAGCCAAACCTCTTGGATTTAGAAATTATATTTAGTGTTTGCTGAACTTATAGTTCGCTGAATTAGTTATTTACGGAAAGAGTGGGGCGAACCCCACCCTCTCGCATTAGCGACGGAATCGGGTAACTTTGGACATACCAATTTCTTTCAACATCGCTCTAGGATTACGATTGCTCGCAGCCAATTTCGTTTTCAGCTGGTCGTTAACACAGGCAAAATGATTTTCTTGCAAAGCATTAAGGGGCCTTTCAACTTTATCGTCCTGGAACACGCGGCTCAAAGCAAAGCCCGTCGCATAGCGATAGGATTTATTAATTAAGCATGCATCCACACCTGGGACGTTATTAGCCACAATGGTTTTACCAAGCGCTTTAGCACCGATGAAGGGCAAACCTGGAGCACCAGAGTCTTTCTCGAGGTTCACTGCTGTGAAGCTCACGGTTCCAACACCATCGGCACCAAACAATGCTCCACCATTATTGACCATACCCACTTCAACAGTATTGGCACCCGCTTCGTTGCCTTGACTATTAAGTGCTTTTTGCATCACCTTGCCATTAATGACCGGACGGAGTAGACCGACGTTGTCAAAGTCATCCACAGCAAACAGCGGATTGATGATGGCATTGTGGCATTGAGCACAAGGCGTACCGGGCACATTGGTTTGTTTGTCGTAGAAGTCGACTGTATTCAATGAACCTGCATCCAATAACGCTTGTACTCGTGCGGCTGCTTTATCACGTTCACCCGTTAAATCTTCGAATGAAGATGGTAAAGGAATGTTTTGGCACAACACATCCTGACGGAAATGAACTGCACGCTTGATTGGTGAAGTACGACCTGCATGTGCATTGGCTGCCATGTAGGCACCGGATGCAAACACACCACCGCGTTTAGAAGCTGCAGTATTCACCATACGGAAATCAGTGGCACTGGTACCACCACCAGGAATGCCGTAGTAGGTAGATAAGGTGCTATTCAACATGGTGAAATCACCCGTATACATATCAGTCACTGGCAAGTTGTTGTAGAAGACATGCTTATAGATCTCACGGACTTCTTGAGCCATTGAGTCTTTTACACCTTGCGTAAAGTTAGCGTTGTTAATCCGATCAACAGCGGTCACGGTGTCAGTATGTAGCCAGAAGCCAGCAAAACGAGCAACGTTTTCACGACCCAAGGGTGAATCGAGCAAGCGATCAATCTGGGTAGCCAGTTTGGTTGCATCTTCCAATTCGCCATTCGCAGCAGCAGTCAATAAAATTCTGTCCGGTGCACTAGCGGTGTACATATAGGACAACACGGATGCGTACTCATAAGGATCCAGCGCATAAGCAGTGCTATCAGCTTGAGTGAATGCAGTGCCACGCCCCCAAGTCATGGTACGTGCAGTTCCTACAGGCACACCCAACTCGGCGTGATACAGGAATTGTGGCGACATTAGTACACCTTGGACTGCCCAACGTACACCATCGGTTCCACTACGCAGGATAGCCGTATACTCGGTACGCTCTTCCGTAGTTAGCGGACGACGGAACGCCAGGTTGGCAAAGTTATCCAGGAAGCTGGTCGCACAGGTTGCTGATTGCGCATCGCCACAGTTCAACGAGGTAACCGCGTTGTTAGCGATCGCCCAGGCAGCCAAAGTTTCTGCGTTTTTCTTGTAGGTTAACAGACGCGTTTCTGATACGGGTTCAATGGTGTGGTTTGGTAACCCACTAATAACCCTGTCTGGGTTGGCCAGGTTTGGCGACGAGTAATCTGCTGGTAAAGCCCGGTTGAAAAGCATTTTCAATGAATTGTTATATTCATAGGAAGTCAGCAATTTCACGTTACGCACGCCGTAGAACACTGGGTCGGTCGAAGTACATTTTACAATTTGGGTAGGATCTTTACCTTTTTGTGCCCACAAATAAGCGGCAATGTGTTGGCAATTGTTGCTGGTACAGTTATTCAACATAGCGGCGCCAACAAAACGGGACAAGTCTTCAACCGTGGCACCTGTGTAACCCTGGCCTGCGTATTTGCTCATACTTTGGTAAGTAAATTCATTTACATTGAAATGAATAGATCCATCAGTGAATCGACCATCTTCATCTGTATCTTTATGACAGGATGTACAGCCACCCGAACCCTTAAATACTTGCTCACCTAATACGGCATCACCAGTAAAGGTCACACTGCTAACACTTGATGCGATTGAGCTACGTACGCTAGACGCAACCGATGAAGACGAGTTAGTGAAGCGCGATAACAAGTAGGTGGAAACAGCATTCGCACAATCAGTACCACAGGAACCTACATTACCCAGCGGCATATTCGCCTGGATGTAAGAACTCAACAGAGCTTGGTTGCGTTGTGTCGGAAAGCTTGTGTTTAACTGATGGCAACCAGCACATTGCGCAGCAAAAATTTGCTGGCCATTGAGAGGCGCCACCGAACTTGATGTTCTACTGCTCGCTACGGAAACTGTAGAAGAAGCAGTGGATGAAGCCGTAGACGCTTCGCTTGAACGAGCATAAATCAAGCTTATTGGAGCCGTAGGCAACGAAGGCACACTATCGATATAGCTGATCACTTTATATTCATGACTGCCCGCAGAACCTAACAAACTGTCGACAAACGTAGAGGTGTTCGCCAGTACGTTGCCTTCAGTAACCCACCGACCATCCTGAGCACTTTTACGACGAACCAGGAAACCAGTTTCGTTGGCGCTGACATCAGACCAGTTCAAAGTAGCATCACCCGTGGTATAGCTCGCAGTGCCCATCAAACCGACGGGGGTATTGGGTGCAGCAGGAAGTGTGATTGCTGGCATATTAGTTGGGTTGTTACTGGTGAGGAACATCTTGAAATAAACCGGTACTTTCTCGCCGATGGCTGATAAGCCCATCACGGCGCGTAATGTTTCTACACCGGCGTTCATTTCAAAGTCAGTACTGTTAATCAGGATAGGTCTGCGGGTTGAGAAGCTGACGCTGCTGTTGGTGTGCTTAAAAACCATGGCATCAAACGTGATGGCTTTAACCACACCGTGCAACACCAGATTGCCGGTCACTGCTACCGTGCTCATGCTTCCGGATTCCATGGCATTAATTGCAGTCAAATCCAGTTGGGTAGTGAAGTGCAAACTCGGTAAGTGATTTGATTCGAACAACATGCTTTGCAGACGCGTGTTGCGAAGCTCAATACCGGTAGAAATGCTAGCCAGTGGAATGGTCAGCGTCGCTTGGCCATTTGCTGCTACAGTGCCTTGCAACTGGGTAAAGGTTTGGCTCTCGCCAGTTTCAACACCCAATGTATTTTTCTTAACAGTGACAAAGTAAAAATTGGAAGCCGTGCTATCCAGCAACCAACGTGCGGCAGTGTTAGGTGTACTGCTTACCGCACTGCTCGCTACGCTGCTGGCCACACTGCTTGGTGCGCTACTGCTAGCCACGCTGCTTGTCGAACCACCGCAGGCCACACCGTTAAGAGTGAAATCGGTAGGCACCGCGCCTGGATTATTGACCAGGAAGCCAAAGGAAGCCGTGGCATTGGTTGGCAGATTGCCATTATGGGACGCATTCTTGACACACACATTTTTGCCAGTCTGGGTTTTTGTACCATCCCAAAGATTGGTAATGAAATCGTTACCGGGATAGGTCCAGCACAATTCCCAATTGGTTAACGATATACCCGTATTTGTGAGTGTTACTTTAAGCTGGGCTCCACTGCCCCAGTTATTCACCGTGTTGTAAGCTACCTTACAAGCTATTTGGGCATTTGCCCCTCCCGCTGCCATGGCAACGAGACAGAGCATTGAAATTTTTAATAAATTTTTCATTATAAATCCTCTTTTGTCTCGTTATTGAGCGTTGAATACAAGTACGAAATCCACCGGTGCAATCCCGCTAACAGATGCAATGCCGACCGCCGACCGTAAAGCTTCAACTCCCGCAGTCAAATTATGATCCGCTGATCTCACAATAACCGGCGCAACGCTTTGTACTACCACTCGCGTAGCCGTTGCCTTTTGCACCAGCACTTTGGTACTCATCAACGCGGCCACACCGTGCAAGTCCAGAGTACCCGCAAGATCTACCAGTGCTGATTGGCCCACAGGGATAGCATTGACTGCTGCGGTATTTACGTTGAACGTTGCAATGGCGGAGGGGAATAATCCGGTTTCAAAAAACAGGTCACGCAGGCGTTGATCGCGCAGGGTGTTGGCGGTATTTACGCTCGCCAAATCGACGCTCAAAGTGGCAACACCGGCGTTTGTCAGCGAACCCGATAAGGAATCAAACTTATGCACTTCGATGGTGTGAGAGTTTTTAGTGGTGACAAAATTAAGGTAGGAGTCAGTAGCACTGAGTTGCCAGCTGCCTGGACCGACAATAGAGCTGCTTGAAGCACGGCTGCTGGCTGCAGAGCTACGAACACTGCTTGGCGCAACAGAACTGGCTTTTGAGCTGGTAGGTATAGAGCTTGGCGCCACACTGGAACGTGAAGAAGAACTGCCACCAATAACAGTTGGCCAGCCCTGGGTAATACTCCTGGCCAAAGCACCGGAAGTCGTCAACTGCCAACCGCCCGTACCACTTGAACCCGCTACCAACGCAGCAGAACCTTCAGCCTTATCAGTCAATGACCAATTGGCATTGCTGATATGGTTAGCCTTCATAAAGGCAACCCAGGCATTGGTTTCGGTCACGTTTACTGCACCGTCACCGCTCGCGTCAGTGGAACCCCACTCGGTCACGAACAAAGGGATGCCGCGGCTAAGTGCAAGAGCTGCCTTATCGCGCAGGGATTGTTTGTGTGTACCGGCGTAAAAGTGAAGGGTGTAAGCAATATTGCCGTAACCCACAATTGGATCAAGCGCTGCTACATCCACGTCTTGCGACCAAGTGGGTGTTCCGACAATAATCAAATTATCCGGGTCAATCGCACGAATCGCTTTGATCACGTCAATCGCATAAGGCTTGATGACAGCGCTCCAGGATACTTGCAATGGCTCATTGTAGATTTCATAAATAACGTTGGTTTTGTTACCGTATTTGGTAGCCATTTCCTGAAAGAAGGCAATGGATTGCGCCTTGTAGTTTTGAGCCAAGTGCGTGTGGAAATCGATAATGACATACATATCGTTCGCGATAGCGCCATCCACCACGGCCATGACACGGGTTTTGTTTGACGGATCGGTTAAGTAACCACCGGTATCATTCACACCCATAGCGGCGCGAACTAATTTAGCGTTCCAGTCAGACTTGAGCCAACTAACCGCCTGCGCGTTATAGTATTTTTCAGCGCCCCAACCAGTATTACTCCAGAACATACTTGCACCGGAAATACTGCCTACCTGGCCGCCGAACAACATTTTGTTGCCCGAAACACTGATCGCTGCAGGACCATCCGTGGGTATCACTGAGCTGGAAGATGAAGTGGAACTTCGCACCGGAGTAGAACTGACAGCGGCAGAAGAAGAGGTCACCGGCCCACCGCAAGCCGCTCCGGTAATAGCTGGGATTTCTGCGCCGGAACCTGCCGTTTTAGTGCCCTGGAAACCAAAATCCTGGACGCCGCCCACGGGGATGTTGCCGTTCCAGGAAATATTCGTTGCGGTGTACGGATTACTTCCCGTCAAGTTAACGTTGTAGGCACTGCCTGCCAAAACACGGTTACCACCGGCATATTGCCAGCCAATGGACCACGAACTAATCGGTGCGCTGTTGGTATTGGTGATTTTTATTTTTGCTGAAAAACCATTATCCCATTGTGATTCTATGGTGTAGGTACAGGCCGCATTGACTTGCGATGAAGTAGCGATCATCGCTAATCCCAACCCGCAAATGCTAGCTGCTCGCCTTAAAGAACGGACCCGTGTCGGACTTAACACAAAGGTTTTCAATCTGCTCATAAAGAACTCCTCGAATTTTAATTAGCACAAATTTAAAAAACCCTTGCCGATAAAAAATTTATTCAGCAGGGTCGTAGATCGTTATTGTTAAGGCGGTCAAGCAAAAGAGTGAAACAACAAGGTAGATATTCAAGCTCGAAATCCATGCATAATCATATCGAGCACATCATCTGCTTCGGCCTAATCGGCGGAAGCAACTTTTATTATTTAAAGTGTATTCAAGTAATATTTAAGCGTATTCGCGTATTATTTAAATCGCATTTCATTGCATTTTATGTAGCGTTAATTTTCATATTTTCTTAATTTATTCAAAACCAAAATAACAACCTAAAACTAAGGAATGAGCAAATATTTTGGCAAAATATAGCAAGAATATGAATGCTAAAAACTTTATGATTGCGCAACCAATTTTTAACAAAAAAACCGTAAATTTATTATTATTCGAGTCTTCAGTATTACTAAAAAAATCTACTTATAAAAAAAATTTACCAAAATAATTTCGCAATAATGTGTAAGTAAATTATCTAAGGATCAGAGCGAATAAAATTAAAACAGCATACCGGCATCGTATTCGAAACATATTCGACAGAGCTGGAACTCATTATTGTTAGATGTAACTTAAAATAGCAGGTTTAAAAAAAAGTAAACAATTTTTAAGTCTAACTTTACATTTCCTAACCATACGCTTGGTAGAGAACAGAAGTTCAAGCCTGTTCCGGCGCTATTCGCTTATTAAAATAGTTGAATTTTCAATTTTATTTTCTAATCGTTATTCAGCTCAACACTTGTGAAACTCATAAAGCGTAATCAGCTCTCAGAATAAAAATTATTACTCTTATTTCCTTTGTGATGATTATCATTTGGTAGTGCATTCTCGAAATGCTTAACATTACCAGCGCAAGTGAACCAGATAGAAATATTTTTGGTTTTTTTATAAGGAGGCAATTGGAGGCGAAATAGGGGGAACGGGGCAATTGTGCTTATTTAAGCTCGTCATCCTCAAGCCAATGGCAAAAGTCTTAAGCAAGCACTTTTCGGTAGGGACGAAATATTGAACGCTGCAGCCATCCACCGGCTATTAACAAGAGACGTTAAAAAATTAATAGCAACAAATTAAATTCGCCCGCCATCCACCACAAACTCTTGTGACGTGATCATTGCGGCATCATCTGCGGCTAAAAATAATGCAAGATTGGCTACGTCGTGAACACCCAAGTGCTTTTTTAAGCAAACTTTTTTCATGTGCTCCACCTCTTCTGCCGGAGTAAGCCACTTTTCCAATTGCTTAGGTGTTGCAACCCAACCAGGTAAAATAGAATTTACACGTATATTGTCAACGCCGAAATCAGTGGCGAGGGCTTTGGATATGCCCAATATTCCCGCCTTCGCAGCAATATAGCCGGCTAAATGAGGTGGGCTAAACTGTGTATTGATCGAACTGATATTCAATATTACGCCACCGCCTTGGACTGCCATCATCGGTTGAACTGCCTGCGATGAAAAAAAAGCCGGATGCAGATTAGTGGCGAGTCCGCGATACCAATCTTCCTCTGAGATAGTGCGCGAATCATAACGTTGATCATTTGCGGCATTATTTATCAAAACACGAATATCACCATTCGCCAGCTGCGCATTAGCAATACAAGTACGTAACAATTGAATATTGCTCACATCGCAATACTGAAACCAGGGGCGGGCATAACCTTTTGCATAAAGTCGATCACACAAAGTTAAAGCACTTTGTTCATCAATATCGACGAATGCCACCTTTGCACTTTGCGCAGTAAATGCTTCTACTAACGCGGCCCCAATACCGGTAGCACCACCGGTGATAAAAATACTGCGATGCTGCAGGCTTTTGTAGCGGGTGTACTCTTGTTGAGTTGAGTGATTAAACATAATCAATTTCTTTTAGTTGGAAACCACGCATTAGTTCAGATGCTATTTCTTGAGTGCTGGCTGTGCCGATTCAATAGATACATTAATCAATTGCATCACCTCAACCAATAACACTTTCATCGCATTGCTAGCTTGCTCCTGGTCACCCCGGGCGATAGCATCATAAATACGCTTATGATCATCATAGCTTGCAGACAACACACCTTTTAGCTGATTGGTACTGGCAATACTGACGCGCAATGCAACTTGAATAAACTCTCGCAATTGCAAAAAGAAACGATTATTACTGGCCCCCAGAATTGCACAATGGAATTCTATATCGGAGGCCAGCGGATCATCCAAACCTTCGTCCGCTTGTTGCATGCGCACCAAGGCATCACCAATAGCTTTCAACTTTTCTTTATCGCGATAATTTTCTGCGGCCAGCTTCGCTGCCTCAGGTTCGATGGCCATACGTAATTGGGTAAATTCACGCAACAATTCCAGCGAGGGGCGCGCACTTAAGGTCCAGCTAAGGACATCAGCATCAAACATATTCCATTGGCTACTCGTCATCACTCGAATACCTTGCCGCGGCCTTGAGGCAATTAATCCCTTGGCAGTGAGCATCTTCACCGCTTCACGAGTAACACTGCGGCTAATATTAAATTGAATGGATAACTCAGCTTCCGTCGGGAAGGGTTTATCAATTGCGTAATGACCTCTGACAATGGCGGCACCCAATTGCTGAGTTAAATTATAAGTAAGATTAGGCCCGGCATTTTGATTTTGCATTCTTCATACTCAATTAGATTTAGGAAACTATTGGCATCCACAGCCGGTATCGCTTTTATTCTATTCTTTTTTAGCGCCGCTCGGCGTTAAACGCAACACCACAACCGAATGTGCAGGAATGCTTAAGGCTAAATTTTTAGCCGTGCTGCCGTTGGTGTTGTCCCATAACTCTCGCCAAGTAAATTTGGTTTTTGTAAAGTCGAGTTCATGCTTGCTAATATCATCTTTTATTTCATGCTCTGCCCATTGGTAATCATAGCGTTTAGTGGCGTCCGCGCGGTTTAAAAACATAAATGCCCACTCGTTATTAGCCAGTGCTTTTACCCAGACTTCAATATCACCTTCATCAATAAATTTAAGTGCTTGCACACCCAGCGGGTCCTGGTTGATGGCAACAATATCTCTATTGGTTAAAATTTTCCGCGTACTTTCGTTCATGGTGCGAAGGTCATTCCCGGCGATCAACGGTGAAGCCAACATTGCCCAGATTGAAAAATGGGCGCGATCTTCCGCCTCGGTCATGCCGTTGCCGACCTCCAGCATATCCATATCATTCCAGTGGCCCGGGCCTGCGTGTTTGCGCAAGCCTTCCTGCTTATCCAGAATGCGCAACACACCCCAGGACGACCAGGAACCATGACCTAATTCGCAGTTCCAGCAGGGATAAATATCACCCGTAGTACGCCATGAATGGCCAACGTCTTTTGCCCATTCTCCAGGTTTGTTATCACCCCACTCACAGATACTGAATAACATAGGGCGGCCAGCCTGTTTAATAGCGTCGCGCATAGTGATGTAGGCTTGTTCAGCATTTAATCCTTTGGTATCACACCAATCGTATTTTACGTAGTCAATTCCCCAGTTCGCATAGGTAAGCGCATCTTGATATTCATGACCGCGACTACCGGGACGCCCACCGCAGGTTTTCGCACCAGCATCAGAATAAATACCTATTTTTAAACCTTTGGAATGCACGTAGTCAGCTAAGGCTTTCATGCCCGAGGGAAAATGTTCTGCATTAGGTTGGATATTACCTGCGGCATCACGCTCACCGTGCCAGCAATCATCTATATTGACGTATTCATAACCCGCATCTTTCATTCCGCTTTTCACCATAGCATCAGCCGTATCGCGAATAATTTTTTCACTGACATTGCAAGCAAAATGATTCCAGCTATTCCAACCCATCTGCGGCGTTTTACCCAGCTCAGCAAATTTTTGTGCATGAACATTTGCATGTAACAACAGACTCATGCAAAGCAATAACAAAACTGTATTTTTTTTTATCATTTTAATTAGCCTTTATGTAAAATTTAAAAATATATAGGTAAGCGTGATTATAAATAGTGCATTGTTAACAAAGAATATCTAACACCCGGTATTATTAATTTTTATTTACTATGATTTTTCTTGTTAGCATACTCAATTACTAATTCAACCAATAACTAAGGCGCAGTTAAACTGAGCTGTCTTGCTCCCTCACTTGCCTCACACAGATGAATCTCAGCCGAAAATCCGGTAGTTGCAGCATAGTGATGATCAATAACATTGATGACGGACTGGCAAAGAGATTCAGGCAACAAACAGACAACACAACCACCGAAGCCACCTCCCGTCATACGCACCCCACCCTGCTCGCCAATAACATCACTGACGAGCTCCACTAATAAATCGATAGGCGGAACCGTAATTTGAAAATCGTCGCGCATAGATGCGTGCGATTCCGCCATCAGTTGACTCAGCATTTTTATATCACCCGTCTGCAATGCTTCAGCAGCGGCAAGAGTGCGCGTGTTTTCAGTAATGACATGACGGGCACGACGAAATACCTCGTCAGACAGCTGCGATTTATATTGCTGTAATATATTGACATCCGCATCGCGTAAGCTCGCAACATTCATTATTTCTGCTGCAGCTTCACATTGCTCGCGACGCAAGTTATATTCACTTTCTACTAGGCCGCGTTTCACTTTACTATCAATAATCATTAATTTTAAATTTTCAGGCATAGATATTTGGCGCAAACTGAGATCATTACAATCGATTAACACTGCTTGACCAGCTTTCCCTTCCGCAGATATAAGCTGATCCATAATGCCGCAATGACAGCCGACAAAATTATTTTCAGCCGCCTGACAAATTTTAGCAATTTCTACTGGTTGCAAATGAATGGCGTTAATCTGCGAAAGCGCTGTAGCAAACGCAACCGAAAATGAAGCCGACGAGCTTAAGCCTGCACCTTGAGGTACATTTCCGGCAACCGCGATATTTAGCCCTTTTTGAATGTTAAAACCGCGACGTATAAATTCATGGTGGACACCACGCAAATAATTTGCCCAAGTATGCGTTACATCATGCTTGATGGGCTCAAGCAAGCTCCAATCGCTCGACTCTTGATTAATATCACAGGCCAATACTCGAAATGTATTTTCATTATTGCAGCCAATTGCCATATAGGTGCCGTACTCAATAGCGCAGGGCAATACAAAACCATTATTGTAATCAGTATGCTCGCCAATTAAATTCACTCGACCCGGGGCATAAAACAATGCTTCCGGTTCGGATGTAAATGTCTCGGTGAATTGCTGCAATGCGCGAGTTATTGGATTTGATATCATAAAATTACTGCTGTGAAAAATGAACAATATTACACTGGCGTAAGCGCTCAGCAGCTTGCTCAGGCGTGATATCGCGCTGTGCTTCGGCCAACATTTCATAACCTACCATAAATTTTTTTACCGAGGCACCACGCAACAACGGCGGATAGAAATGCCCATGAAGTTGCCAATGCTCCGATGGCTCTGCAGTAAATGTTTGGCCATGCCAACCCATGGAATAAGGAAAGTTACAATTAAACAAATTGTCGTAGCGAGTTAATAAGCGCTTAAGAATGTTTGCTAATGCGGTTTTTGCATCACTCGATAAATTATGCAAATGAGTTACTGGCTGTAACGGAATAAGTAAAATTTCAAACGGCCATGTTGCCCAATAGGGAACCACGGCAAGCCAGTGATCGTTGAGCTCTACCACCCGCTCTCGTTGCTCAATTTCTAAATGTGCATAATCCAATAATAAATTGCTGTTATTTTTTGCAAAATATTTTTTTAGGTGTTCATTAACAGTCTGGGCTTGTGTAGGAACTTGATCAGTTGCCCAAATTTGGCTATGCGGGTGCGGGTTTGAACAACCCATAACGGCACCCTTGTTTTCAAACACTTGCACCCAGGCATAAGATTGACCTAAATCAGCGACTTGCTCGGCCCAGCAATTAATCACATTAACAATTTCTAATGTGGTTAAAAAAGGTAAGGTTTTACTGTGATCGGGGGAAAAGCAAATAACTTGCGATACGCCACTCACAGGTTGGTGTTTAAGTAATGCATGCGTTTGTTTGCTACTGGTATGCACTTGTGATTCAACAGCCGCAAAATCATTCACGAATACAAACGTATTTTTATAATCCGGATTTATAACACCGTTTATGCGTGTGTTACCTGGACAAAGATAACACTGGGAATCATAACTCAACAAAGCAATGTCAGCAGGCAGTTCGGACTGCCCCAGCCAGGGCCGCTTACTTCGGTGAGGTGACACTAGCACCCAGTCGCCCGACAGCGGATTAAATCGACGATGACTATGATCTTTGATTGAAAACTCCGTAACGCCTGCTATTTTGTCAATCATACTTTTGCTATCCATCTACTTATCTAAAAATATTTCGATTAATACCTAGTGCGCATAAATCACGTGTTTTGGTATAGATCAACGGGTGAAATTTATTTAACAGCGAAGGTTATAATTAATTTTCGTGCGATTGCACCGCGCAATTAAAATTGTGTTTAGCGCTTATTTTATTAACGAATTTGCAAAAAAATTATTATTTTCATTTTTGTATTTTCCCGCTGACAATTTGTACATTTACCTGAACAGCTTTTTCTACCACCTAAATCCGAATAATATTAGCAGCCAAAACAATCTATCCGATTACAGTTAAGATGACTTATCAGGCATTAATCCTAACCTTCCCCGGCAAATCAAAATATAGCTTTAGTTAAGTCGGTTATTTTGCGCCCTTAGCATTTATACCATATATCATATAATTTGCAAACTTACTAAGATTAATAAAAAACCTTTAGTAATCAGTCGGTTAAAGATATTTTTGGATAGGAATAATAAAAGTCTTGAAGAGCATATCTATGATCGGTGATTTCAAACCAAATAAAATAAAGCCATATTGCAGATTAAAATGTATGCGGCTTAGTTGTCGTTAAATCATCAGTGGGACCGTCTAAATCCTGAAAATAAAAAGCGGAGACGCTGGATACCTCGATTGTAAAAGCGCAGCTAACTTAAAATGCGCATTAGCGAACAAAAAATAGTACGCAAGAAAAAATTCCCCCCACAAGGCCACCCACCAAGGTTCCACTGATTCTGATCCATTGCAGATCGCCGCCTATTTCCAACTCAAGAGTCTTACTCATATTTTGTGGTGACCAGCTTTGTATTTGCGTTGCTAGATGTTCTGCAATCCATTTTTTGCGCAATAACAGCCATTTAATCAGCTGACTTAATAAATCATTCAAATATGCATTGAATTCATTATCGGTGCGATATTTTTGTACCAGCGCCAGCAATCCAACATGAATATGTTCCATCAAAAACGAATCTTCGGAATACAGGTCGGCCATAAGTTTATCTTTAATCTCTGCGACCGATGAGTTTACAAATTCCAGAAAGCGTTGGTTTTCAAGCAGATCGTTTTTGAATTTATTAACCGTTGCGATTGTTTTGGGATCATGTTGAAGATTATGAATTAAGGTTTTCATTTTATCCTTCAACTCAATTTTAATAGCGTGATTATTATCGGCTCTTACATCGATAATTTTTTGCACAATTTCATCGATAAAACCATCTACATACTTGCCACCTATCCACTGAGTACCCCAAGTGCCTTCAGATTTAGTTTGCGCAATCCACCTGGCCTTATTTTCAAGAATATAATCCAGGCCATGATCCAATAGGTTATCAATTAAACTGTTGCGATAGGAATCGTTATCAAAAATTGACATGACTTTCGATAAAATTCCCGCCGCATCCATTGCCTCTACTAATATTAAAATATTTTTCCGCGCAAACTCATTAATGTATTTGGTATTTTTATCGTCCAGCAAGGTAATCATTGCGCCTTTGATAAAATTAGATAGCACATACTCTTTTTCTCTTTTTTCGATCCAGTTAAAAGATTTACTTACCGGATCGAATTCATTAACTTTATTTAAAATAACTTCATCTTGCATAAAATTATTCAGCACAAACTGGCCTAAGTTCTTACCAATCTCATCTTTTTTTCTGGGGATTATCGCAGTATGCGGTAAAAATGACATATTCAATGGGTGCTTAAACAAGGCCACAACCGCATACCAATCCGCCATGGCACCCACGACAGCAGCTTCAAAAAAACCTATAAAAAAAAACCAGATTATATTTTTATCATGCGGAGCAAAAACTTCCAGAGCAATACTGACAAGAATACAAAAGAGCAAGAGCAGCACGCACACCAGTTTCATCCGACGCAAATTTTTCTCTTTAGGGTGCCTTACAGAATCAAAGTCAGTTATCATTTTTTCGTTATTCTCTTTTATCTTGTGAGTCAACTGATTGGGTGAATTAAGACTCATCACTCAATATTATTTCCAGTGTAAATATTAACCACTCTCAAATCTAAGAATGAGCAAGCAGCCGAATAAGATAATAGCTTATAGCGGCTGCCAATCACCCAGAATTCTCTCCTTAGTGTAACTCATCGCCTCTTCATCCTTGAGCTGTCGACGCTTGCTGTTTATAAATGCGCCAGGGCCGGTGCTGTGATATTCAAAAAACCGTGAATCCTCTGGTAAAAAACTTTTTTTACCACCTTCGCGCGCATTGCCGGACATTGGATACCAGCCGTCGGAAGTGATGTGAGCGTCCATCCACACATTAATAAAAACACTCTTACCGACAGCATCAGGGTCGGCATAGCGACCATCAGCAAAGGTTGTTGTCGGATGCCAGGGGCGACCTAAAGCGACGGAATTATCGGGGACTAAACGATCGCGAGTTAAACGGCAATTTAAAAATGTTAAGCCATAATCTTTCTTAACAGAAGTTGAAGGTGCGGTAATAAAGGCGTAAGGATTTGTTGCTGTACCACGGGCAAGCGTTTTAATTTCCGAATGCGTAAAAAGTGCAGTGCCTCCGCCAAAAATATAATCCACATTGCCGGCGATAAATACCTCGTCAAACCAACTGCGTCCTGAGTTTACAAATACAGTATCCTGATAACCAAACACACTAATATTCCGCAATACAATTCTGTCACTCGGCACATCAATAAAAAGTGCTACGGCTTGTGAACCGATTATTTTTCTATCCGGCGCCAGGGCATCATTGGTTAAAAAATCAAAAGTGTTTTCAATCGTTAAATTTTCTATGCGGATATCACTGGCTTTAATGTGTAGGCTTGCTGTCCCATAGGTGGTTAGCACTTTACCCCATGCATCCAGCTTACCGGCATAATCTGAATAAGTGATGCGAGTTTTATTTTCGCCCGCGCCCATAAGCTGAAGATTATTTTTCGTAATAACAATTTTCTCGTTGTAATTTCCTGCAATGATAAATATGCGGAAAGGTGTCTGCGGATCTTGCGGAGCCGCGTTAACAGCAGCTTGAATGGTGTCGTAAACCGGGAGATGAGAAGAAATTTTATATTGACTCACTATTGCTTGATAGTGATTGCCATCCACACTTGTACAGCCAGAATTAAAAAACAATAGCAATATGCAATATTTTTTATAGGTCGCCATAAATTTCTGCTTTAAAACTGAGTTAGTAGTAGAGAGTATTGTTTGATGCAAAACCCTATAAGCATAGACAACCTACATGAGGGTATTTACGGCGAGTTTTGGATCAAACGATATTCTTCATGCATGCTTCGTTAACAAGCATGCATGAAGAATATCTTATTACACTTTCACAAACGCAGAACTAGGGCATAAACGATGATTTTACTGTAGCTAATACTCCCTGCGCATAAAATTTTTCTAACCATGCTAGGGTAATTGCAATAAAGCGCTCTTCTTTCGCCAGATCCTCACCAAACACTTTGGGCAAGGCAACAATTGCACGCACCAATGCTTCCGGATTATCTTTATTTGCATCACATAAAGCGCGTAATTCCGCCGACAAAGGATCAGATACTTCTATAGCATTGCCTTTTTCATCGACCCCTGAAACATAACGAATCCACGCGGCTATACCCAAACAAATAATGTCGATATGACCTTCACCACCTAATTGTACGCGCAAACTTTCAAGCAACCTTTGTGGCAATTTTTGCGTACCATCCATCGCAATTTGCCAGGTGCGATGCTTTAAAGCTTTATTCGAAAATCTATCCCGCAATTGCTGCTTGTAGGCCTCAATATCAAAGTTTTTCGGTGCAGTTAAGGTTTCACCCGCTTCGCGCGCCATGTAGATTTTTATCATATTGACAAATGCAGGCTCATTCATCACTTCGCTAATATAATTAAAGCCCGACAGATAACCAGCGTAAGCCATTATTGAATGTGCACCGTTCAATAAGCGCAATTTAATTTTTTCAAATACCCGTACATCAGTAACCAATAAGGCTCCCACTTTTTCCCATTCTGGACGACCATCAGAAAATTTATCTTCTATCACCCACTGGGTAAATGGCTCTGCAACTACCATACCCTCGTCGCGCATACCTAATCGCGCTTCAATATCGCGGCGATCTTCATCCGTGGTGGCAGGCACTATGCGGTCAATCATGGTGGAAGGGAAACGAGTATTTGCCTTAATCCACTTCGCCAAATCCACTGATATTTTTTCTGCAAATTGCACAACAACTTTTTCCACAACTTCGCCGTTATTCGGTAAATTGTCGCAGCTCAATACGGTAAAACTGTTTATTCCATGATTAAAACGCTGCTGTAACGCAGCGACTATATAACCAATGGCGGTTTTAGGTTTTTCGATATTCTGTAAATCATGTTGTATATCGGGGTGCGTACTATTTAAATTGCCGGTAGCGGGATCATGGCAGTAGCCTTTTTCGGTTACCGTGAGTGAAATAATTTTAATATTGGGTTGCGCCATAATGCTTATTACGGCATGCGGACTTTCAGGACCAACTAGAGTTTGCTTCACCGCACCGATTATTTGACATTTTTCACCATCGCCAGAGCGCTCCACTAGAGTGTACAAGCCATCCTGAGGGGTCAACTGATCACGTACGGCAGGTGAGCGCAAGCTGCAACCAATTATTCCCCAATTGCCACCGAATTTATTTAATACAGCTTCAGTATAAAATGCCTGGTGCGCACGATGAAATGCACCTATACCTAAATGCACTATGCCAGCGCTCAGATTACGGCGATCATACTGCGGTAACACAATTTCTTTCGGCAATAGCGCCAATTGTGCTTGATTCAATCTATTCATAATTGCTTCCAAAATGTTTATCAATTTAAAATTTTATTTACTAAATAATTCTAGGCATTCATTTTTTTGAATGTTATATTTTAAATACCATTAAAATAGTATTTTTCTTTCTTCCGACTTATAAATTTTTCCCGCTAGTCAAACTCTTTACACAATAACGGATAACAACATGGTACACATTGCAGCAATTGGCGAGGTTATGGTGGAACTTGCTCCATTTCCTCTTAGCGCTTCTGAAATTAAAGGCCCTGCCAATAAAAGTGAAATTATGGCACTCTCATTTGCTGGAGACACTTACAACACCTCCGTTTATATGTCACGACTTGGCCTGCAAACTGACTACGTGACTAATTTAGGTGAAGATCCTTACTCCCAACAAATTATGCAGCGCATGGCCAATGAAAAAATTGGCACCGGCATGATTCAAACCTTAGCCGGTAGATCGCCAGGTTTATATATTATTCGCAATACACCAGATGGCGAACGCGAATTTTTTTACTGGCGCAAGGAAGCGCCTGCGCGCGAATTATTTTCTACGAGTGAAGCGAGTGAAAACTTGTTTCAAAAACTGAAGCTGTGCGACTGCGTTTATTTAACTGGTATTACTTTAGCGATTATTGGCGAACAATCACGCAAGCATTTAATTGATGTACTGCATCGATTACGCAAACTGGGTGTGACCATTGCGTTCGATAGTAATTATCGCCCGCGCCTGTGGCGCGACCAACAAGAAGCACAACAGGCCATGCTCGCTATTATGCAGCATACTGATATTGCGCTGCTAACATTAGATGACGAATTATTATTGTGGGGCGATGACACCATTGACGGCTGTAAAGCACGCTACGCAAATTGCGCGCTACGTGAATTAATTTTAAAGCGCGGTGCGGAAGATGCAGTGCTCATCACCGCTGACTCACAAATTCACGTGCCAGTGCCACCCGTTGCCAATATTATTGATACTACCGGTGCTGGCGATACCTTTAATGCAGGATATTTAGCAGCGCGCTTACAAAATGCGTCAATGGAAGATGCAGCAAAACAAGGCATAGGCTGCGCCGGTATTATTATTCGCTACCGCGGTGCCATTATTGATAAATCAGTTTTTGAAAAAGAGCTTGGCGCTTAATGGCCGAGGATTGGCAATCATTGTCGTTTATCCTCAAGCGATAAACGACAATGTTATTTAAGACTCACGCAACATTGGATTACCACGCTTGCACAATTGAACAGCCAATCCCCAAGGATCACGCATCATAACTAAATGTGAACCGTCTTTGATATGCACTTCTTCAGCAAAAACTGCACCGGCTATTTCCAATTCCACACGCTTTTGTTCCGGAGTTTCGCAGACAAAAGCCAGATGCAATAATAACGGATTCATGCTGAAATAATCTGGCACTTGCTCGGGTGGATTGTTGTAAATTTCAATCATCACCTGCCCACTCGTATCTGCTAAAAAGTGCGTTTTTGAACCCACTTCCTGTTTGCGCACAATGGTTAAGCCCATATGAGTAACGTACCAATTTGCCATAGCGATTGGATCTTTCACATTGAGTGCAAAGTGTTCTATTTTCATATATTTTCTTTTAAGTGAAAAAACAGCGGATATATTTTTATGCTAATTACGCTAATAATTTAAATCACAGCACCTATCTTCCAGGGCGTAAATTCATTATCGCCATAGCCAAGTAATTCGCTTTTAGTCGCTTCCCCTGAGGCAATATTTAATATCTCTTGAAAGATTTTTTCGCCGCACTGATAAAGACTGAGCTCACCATCAATAACACCACCGCAATTAATATCTATATCTTCTTTCATACGCTCGTAAAGTGGCGTGTTACTGGAGAATTTTATACAGGGTGCTGGCTTGCAGCCAAAGGCTGAGCCACGGCCCGTCGTAAAACAAATTATTTGCGCACCAGACGCAACCTGTCCCGTTGCAGAAACCGGGTCATAGCCCGGACTATCCATAAATACCAGGCCCTTGGTAGCAATTTGCTGTGCGTAAAGAAATACACCGTTTAAATTTGTCGAACCACTTTTTGCTTGTGCGCCCAAAGATTTTTCCATAATGGTGGTGAGGCCACCGGCTTTATTTCCCGGCGATGGATTATTATTTAATTCGACATTATTGCGTGCAGTGTAATCTTCCCACCAACGAATGCGCGCTAATAATTGTTCTGCGATTTCCGGCGAGGACGCACGCTGTGTTAACAAATGTTCAGCGCCGTAAATTTCCGGAGTTTCCGATAATATGACCGTGCCACCGTGACGAATCAATATGTCCCCAGCAATACCCAATGCGGGGTTTGCGGTAACGCCGGAAAGCGCATCCGATCCGCCACATTGCAAACCAATCATCAATTCACTGGCAGGTACGAGTTCACGTTGCGCGAGATTTACGATAGGCAACATATCGCGCAGTGTCGCTATACCTTTTTCAATGGACACTCGGGTACCACCGGTATCTTGAATCGTGTAAGCACAAAATGTTTTATTTTGTGCTAAGCCACTTTCTTGCATAACACGCTGGACTTGCATGGTTTCGCAGCCAAGCCCGACCATCATGACACCCCCAAAATTCGGGTGGCGGGTATAGCCATCAAAAGTTCGCCTCAAGGTTTCGTAACCTTCACCATCAGAACTCATCCCGCAACCGGTTTCATGAGTAAGGGCAACAACACCATCAATATTCGAATAATTTTTTAACTCACCGGAATAAGTAAAATGCTGGGCGATGGCACGCGCTACGGTAGCGGAGCAATTAACCGTCGTTAATATACCTATGTAGTTGCGCGTACCTACCCTGCCACTAGCCCGCCGGTAACCGCGAAAGGTGGCCCGCTGTGTCTCAGGAATAAACTCGGTGGGCTGTGCTTTACTACAAAATCCGTAGTCTTTATCAGCGTCTCCCATCACGCAATTATGGGTATGAACATGCTTACCCGCAGCAATAAATTGTTTGGCAAACCCCATGATTTGGCCATATTTCATAATGGCTTCACCCACACCTATATCGCGTAACGCAACCTTATGAAGCGCGGGAATCTCGTCGATAAGCGCGATGGGAGAATTAATCAGATGGGTACCAGCGGGTAGCGATACCTTACAAATACCCACGTTATCCACTTCATGTAACTGCAAAATATTGCTCACTCAATCACCTTCTTTATAAAAATTTGACATGGATAACGACTCGCAGCAATACTTTTCATAGTAATCATATATAAGCAACTTTAATCATAATAAAGCAACTTATCAATGAACCCATCTTGTCAAACCCTTGCATTTAACCAGAAACTCATTATCATCATATTTTTCATATATGCTAATTTTTTTAGTGGCAAAAAAAACCATATGATGTCATATTTATAGAAGAAACAATAGCAAAGCGCCATGATCACAACATTTTTAGCCTGAAAAATCTAATCCATAACTAAAATAATTAGAGTAACAGCTTTGAATAAACTAACTTCGCCATTAAATCGCCGCCGATTTATTAGCACACTGAGTAGCGCCACCTTACTGGGTTGTACTGCATTAAGTGGTTGTGTGGCCAGCGGTACTGCAGCCCTAAAACGCGCGCGCTTATCTGATCAGGCCTGGTTACTTGCCGCAAAAATTCGTCGTGAGATAAAAATCCCCAGGTTTCCAAATCGCGAATTGTTAGCAACCGACTTTGGTGCGAAGGGCGATGGAGTCAGCGATAACAGCCAGGCTTTTGCCACTGCTATTGCCCAATGCCATCAGCTGGGTGGCGGGCGCGTGCGGATATCAAAGGGGCAATTTTTAACGGGCCCCATACATCTGTTATCGAATGTGAATTTGCATTTGGATGAAGGTTGCACTTTGTTATTTAGTACCAAGATGGAAAATTATTTGCCAGCGGTATTTACGCGTTGGGAAGGAATGGAGCTAATGGGTTTGTCACCACTTGTTTATGCATTTGAACAAGAAAATATTGCCATTACTGGCAAGGGCACGCTTAACGGGCAAGCCAACGAAAATAAATGGTGGCCATGGAAAGGCGGAGAAGAATGGGGCAGAAGTGGCTTCGCCAATCAAGATAATGCGCGAGCCAAACTTGTCAAAGATATCGAAAATAATCGGCCAGTCAATGAACGCATCTATGCGAATGGCGCGCAATTGCGCCCGCCGTTTATCCAGTTTTACCGCTGCAAAAACACGTTAATTGCCAATGTAACCATTACCCAATCGCCCTTCTGGTTAATTAATCCCGTACTTTGCGACGACGTAACTGTGCGTGATGTCACATGTATTAGTCTCGGCCCAAACTCCGATGGTTGCAATCCGGAGTCGTGCAAAAATGTTGTTATTGAAAATTGCTTTTTTGATACTGGCGATGATTGTATTGCAATTAAATCGGGCCGCAATGCTGATGGCCGCCGCATTAATATTCCCTCAGAAAATATTGTGATTCGCGGTTGCGAAATGCGCAATGGTCACGGTGGCGTAGTGATTGGTAGTGAAATTTCTGGCGGGGCACGCAATATTTTTGTTGAAAATTGTAAAATGGACAGCCCGGAATTAGAACGTGGAATTCGCATAAAAACCAACTCCGTGCGCGGTGGAACCATCGAAAATATTTATTTCAACAATATAAAAATCGGTGAAGTGGAAACCGCGATAGTTATCGATTTTGCTTACGAAGAAGGCGATGCAGGTGCATTTACACCTAAAGTGCGGAATATTGAAATTCGTAATTTACACTGTGAAAACGCCAAGCAAGTTTTTAATATTAACGGTTACGAACGCTCGCCCATTAGTCAATTAAATCTCATCAATGCCAATTTTGTCCAAGCGGCAAGTATCGGTGTGATAAAAAATACCCATGATTTTATTACCGACAATGTAACCATTCGCGGAGAGCGTTTTTCGCTAGAGAATATTTGATTTTATTAAAAGTAAAAAAAGCAAAGCCTGATTAATTATTCGTCGCTGTGTCAATGGAGCGACTTTAGGCTGCCTGAATTACTACGAGGATTCTTATTTATTAATAGCGACTGGAGTGGTCAGGTGGCTAAAAATAATGTAGATGCTTTGATTGCATGTGACAATCGATTGATTGAATTTGACGATTAAAGTAGGCTGTCCCGCGCAACGCAACCGGTTACACGCTTATGTTGGGGCAGGCCTGATGTTAAAAAATAGAAATAATTTGTTGTTTCAACGGCTTACGAGTTATGCATCTACTGTGATTAATCAACAATAAACGAGGAATAGCAATGCAAAAATTTAGGATTAACCCATTGGTACTGGCTATGGCAGCTGCCCTGCCCCTTTCAGTTCAAGCGCAAGAAACGCCCGCGACAGACGATGCGATTGAAGAAATCGTCGTCAGTGGATTTAGGGCCAGCGTCGCCAAATCACTTGAAACAAAACGCGACTCAGCGGGCGTCGTAGACGCTATTACCGCCTCTGATATCGCAGAATTCCCGGATAACAATCTTGCAGAATCCTTGCAACGGATTCCCGGTGTTGCCATTACCCGGTCTGGTGGCGAAGGCCGCAATATTTCCGTGCGCGGTTTGAGCCCGCAATATACCCGCATCCGCGTTAACGGTATGGAAACCGTTTCTACCACTGGCGGTACGGATGCCACGGGTGGCAACAACCGTTTACGTAACTTTGACTTTAATACCTTTTCTTCAGATCTGTTCACTTCTCTGGTGGTACATAAAACTGGCTCTGCAGAAGTTGATGAAGGTTCTTTGGGCGCAACGGTGGATATGCGCGCTGCCCGCCCGTTTGATTATGAGGGTTTTGTTCTTACTGCCAATGGTCAGTTAGGCTACAACGATCTCTCAAAAAAAGAAGATCCGTCTGGCGGCATTTTAATCAGCAACACTTTTGCTGACGGCAAACTAGGTGCATTGGTGTCCTACTCTTATGCCGAACGCACTATTCAAGATGAAGGTAAAAGTACTGTTCGCTGGAGCAATCTATCCACAGAAAAATTTGGACAAGTTAAAGGCTTAAGCGCTGGCGCCTTAGGAGCCAATGTTGTCGGTATAGCGCCTAGCCCAAATGCTTTCGATGAAGTTAATGGCCCATGTACTAAACCTGCGCCTACAACTGCAGTGCCAAACCCACCTTGTAGCTATAACAGTCGTAAATTTATGCCCCGTATCCCGCGTTACGATTCTTACAATACGGATTTATCGCGAGAAGGCCTCAGTGCTTCTTTTCAATTCCGTCCGACCGATGCGACTGAAATTACCCTGGATGCACTTTTATCAAAATATGAAGCAACTCGCACCGAAAAATTCCTCCAAGGCTCAATGAACGGCAGCCAAAATGCGAGCGTAAATGTTACTGATTATGCAATTGAAGGGAATTCTCTGGTTTATGCGTCCATGACTGGAGCAAGGCTGTTGGCAGAAAGCCGTCAAGATGAATTGACCACTGACTTTTCTATGTACACTTTATCAGCGAAGCATGACTTTACGGATTCATTCCGTATCAATGGCTTGATCGGTACCTCAGAATCAGACTTCCAGAACCCAATTCAAAACACGATTATCATGCAAGCCAACAACCAAAATCTCACCTGGGATTATCGTGGCAGCAATGAGGATGCATATTTAACGTTTGGCGATGGCGCCTACGACAAAGCGAACTGGGCAATTAATAGCGTACGTCAGCGCCCACAAGCGATGGTCAATACTTATGATACAGCGGCGTTAAACCTTGAATTTGACTTGAATGACAGCCTGACACTGAAAGGCGGTGCCACCCTTAAACAATTTGAAGCCGAGACCTGGCAAAAAGCTTATCTTGGCGGTGAAGGTTTAGGTAGTACAACTAGTACGACTGCTGCTAATAACTGTTCGCTCACAGGCAACACAACTGTGGCAAATACTCCCAGCCCAAGTTGTGGTGTAAATCTCCAATCTAACCCGGACTTCATTACCAGCTTTGATTCCGGTTTAGGTCAAGGGACGCCTTGGCTACTTCCCAACCGCTCATTGATTATGGACAGCTATGGCCTATGGGATAAGCCAATGACAATCAACGACAGCAGCACCGGTCGCGGAAGCACGTTCAATGTCACTGAAGATACACTCAGTGAATACATACAATTGGATTTCAAAACCGAAGTGGCTGGCCTGCCCTTGCGCGGTAATATCGGCGTGCGCCACTTTACTACTGACCAGGAATCTACTGGCTGGAAGAGAAACAACAATGTCTGGTCGCAGGAAATGGTCGATCGCAGCTATTCAGACACTTTACCGTCATTAAATCTAGTGCTGGAACCTATCGAAAACTTACAAGTTCGCGCCGCCTACTCTGAAGGAATAGCACGGCCGAACATGAGCCAATTAACCGATGATACCAACGTGACTGTCACCGGCACACAGCGTCAGGTTACTGTTAATAACCCTTATCTTAAACCTTCAAAAGCAAAAAGCTTTGACTTGGGTCTGGAATGGTATTTCACCGAAGAAGCTGCAATAAGCCTTGGCGTGTTTAGAAAAGAAGTGGACACTTTTGTGCAAACCGTACCTGGATTCAGTACCTATACTGCCCTCGGTTTACCCGTTGCTTTTGCCCAAGCGGCTTGCGGTAGTAACTATGCCGTAGACGTGTGTCATGAAGATATGGTTTGGGCCACTAGCGAACAAAAAAATGCTCCCGGCGGAACCATCAATGGCTATGAAATTAGTTATCAGCAGCCCTTTACTTTCCTACCCGGCTTTTTGAAAAACTTTGGCTTTATTGGTTCTTACACCCACGTTGATGCCGAGATGGATTATGCAACTACCACTCCTGGTGTATTTCAGGAAGCTCCCTTGCTTAACTTATCTCCGAACTCATCCAGCGTAACAATTTACTTCGAGCAAGATGCGTTTAAAGCCCGGGTATCGGTTGCACAACGCGATGGTTATCTGACTCTGGCAGTCAATGATGCCAATGCTAACTATCAAAATGGTACCAACGGCACCACCAACGTAGATGCGCAAATTTCGTATCAAATTAACGAGCACTTCAAAGTTACTTTGGATGCACTCAACTTGACCAACGAAGTCGATGATCAATGGGTCGAATCTACAGAACCACGCCTGTCTTACTATCATGAAACAGGTACGCAATATAATCTTGGTGTGAATTATAAGTTTTAATATTTTTGGTTAATGCGTGGCTTTGGGATGTCGGTTAACGACATCCCTGTTTTATTCAGCAATAGTCATAATATTTTTTACGGATTCGCAATATGAGTTGGTGTGATTGCCAAGTTATATTGATCATGTATAGGTGAAATCTTTTGAAACAGATGATCTCGCGTCACATTGTTGTTGCTGCAGTTATTAGTACAGTGGCATCTAGTCTTATCGCCTGCGCTACGCCAAAATCAAACTCAACAACTTCCACAATTGCTCAGGCAGTCGCCACTATTGAAGTGAGCAACCCCAGTAACTTTGCACGTGCGCAAGAGCCACTCTATTTTTCTTTTTATAATTTAGGCTTAAGAGTAAATGATGAAAGGACCAGGCATCTTGTAGCGCAAGAGAATGGTCAGGTTTTGCCTAGCCAAATCATTGATACTGATAATGACAATGCGCCGGATACACTGTTAATCGCAACCGATTTTACCGCTGCACAAGTACGCAAATTCTCTATAGTGAGCGATGCCAACATAAAAGCACCGTCACTTAAAAAACAAACCCAGGCTGAAATTTCTATTAAAGAAGGTGGCCAGTGGAATGATAAGGTTTACGAAAACTTTACCTCATTTAAAAACCTACAAAAATTTACACCACCGCCGCAATATACTGACCACTCCTATTTTATTCGTTACGAAGGTCCCGGCATAGAATCCGATAAGGTTGGCTATCGCGTTTATCTGGATTGGCGTAACGGTTTTGATATTTTTGGCAAAAAAACGAATGCCATGGTTCTGCAAGATATTGGCCATGAAGATTACGAAAAATATCATCATGATGCTGCTTGGGGTCAGGACATACTGAAAGTCGGTAAATCGCTCGGCGCTGGCGGTTACGGCTTTTGGAATGGCAAAGCAGTTGAGTTAGTATCGAATGTAAAAAGTCGCGATCTATCCGTTATAGAAAACGGTAATCTCTATTCTGCGTTTAATATCAAGTACAACCAATGGCAAGTAAATAACAATACTTTTGATTTATCATCAACCCTATCCATGAATGCGGGTAGCCGTTTAGCACACACCCAACTAAAACTTACCGCCAGCGAGAGTAATGCTAATGATGTGGGACAAGATCCGCGCACGCGCTTAAACAAAAGCTTTCCTAATTTTGCGATTGGTGTTGTTAAGCATCCCGGCACCAAGTTAATCCTGGGTAACGAAAATATCAGTAATAGCGCATGGACTTACGCTGCCAGCTGGGGAAAACAAAGCCTTAGCAGCGCTGAAAGTTATTTAGGCATGGCAGTTATCTTTCGTAAGGGCGATCGCAAACAACAAACTGAAGATGCGAGCTCCTACGTTTCTGTCATGAATACTAATGGCGGTGAACTGGATTATTATTTTGTTGCCACATGGGACCAGGAGTTAAATGGCATTAAAACTGAAGCGGAATTTAAAGCTTATTTGGATCGTGAAGTTGAACGTCTCACTAAACAAACACGCACCCACATTAGCTCGGTTTTAAGTGCTACCGCTAAAGCTAATCCCATAGGTGCACAAGCAGCCCTAGGCTGGAGTAAACTTTTAGCTGATTCAGAGTTGGAACGTAAGACACTTAATTATCATGCTGCTGGCTGGGATGAATATCGCAAACGTTCACCAAAATTTGAGTACGATGTGGTAGGAATGCAAATTCGCGCTCTGCAAGATCTTGATGCAGTGAGTCCCAATGAAGCTTATCGCAAAGCACTTGAAACAGTCACAGGCAGCTACATAAAAAATGATGGCGAAATTATTGGATATGAACCTGACTTATTTAGCATTGATTTAACCAAGCCGGGCGATATGGTCATATTGCTGGAGCAACGCACCAAACAAGAAAAATATCGCAAAGCAATCAATTTTCTGCGCGAAAACTTGAAAAAACACCCGCGCACTTCTGAAGGAGCATTTTGGCATCGCATTGTTTACCCCGAACAATTGTGGCTGGATGGTGTTTATATGGGCATGCCTTTTTTAGCACAATACGCAGCGACTTACGAAACCGGAAAAGCACAACACAAAAGTTTTAGCGAAGCCGTGCACGAATTTACTATTGCGCGAAAACATTTACGTGACCCCCAAACCGGGCTTTACTATCACGCATGGGACGAATCTAAAAAAGCCGATTGGTCCAACAAAGAAACCGGGCGCTCGGCACAATTTTGGTCGCGCGGCATGGGTTGGTACGCTATGGGCTTAGTCGATGTTCTCGACTATTTACCAGAGACTGAAACAGAATTACGTAAAACATTGATTGCTATTGTTAATGAATTTGCTGCAGATATTCTCCGTTATCAAGATCCGGAAACTCACACCTGGTGGCAAATTACTGATCGCCCCAATGCATTGGGCAATTATCGCGAATCATCAGCAAGTGCTATGTTTAGTTATTTTCTTGCTAAAGCGGTGAATAAAGGTTATCTACCTGTGTCCTACCGCGCAATTGCAACAAAAACTTATACCGGTTTAATTAATCAATTCGCCAGCATTCATTCCGATGGAAAAATTAGCATGACGAATCAATGCCTGGTTGCAGGCTTGGGCTTCGGTCGCGATGGTAGTTACGAGTACTACATGACGGAACCCATAGTGGCAAATGATCCGAAAGGCAATGTTCCCTTTATTCTGGCTGGGGTAGAAGTGTATAAATTATTACAAAAATAATTATGTTTTTGTAACTTGTTAGTCAAGCAAGATAACACTATCCACTCGATTAGCTATTATTTTAAATTTCAACGATATTAGGTTTAACCATGAGAAAAATAGAAGAACGTTTTGCAGTTCATGTTGATGACTACAAGCATTACGACACCGAGAAATTACGTAAACATTTTTTAATTGAGAATATTTTTTCTGCCGACGAGGTGCTGTTCACCTATACGCACTACGAGCGCCTGATGGTAGGTGGAGTTATGCCGGTGCACCAAGCCGTTAAACTTGAATCCATCGAACAATTGAAATCAGAATATTTTTTACACCGCCGCGAGCTGGGCGCCATTAACATTGGCGGTAACGGAACAGTGATAGTAGATGGAGAAGACATAGCGATTGGCACGAAAGAAGCGCTTTATGTAGGTCGCGGCGTTAAAGAGGTTATTTTTCGCAGCGACGATAGTAGCAACCCTGCAAAATTTTATCTGAATTCAACCCCAGCGCATTGTTCATACCCCACCAAAAAAGTGGACAAACAAAATGGTAAGGTATTGCATATGGGTGCAGGTGATACTTGCAATGAGCGCGACATCTATCAGCTAATGATTAACGCAGTACTCGATACCTGCCAGTTACAAATGGGTATGACTGAATTAAAACCTGGCAGTATTTGGAACACCATGCCCATGCATACTCACAGCCGCCGCATGGAAGCTTATTTTTATTTTAATATTCCACAAGATCATGCTGTCTGCCACTTTATGGGCCCCGCCGAGGAAACGCGCCATATCTGGGTGGGCAATGAACAGGCCGTTGTCTCGCCGCCCTGGTCCATGCATTCAGGTGTCGGCACCGCCAACTACACATTTATTTGGGGAATGGCTGGTGAAAATCTCGATTACACCGATATGGATTTCCATAAGCCCAATGAATTGAAATAAATAGCGAATGAAATAAAAAATAATTTAAATAAAAAAAGAAAAAATGCAAAGCTAAAACAGTTGCGACACATTAATTTTGCAAATAACGATATCGAGATAGAAAAATGAATCACCCATTATTTGATTTAACCGGCAAAGTTGCACTAGTCACAGGCGCAACTCACGGTTTAGGTATGGCAATGGCAACCGGTTTAGCCAGCGCTGGTGCGACGCTGATTATTAACGGCAACTCTTCGCAAGAAAAAATTGATAGCGCCGTAAAAACCTATCGCGATATGGGCTACTCTGCCTACGGTTATAAATTTAATGTCACCGATGAGGATCAGGTGAGTGCTGCTGTGGAGCAAATTGAAAAAGATCACGGTGCAATTCATATTTTGGTAAACAATGCCGGCATTATCAAACGTATACCCTTGTTAGAAATGTCACTGGTCGATTTTGAGGAAGTCATCAAAACTGATCTCACTGGCGTATTTACTATGACGCGCCCGGTAGCACGAAAAATGATTGAGCGTCGGCAAGGAAAAATTATCAATATTTGTTCGATGATGAGTGAGCTGGGTCGCAATTCCGTAGGCGCTTATGCTGCAGCAAAAGGTGGTTTAAAAATGCTTACCAAAAATATGGCAATTGAATGGGCGAAATATAATGTGCAAGTAAATGGTATAGGCCCGGGTTATTTTGCTACCAGCCAAACGGAAGCCATTCGCGTTGACGGCCATCCCTTTAACGATTTTATTGTCAATCGCACTCCAGCAGGAAAATGGGGCGACCCCAACGATTTACAGGGTGCCACTATTTTTCTCGCATCAAAAGCCAGTGATTTTATTGCAGGACAAATTGTTTATGTGGATGGCGGAATACTGGCAACAATCGGCAAGCCCAGTAACGAAGCATAAAAGAAAATTATTGAGTGAAAAAAACATTTTTATTTAAAAATTTATTAAAAAACTGATTCTCCACTCGTCAAGCTTAAAAGTAGAGAATCAGTTTATATAGTGCTTAGAGTTTGTAAGCAGCTTTTACCAGGTTATAAGTGAGGTCTACGGCAATTTCTTGTGCTTCATCCTCGTTGAGGCGATGATCGGCAACTAATTCAGCCAGAAATCCACAGTCCATCCGGCGCGCCACATCATGACGGGCAGGAATTGACAAAAAAGCGCGGGTATCATCATTGAACCCAACCGTATTATAAAAGCCGGCTGTTTCAGTAACTTGTTGGCGAAAACGACGCATGCCTTCAGGGCTATCGTGAAACCACCAGGCGGGCCCAAGCTTTAAACTGGGATAGTGTCCGGCAAGCGGTGCAAGTTCGCGGCTATAAGTCGTTTCATCCAGAGTGAAGAGAATAATACTGAGATTCGGGTGATTGCCAAATTTTGTTAATAGCGGGCGTAAGTTGCGAATATATTCTGTTGCTTGCGGTATATCAGCACCTTTGTCGCGACCAAACTTTTGAAATATTTGTTCATTATAGTTGCGAAAGCTGCCGGGATGAATTTGCATAACCAGGCCATCTTCGACACTCATAGCAGCCATTTCAGTCAGCATTTGGCCGCGAAATAATTCGGCGTTTTGTGGATCAATTTTTCCACTTAATGCCAGCTGATAAAGTTTTTCTTTTTCCGGATTGCTTAAATCAGCAGTAAACGGAGACGGATGTCCGTGATCGGTAGAAGTAGCGCCACAGGATTTAAAAAATTCACGACGACGTTTAAGCGCACGTAGATAACCAGAAAAGTTTCCCGTGTCTTCGCCGGTAATTTTACTGAGCTCTAGAATATTATTGGTAAAGCCTTCAAATTCAGGATCTACCACGGGATCAGGTCTATAGGCTGTGATGACTCGACCTTTCCAGCCAGAATTTTGAATAACTTGATGGTGCGCTAAATCTTCCAATGGCGATTCAGTGGTAGCAAGAAGTTCTATATTAAATTGTTCGAATAAAGCACGCGGTTTAAAACTATCAAGTTTTAGTTTTTCGTTAATGGTATCGTAATAAAGATCGGCCGTTTCAGTAGACAAAACAACTTCCATATGGAAGACATGCTGAAAAACATAATCCAGCCAGAGGCGCGATGGGGTACCACGAAACAGAAAATAATTTTTAGCGAATATTGACCAGACTTTACGTGGGTCAGCAGTGGCAGGTTGACCATCTGTCGTTTTTATACCGAGAGATTCAAGTGTTATACCTTGGCTGTACAGCATTCTAAATACGTAGTGATCGGGCTTTATTAATAAATCAGTTGGATTTGAAAAATTTTTGTCATAAGCAAACCAGCGTGGATCAGTGTGACCGTGAGGACTAATGATAGGTAAATGAGCAACTTCAGCATAAAGCCTGCGCGCGATATTCCGCGAAGATTCATTAGCAGGAAATAATCTGTCAGAATGTAAAAATAAAGGCTTTGTCATAGTGATATCTCTTAGGATAAGGAATCATATTTTGCAAAAGCTACTAGCAATAATTATTGTTTGTTAATAACGACTATAAATAATTATTGTTTACTAATAGCTACTAATAGACACAGTGAGTTTGGTTAACATTATTAAAGCGGTTTTGCTATTATACAGCGCTATAGACAATGACTTGCAACAAAAAAACAACATTTTAGTGATACTTAACAGTGTGATCATCTTAAAAATTTTAAAAATAATCTGCAGAGTGTGAAAATGAATAACATGAATCAAGTCGATCAAATCAATCAAGCTATAGGGAAATATCGTTGGACTATTTGCTCACTAATATTTTTTGCAACGACAATTAACTATTTGGATAGAGCAGTTATTTCATTGCTCAAACCTTATATAGCCACAGCATTTCAATGGACCAGTGTTGAAGAAGTTGAAAACTACACGAATATTGAAATCGCATTTAAAGTCTCCTATGCCTTTGGGATGTTATTTGCAGGACGCTTCATCGATAAGATAGGCACTAAAATTGGCTACGCCGCTGCAACATTTTTATGGAGCGTTTCTGCTGTTGCCCATGGCTTTGCAACCGGGACACTAGGATTTGCGGTAGCGCGAGTTTTTTTAGGCGTAACTGAATCAGGTAACTTTCCTGCGGCCATTAAAGCCACCGCGGAATGGTTTCCCAAAAGAGAACGCGCACTGGCTACCGGCATATTTAATTCCGGGGCGAATGTCGGCGCTATTATTGCGCCGCTCTCAGTACCTTTTATTGCTGAAGCCTGGGGCTGGCAGTGGGCTTTTATCATTACCGGTGCGGTGGGCTTTATCTGGCTTATTTTGTGGTTTATTTATTATGAAGTTCCAGCAAAACAAAAACGTTTATCAAAAGCAGAATTTGACTACATACATAGTGATTTAGAAGAACCGTCAGCCAACAACGCAGAAAGTGTTCCATGGGTCACCCTGTTAACCTTTAAGCAAACCTGGGCATTTGCCATTGGCAAATTAATTACCGATCCGATTTGGTGGTTTTATCTATTTTGGTTGCCGGACTTTTTGAAAAAGCAATATCACCTTTCCAATGAAGGCGTTGCCTTACCAACCGCATTAATTTATATCATTGCCAGTTTCGGCAGCATTTTTGGTGGCTGGTTACCCATGAAGCTTATTGATAAAGGCTGGTCAGTTTTTTCAGCGCGCAGAACCAGTATGTTGATTTATGCACTGTGCGTTTTGCCAATTGTTTTCGCGCAAATATTAGGTGAGATTAATATGTGGCTTGCAGTGCTAGTGATAGGTTTTGCGGCATCGGCTCACCAGGCATGGAGCGCCAATATTTTTACCACCGTCAGTGACATCTTCCCCAAAAAGGCTACAGCTTCAATCGTTGGTATTGGTGGAATGTTTGGTGGCCTGGGAGGAATTTTGTTATCGATGCTGGTGCAAAAACAATTATTTGTCCACTATGAAAAACTGGGTAACATTCAAACGGCCTATTACATTATGTTTTTTATTTGCGGCGCCGCTTATCTATTAGCTTGGGGAATTATGAGGATACTAGTACCCACCTCTAAACCAGTGGTGCTCTAAGCTTTTAAGAAATCCCATATGGCCTGTTGCTGCATACCTGAATCAGCTATAAGCCATATGTGCGAGCACTCTGCTACAGCGGGCTTTAGGTTGCCAAAGATCCAACGCAATAAATTTATTCCTGGCGTAAAAAGTGTTACAGTCAGCGCCCTAAACAGAGCACATGGGGATAAGTTATGAGCATAAAGAAACTGCGTAGCGACTTTAAGGCCTATTATCAGGCTTCAGCTGAAAACAGAACCGGAGTACATTTATTCTTGGGGCTGGTTATTATTCCTGCTATTGGATTAACTCTTTTGTTTTTTTATGTTTACAATTTTTATTTATAAGTTTTTTCTTTGTCCTTTTAATTTATCCCACGTAGCAAAAGCATTACATCTCTCGACATATTTTTATGTCGGGAGATGTGGCAAATTTACTCTCCCTTCATACGCAACCTGAGCCGCAAACCGCCAAAACCCAACAAACCTACGCCAAGTAAAAAAAGTGACGAAGGCTCAGGAACTGCTGCATATTCAAAAGTTAAATTATCAACCGCAGCACTGACGCGCATATTGTAAAAGCCTTCAATAGAAATACTGGTAAAACCCAGCGGTGAGCTAAACGAAATATATTGATTAGGTTGGTAAGGAGAGTCGTCATCAGGTCCAGCCCATCCTGAAGTCTTAGCTTCAGTAACCTGCCCCAATGCGTCGAATGCATTCAAGTAAATAGCTTCTCCAAAAAACGAACTTACATACATTCCAACAAAGGTGGGTAAAGCTCCAACAAAACTTAACTGCAATACATTTCCCCCCATCAAATACTGGGGTGGAGACACTGCATTTTCCGCATCGGACGGATATTGAGCGAGAAAACCGTCACCAATTAGCAACCCTCGGGGTGCATACTGATCTGTGAGCGGATTGTCACAAAAGCAATCACCTGGAATATACTCGATATCATCAAAAGTTATAGTAACCGCCTGGGCAGCTGAACCAAGCGCCGTCACTGTGCAGATGCCGATTAAAGCCATAGCATGTTTTATTAAGATTCGAATCGCTGTGCCTGAGTTAGTGCGCATACATATCTCCAAAAAAAATTAAAAATTATAATGGACGTAGAATCAGTCGTTCGGTTCGCCAGAACTCATATTCGCCGAATGAATATAAGTATTGGATTAACAAGTAACTGTATTCATGAATTACATGTCATGCCAATAATATAACCTAACGCAATCTGCGCTTGCAGACAAAAACCATATTGTATAGATGAGGTGATACGACCAAAAGTTGACGTTTTTTTGATATTTTTTTCGACCATCTAACGTGCCTACAGAAAAATCTCGTTATACTTTTACTACTTCAAGGCGACGCGTTCTATTCCGTAAACAGCCAAAACTTATTAATCCCACACCAACCAATATTAACGAAGAAGACGTACGCGTTGATACATATTGATAAACCAAATTGTCAAGGGTAACCATAGGGAGTCGTCCATAAAACCCTTGTAACCTGGCTTTTTCTCGAGAACCAGAAACGCTCAATGACGAATGTTGTTTAGATCTGTCGTTAAATGAACCGCTCCAGTTTTGCAATTGATTATTTACAGGCAAGCTAGCGGTTTCGGAAAAATGTAAATAATTTGCTTCCGCCTTATCTGTACTATCCGTATGAATTGGCACACCGAGCTGAAAATCATTTTCCTCCACAAAATAGCCTGACGGGAAGACAATATTAGGGCGCAGATCAAGCCCGTGCTGCGCAAAAGCATCGCCATTAATTTGCCACTCCTTAACTATTTTTTTCTCAGGTAGAAATTTTCCGTCAGCACTCCCTTGAAAATCGTCAAGGTTCATGCCGGCCACGTCGGCGACAGCAAGATTTATAGCAATAAATGTGAAAATTATGGTGCGCACGAGAGCATGTCTAGTTGCGGTTAAAAAAACTGAATTCAATTTTATGCACACAATAAACCTCCTTACCCCTGCCGGAAAAATCTCCAGGGCAGTTATAGCTTAAGAGGATGCTTAAGGTAAATCTGTTCGGTATGCCCCATAAGATTGCGCAGTGGGAAATTCGATAAGGGCTCACGCATTGTTTTGGTTTGAGTTAGTACCTATTTTGGACAAGGTTAATTAACTCATTGCCTGAGAAATCCACATTACATTTATATATAATTGAAATATTGTTTCCATTGGGGGCAATCAGAATTATCTAAACAAAAAACCTAAACAACTTTATTGAGAATCATCCTATGCCTATTGGACTGTCCCCGGAATATTTACTGCGGTTTAGTGGCATTGGCAGACTTTATGGCGAGGATGGTTTAATGGCTCTGTCCAAAGCTCACTTTGTTGTAATCGGTTTAGGCGGTGTGGGTACCTGGGCTGCCGAAGCTTTGGCGCGCACCGGGGTGGGTGAGTTAACCTTAATCGAAATGGATGATATATGTGTGACTAACACTAACCGTCAAATACATGCATTGAAATCATTCATTGGGCAATCAAAAAATCATGTGCTAAGTCAACGATTAAAGGAGATCAATCCGGAAATCATTATTCATTCGATTGAGGACTTTATAGATCAAGAAAATATGACAGCACTAATCGGCACCCAGCATCACGTAGTCATTGATGCGATGGACGCGGCTCACATTAAAGCACGGCTAGTGTCTTATTGCAGCGCGCTCAAAATTCGCCTAATAGTCGTGGGATCTTCTGGTGGTAAACGCAACCCGCAATTAATTACTGTAGCAGATTTAGGGCGCACCGAAAGCGATCCGATGCTTGCCAAAGTTCGCACACAACTTTATCGCCATTTTAATTTTTCACGCGATAAGAATCGTAAATTTCGTGTAGATGCAGTGTATTCCACCGAGCAAATGGCTTTTCCAAAACCCGATGGAACAGTATGCATGACCAAGCAAGTCATGGCAGAGGGAGTCAAGCTAGATTGTGCCGGAGGTTTTGGTTCTTCTGTTATGGTCACGGGTAGTTTTGGATTTTTAGCCGCCACTCGTGCCATTGAACGCTACCTGCAAAAAACCACTGAAACAGCCAAAAAATAAATGCTAACCAATCAATAATTATTTTTTTATAATGAAATTTAGATTTAATCTAACACGTATACACAGCCCGCCAAAGTGTAAGCACGTAAAATAATTGCTCTTAAGCCATTGCTTCGGGAAGGGTTAATATATTGTTGCAAGCCGGCATCTAACAACAAAGATTTAACATTGAGTTGCGCCAATTCAGTTGCCTGCTTTTTATTAATTATCGATAACAACAATGCAACAAGACCATTCATAACACGACTGTCGCTGTCAAAAATAAAACTATGTTGATCACTCTGCAGATCATGCACCAGCCACGCCGATAACTCACAACCTTTAATAAGATGCATATCCTGACGCATTTCCGGCTTAACCCTAATGAGACTTCCCCACTGAATGATCAAGCGATATTGGGCTTGCCAACCTTTTGTTTGCACAAGCTTTTCTAAAGAAACTTCGGTCAAGTCGTCGTAACCCATCAAATTGTCTACTCTAAGCCAAATAAATTGCGCGCATTTTTCGTCGTTTGTTGTGCAATATAGCTCACGGATTCTGTGCGAAGATCTGCTAAAACTTGCGCAATTACTGGCAATTTTTCTGGTGTGTTGTCGTGGCCCTGATGGCCACTGAGCGGCATATCGGGTGCATCGGTTTCAAGTACCATTGCAGCAATGGGTAATTGCCGCACGGTTTCGCGGGTTTTGTGGGCACGCGCGTAAGTGATTGTTCCTCCAACACCTAAACGAAAACCTAATCGCCAATAAATCATGGCCAAATCGATGCTGCCACTAAAAGCGTGAATGACACCCCCAGCAGGTAACTCAAATTTTTTTAATGCAAGGATAATGTCATTGTGCGCTTTGCGGCAGTGGATAATAACCGGTAATGCTAATTCACTTGCTAATTGTAAATGCGCATCCAACAACTCTTTTTGAATACTAAGATTAGTTGCTATTACAGCATCCAAACCACACTCTCCTATTGCGACGCACTTTTCTTGTTTTACGAATGTGGCTAACTTGCCAGCCATATTACCAATTTGTTGCGCATTGCATTCTCCCGCAAAGACTTTCTCGATCCACCAAGGGTGAATACCGGCCGCAAAATAAACCCCACTGGATTGCCCAGCGATTCGAGCGGCGATATTCCATTGCTCAGGGCACACGCCAGGGATGACTAATTGCTTAACGCCCAAAGCATGGCAATGTTGCCACATAGCCTTGCGATCCGGATCAAATGCAGGAAAATCAAAGTGGCAGTGACTGTCAAAATATTCAATAGACTCAGGCATAACCATGACAAATCAAAACAGTGAGGGATGCGGAATTGTATCATCGCCCACTAGCTCAGGTGCAATTACGCCCGTGTTTACAAGTAAGCCTACAAAAAGTAGGTAATTCCTATCAGTTCAACCCTAACCCAAAGGAGATACTATTTTTTATCTTGGCTTTTAAGAGTATTATCGTCATCCAAATAGCCCTCTCGAAATACTTAAATCATGTACCACACATACTTTGGCCTTCAAGAACCGGCCTTTTCAATTGCTGTAAACCCACGCTACCTCTATATGAGCCAGCAGCACAAAGAGGCATTGGCGCATTTGCTCTATGGCGTGGTAGGCGGTGGCTTTGTCATGCTGACCGGAGAGGTAGGCACAGGTAAAACCACAATCATTCGCTGCTTATTGGAACAGATGCCAGAAAACACCGACATAGCGATAGTCATGAACCCTATGTCAAATGTGCCTGAACTGTTGTCTATTATTTGCGATGAGCTAGGTGCTAGCTACATTAAAGACGAACCCAATATTAAAAATCTGACTGATGATTTACATCACTATCTGTTAAAAAACCACACCAAGGGTCGCAATACTGTTTTACTGGTGGACGAAGCCCAGTTACTTTCTATAGAAGCGCTGGAACACATTCGTTTATTAACCAATCTTGAAACGACAACGCAAAAATTATTGCATATCATTTTAGTAGGGCAGCCCGAGCTCAAAACATTATTGCTACAGCCTGAATTACGCCAATTGGTGCAACGAATTACCGCGCGCTTTCATCTTGAACCTTTGACTCTTAATGAAACTCTGGAATATATTCGCCACCGATTAAAAGTTGCGGGAATGCTCGAAGGCCGCAACCCATTTCCTTATCCTATTATTAAACGCATACACTCGTTTACCGGTGGCATTCCTCGCTTGATCAATGTCATTTGTGAACGCTGTTTAATTGGCGCTTATGCAAGTGATAAGCTCATCATCGATAATGAAATTTTTATTACTGCACGCAAAGAAGTTATCGGCGGCTTAACCCACACACAACAAAATCGTTTAAAGCAATACGGGCTCGCGCTCAGCATGGGGCTTCTCGCCTTGATATTAGTAGGTACCATCGCGTTCAATACAAAAATTTTTAATAAAACCCAGGCAAAAGATATTACCGCAACACATGCAATTTCTTCCGTCACCCATGTATCAAGTGTCGCGAACATGAGTAGTGCTCTATCGTCACAAGGCAGCTCGGTTAGCGCTAATTTTTCAATTCGGAATTACAAAACTGCGGAAGATGTACTCTTTACTTATTTAGGATTGCCACTCGCAACAGAAACTCGCCCTTGCGGTAAAAATTTAAATAGCTCCCTGCTATGCGAAAAAGTATCTCTGCACACCTGGACTGAAGTTGCCGACGTTAATCGCCCCGCTATTATTATGCTGGCAACGCCGGAAAAATTTTCCACTTATTTAGTGCTCATTGGCATTGATCAAGATAACGCCTTAGTTCTCAATGAACAGCATAAACGCGAGACTGTACCACTGACGAAAATAGGTTCGTCCTGGACCGGCGATATTTTTTATCTCTGGAAAAAACCACAAGATTTTACAGAGCCTCTAATACTGGGTGATAGTAGTGCTACCGTTGCCTGGCTAGCACAACAATTTGCTAAACTGGACAAACAAACTGACCCCCTAACTGATGACTTATTTAACATCGCGTTGCAGGAACGTATCAAACTTTTTCAACGCGCCAAAGGTTTACATCCCGATGGCATCATTGGCCAGCAAGTGTTAATGAAAGTTAATGAAGCCTTGAGCATCGACAAAACACTCCTAACAGATTTTTAACTATGTCTTTATTACTCGACGCACTAAATAAAGCCGACCAGGAACGCAAGCGCAGCGATGGCCCACCTAGCATCGATAGCCGCCACGATGCCTACAAGGCGCATGACGGATCTAAAACTCCTACTCTCATCATCGTATTGAGTATTGGAACAGTATTGATTGTTTTATTGGCAGCAGTTTATTGGCTCGGCATGCACAGACAGCAACCCACACCAACGACACCCATTGCGGCAGCCCCCCAATCTCCGGTTCTTCCACCGCAACCTGACACAGCCAGCAATAACACCCAAATCATGGGTGTGGAAAAAGACAGCGACAGCAAAAGCATTAGCAATATTGAAAATCCGTCGGGGGATGTAGCTAATTTGTATCACCAACAAACGGCAAACAACCCTACAGCAACAAATTCGAATGCGGCTCCGTCTGTACCCAATAACAGCTTAGAAAAACCGCTTTCCACATCGCCAACATCTATTAATCAGTTTGCTAATCTACCCGAACTCAACGATTTACCCACCGACGTATTAGAAAAAATTCCAACGCTTAAATACACTGAACATAATTACAACCCGAACGGCGGCAACGTTGTTATCAACGGGGTGGTCAAACATGTCAATGATCAACTCGTCAATGGTGTGGTAATAGATAAAATTTTAGTGGATGGGATGATTCTGCATACTGAAAGTTACTCATTTAAAATGCGCGCCTTAAACACCTGGTTTAACATGTGATACACACTGAAATCGCACGGCCGTGATGGGTGTAACAAAGCCAAAACTCCACTACCACATCAGTTAACAACCGATTATGTGCTCGCGTAAGATGACAGGCATAGGATGTTTCCTAAAGCTATAATGAAAAAAAACAATAATTTAAATCCCACTTACCCATTGAATTTACAGACGACTGGTCATATAGTGCAGCTATGAGTAAACGCGAACTTAAAAAAGATTTTCTACTGGAAGCCGGAATCAAAGTAATGACAACCCGCGGGTATAACGGCACCAGCATCCAGGATATTGTTGATGCCGCCAAGGTACCCAAAGGTTCCTTTTATACCTACTTTAAGAGCAAAGAAGACTTTGCTTTAGCAGCTATAGACATGGTTGCCGAAGATCGCATCCAATTAAGCAAGCGCCTCGTAAATGATCGCAACATAGCCCCGTTGGCGCGACTCAAAACGTTTTTTGAAAGCAGTGTTCCAGGATGCGATTCTAATGTGAACGGCGGCTGCTTTATTGGCAATATGTGCCAGGAAATGTCTGACTCCAACGAAGCAATTCGGCTTAAGGTTCGGCAGATGATGCGCAATAAAACGCAAATGGTAGAAGACCTACTCGATGAAGCACGTCTGGACGGCAGCCTCAAAAACCCGGTTTCATCGAACTTATTAGCCGAGTTTTTGTTTAATGCTTGGGAGGGGACATTAATGCGTATGAAGGCCACTAAATGTCGTGAACCTTTAGATGCATTTGTATCTACGCTGCCGAGCATTTTTGGCAATTAAGCATGCGCCGAAGATCAGTCTGAACTGTAAAAAAACACCACCAAATTAATTCCACATATTGTTAAGGGCGGCCGGGATCCGCCTTATTTTTTCGCCAAAATAAAGACGACCGGTCACCTTTTAAAGGATCATGATTATGAATATTTATGAAAACACCAGGCCCCTCTTGTCTCCAAATTTTTATTTAGCTCCCGTTAACTCGGACCCGTCTAACCGAGCTGAACAACAGGCAAAAGATGAGCTACAACTTGTCGCCGACAGGAAAAAAGAAACACTACATTTTTCTACAGGTACGCATTTCGACCACCAGGAAATATCCCCATTACCTAAAGGATTACTATTATTTCACGCAATTATTTTGCAGCTTTTTGCCATTGGTTGGCTGATGACATTTGCCAGCTTCGCAAGCGCTGATGCAGCCGTTATCACGCAACAACCACATCCACAATGGCCGCAATTAGCATCCTTGATTGAAGAAGAAAAACGGTCCCCTATTTCTTTTGAAAACAAAAAAATCAAAACTAGCTGGGCTTTAGCACTTGATAATGATGTCCTGGCCTTAGGTGACCGCGACCGGGATTATACCTTTGGCATCAACCTCACTTACTCAGGTACCTATGCCAGCAATGCGGTCGTTTCATTAAAAACACCGCTTGCAGTCATTGACGATTGGTTTGGATTAGAACAAGTCACGGAAAACTTCTACAATAATTACAGTGTAGAAACGGGTATATATGGCTTTACACCAGAAGATATTACCCAACAACAAATTAACAATCGCGATAGACCCTATGCCAGTATCTTTTATCTGTCCAGCTCCCACGATCGAATTGATAGCGACAATAATATCGCCTGGAAAACAACGCTAACCATTGGCGCGCTTGGACTTGATGTTGCTGGCAAATTACAAAGTGCAGCGCACGAATTAATTTCAGCGAAAGAAGCACGAGGATGGAATCATCAAATAAGTGATGGTGGAGAGTTAACGGGTCGTTACGTTATTGCACGGCAACATTACCTGGAGGGCTTTTCTAAATCTTTAGAAGTGAAAAGTACTTTACAAGCTTCTGTAGGATATTTAACAGAGGCCAGCTGGAGCCTGAGTTTTCGTGGTGGAAAAATTATTAGCCCTTGGGCAACCTTCAACCCGGACTTAACGACTTATGGAGAAAAATCTACTTATAGTAACAACGCAGCTTCGTTTAACGAATATTATTTTTGGGCAGGATTTACGCTTAAAGCGCGCGTCTATAATGCGTTTTTGCAAGGACAAGTACGCGATACTGACTGGTCTTATGCTCACCAATCCTTGAGGCCCATTATCATGGAAGCTTGGGCTGGCTATACCTACGCGTTCAAAGAAGGCTATCGAATAAGTTACGTTCTCCGCGCCCAAACGTCTGAAATTAAAAGCGGCGATGGCAATAGAAGCATAGTTTGGGGCGGATTAATTTTTGCTAAAACCATTTAACACAATGCAACCAAAAGCTTTCACATTTTTCTATAACGATTAATAGCTTCAGTCAGTCAGTAAGTAAGTAAGTAAGTAAGTAAAATTATCCCGCGCAATTGACGCACTACCACATCACGCCGGTTTAATTGATAAAAAAGGATTAATAAAATGCCCGAGCAATCCAGTCACACTCACCGGCGCAGCCACTACTGACAAACATAAACAATCTGCATTTAATGTCGCTGTCGGACGATGAATTTCACCAGGATTGCGTACTAAAAAATCACCTTCGCTATAAACCCCTTGCTCATCTGAAAAGCTACCCTTTAACACCAATGTTATCTCCAGACCACGGTGATCATGCTCCACGACCTTCCCGCCACTACTAATACATTGGAACGCAACTTCATACTCATTTTGCCCTGCGGTTAAACGTGCAGTTTTTAGCTTACTGGACACCTTTTGCCATTTTAACTTGCCATTGGCGGGTAACAGTTTTTCCACAACTTTTGGCAATTTATTTAACAATGGATCATGACGATATGAAATATGTAACTCGCTAGTTGCGGCAACTTCAGAGACTTTTTCCACGCTGGATTTTTCATGAATGCGCCGCATAAGATTTTCAAAGCTATTGGGTGCGCAAGTTTCCGCAACACTCGTATTCAACATAGCGCCGCCAATTTTATTTAAATTGGAAACTTTCTGGCGACAATGAGGGCACAACTGGACATGCGCACAGACGCTCAAACTCAATGCCCAGGCAAGACTGCCACTGGCATATTCCGCCAATAAGTTTTCATCTGGATGATGATTAATCATTGCCCTTCTCCTACTACTTTTTCACTACGTTTGTTGCCAACATCCATTAATAGTTGCATTTTTTTCAGCCCAATTCGCACCCGCGATTTTACAGTACCCAAGGGTAAACCCGTTTCAGCAGAAATTTGTTGGTGGGTCTTCCCCTGCATATAAACTTGACTAAGCACTAATCGTTGTTCAGCAGGAAGCTGGAGCAAGGCATTTTGAATAAGTGTTTCGTTGCTCGCTTGTTGCAGATAAATATAGGCCTGATCATCTGCAGCCTCATCCCATATATCTTCTATTTCTATTACACCGCTATCGCTAATCGTACGACGGTTACGACGCATGACATCTATACGGCAGTTCCGCATGACCGTGTAGATCCAGGTAGAAGCAGCGGCTTTAGTGGCGTCATAGGAGGGCGCCTTTTGCCACACCTTAAATAATACCTCTTGCACGATTTCATCAGCAGCATCAGCAGGAAAACTACTGTTTACATTCCCCAGGCAAAAGCCTTTTATCAGCGGCGCAAAATGGGCAAACAATTGCGCAAACGCACTTTCGTCGCGCTGCTGACCTACCCGCTCAAGCAGGCGGCTCCAGGTATCATCTCGCGCAGCTGAAGGTACTACTGAAATAATGCTTGCCATAATTATTTTGGTCTACAGTTGGGGGACTAAATACATTGGGATACGAACGATTATACGGCGAGACTGGCGACTTGGATCAGTGTGATCCATTTTAGGCAAATCGACGTAAATTAGACGGATTATCAAAGCAACAAGGCAATTTACCATGACCACAGAGACGAGCCCTCCATTCGATGCCGATAAGTTTAAGGCACTCTACCAAACCTTCGACAGTAAAACCCTCGATAAGCTGGAAGATCTGTATAGCACTGCAATAGTATTTAAAGATCCTCTTCATCAGGTGCAGGGACTCGATTCGCTCAAGCATTATTTTGCGGGTTTCTTCACGACTGACATGGATTGCCAATTTGTATTTATCAATCAGTTGGTCAATAGCGAACAAGCCTTTTTCCAATGGCAAATGCACTATCGCCATCCGCGCTTACAAGCGGGCAAAACCTTAATATTAAATGGTGGAACATTAATCAAATTTCACACCACGATTTACTATCATGAAGACCTTTATGATTTAGGCGCAATGATTTACCAGCACATTCCCATCCTTGGTTGGGCTGTCAATAAAGTCAATAAACGGTTGGTGAGCAATTAATGAAAAAAATTACTGATCGTTGTATTTGGGTAACTGGTGCAAGCTCTGGTTTAGGCCGAGCGCTGGTGCAGCAACTGGTGGAAGCAGGCAATTATGTAATTGCGAGTGCAAGGTCGCAATCCGCTCTAGCTGCCCTGGCCTTGCAATACCCCGGGAAGGTAAAAGCTTTTCCTTTGGATGTAAGCAATCAACTTAATATGGAAAAGGCGGCGCAACAACTCGGTGAATTTACTGATTATCTCGACATGGTAATTTGCGCAGCCGGAATCTGTGAATATGAAGACAACTTACGTTTTGACCCAAACATGTATCAGCGGGTAATGGATGTAAATTTTCTCGGAGTCGTGCGCGTATTTAATCTTGCGCTACCCTTATTAAAACGCGCGCAGCAACGCCCACATTTTGTTGCAATTAGTAGTCTTTCAACCTGTGTCGGCTTTCCGCGCGCGGAAGCTTATGGCTCATCCAAAGCCGCATTGAATTATTTCATGCGATCATTACGCGCCGACACTATAAAACTACCACTCGATTTAACGCTAATACGCCCAGGTTTTATCGCAACTGACCTGGTACAAAATAATGATTTTGCAATGCCGTTTTTAATGACTCCCGAGCAGGCCAGCAAACGTGTCATTAAAGGGATTAGCTCCGGTAAATTTTTAGTAGACTTTCCTCGCCGATTGAGTTGGCCATTAAGCTTGGCCGGTTGTTTTTTTAATGCCTGGTGTAAATGGTTCGCACCAAAGCTCACCCGCCTACATAAGTTATAAGAGGATAACACGTGAAGATTGCAATTATTGGCAGCGGGATTTCTGGCTTAACAGCGGCTTTTATGTTGAATAAACACCATGACATTTGTTTATACGAAGCAGCGGATCGTCTGGGTGGTCACACCGCCACCAAGCACGTCAATGTAAATAATAAAGATTACAATATTGATACCGGCTTTATTGTGTTTAATGACTGGACCTATCCCAACTTTATAAAATTAATGGATGAACTGGGCGTTGAATCCCAACCGGCAACTATGGGGTTTAGCGTATTTAATTCGGCCGATGGCTTCGAGTATGCAGGCACTAATCTCACCACCTTATTTGCGCAAAAACGCAATTTATTTTCGCTAAAGCACTGGCGAATGCTGAAAGATATTGTGCGTTTTAATAAAGAAGCGTTGCTGGATTTACAAGCAGAAAATTTATCTCCAAATGAAACCCTCGGCGAATATCTATTGCGGAAAAAATATTCTACGGCATTTATCGAACGCTATCTAATTCCTATGGGCTCTGCCATTTGGTCTGCGACACAAGGTGCAATGCTAAACTTTCCGCTAGCATTTTTTATTCGCTTTTTTGAAAATCATGGTTTATTGAACGTTGTTAATCGTCCCCAATGGCGAGTCATCAAAGGCGGTTCAAAAAGCTATATTGACCCATTGATTGCCAGCTTTAAACACAACATAAAATTAAATAGTTCAGTGGATTCCATCCTTCGCAAGGACTCAGGTGTAAGCATCACTGCGAATGGCATTACCGAAGACTATGACCATGTCGTACTTGCTTGCCATTCCGACCAAGCATTAGCCACACTGAGCGACCCAACCGCAGACGAACTAAAAATACTCCAGGCAATTCACTATCAAAATAATTCTGTAGTCCTGCATACCGACACTCGGTTATTACCACGAAGAAAATCGACACGCTCCAGTTGGAATTATCTTTTACAAACAAATAAGCAGCAAAGCCTTCCCATTCTTACTTATTCGATGAATATTTTACAAAGCATTGAAAGTGATATCGAATTTTGTGTAACGCTTAATGCGGATGACTACATTGATCCGCAGAAAATATTAGGCAAGTACGAGTATGCTCACCCGGTCTTCACCCAGGAAGCTATTCACGCACAACAGCAATGGCAAACCATTAACGGGGTCAAGAACACCTGGTTCTGTGGCGCTTATTGGTTTAATGGCTTTCATGAAGATGGTGTTAATAGTGCATTACGCGTTGCTAGAGCCTTAGGAGTTGAAGAGTAATGTTTGCTGAGTTTTCCAGTGCAATTTATCAAGGCACAGTGCGTCATCGCCGCTATTCACCAAAAAAGCATGATTTTTCGTACCGCGTTTTTATGATGTATCTGGATACACAAGAATTAGATAAAGTGTTATCGCTTAGCCCTTTTTGGTCAACATCAAGATGGGCACCTGCACGCTTCAAACGGGATGACTTTCATAAAAATAAAAATGTCACAGGCAACCCTGACACGAGTATTGATGAAGCCGTGCGCAATACAGTGGAGCTGGAAACGGGTACACGTCCAAACGGGCCTATACGTATGCTGGTGAATTTGCGCTACTGGGGATATAGCATTAATCCTCTCAGCACTTATTATTGTTTTGATAAATCGGGTGAGGATATTATTGCCATAGTAGCGGAAGTTCATAATACGCCCTGGAATGAACGTCACGCTTATGTATTGACTGGAGATGATTTCAACAAAAACCAATCATCTGCCTTTGAAAAGAAATTTCATGTTTCACCGTTTAATCCCGTCGACATGATTTATCGCTGGAAATCTACAATTCCCACTGACACGCTATGCATACATTTAGAAAATTGGCAAAAAAACACCAAGGTAATGGACGCAACAATGATATTGAAACATCAACCTATTAATGCAAAAAATTTGAATGATATATTAATCCATTTTCCCTGGATGACCGTAAAAGTAGTCATGGCCATCTATTGGCAAGCTCTCAAGTTATGGCTTAAAGGCGTACCCACTTTTAACCATGGAAAATAAATACAGCCTACCCTATAAGGTAATACCTTGATGAAATCCATTAGCATGATTGATAAAAAAAACTCTTCTCTTTTAAAGCAACATTGGGTTGATAATTTTGCACGAAATTCTTTATTAGCGTTATTAAAAAACCTCGAGCTCGGCCATCTCACCATAGAAGATCAAGGTGAAATTTTCAGCTTTGGTGAAGCAAAAGAAAAAGCCACTCTTATTGCTCATATTTCCGTCAATCATGCATCTTTCTATCGTCATGTTTTATTCGGTGGCAGCATAGGGGCTGGCGAAGCCTATATGTTCAAAATTTGGTGGTCGCCGGACCTGGTACAAGTCATTCGTGTTATGGCATTAAACATGAAGGTACTACAACAACTGGATTCAAAATGGAGCAGTATATTTAACTTTATTTGCCGTATTGCGCACAAGCTCCGCCCCAATACCATCAACAAAGCTCGCGAAAATATTGCGGCACACTACGACCTGGGCAACAATTTCTTTTCGTTATTTTTAGATAAGACAATGCTTTACTCAGCCGCCATATACCCACATGAAAATGCCAGCTTGGAACAAGCATCACTGCATAAAATGGCACATATTTGCAAACGCCTACAGCTAACTGAAAATGATCATTTGTTAGAAATTGGTACAGGTTGGGGAGGTATGGCAATTTATGCAGCGCAGCAAACAGGATGTCGCGTTACCAGCGTTACCATTTCGCAAGAGCAATTTAGTTATGCCAAGGCTTGGGTAAAGCGCGAAGGTCTTGAACATCAAGTTACTATACTATTGCAGGATTACAGACTCATTGAAGGAAGTTTTGACAAGCTACTGTCAATCGAAATGATTGAAGCCGTTGGCCACGAATTTTATCGTGAATATTTTAGAAAATGTTCCAGCTTACTAAAAACGAATGGCTTGATGCTCATTCAAGCTATTACTATTCAAGATCAACGTTTCGAATATGCGCAGGCTAATACTGACTTTATCCAACAATATATTTTCCCGGGCGGCTGCCTCCCATCGAATGCCATTATTGCCAAACATATTAACGAAGACACAGATATGCAAATTATTGGCTTGGAAGACATTACTATCGACTATGCAAAAACCCTGGAACATTGGCGTTCGGCTTTTTTTACCAATGTAGAAAAAGTGAAAACCCAAGGCTTTGATGAAGTATTTATCCACATGTGGGATTTTTATTTGTGTTATTGCGAAGGCAGCTTTAGGGAACGAGCCATTAGCACAGCGCAATTTTTATTTGCCAAGCCCGCCGCTCGCAACATGCCAAATTTTTATGAGTAATACTAAAGCGTTAACTGGTGTTAAAATTTTTAACGCCATTGGTTTTCAAGTTGGCTGGTTTGTTTGCGTTACAACAAGTAATCTACTCAGCTTAACTTTTACGACTATTTTTTTAGCTATTCATCTATTGTTAATTCGCTTCTATTCGAAAGAGTTTTTTCTCAAAAAAGAAATTTACTGGCTTTTAATTATTCTGACTATTGGCTTCCTGGTTGAAATGTTACTCTTTAGCCTCGGGATACTCTACGAAGAAATACAAACACCTTATTTAACTTATTTTATTACTTCACCGCTTTGGATAATCTGTTTGTGGGTATTATTTGCTACCGCGTTAAGAATAAGCCTGGCATTTTTATTTAACCGGCCCTTGCTGGCCTATTTAGCAACCGCACTAATGGCTCCCTGGAGCTATTTCGCAGGCTCACACTTAAATGAACAGGTTGACATTAACAAGCCCATTTTATTAAGCCTTGCAATTATCAGCATGGTTTGGGTATTTGCTTTATGGATTATTACGCATATAAAGCACTTCTACTTCGAGGATATTTTTTATGATAACTAGCTTAGCTTTAGCCGTGGCGCTTTGGCCTGCACAGGTCACTCAATACTGTACTCCGCCCAGTGATACGCTGATTGTTGGCATTGCCTATAATAATCATAAAGAATTTTTGTATTGCGAATGGTTCAATAAAGTGGGTGAGAAAAAAATTCGCGCAAGTTACGTACGAGAAGCAAATACTTTTGCAGTTAAATACCTGGATTTTTCTACGAGCTCACTTGTGCCAAATGTCACTCAACTTGACTCTCGTTCTGGCGAGTTGCGCGAAGCCAGTACCTATAGCAAACAAGTCGTCTTAAAATATCGTGAAAATAAAAATCAAGAAGCTGAGACCGCGAATCTGCCAATCGATAAAGTTGATGTGCTAGATGCAGGCTTTAATGATTTTGTTCAGCTACATTGGGATAAATTAATCGCTGGCAATGCGCTTCCCGTTAATTTCGGCTCTATAGCCCACCAAAAAACATTACCGCTTGTCATTAGCGCTAAAACTACAGTGAAATGCGAAAATGTTATTAACAAAGGATCTGACCCAGCACCCTTTTGTTTTATGGTAGAAATTGACAACGTAATTCTGCGAATGCTTATCGGAAATATAAAATTAAGCTACGACAAACAGCACCGTTTACAAGAGTTTAATGGCACAGTAAATATTCAGGACGAAAAACAGAAATCACAAAGTGCAATTATTCGTTATTACTATAATAATGACTACATTACCCCATCTACATAAAATGGAAGCCCCGTATCAACTTCTTATAATATTGGGATAAACAAGCGAGTAAAAACTCAACTTTCTTTTGTGTAACTTAATCGACAGTATTTCAAAAGTTAATTCAAGCTCAAGAGCTAACTCTATAGTTAAGCTGGTCAGTGAGCCAAGCTGAAAAATATCAACGCGGAGTTCAGTGACCAGCAAGTTCATCAAATAAACATGATGCAACTAGCAACTATAAATTTATTACTGTTTGTAGGGCATTGCGCCCAGGAAATCCTTCTTGCCCACGTCCACGCCGTTGTGGCGGAGAATTGCATAAGCAGTAGTAACGTGGAAAAAAAGATTAGGAATGGAATGCTGAATTGCAAACTCTGTCCCGGTCAAATATTTACCTTCCCAACGCGGCTGGCTTACATGACGATCTTCTGCCCCATCAAAATCTTTAGGTTCAAATGTACTCAAATATGCCTGAACAGTTTTAATGCGCGCTTGCAATTCTGCTAAAGTTTTTTCAGTATCCGGGTGGCTTGGCGCTTCTTTGCCACACAAACGTGCTGCGCCGAATTTAGCTGTATCACAGGCTATTTGCACCTGACGTATTAAATTGAATTGGTCAGGGGCCAAGCGAGCGTTAAGCAACACCTCAACATCAAACTTCTTTGATTCAGCGTATTTTTCCGCCTTTTCCAAACAAGCGGATAAATTATCTAAGGTTTTACCGTACTGAGTTACCATAGTGGCGAAAAGCATAAAAACTCCTGAATTGTTGATATTGATGGGTAATTAATGTGACTGATTATGGTTGGGGGAAGAGAGCGAGCTTTTCAAGCGGGAAAGAACATTATCTTTTGCTATAAATGCGATCTGGATAGCGATGAAGGCAGAATTAAAATACAGAATTATTATAGCTGACTGGCCATTAACAATGCATCTTCATTGCCATTCGCCGTTGGATAATAATTTTTGCGGTGCCCGACCTCAAAAAAACCTTCTTTAGAATAGAGTTCAATTGCTTTACGATTAGAAATGCGTACTTCTAAAAATAACATATCCGCATAACCCCGCACACACTCAATAGCATGTTGCAGCAAACACGAACCAATGCCTTTACGCTGAAACTTGGGGAGCACGGAGATATTTAATAGCTCTGCATCCCCCCCCCCGTGCGTAATAACGACATAACCCACCAAATTACCGTTATGTTCAGCTAACCAACAACGCTGGCGACCTTTCAAACAGTCTTCAAAACTTGATTGCCGCCAGGGATGTGAATGGGCGCTGCGCTCAAGCTCCATAAGCACGGGGATATCTGTTTCAGTCAATAAGCGTAAAGACAACTGAATGCCAGATACACTTGTGATGACTAGGGGAATAGTAAATTCGTTCATAACTTAAAAATGATATCGTTTGAATGCTGAAGACAACTGATTTTTTAACAATGGCCGTTGGAGAAGCTCATTACAGCTTGGTAAAATGAGTGCATTAATTGATGAATCAGCTAACAATATAGACTGCCATAAATAAATATTTCGTTCAGTTTCTAATGATAAAAAATAATTCGAAGCGTTATCGCCCATTAACCATAAATATTTAATCGGACGAATTTCACATTGAACCGAAAGCCAGGTTTGCAATTCCGTTTTAGCATCGACCAGTGTATGGGTTGCGAAATTATTTTCAATCATTGGCCAACGTAAAACTTCATTCTTTAAATCAAGTATTTCTGTGGGAAAAAAGCTACGCAAAATATTTGTGAGCAACAATTCAGTCGGCAACGCTAATTTAGTATTTCGCGAATCGATAATCATTAAATTATCAATGGGTCGCCACACACTCAAACTGAACGCTGCTACTGGAGGCGAAATATATGGCGATGAACTGGAATTTAATTCAACAGACGGCACTGCAGTGCTGGCCGCCAAATTTGATTTAAATTTATTCGCTTCAAGTAGGTCGTCTATTAATCGATTAATAGGTTTAACTGCATTTGAAACCTGTAGTGTCTCAACTTTTTGTAAAACATCAGGGCCTAGATTTTCGGAACCTACATATAAATCGTTTTTTTCTTCAGCCTGAACAATTGTTGAAACAGGAAAGACGCAAGCACTTGAAATAGAAGCAAAAGGCAACTGCCAGCGCGGCATATAGGTATCGACACCTATTGCTGATAAATATAGCTGTCTTTGCAATTCATTCATTTTGAGAATTAAATTCCATCACGTTGCGGATGTGATTTTTGTGCACGGGAGGATAATATATTTAACGCATGCAGATAAGCTTTTGCTGAAGCAGTTATTATATCTGTATCCGCACCAACACCATTAACGATATGGCCTTCCAATTCCAGCCGAACACTTACATCCCCTTGGGAATCAGTGCCTTGAGTAATAGCATTGACCGAATACAATTGTAGGTGCGCTTTGCTATTTACAATTTGTTCAATTGTTTTAAACGTCGCATCCACCGGACCGGATCCCGTTGCGGAAGCACTAATATTTTTTCCATTAATAGACAGAGTTATTTTTGCGGACGGGATATGCCCTGTTTTACAAAAAACTTCTATATCTACCAATTGATATATTTCTACTAAATCTTGAAGGTGGGTATCACCTACTAATGATTGTAGATCCTCATCGAAAATTTCGTGTTTTTTATCCGCCAACTCTTTGAAGCGCGCAAACGCTACATTTAATTCGTCTGAATTTGCAAATGTAATTCCTAAGGCTTCGAAGCGGGCCTTGACTGCAGCTCGACCGGAATGCTTACCTAGAACCAGCTTATTTGCATTCCAGCCCACATCTTCAGCGCGCATTATTTCATAGGTTTCGCGATGTTTTAAAATGCCATCTTGATGAATTCCTGATTCATGAGCAAATGCATTCACACCTACAATGGCCTTATTAGGTTGCACAGGAAAACCGGTAATACTTGAAACTAAACGAGAAGTAGGGACTATATGGCTAATATCAATAGCGGTAGTTACAGGCATTAAATCTTTACGCGTTTTAATGGCCATGACAATTTCTTCAAGAGCGGCATTCCCTGCACGTTCGCCCAAACCATTAATTGTACATTCGACTTGCCGAGCTCCATGCATTACTGCTGATAACGAATTAGCAACCGCAAGCCCTAAGTCGTTATGGCAATGCGTAGAAAAAATTGCTTTGTCCGAGTTGGGAACATTTTCAATTAAACGACGAAACATATTTCCATATTCACTGGGCTCACCGTAACCGACTGTATCCGGCAAATTAATAGTTTTTGCGCCTGCATTTATAACGGATTCAATAATTCGACACATAAATTCAAATTCGGAACGGCTGGCATCTTCCAATGAAAATTCGACATCATCAGTAAATTGCCGAGCTAACTTAATGGCCGCAACTGCCTGATCAAGAACTTTTTCAGGTTCCATTTGTAACTTGTACTTCATATGAATGGGAGAGGTTGCGATGAAAGTGTGAATTCTCCCGGAATTAGCAGGTTTTATTGCTTCAGCTGCGCGCTCGATATCACCGCGAATTGCTCGAGCAAGACTGCATACCGTAGAATCTTTAATTACTTCTGCAACTGCCCGAACAGATTCGAAATCGCCAATACTGGCAATGGCAAACCCGGCCTCAATAACATCAACATGCATTTTCTCAAGCATTTTGGCAATGCGGACTTTTTCATCGCGCGTCATTGACGCACCTGGACTTTGCTCACCATCCCTTAAAGTTGTATCAAAAATAATTAATTTGTCTTTTGACATGCTAGGTCTCGATAAAAAAGTAGGTCGAAAAATATTGCCAGTATAAAGCAAGCGGGAAAAAGTCTGACATAAGATTGAATTAAAATTCACAGCAAAAAAAACGCCCCGACAGTAACCTGAAGGGGCGTTTTAGATTTAAGAGCTTGAC
>JAZKHP010000007.1:0-50273 GCA_040385335.1 Pseudomonadota bacterium
GAGGTGGCCGAGTGGCCGAAGGCGCTCCCCTGCTAAGGGAGTATACCCTTTAAACGGTATCGAGGGTTCGACCCCCTCCCTCTCCGCCATTTGAATTCAATAAAAAAGGCCCAGTCATGCGACTGGGCCTTTTTTATTTCTTGTTGCAGTTTTTGGATAATTTAATCTAGCAATATTTCATTTCTCGTTATCCCCAACTAGACACACAACTTGCGAGACTCCAAAAAAGAAAACGATTGAATTCCGCTCGACAATCGCTCCTGCATTATTCGACTGCTTCACTTCCCTGTGAATATACGCGAGCAGGACGACAGGCTTTTAATTAGCATTGCTCTAGCTAAGTAAAATTTATAACGCATTAATTTTTTGAATTTGCTCGCGTAATTTTTCGACTGAAATTTTATGTTCAGCAATACGCGCTTGCTCATTGGCAACAACTTCTGCCGGTGCCTTTTCTACAAACGCGACGTTACTCAGTTTAGTTTCCGTTTTAATAATATCCTGTTCCAGTTTCGCGCTTTCTTTTGTTAGGCGTGCAATTTCTGCATCCTTATCAATGAGGCCTGCCATAGGTACCAGGATTTCCATTTGGCCAGCTAACGCAGTGGCTGACATGGGTGCTTCCTCACCCTTATTAAGCCAATGTATTTCATTAAGACCGACAAGCTTTTTCAATAACCGATCGTTTAATTGCAGGCGCTCAAAATCGACAGTAGAGCCATTTTTAATAAATACATCGATAGTTTTTTTCTGCTCAATTTTAAAATCGTCGCGAATTTTTCTCACGTTGACAATAATAGTTTGCAGCCACTCTACATCGGCAATTGCAACAGGATCTATTTTTTTTTCATTCGCTTCAGGGTAGCGGGTTAACATAATAGTTTCCCCTGTTGCTCCGGCAAGTGATTTAATTTTTTGCCAAATCTCTTCGGTGATAAACGGCATTAAAGGATGTGATAAACGCAAAATTGTTTCCAGCACACGGATGAGTGTGCGACGCGTACCTTTCTTTTGCGAATCAGTAGCGGTTGGGTCCCAAAATATAGGTTTGGATAATTCCAAATACCAGCTGCAGTATTCATCCCAAACAAATGCGTAAAGAACCTGAGCTGCGAGATCCAGGCGATAAGTGTCTAGATGTTCATTTATGGCCTTTTCTGCAAGTTGTAGTTTGCTAATTATCCAGCGATCTGAAATCGACAGCTCATAATCTGTGGCGCCGTCTTGAGCGCAATCCTGATCTTCACACTGTTGTAATACGAAGCGAGTGGCGTTCCAAATTTTGTTGCAGAAATTGCGATAACCTTCAACGCGGCCCATGTCGAATTTAATATCGCGGCCAGTGGAGGCGAGTGAACAAAATGTAAAGCGCAGTGCATCGGTACCGTAAGCTTGAATACCTTCAGGAAATTCTTTGCGCGTTTGCTTTTCAATTTTGGGGGCATCTTTCGGGTTCATTAATCCCGTGATGCGCTTTTGTACTAATGTTTCTAAATCTATGCCATCAACAATATCGAGTGGATCCAGCACATTGCCTTTGGATTTCGACATTTTTTGGCCCTGGTTATCGCGAACCAAGCCATGCACATAAACGGTTTTGAAAGGAATTTGCGGTGTGCCATCTTCGTGCTTCACTAAATGCATAGTGAGCATAATCATGCGTGCAACCCAAAAGAAAATAATGTCAAAGCCGGTGACTAATAAATCGGTCGGGTGAAATTTTTTCAAAAATTCAGTTTGCTCTGGCCAGCCCAAGGTTGAGAATGTCCACAAGCCCGAACTGAACCAGGTATCCAAAACATCTTCATCTTGATTCAACGTAATGTCAGCGCCGAGATTATGTTTGCTGCGCACTTCCGCTTCGTTGCGGCCCACATACACTTTACCGCTGGCGTCATACCAAGCTGGAATGCGATGCCCCCACCAAAGTTGACGGCTGATACACCAATCCTGAATGTCGCGCATCCATGAGAAATACATATTCTCGTATTGTTTTGGCACAAATTGAATCCGACCATCTTCTACTGCTGCTATAGCGGGTTCTGCTAATGGCTTAGTGCTCACATACCATTGATCAGTTAACCAGGGTTCAATAACCACACCGGAGCGATCGCCGCGCGGAACTTTTAATGCGTGGTCGTCAATTTTTTCCAGCAAGCCGGCTGCTTCAAGTGCAGCAACAATTTGTTTACGCGCTTCGTAGCGGTCAAGGCTCGCGTAAGCAGCAGGCAATGAATTATTTTCAGTTGTATTTAAGCTGCCATCAAAATTAAAAATGTGTGCAGTTGCGAGAATTGCTGCATTTTTATCGAGCACATTAATCAGTGGCAGGTTGTGACGTTTGCCCACTTCGTAATCGTTAAAGTCGTGCGCAGGTGTAATTTTTACGCAGCCGGTTCCGAAGTCGCGATCAACATAATCGTCGGCGATAATCGGAATCAAGCGATTTACCAGGGGCAGTAAAATAAATTTTCCAATCAATGATTGATAGCGCTCATCGTTGGGGTTAACCGCAACGGCGCTATCACCCAACATGGTTTCCGGGCGCGTAGTGGCTACGATTAAATAATTTTTACCATCAGCAGTAGTCGCACCATTCGCAAGTGGATAACGCAAATTCCACATAAAGCCTTTTTCATCGTGATTCTCTACTTCCAAATCAGAAATGGCGGTGTGCAGTTTGGGATCCCAATTCACCAAGCGTTTGCCGCGATAAATCAAACCATCTTCATGCAGGCGTACGAAGGCTTCTTGTACTGCGGTTGATAGCCCATCATCCATGGTAAAGCGTTCGCGGCTCCAATCCACGGACGAACCCAGGCGGCGAATTTGACGCGTGATGGTTCCCCCTGATTGCTCTTTCCATTCCCACACTTTATCGAGAAACTTTTCACGGCCTAAATCGTGACGGCTTACACCTTGCAGCGCAAGTTGACGTTCAACCACCATTTGCGTGGCTATGCCTGCGTGATCCGTACCCATTTGCCAGAGAGTGTCATCGCCTTTCATGCGGCGATAGCGAATGATAGTATCCATCACGGTGTTATTAAAACCGTGGCCCATATGTAAGCTGCCAGTCACATTGGGCGGTGGGATCATCATGCAATAGGGCTTGCCAGCACCGTCAGGATTGCTTGTGCTCGCCGGTGTGAAGTAGCCCCGTTCCTCCCAGGTTTGATACCACTGGCGTTCGATAGTGTGGGGCTGATAGGTTTTTTCCATAGCAATCTGGGCTCTTGTGGATTATTGCAGCTGTCGCAGTTTAAATAAGATACAAAAATAGCAGCGCATTATATCGATAATGATTTATTTAAAATACGGTTCGCGGTTAGAAGAGTTATTCAATAGTTTAAAATCGCTTTGAAATGGTTTAAAAACGGCTTGCTAGCAAAAGTAGCGGGAGGCTAAAAATAATTAATCACAAAAAACCTGAGCCTAAAAGCCCGTGCTAAATAAATATTCTTTATAATATTGTTTTACATTAATTCTATATTTTAGGTATGCATGCAAAATACTATAGTTCCATTTCTGCTTAAATGTTTGGGGTATCTTCCCCTGGGCATTGTACGTGTTATCGGTATTTTGATCGGTAAAGCTATGTGGAGTTTAAAAGGGCGCGATTACCGTGTGACCCTTAAAAATATACAGCTATGTTTTCCTGAGCTCGAAAAAAATCAACAGCTGCAATTAGTGCGTGAGAGTCTTATTGAAACGGCTAAAACAGCCGCTGAGGCGGGGGTTATTTGGCACAAATCGTGGGCATGGCTACAAACAAAAATTGTAGCGGTTGAAGGCGAAGACATTTTACGGGCAGAGCTGGGTTTGGGGAAAGGCTTAATTGTACTTGCACCTCATCTCGGTAATTGGGAAGTCGTTGCACCCTATTTGGCAAGCATTGCGCCTTTGACCGCTATGTATAAACCTTTGCCCATCCCGAAATTAGATAAACTTGTTTACGCTGGTCGCAGTAAATTAAATATCAATATGGCTCCGACCAATCGTAAAGGCGTGAGTATGCTGTTAAAAGCTTTGCAGGCGGGTACGATTGTCGGTGTTTTGCCTGATCAAAATCCTGAGAAAGGCGCTGGCGGCGAAGCTGTTCCCTTTTTTGGGCGTTTGGCAATGACTATGAGTCTGGTGCATTCGCTGATGAATCGCACCCAGTGTCGAGTCGTTGCGGTTTTTGCAATGCGGGTAGCGGGTGGCTATAAATTAATTACAACACCCGTGGTGACAGAAATGTACAGCGAAAATATTCATGAATCTTTGCAAGGAATGAATAAGAGCATTGAACAGTGTGTGCGCATGGCTCCTGTGCAATATCAATGGGAATACAATCGCTTTCGTAAGTTGCCTGCAGTTTCTGCGGTAGCTGGTTCTGGAGAAGAAAAATCAAATTAAGCATATAAAAAATGCAAGATAACCAGAAAACAAAGAAATTATAAATAATTATTGAGTGATGGCGGTTGTCTATGAAGTTAAAAGAATTTCCCGGTTCGATTTGGCGTGCGTGGCAATTGAACCGCATGAATACTCAATCATTGCATAATAACTTAGTGCCCAGTTTACCTATTGTTGTTTCATTTACTTCTATTCCTTCGCGTTTTCATGTTATTCATTTAACGGTGCGCAGTATATTGGCGGGCACACATAAACCTGAAAAAATCGTCCTATGGCTGAATGAGTTGCTCAAGAGTAGTGTGCCCGACAGTTTGCATAAATTAATCGGTGAGAAGTTTGAAATAAGATATGTCGAAGGAAGTTTGCCGCATCGCAAGTTAATTCCGAGTCTCCAGATGTTCCCGGATAAAATTCTTGTCACTTGTGATGACGATATGATGTACGACAGCTCATGGCTACATTTTTTATATCAAGACCATCTCAATCACCCACTCGATATCATTGCTAATGAATGCCGTGGTATTAATTATGACGAGAGCGGGAATCTTCGGCCTTACTATTTTTGGTACAAAGAGAATGGTAAAAATGTTAGCTATGACTCACTTTTACCGTTGGGTTTTGGTGGGGTTCTGTATCCTCCAAAATGTTTACATGATGATGTATTTAAGGCCGATCTCTATTTAAAGCTTGCCCCCAAAGCTGATGATTTATGGTTTAAAGCTATGGCTTTATTGCGCGACACTGCCGCTCGCCGTGCATCACAAGCAGTAGCGAAGCCCATACCTATTTTTAATTCGCAGTCGGTTTCATTAAAGGCAACTAATGTGAAGCAGGATGGCAATCGTATGCAGTGGGAGGCCATTGCCAATCACTACAAATTATCTGCTTTTCCTCCGTTGCAGCCGCCAAAAAATGACAGATGATCTCACCGTATTGCCAATTGATGCTGTTATTACCTGGGTGGATGGCAACGACCCTGCACATAAAGCAAAACTAAATGCTTTTTTGGGAAAAAAAACGGAAGCTCGTCCTGTTGGCGCAAATGCCAGCCGCTTTCATGACTCCGGTGAAATAAATTACTGCGTGGCTTCGTTGCTAAAATTTTCTCCCTGGTTACGCACTATTTTTATTTTAACGGATGCGCAGTCTCCGCCACTCATGGAAATGATTGCTAACACTCCTTATGCTGACAAAATTAAGCTGGTAGATCATCGCGATATTTTTTCTGGCTACGAACAATATTTGCCGACGTTTAATACGCGTTCAATTACGACTATGCTTTGGCGTATTCCGGGGTTGGCAGAAAACTTTTTGTACATTAATGATGATTTCATGCTGATCCAACCGGTTGAGCCTAGCGCTTTTTTTGTGGACGATAAAGTCGTTATCCGCGGTAGCTGGAAAACATTTTCCGAAAATCGGTGGGATAAGCAAATCATTAATCTTTTTAAACGCTTGGCTGGAAAGCCGCTGACTGACGAAAAAAAACGCAAATCTTACACTGCAGCCATTGAGCTGGCAGCAAAAGTTCTTGGTTTTGAAAAAAAATACTATGATTTGCCGCACAATCCCCATGCCTGGAAAAAATCCATTTTAAAAGATTTTTATGCTGCGCATCCGGAAATTTTACATGCTAATAGTTGCGAAAAATTACGTTCATCACAACAGTTTGTTAGTGAAAGTTTGATGGTGCATTTGGCAATTAAACAGAAAAGAGCAATATTAGACAATCGGTTTAAAGTTTTGCAGTTAAAGCCTGGAGAACAGTCCTTCCACAGAATTAATTCCAAGTTAAAAAAAGCAGATGTTGATAAAAACGTTATTTTTGTGTGTGTGCAAACATTTGAGCAAGCATCTTTAGAATCGCAAGAGCTGATATTTTCTTGGTTAAATAATCGTATAGGTAGAATAGAGCAATTATCTCAGCGTTAAATAACTGGGATATGTATTCGCGAATTGTCCTATCATTATGTTAAGTGCTGCTTTTTGTGAAAAAATATTATGTATGACGTATTAAAGTTTTTTCAATAACTTTAAGCGGTAGGCTTAGTTGAGCAGGCAAAGTGGGGCGGATACCGCCCCTTTCGAATCGCTCTTGTAATAAGAAAGTTATATTAAGGGCAGGATACTAGTTCCACTGCTGATACTTCATCTGCAATTCCTGATGGCAAGTCTTGAGAAGAGCTCGGAGAGTATATGGTCCAGCCTCTGGTTACATAACTTGGATTTAGGTACCAGTTATTGTAACTGCTCGCGTCTGCTGACGGAGAGTTTACCCACATTTTTAAGCAATAGCCAAGGGGAACGGTCACGCTGGATGCCTCATCGTTTCTATCTTCAAGGCGCGGCACAATGTTTCCTACTGTGACGGGGTAACCCCAGCCACCTATTTCTGCTTGCATTAAAAGACCACCACTGTGTTGAAAAATATAAGCTACTGGTCTCGTCGTTGCAATGATGCTTGAGGCTGTGTCATTGAATGTATAATAATTTAGATTGCCATTCCCAACTTGTGCCCAGCGTCCAGTAAAGTTTTTATCTTTAAACAAAAACAATTGAGTGCCAGAACCAACAATATTGACCGCACTTATTCTGTCATTATAGGAGTTATTTAACTGCATTATGCTTTGATCATCTGAAATTGAAAACATATAGTTAGTAGAGTTGCCACTGTCATAAAAATTAACGGTTGCATTAGCCATTGATGTGATCGATAAAGATGCTGAGGTTATAAAAATATTTTGTAAATTTTTCATCACTGTAAGGTCCTTTGTTTAAGTAAATTTTTTCCGATAAGTTTTAATTTTACATTCTCTGATTTAAAAAATATTGAGAGCGCAGAGAATATTCGCACTAATATTTGTTTTTGTAAATATTTATGTTTTGTGGTTTTTGGCGTCAGCGACTATGTAATTCACAGCGTTGTTGTGGTTGCGCTAAGCTCTAGGTTTTTTTAACAATCCCATTTTCATTCCAATAACGACCCGTCCTTTTTACATCATTACGAATCGCATAATTCTTTTTCCAGGTTTCCGGGTTGTCGTAGGCGCGTGGGTGGTCCAGGTGTAAGCAGGCAATGCTGTAGCGAACCTGTTTGCCTTTTAAACCAAGATTATACAAGCGTTCGCCAAGTTCACGATCCAGTCCGCCGTATTGCATATCTTCATTAAAACCGTTGCAAGATTTAATTGCTTCGGTCCAGGTTGAGCTATTCATGCCGTTCCAGGTTGCTTTTGTGGGAGTTATCGCATTTAAGAAAGCTTTTATGGTTTTGTTTTTTATTAGCTTCCATAATTTGTGATTGCTGGGCTGGCCGTGTTCGATGAGCCATTTACGTTCAAAAATTTCTCCACTATTAATATTTTGTTCATTAACATCATTGGATACGGGTGTAGTTAATTTTACGTAACCGCCTGATAAAAAATAACCTGGCTCTGCCAGTTCTTGATGTAGCGCGATAAAATCCGGTTCGGGGATGCAATCACCGTCGGTAAAAATCAAATAGTCGCAATCCGTTTGCGCAATAGTTTTATTGAGAATTTGGCATTTTTGAAAGCCTTTGTCCTCATGCCATATGTGTTCGATATTTAGCAGCTTGCGCACTTTGAAAAACTCAATGACATCACGGGTCGGTTGACCTGAGCCGTCATCTGCAATGAGCACTGCAAAATTTTTCTGGGATTGCGCCTCATAGCCAAACAATACATTTTTCAGCCAAAGCGGTGAGTTATAAGTGGTAATAACGACGCCTATTTTTTGTGGTTTCATCGCACATTTTTCTCGCTAAATAGCTGTTAATTTTTCGGTTAGAGTTTGCCATACCCGTTCGGGTTTTATGCCCGTCATGCAAGGTGGAGTATCAGTGCTGCTTTCATCCAGCCATTTGCATTGGCGTTTATGGCAGGGCATACAATGAAGCGGTTGTTCTAGTTGTAAGTTGCTTGTATGTCTGCCAATCAAGCCCACTTTAACGGGTGAGGTTGCGCCATAGAGTGCAATTGTCGGTGTTTCCAGCGCTCCGGCCAGGTGAGAAAAGCCAGTATCCAATCCTACTACCCCTGCTGCTTCAACGAGTTTTTCGGCAATGGTCGTGATACTTAAACGCTGTTGCGGTCGAGTCGCTTGTGGGTTGGTGGTAATAATATCATCAGCAATTTCTTGTTCACTGGCGCTGCCCCACATGATTTCCACTTCGTAGCCTTGTGCTATGGCGAGCGCAGTCAATTTTTGCCAATGCTGGGTGGACCATAGTTTAGTGATCCAGCTGGTACCAATAATAAAAATAAGTTTCTGTGGGTTTTTTTGTACATGAGAAAAATTTTGGTTGATGCCAAAATTTAATGTGGAGTTAGTTTTGTAATTAAAAACATTGCTGAGCAATTGTCGCGTACGTTCTACCGCGTGTTGATTTTTTGTGACGCAATATTTTTTTTGATAAAAATAACTGGCAATAGATTCGCGAGCTGATTTTTTATCGAAGCCATGAATGGCTTTGGTATTGATCAATTTCGCGACGAGCGCACTTTTTAGTAAGCCCTGTGCATCCACCACCAAATCGTATTGTTGTTCCTGTAATGCATTGCGCCAGGTCTTGAATTCGCGCCAGGTTGTACGATTGCGCGCTTTCATCCAGCGGCGCAAATGGATAGGTATTACGCGGTGAACGGCTGGATGCCAGGCTGCAATTTCTTTAAAGCTATCTTCAACTATCCAATCTATTTCAATGTTCGGAAAGTGATGTTTTAAATCCGTGATTGCCGGGAAAGTATGGAAAATATCGCCCATAGAGGACATCTTAATCAATAAAATCTTCATTGGTAATTTTTGTAAGATTTTTCTTCAATTAATTCAGAGCCAAAGGCAATGTTTATCTCTTTTTTTACTGTCGCGCGTTGGTCGTTGGTAACGTAAACCGCGCGTGCCAGTTGAATAAATTTATCGCTGAAATCTTTTGCGTATTCACAATCGCGAATATCGTCTTCAATAACCCACAATTCCTGATTGATATCTTTCAATGCTTGCTTTAGCGGTGTAAGTTTTTTAATGCCTGCTGCATCCAATAGCTGATTAATTTTTTCGTTGAGAATATTTAATTCATGAGTAACATTTTTGAGTTTGACTGCATCGGTGATACTAACGGCTTTGATTTCAAGAATGGTTATTTTATCAATCAGCTCGCCAAGGGAAATAGGGGCTTGTATTAGCATGAGGTTGCCTCTGGTATTTTTAAGTTGTGCATATTAACAAATTTAACCTCAAACTGAAGCATTTGCTTTAATCCAATGTGTTAGCAATGTCTTACATGAGCCTTATGTTAAATTTGGCCACAGCTGCGATTGGCGGGTACAGCTATGTCCATCATTTTGGGGTCGGGCAACTTTAGTGTATTCATAAATTCAGCGTAATCATTTTCATTGGGTAGTTGCAGGCGAGGATTGTGCTGTTTTTCTTCCGCAATAGTGCTAACCATCCAACCTTTATAATCGTGCGCAGGGTAAACCCAGGTGCTATCGGGCAATGTAAGTAGTTTGTTAAAAATACTGCGGTATTGTTCAATAGCATTACCTTTCTGAAAATCCGTGCGGCCGGTACTGCGAATTAACAGCGTATCGCCGCTGAATAAATAGGTTTGATCATTATCGGTAATAACGAAACTATAGGAATCATCGGTGTGGCCGGGGGTGTAGAGGGCGGTGATGGTAAGCTTGCCAAGGCTAATTTTTTCACCATCTGACAGGGTTTTAGAAACGCAATGAGAATGTGACTCTTCACCTAAAAAAGTAGTGCAGCCAGTTAGCTCTCGTAATTTTCCTGATGCGGTAATGTGGTCGGCGTGGGTGTGAGTATCTAACACATAGGCGAGGGTCAAATTGAGTTCCCTAAGCAATTGTAGATAAGCATTTACTGATTTCAGCACCGGGTCAATCAGTAATGCTTGCCTGCTTGTTGCGTCACCTAATAGGTAGGTATAAGTGCTGGATTCTGCATCAAACAATTGACGGAAGATCATCGACAACCTCTTAAAATAAGTAAACGCAAAAATGTACGTCTCGTCGCGACGGCGCGAAACAGTGTGAAGTTATTTGTTCCAGGGCATACGTGCGATGAGCATTCCCATCATGCAGGTATCGGTAATGCCTGCGAACATTAACCCCCCACCCACAAATCCCGCCAAGCCGTAAAATGCTGGATTGACCCAGGTCCCTAGCACCACACCGCCTAGCACCAAAAAACCTGCGGCTATACGGACCTGCCGCTCCAGCGACATCACCGGACGACCCGTTTGTTGAATGGGAATCTGCGCTTGTTTAACCGCATTCATGCCTCCCTCAATAATGCTTAGCATGGGGCTAATATGCCCCTGCAGTTGGTCGGCCGCCATCTCGGCGCGGCGACCGGATTGACATAAGAGAAACACAGTTTCGGTTGCTTTGCCGCGTTTGCTCAGTTCTGCCTGTAAGCGTTCGGGGGTTAATTCATGCAAGGGAATGTAAATGCAACCGGGTAAGGATTCGGCTTGCACTTCGGCTGCAGTGCGGACATCTAGAATGTACGGTTCAGCGTTTTTTTGGCTTATTAAGTCAACCGGGTTAATACGTTGATGATTCATAAATTCTCCACAAAACGATGAAAAGCTCCAGATGGTTTCTGTGCCCAACTATAAAGCCTGCTGACATGTTTTGACAGTCCGGGCCTATAAGATGATTTTTTGCATATTCAAGAGAGCATAGATTATGTGGCAAGCCAGTTTTCAAACTACAACAGATGTCCCTGCAGAAAATCTTTATCGTGCAATTACGGATTTTAATGCATGGAACAAATGGGATCACGGTATTGAATATACCCGGTTAATAGGGGAAGCCAAAACCGGTAGCGCATTTATGTTGAAGCTAAAATCCAGGCCCGCAGTCAAAATAACGATTGAAAAGATGTGGCTATTTGAAGTAGTTGATGTTGCCCATTTACCTTTCGCTAAAATGCGCACTATCCATAAATACAAACGTATTGGGGATACAACGCATATTTTTATGGATGTGCAAATTTGGGGTGCCTTGGGTTTTCTGTGGCGAAAAATGATTGGTGAAAATCAGATTAAGGATGCACCCATCCAGACTCAGGCATTCATTGAATATGCGCGAGCGGCTTAGTTTCTTATTGCCAATTCTGGCTCCCCATCCAAATCCTTTACCGCGTATAATGCCCGCCTTTTACCGAATCTATTTAGAAAGGCGTCATTATGACCGTTCGTACCCGCATAGCACCTTCTCCCACTGGTGATCCACACGTAGGCACTGCTTACATTGCATTGTTTAATTTGTGTTTTGCTCGCCAACACGGCGGCCAATTTATATTGCGTATTGAAGATACCGATCAAACTCGCAGTACACCGGAATCCGAGCAGGCGATCCTGGATAGTCTGCGCTGGTTAGGTTTGGATTGGGACGAAGGTCCTGACGTCGGTGGCCCGCACGGCCCTTATCGCCAAAGCGAGCGTATGGACATGTATCGTCAATATGCGGAAGATTTAATTGCCAAAGGTCATGCGTTTTATTGTTTCGCAACCGCAGAAGAGCTGGACGAAATGCGCCGCGAACAGCAAGCGCAGGGAAAAACGCCGCAGTACGATGGCCGCGGTTTGCTGTTGTCGAATGAAGAGGTGCAGCGCCGTTTAGCCGCCGGTGAACCCTACGTCATTCGTATGAAAATCCCGGCGGAAGGTAGTTGTGTTATTGACGATATGCTGCGCGGCAAGATTGAAATTGAATGGTCGCAAGTGGACATGCAGGTGCTGCTGAAGGGCGACGGTATGCCTACTTACCATCTCGCCAACGTGGTGGACGATCACCTGATGGAAATCACCCACGTGATTCGCGGTGAGGAGTGGATTAACTCAGCGCCCAAGCATCTCAAGCTTTACGAATACTTCGGCTGGCAAGCGCCGGTGCTATGCCATTTACCCTTACTGCGTAACCCAGATAAATCCAAACTCAGTAAACGTAAAAATCCCACTAGCATTCTTTATTACAAACGTATGGGCTTTTTACCCGAAGCCATGCTCAACTATTTGGGGCGCATGGGTTGGTCCATGCCAGACGAGCGTGAAAAATTTACTCTCGCAGAAATGCAACAACACTTTGATTTGTTACGCGTGTCTCTTGGTGGGCCCATTTTTGATGTCGAAAAGCTGAGCTGGCTAAATAGCTTATGGATTCGTGAGAATCTCACCGTGGAGCAACTTGCCGAACGTCTACACAGTTGGGCATTTAACAAAGAAACCCTGTTAGCAATATTGCCGCACGCACAATCGCGTATGACAACACTCAGCGATTTTGCACCCCTCGCCAATTTTCTATTCGCGGGCATGCTGACGCTCAGTGAAGCTAATTTTGCTGGAAATAAGCTGGAAATTGAAAAGCAAAAAGAGCTATTGCAATTCGCCTTGTGGCGCATGGAAGCCTTACGCTTCTGGGATCGCGATAGCATTTTTAATGAATTAAAAATCCTGGCTGAACAGCTCGGCGTCAAGCTAAAAGATGCGCTCGCGCCTATCTTCGTTGCTATTGCTGGCACTACCGCATCCTTCTCGGTAATGGACTCCATGGTCATTATTGGGCCGGATATGAGCCGCGCACGTTTGCGCCATGCGATTAACGCTTTGGGTGGTTTTGGCAAAAACAAACAAAAAGACCTGGACAAAGCCTACGTCCAATTAGGTCAAACAATGGCTAATACGCAGGAAGTGACTCAGTAAGCAATTGATTCAAAAATAAAAATCAAAGCAGTAAGGCGCATCACCATAGATCTTTAACCTTGACACCCAAGGGTTGGATTAATACAATGCGCGCGCTTTAGGACGAAGCTGCTTGTAACAAAGCACCCAATTTGGGGCTATAGCTCAGCTGGGAGAGCGCTTGCATGGCATGCAAGAGGTCAGCGGTTCGATCCCGCTTAGCTCCACCAAATAAAACGAAAAAACCCACCTTTATGGTGGGTTTTTTCGTTTTCATCCGTTGAATTTAGGCGGGATCGTTCTTTAGCCGGTTCATTAAAAATGCAGGATGGAAGCTTGCCGTCGTTTAACCATTTTTTGATGGGCTTGTTTATGGTGTAACCACGCACGCACACCCACATTTTTTTATCGTTCAATGAATGAGACGCTTATAACCCTGCTCGCTTGTTGTTTGATGTTTTCCCAAGTACAGAATGAAGTTATGGACGAAAATACAATTTTTGTGAAGTAATTATCAACGCCAAAACCATAAGAGGTATATTAAGGCGTCTGGTATTGGAGTTAATGCGCCTTGGTGCCTATTAAGCCTGTGCTGCAAATTATAAAAATAACTTACCTACACAATAAGAGAGTATAAAAAATGATTCGGGATTCTTTGCGCGGTTACGGCTTGATCAGTATTTTGTTGCATTGGGGTTCTGCGGCAGCAATCCTGTTACTGTTTGGTCTGGGCTTCTACGTTGTTTACTTTGGCTACTCCACTACCACTTACCTTCCCTATGCTCATTTGCATTACGCATTAGGTATTGCTGTATTTGCAGTGATTATTTTGCGGATTGTGTGGCGATTAACCAGTAAAACGCCAGCTTCTTTAAGTAATAAAACAACAGTGAAACTAACTGTCTCAGCCATAAAATTTTTCTTGTATGTATTGGTGTTGGTGGTGATTGTCAGCGGCTATTTAATTTGCACATCAGATGGACAAATTATTGATGTTTTTGGCGTTTTTAAAATGCCATCGCTGATTCAATTGGAAAATGCAGGTGTGAATATCGCGAGTTTAGCTCACAAATATGTCGCTTGGGTACTTGGTGGAATTATTGTTTTGCATGTGGGCGCAGCATTAATACATCATTTTGTTGTTGGTGATAGGACATTAAAGCGTATGTTAATTCCAGCAACTAAACAAAAAAATGAATTGTAATTTTTTTATACTTGCCTGAATAATAATTTATTTGCACCTGGTGGCATCAACAATCCCACTTTTTTTGCAATCCCCTAGGCTCCTGAATCGAGCGTCTTCATGGTAAGGCTTTATGTCTTACCATTTTTTTTATTTGCTCCCTGGTGTTAATGCCAATGGCTGATAGTTGCTGAGGAATTGTACAAATTGATCTGCAGCCAAAGGGCGAGAGAAAAAATAACCTTGCGCGAAATGGCAGCCAAGCGATTTTAAAAACTGGAGTTGATGTTCAGTTTCCACGCCCTCGCCAACAATTTTCATGGGGATAACATTACTTAACCCAATAATGGCGCGCACCATTTCGTCGTGTTCATTGGCTTCACCGATTTTAGCGATAAACGAACGGTCGATTTTCAAATAGTGTGGTGCGAAACGAATAATGTAGCTGAGGGATGAAAAACCAACACCAAAGTCATCCAATGATATTTTAATATTCAATGCTTTTAAATCACTAATTTGTTGTAAATTGCTATCGGTATTTTCTAAAAACATTTGTTCGGTAATTTCAACAATTAATTGCTCGGCAGAAACTTTATATTTTTCCAGTGCACATTGAATGGTTTTGACTAACAGCTGGCTCTGAAATTGACGCGCAGAAACATTAACCGCTATGTTAATAATAATATTTCGAGCTTGCCACTGCGCTATTATTTTACAAGCTTCATAAATAACCCATTCGTCGATACGAGTGATTAAGCCACTTTCTTGAGCGTAAAGAATAAATTCATCGGGCATTATTTGCCCGCGCTTGGGGTGGTTCCAACGAATAAGTGCTTCCGCAGATTCAACTTCCAAGGTTTCTAAATTAATAGCTGGTTGAAAATAGAGTTCAAATTCCTGTTTATCCAGTGCCCTGCGCAAATCCTGATCGAGTAATAAGCGGTTATGAACGTGTTCCGTTAACTCTTTGCGATAGAGTTGATAGCAACTGCGACCTTTTTCTTTTGCATCGTAAAGTGCGCTATCTGCATTGCGCAGCAAAGTTTGAGCGTCGTCACCATCTGTGGGGTAGAGTGCTATACCAAAACTCATACTAATATGCACAGTGGTCTCATTTAATTGAATAGGTTTTTTAACGCATTGAATTAATTTTTCTGCAACGGCAACAACCGATTCAAATTTTTGGGTGTTTTGCAATAAAATAACAAATTCATCCCCGCCTAACCGCGCCACGCTGTCGCCACTGCGTAATTCTTTGTGTAGGCGTTTTGCAATTGTTTTCAACAAATGGTCGCCAGCTGCGTGGCCCAAGCCATCATTAATTTGTTTAAAGTGGTCAATGTCCCCAAACAAAATAGCAAAGGGGGTTAATAAGCGCTGCGATTTTTTAATTAAAAAATTTATTTCTTCATGTAACTTGGTTCGATTGCCAAGACCCGTGAGGGAATCAAAATGGGCAAGTCTAATGAGTTGCCTCTCATAGCGCTTGCGCTCTGATAAATCATAAATTTGAAATAAGAAGCAGCCTGGCCCCTGGGCTTTGTTAAGCAGTGCAACGCATACCAGAGTTGGAATTGCGTGGCCATATTTATTGATATGGCGTTTTTCATATTGCACTACAGGTAATTTTTTTTCGGTTAAAAGTAATAACTGCGCATTTTCATTGGTGTGATCATTGCTGTGTGTGAGATGGCGTAAAGTTACATTGGTCAATTTTTTTAAAGCGCTAGCTTTAGCGTCGTAGCCAAGTAGCTGATGTAGTGCCGCGTTGGCTTGTAATATGCTGCCATCGAGAGCAATTAATGCCATGCCTAGTGGTGCATAATCAAAGGCGGCATGAAATTGTTGTTCACTGTCGGCAAGTGTTTGTTGCATTGCTCTTAGTTGTTGTTCGTCATTGGCCCATTTCAAACTTGAGACGAGAGTTTTGTGTAACTGTTCAGATGCCAGGGTACGCTTGGGGAGATAATCAAAAACCCCATCGCGAATGACATCGGCAATCACCCGCTCATCGCGATTCCCACTAATCATAATAATCGGCGTTGGTGCGGAGGTGTGACTTTTAATAGCACCAATCAGTTCAGTAGCTAAGGCATCTTGTAAATGGTAATCAAGAATCGCGCAGTCAAATTGTTGCTGTAACAGTAAGGCCATGGCTTCCTTTGCTGAGGCGCCCTGGGAAATATTAAAATGCATTGGAACTTTTTTTAATAACCGTAGAATTTTTTCGCGATCAACATCGTCGTCGTCAATAACGAGAAGTTGAATGGGTTTTTCTTCGCGAGCATTCATTGTTGAGGTTTCCATAATTCAAAATTCTTCGATTATTCCGGGAGCCGAACCGCTGCCTGATAATTTTTTAGTAATAAGGCTAACTTTGAAAATTGTGGGCCGACAGAAGACTTGACCATGTAACCGGCAATATTGTCATCGTAAGCGCGCGATCGGTCAGAATCGGAATCAGATGTCGTGAGAATAAAAACAATACTACTTTTTAATGCTTCATCATCGCGTATAGCTTCTAAAAATTCAAAACCATTCATGCGCGGCATATTTAAATCGAGGAGAATTAAAAAAGGTCGTTTAATAGAAAGCGTTGGATGTTTATTCCATAAAATTTCCAGTGCCTCTTGGCCATCTTGTGCGATGGTCATGGGAAAATCTACATCATGCTTGCGCAGGCTACGCACTACTGATTCTGCGGATACATCATCGTCTTCAACTAATAAAATGTGCATGGCCTTGTTATGCGTTGCCGTATTACTCATCAATATCTCTCCGCGGAAATCGGGGCCACCAGACGCGAAAAAAAGCGCCAGGGACGCCTTCCTGGTTTATCAATTCGACGCGTCCACCGTGGCTTTCAGTGAGCCGCTTTGCGAGTGCCAAACCTATGCCACTACCGGCACGTTCGGTTGCTGTTAATGTTTGAAATAACCGAAACACGCGTTCATGTGCAGCTTCGGGAATCCCCGGGCCGTTATCAATAACGCTAAACACACAGTAACTACCTTCAGCTTCTGCATGAATTTCAATGCGTGGATTTATGCCGTGATGATGCTTGAGTGCATTGCTAAACAAATTGCGCAATACAGTTTCGAGCGGTGTTCTTGCCGCCTGAATAAAATCAATATCAATGCGTTGAATAATGGAAAAACTTTCAGGTACAGGTTGTAGTTCAATAATGCTAGCGATGAGGGCTGCTACATTTATTTGTGTCGATTCGCCTGCACGTTTCCCAGCCCGGGCGTAAATCAGTAAATCATCTACGAGCTGTTCCATGCGGTTAATACGAATTTTTATGCGGTCAATATTTTTTCGAATTGAGGCCGGTGTATTGCTGTCCATGTCTTCGCTAATCCATTCTGCTAAGTCAGAAATTCCCCGCAAAGGCGATTTCAAATCATGGGATGCGACATAAGTGAATTCTTCAAGATGGGCATTGGCTTGTTTTATATCAAGCTCGAGCCGTTTGCGTTCAGTGATATCGGTGACTGCTGCCAAAATCATTGTGCCATTATCGGTGTCCACAGGGCTGAGGCCGATTTCTATGGGAATTTCTGTACCATTTTTGTGGCGGCCAGTTAGATCACGACCGGCCCCCATTGCGCGCAAACTGGGATTTTGCATGTATTTTTCGCGGTGGCCGTGGTGGTCGTGGCGATAGCGTTCGGGTAAGAGTAAGTCCATAGTTTGGCCCAGTAGCTCTTCTTTGGTATAGCCAAATAAATTCAAAAGGCTAGGGTTAATCAGTTGAATAACACCTTGTGAGTCCACCAATAATTTACCGTAAGGTGAAGCTTCGATAACGCGCGCAAAACGTTCTTCCAAGCGTTTGCGTTGGGAAATATCGACAATAGTCGCTACAACTAAATTTTCGTTATTCGCAAGCAAAGGACGTAACCCAATTTCGAGTGGAAACTCGCTACTGTCCTTTCTCTTGCCATACAGTTCCCGGCCAGCACCCATATAACGTGGAGTAGGTTTGACAGTATAGGATTCGCGTAATTGTGCGTGATGGTGACTGAATCTGTCAGGCAATAACATATCAATTGTCTGCCCAACTAATTCGCTTCGTTTGTAGCCGAACAAGCGTTCTGATTCGGCGTTTGCATAGGTAATTTGACCTTTTTGATCCGACACAATAATTCCAGTCGGGACTGCGTCAAGTAAATCCTGGGTATAACTGGGGCTGGTAATTTTACTCTTAGATTCACCCGGGGATGACATCCTATACTCTCCGTTTGCTTACCAGCCAATGCGAATTTTATGTGCGGTAGCGATCAAAGTTGATTTTTTAATAATTTTTTTACATCTATTTTTCTAAAAGTCTCTTAGAAATAATTGTATGAGTATAGATAGTGAAGTTGCTTTAGTTAAATCATTGTTGAGAAATCTTGTAGGTTTTAAGAGTGTTTAGAAATTAAAAGTCATTTATTTTATAAAAACTGAGAAGTTTTAAGTCATGTCGTCAAAATAATAAAATATCCAATATTTTTTTGTTGAATTTTCTAAGCTACAAGTAAGTTTTTAGATGTTGTGAAAAATACAAAACTTTACCAACTTTAGTCGTTAGGGAGGGTAAGGGTGTTCCGGCCATGGGTTTGACTTTAACAATATATTCGAAGCTAGAGGGCGGTTGGGTACATTATCCTGATTTTTGGTCGTTGATCTGGGCGACAGCATGTATTTTTCCAATCTTACGTAGGGTTTTACTTGTGATGTGTCGATACGTGTCTGTTTTTCTGTCTGCCTTTTTAAAAGGGTACGGCTAAAATAATTTTACGTGTAAGCTCTTGAAAAAAATCTATAGCTTAAGTTGGTTGAGAGTAACAATTTACAAGAGTCTGTAAGTAATTAAACATTCCAAGTCTGTCAGTGAGCCGTGCCTTGAGGACAGGTTAAATATAAAGATTAAGCGGAATTTTAAAAATGGAAGCTATTGTAAGCTACTAATAGGTTTTTCCCCTTAGCAACCTAAAGCAATTTTTTTAAGATTATAAGTTCCATCAATATTCTATCCATTAATATTTATAATTTACGAAAATAAAAATTCGAAGGTAAATAGATAATACTTAGCGCTTGATGGTTTTAGACGATTCCCCAGTTGGATGTGGCGCAATGTAGATGTGGCTGAGTTCGTGGAGTGGCTGCATCAAGTGCTATCCAGTCGTCATCTAACGCGTGTTATTGGGGTTATCTACGGTTCTGAAGCTGAACGGTAGAGCCATTATTTGTATTCTCCATTGCCGCAGCAATTTGATGCAATTTTACATTTTGATGAAACTCGTGCGGTAGAACCCCTTGATTTTGCAAGCCATGTAGTTGGGGGAGAAGTACCCGAAACTTTCCCGGGAGGCTTTTAGTTTGTAGTTGTGACTACCACGAGGAAGCTATCCTAAAAAATTACTACAGTAAATTTATGGCAACATCATCTAAAGAAAATACAAATCGGAAAAATAAGTGGTGGGTTTTAGACGGCGTGTCAAGACTCAGTCAAAATATTAATAACTTCATCGTCATCTACCTGGGGAAATGACTTATAAAACTGCCCCACCGAGTGAAAATAGATAGGCATGTTTAAGCATATTATTTCATCAACATAAGGTTCGATTTTAGCAACCGCAGTGATTGGTGCTACGGGAACGGCACAAATTAATTTTTGCGGTTGCTTGATGCGCAATGATTTGAGCGCGGCAATCATAGTGCTTCCAGTAGCCAAGCCATCGTCTACCACAATAACAATTCGTCCAGTGGGGTTAATCGCTGAGCTTAATGGTGAATAATTGGCGCGTCTTTTTCGTATCACTTCTAATTGGGCGGTTTTTTCTTTTTCGAGATAACGCAGAATGGTTTCGGTCATTAACATATTATTCAAATAAATATTTCCTGATTCATCTATTGCACCTAATGCAAATTCGGGGTTGTCAGGTGCACCTAATTTACGTACCAATACTACATCCATATCACCACCTAAAGACGCAGCAATTATTTTCGCCATAGGAACTGAGCCGCGCGGGATGGCCAACACCAGGGGTTGTTGCCCGCGATAATGCTTTAATTTTTTTAGAAGTTGATGGGCAGCGTCCATACGATTTAAAAATATCATTTTGGTGTTCTCCTATTTTTTGCGGTTCAGAAAAATGTACGAATACAGTTAAGGTTACATTAATTTTGCGTGGCTCTGAGCTTCATTTAACAATCCCTTGGGTCATAGCTGGATAGTTAAATGGCTCGAGAAATTCGCTGCGAGTTTCTGATGGTTCGCTAATAAATTTTTCTTAAACTGTTATGCGGTGTTAATTTTCAAATTTTATTCCTATCAATGATAAGTTATGGCGGGTAAATGCCAGGTGATATTTCGGTAAGAAGCTATACGGAGCGGGTTTCAATTTCTTTTTATGGTAGCTCGCATTTCAGCTATTAAGAGGGATGTTTTTTTAAAAAGCCAAGAATTAAATTTTACATTTCTCGACCATTAGTTTTCCTAGACACTGCTTGATCGTAATTTCAAAGCTTAAATATCATAGCTATTTTATTCAGTTCGATATCCAACATAATTAATTTAAATGTATATGTTGGATATCGAACTGACGAGTCTTGACCAATATCAGATTATGCAAAACCCATCTATTAGCTAAATTTAGCTCAGTTTAGGAGATGACTATGGCCAGAATACACTCTTCAATGAGTATCGAAACCATACAGAAAATATTCCATGCTGATGTCGATCAGGAAATCAATAAAGATGGGGGCTTGGCAGGTAAGGATAAATTACTGGAGTTATTGAACGAGGCATTTGTATCCGCAATTATTTGCATGCTACGGTTTAGACGGCATTATTTCTTAGGGCAGAGGTTTGACATGAAAAAAATTACTGATAGCTTTATGTACTATTCTAATGACGAACAAGAGCACGCTGATTGGCTTGCGAACAGAATGGTACAGTTGAGTGGTATGCCGGATTTCTCATTGAAGAGTATCATCAATACGACCAACCAAACTTATGCAGTTGATGATTCGTTAATGGAAATGATGATTGAAAATTTGTTGGCAAGTCGTTTGGCTATTACTAATTATCGCGACCTTATTAAGTTTCTTGGTAATCAGGACCCGATTACCAGTGTAATGCTAAATATTATTCTCCTGGATGAAGAAGAGCACGCAGAAGGACTGGAAGAGTTTATAGAGAGTGCTTCCACGCACCATTGAGTGCACCTTTTTTCTTTAGCTGCCAGTGGGGAAAGTATGGAACATAGATACAATCAACGCACCATTGCCGATATAAAAATTTTGATTTACAAATATTGTATTCCTATCGCCGTTGGGCGAATAAAAAACGGAACGCGGTACGGTTTGTATATAGAGTCGGATTTTATGGGTGTTGGCGCTTTCCAGCTGTTAGGGCTGGAAATTTTGTTTTATAGTCCGTTACATATACTTCAGCGCTTTAAATTTAATTCTATAGTTACCCACACAACTGAGGATGGGTTTGGCGTGGAGCTGGACGGGTTGGAGGGTATCAATGATCAGCTTTCTGAACTGCTACGTGATGCGCCTTTAACACCGCAAGAGAGTGAGTTGAATAAAATAGTAGCGAGCGCCTAGTGATATGGAAAATATTTAATACGCAATAGTACAGACAGCATTGCATTAGGTCTTACCATAATTCAATAGTGGCTTAAGCATCGGCACTATAAATGCTTGGTAGGTGCTAGGATTGTCTTGCGGAACTCAAGGGACATTATACTATTCTGTGTGTTAATCGAATTTTGTTAGATGTGGTAACTAAACATTCCCATTTTAGTTATGTTTTTGAAAATTCACATATTTCTCATACTTAAATTGCTCTTCATGGATGCTGCAATATTCGCATGCCTTAATTTGTCTTGACGTATTAAATCATGAACCCAATCGCTGATGGGGGGGGCAGGACATGGCAATTGTTTACAAATTGGGGAAGCTGCCAAACATTTTTATAAGTGAAATTATAAAAATCGTGAAAACATAAAGTGCATAACAACAGATTAAAACATTTTTTTATCTAGCCCAGCATCCCTGGCGGTGTGAGCGTCCTTGCAAGGTGTGGATGAAATTAATTTTTACCCACACGTACAGCCAATACATCGCATTTACTGCTGTGCAAAACACTATTAGCCGTGGAGCCAAGCAGTGCTGCAAATCCACGATGGCCGTGGCTACCAATAACGATAAGATCTGCGTTTATTTTTTCAGAAACTGCGTGAATTTCCCTGGCAGCACGTCCCTCTTCGAAATGTTGTTGTGCTGGTGGAATGTGATAATGCTCTGAAAACTGTTGTAGTTGAGCGCGCGCATCACTTCTTAGTTGCTCTTCTAGGTCAGCAAATCCGATAAAATTTTCGCTACTGTAGAGATAATTTAAGGGCTCGGTGACATGAATAATATGAGTCACACTGTTATTAGTTTGCGCAACCTGTTTTGCTCTGTCTGCAATTGCATGCGCATCATTAGAAAAATCTATCGCTAATAAAATTGTTTTATAGTTGCTCATAAAATTTTCCTGATTCACGATAATGTTGATATAAATTTTATTTTCTATCAAACGTTTTTCTTTGATGCTATTAAAATTCAGCCAAATTGTCATAGCTGCGCTTCGTTCACAAGTTCTCTGGACCTAGTTCGCCAATTAGGAATAATATGAAGTATTGAACGAGCAATCGTTAAGTCCTCGCGGCTAGGGATTACGCGAACTCTAACTGAGCTACTGTTTGTCGAAATTAAATTCGCTGCTTGAAAGTTTCGGCCTTTATGTAAATAGATGCCGAGAAACCCCAGTCCGTCACAAATTTTTGCGCGCACTATCGCTGAATTTTCACCTATGCCACCGGTAAAAATTAAAGTGTCAAGTCCACCAAGTGCAGCGGCGTAAGCACCAATTAATTTTTTTGCTTCGTAACAAAAAAGGTCAATAGCTTCTGCAGCGCGCATGTCTTCGGCCTCGTGCTTAAGTAATTCACGTACATCAGGACTGGTTTCTGATATGCCGAGCAGGCCGGACTCGTAATTCACCATGTGCTGAATTTGCTCTGCCGTTAAATGCTCTGATAGTTCCAGGTACGTAATTAATCCTGGGTCAATATCTCCCATGCGTGTGCCCATGGGCAGGCCGCCTGTGGCCGTGAAGCCCATGCTGGTATCAATACTTTTACCGTCACGAACGGCTGCCATGCTAGCGCCATTGCCAAGGTGTGCCAGTATTACCCGCCCTTTACTTGATGCAGGGTCGTTATGGCGGGTGAGTTCATGCATAAGATAAGCATAAGACAAACCGTGAAACCCATAACGCTCTATGCCTCTGTTGGAATAATGACGAGGAATAGGTAACAGCCTTGCGATTCGCGGTAGCGTGCGATGAAAAGCAGTGTCAAAGCAGGCCACTTGAACCAGCGCAGGGTGGCGCCAGTGAAAGGCTTTCATCAGTCCTATTTCAATAGGTAAATGGTCTGGGTTATAGGGTGTCATGTGGTGCAGTTCATTTAGTAATGATTCGGTTACACGTTCCGGCTCAGTGTGATGCATGCCGTGCACCACGCGATGTCCAACAGCGCGAATGGAACCAAAAATATTTTGTTGTTCCAGCCAATGGATAAGGAAATTAATAATGAGTTCGCAATTTGTTGCGGCGGGTTCGGCGCTTTCTTGTTGCGTTCCGCTGGCGTCAGTGCTGGTGAGTGTTGCGCCACTATCGTTGTTCATTTCAAGTTTTCCACTAAGTCGCTGCGCCAGAGTGTTATCGAACTGGAAGATGGAAAATTTAATACTGGATGAGCCTGCGTTAAGAATTAAAATCGAGTGTGCCGAGTTAAGCTCTTGCGCTGCTGGAGTTGCCGCTGGGTTAGTTATATTTTTTTTCATAATCTTTAACCTGCGTTTAGTCTCCAAATAAATATTTTACTTAAATCCGGTTATTATTTTTTGGTTTTCGTTTTTCTTTTTTTTGCTTTTGTTGTTGAAGACAATATGTCTTTTTGTTTTAGTTTTGTTCGGATATAAAAAAAATTGTTCATACTATTATTTTTCATCTGTTAGTCATCATTGTTCTTCGGCTACGACAGCGCTGATCGACACTTCGCGGCATGCATCTGCACAGCGTGCGCGCATATCAGCGCAAAATTGGCACAGTTCCAGCTCGCGATCTGCAGATTCAAGACTTATATTTTGGCAAGTATCTGCACACATCTCATAATAGGCGTTAAGATTCTCTCCACCGCGCAACATTGCATGAATAGTAAGAATGCACATTTCGGCGCAATCCAAATCATCGGCAATACAATTCAACATCGCATCGGAATCATTTTCTTGCATACACGCAACGGCGCTTCGTAAACAGGCTGCTGCGCATTCTTTGCAAGCACTAATACATTTATGTTGTTTATGATTAAACACAAGGTCCTCATGACTGTCTTTCAGTCTCCCATAATCATTTTCTTTGACTCGCTTATCTGTTCGAAATCGAACATATAAAAATTAGTTTTGTTAAATTTTTTCATATTGATATTTTTGATGACAACACTTGCGTGATTTATAAAGATAACCTTTATATGTTTGATACCGAACGGACTTATATACAGTTGCTAATTACTCTGGCGTTCCTTTTGCAAAACCTCAATTAGCTCTATTTAGGAAGCCCCGGTATCAAACAATTCAGCCCCAAAATTTGTGTGAATCAACCATTAAAAATGTGCAACGACTATCAAATCTCAGTGTTGTTAATTGAGGATGATTATGTTGAAGCCATCTTGATTCAAGCAGCGCTTGCTGGTGCCGAAGGGAATCCGTTTCGAGTGGAGTGGGTCACACGGCTTGCTGATGCAGTATCGCGATTGAGCTCGGAATCTGAACTCAATCTAGGCAAAATCGAAGTGATTTTAGTCGATCTTTCACTTCCAGATGGTCTGGGTGTGAGTGTGTTTGACCGGATATTTGCGTTAGCCCCCAATGCGTTAATTTTAGTATTGCATGCGACAAAAGATGAGCCCCAAGCGCGTAGAGCTAAATTATGTGGCGCGCATGAATTGCTTTATAAGGGCAACATGGACGCCCACTGGTTGCCGCGTATGCTGAGTTATGTGGTGGAGCGTAAGGCTGCTGATTTGCAGTTGCAGACGGCAAAGTGTGCGTTGGTGTTGGAAAAAGAGTGTGCTCAAGTTGTGCTTAATTCCATTACGAATGCAGTATTGATAACCGACACGGTTGGCTGCTTAACTTTTATGAATACTGCGGCAGAAACTTTGACCGACTGGACGATCCAGGCTGCATTAGGCGAGCCTGTTACTAAAGTATTTAATATTATTCATGGCGTGACTCGCCAACCAGTTAGCAATCCTGCGCTGCAGGCTATCGTTAACCGCACAAAAATAGATTTAGATGCTAATTCGGTGTTGCTGCGGCGCGATGGTAGTGAAATAGCAATTGAAGATTCAGCTTTGCCATTGCATAGTAAAAATGGAGAAATTATCGGAGCGGCGATTGTATTTCATGATGTCAGTGAATCTCGCGCTATGGTGCTAAAAATGGCGTATCTTGCCCAGCATGATTTTCTCACTGGTTTAGCTAACCGTTTATTACTTGTTGAACGTTTATGTCGTGCTATAGGTTTAGCGCAGCGCAATGCTAAACAGATTGCTTTATTGTTTATTGATTTGGATGAATTCAAGCGCGTTAACGATACGCTTGGTCACGCAATAGGCGATCGTTTATTGCGATCGGTTGCTGAGCGCTTGGAAACTTGTGTGCGCACTACGGATACTGTGTGCCGTCAGGGTGGCGACGAGTTCGTCATATTATTAACTGAAATAGAACGCCCACAGGATGCGGCGGTTATGGCTGAAAAACTTCTCGCCGCTTTTTTTGCGCCACATCAAATTGATATTTACGAGCTTTATGTAACGCTTAGTATTGGTATTAGTGTCTATCCCAATGATGGAATAGATGTCGATGCTTTACTGCAGAATTCAGATGCGGCCATGTATCACGCAAAACTATTGGGTCGTAATAACTATCAGTTTTTTAAAACAGAAATGAATCTTCTTGCGATACAGCGTTCGATGATAGAGTCCGGCTTACGTCGTGCGCTTAAAGGCGATGAGTTTTTGTTGCACTATCAGCCCAAAATTGATCTGCGGTCTGGTGTTGTTATCGGTGCTGAAGCGCTTATTCGCTGGCAGGATCCAGAGCGTGGCTTGGTTTTCCCAGCGCATTTTATGAAAATTGCTGAAGACTCCGGGCTCATAATTCCAATGGGTCGTTGGGTGTTAGAAGAGGTGTGTAAACAAATTAAAAGTTGGCTTGATGCAGGGTTAAATGCTGTGCCTGTATCCATTAATATTTCTGTTACCGAGTTACGAAATATTCATTTTTTGGAAATGGTTTCGGGCATTATAAAATACCACGGTATACCGCAAAATTATGTTGAAATGGAGCTAGCCGAAAGTATTTTGATGGATCAAACTGAGTTATCCATAAAGGTACTTAATACTTTAAAAGAAATGGGGGTGCAACTGACGATTGATGGCTTTGGTGCAGGTCATTCCAGTTTGAGTTACCTCAAAAGATTTCCCATTGATGCGTTGAAAATTGATCCCTCCTTTGTGCGTGATATGACGCTCCATTCTGATAATGCCAGTATCGTCAATGCGGTGATTGGTTTGGGGAAAAGTTTTAATCAACGTGTCATTGCCGAGGGCATTGAAACAGCAGAACAGTATGCGTTACTCTGCGATCAACAATGTAATGAGGGGCAAGGCTACCATTTCAGCCACCCCCTAAATGCCACGGATTTTATTTGTTTTTTAAATGGTAAGGCTTAAATTTATTGCGCCCTCGACGTTCGTTCCCTCGTCACTCATTGTTGTTGTTTAATCTATTTTGTTACTGAGCTTAACGAGATTAACCCTCGAATATTTGCGCATAATTTTTAATTAATGTTGCGTAGCATTCACAAGAAGCTTCTTCTAATCCTTTACGATCGAGAATGGCAATTTTTCCGCGCGAATATCGGATTAGTTTTCGCTCCTGTAATGCACCTGCTGCCACTGTAATACCACTGCGGCGCACACCCAGCATTTCCGCCATAAACTCTTGAGTAAGCTGAAGGTTATCTGACTCAACACGATCTTGAATCATCAATAACCACCGCGCTAATCGCGGTTCAATCTCATGAAAGTGAGAACAAGCTGCGGTTTGTGCTAATTGGCCCATCAATATATACAAGTAGCGGTTCATTGTGCGTGTTAGCACTACACTTTCGCGCAGTTCATGTTTTAAATCTGCGGCAGTTATTCGCAGTGCTGTGCCTGTGCCTTGCACCACCGCACGCATAGGCGCGCTGTTCACACCAAGGGCAAGTGTTACACCAAGTAAGCCTTCGTTGCCAATTAAGCCAACTTCCAAAGGTTGATGGTCGCGTAACGAAGCTACTAGGGAGATAAAACCAGTCAGAGGAAAATAGGCATGAGTGAAGGGCTGGTCTGGCTCACATAATACTGTGCCAAATACCAAGTCCACCGGCTCACATCGTCGTAGGATTCTGGTGCGCGCTTCTTGTGACAGGCCGTTAATAAGACGATTATTCACAAGAATTTGATTTGGGGCTGTTACTGACATTAAGGTGTCCTGTTGTGAGAGTAAGTCAGTACCTACTGAATACGGGGTCTAGACTTACTTGATTCGGGATATTAAATGATGAGTTTTAAGATGTCTGTCCGCTACAGGACATTGCATTAAAAAGTCGGTAACTTAGGTGCGTGAATCATTAATACTCAAATATTTTTCGCCTCGGCCAGCCAATGCTTACCTAATGTATTACTGAATATTCTACCTATGCAAGGTGTTTCCTGTGTAGTTATAGCACCTAATCAGCTAGAAACTGTGCAAATTAGGTGCCGTATAGGTCCTCTGTAAAATTGATTCTCCCATCCGCATTTAGCTAATCATTTAAGTGTCCAGCGTCTGGAACAAGCTTAATTCATATTTGATATTAAATAGAAAAATGCATTAAATTAAAATCAAATATTTTAGCTGATGGGGGTGCTTCTATATTGATGAATACAATAATGGCCTCTCAATAGGCATCAGATTTTATCAATCCTTAAGCTATTCAATATAAAGAGATTGGTTCTATTGTATGCCTAAGTTAAATCGCAACGGATCAAAATAGTAAAATTCGATAGTTAGCAATTTCGCTGTCACGTAACTTACTTTGGCTTCAATACTTTTAAATTAACACGCTCAGATTAAAAAAATCGTTGAGGTCAAGAGTATCTGTGTTGGTTTGTTTTTTATTGCTTGATGAAAATGGTATGTGATAAATAAAAGTCAGCTTGTAATGTTTAGCATTGGGAAAGGGCAAGGATGCGCTATTGAACATCTGTTCGATACCTAACTGTAATTGTTTTTCGCCTTAAAATGATAGATACAATATTCTTATGGGTTACGTGCGAAAGCGTACGGACGGGTTATGTTCAGGTGACTAGTATTTAAACATCGCGCGCTTCTGGTAGCTTGTTATCCTACAAGCGGAAGAGCACTGTGGGGATTATTATGAACCGGTATGATGATTACAGCACCGCAAAACATTTTCAAAGAATGGGCGAGCAGCCAAGAAAAGTTTCTTTAAGGAATTATAAAGATAAGGAGTGGATAAAAGAATCAGAACATATGCACGAAGGCGCGCCGCACAGCGATTACAACCGTAAAGCCAATAAAAATTATTTGCGAGCAGCGTTACCCATCTTGCAATCTAAATTACATCATTAATAAATTATTTTCGGCAATAAATTTGTTAACTACCCTTGGCTTGGCTCCCCGATACTTGATTGCTAGTTGACTGATTTATCATAGTTGGCCGATTTTTATAGTCCACTGATTTTCCCAGCACAAATTTCTATTAGGCAACATTTGAGTTTCTTATTTCATGCAGATGAGTTCTGGTTGGCGGGCTGACTTTATTTAAGTTATTAGACGCAATTGATGAGGAGTGGCTGTTCGGTGAATGCAATGTACTGCCAGAATTATCTAAACTATTGGTTGCGTTTTGATAAGTGCGTTGTGGAAGTAAACGACCGGTTTCTTTTTTAACGTCGAAATAACATTCGCAACACCACTTTTCGAGAAGCACACGATTTAACACGCTAATGTGACCGCGAGAATATTCGATTGCACCAATTTTTTGTAATTTCCCCGCAGCTTCGGTTACGCCTTCGCGACGTACCCCTAACATGCTTGCAATTAATTCTTGAGTCATATTAAGTTGTTGATTTGGCAAGCGATCTATCGACGTCAAAATCCAGCGGCAAAGTTGTTGTTCAATTGTATGGTGACGGTTACAAACGGCTGTTTGTGACATTTGTGTTAGCAGTGATTGTGTGTAACGTAAAAAAATATTTAAAACGTCGCTATGGAGATGAATTTCTTCTACTAACCGTTGTTTTGCTATGCGGTATATGTAACCGGTGCTTTGGACTACCGCACGATGATTGCAGCTCACCCCCCTAAAATAGCTGAGATGCCAATCAATCCTTCATTGCCTACCATGGCAATTTCTGCAGATGCTCCGTTACCCAATACATAAAGTAAAGAGACAATTGAACAGGTGGGGAAATAAACATACCGTAAGGTTTCCCCGGATTCGTATAGGACTTTTCCCGTTGGCAATGACACCCACTCCAGTTGCGGGCGCAAACGGTTTTGAACCTCTAACGGTAAAGTTGCGAGCAGTTGATTTTCAAAAATTGAGTGCATAACAATTTCCCCTACTGATTTTAGTGCCAAGAATTTATTTTTTTGGATGAGGCCGTAACTGATTATTACCATCGTATGATCGCACTGGCTATGTTCAATATCAACATAAGAAAAGTAATTTCGTGGAGTATGTAATGAATTTAATTATTTTTTAATGGCTTAGATGCCACTTTAGGAAAATATTATGTTTAAAATTTTTTTCTGAGTGTATTTAGCTTTTGGGATATCGAACAGACTGTTAGCGGTGTTTAAGAAAATCTATTCATTGATAGCTTTCAATAAAATTTTTTGTTTATGAATGTTTCTGAATTTTATCAATTGTTTAAAATGTGAGTAAGCATGCTAGATGTGCTGGGGGTATTTTTATTATTATGCTTGGCGCTATTAGTTTAATTTCTGTTTACTCATAATTCGGATTTTTCATGAATTTCTGGTTATGTTAATTTTAGTGACATGAATGTTTTTAATTATGCTAAAGATAAAAACCTAAATGTTATTTGTCGAAAAAAATTTACAAATAATTTATGTTGGAATTTTTTATGGCCGTGAAAATTGAAGGTGATATCTTAAGTGTGGTTTAACTGCCAGCATCCAAGATGAGGCAAGCAATGCTGTGTAACCTAAGAGTTTAAGAATTTAGTATTAAGTGGTGTAGTCATTGTCGCTATTTTTTATTAATGGATGTAAAAAAATAGAATAAATACATTACGAAAAATTGCATTTAAAAAGCTGGCGCAGGAAAGATTTCTTTCGATGAGGATGATGTGAAATGCGAACGACGGTCTGCTGCCGTCGTTCGTTAATGTGTCTATTAAGTGAATAGTTTGTTTATAGAAAATTTAATTTTACGCTTTCAACGGTTTGTATTTCATGCGCTTGGGTTGTGAATCATTACCTTTGCGCTTAACAAAATCTTCATGATATTCCGTGTAATTGCCTTCAAAAAATTGAATGTCTGAATCTCCTTCATAGGCGAGAATATGCGTGGCAATGCGATCGAGGAACCAGCGATCATGCGAAATAACTAACACGCTACCAGGAAATGCGAGAATCGCATCTTCAAGTGCGCGCAAAGTTTCAATATCCAAATCGTTAGAGGGTTCATCGAGTAAGAGTACATTCGCACCTTGTTTCAACGTGTTTGCTAAATGTAAACGGCCACGCTCACCGCCAGATAATTCACCCACGCGTTTTTGTTGATCAGAACCTTTGAAATTGAAGCGACCAACGTATGAGCGCGAACTCACTTCATAGTTACCGATTTTCAAAATTTCCTGGCTGCCTGAAATTGCATCCCATACCGTTTTTTTATCATCGAGACTTTCACGGCCTTGCTCAACGTAAGCAACTTTAACAGTTTCGCCGAGAGTAACTGTGCCACTATCAGGTTTTTCGGTGCCGGCAATCATGCGGAATAATGTGGATTTACCCGCACCATTTCCACCCACAATTCCTACTACTGCACCTTTAGGTACGGTGAGCGAAAAATTATCGATGAGTAAGCGATCCCCATAAGCTTTGCTAATATTTTCCAGCACAATGACTTTGTCGCCCAAGCGCTCACCTGGTGGAATATAAATTTCGTTGGTTTCGTTGCGCGCCTGGAATTCCTGGGATTGCAATTCATCAAAGCGCGCCAAGCGTGCTTTGCTTTTGGCTTGACGGCCTTTAGGATTTTGGCGCACCCATTCCAATTCAGTTTTAAGCGCTTTGTGGTGAGCGGCTTCGGTGCGCGCTTCTTGTTCTAAACGCGCTTCTTTTTGCTCGAGCCAGTTAGTGTAATTGCCTTCGTAAGGAATGCCATGGCCGCGATCCAGTTCTAAAATCCAGCCTGCTGCGTTGTCGAGGAAGTAGCGATCATGGGTAATTGCAACCACGGTACCGGTAAAATTGTGAAGGAATTGCTCAAGCCAATAAACGGATTCTGCATCTAAATGGTTGGTTGGCTCGTCCAGCAATAGCATGTCGGGGCGCGACAATAACAGACGGCAAAGTGCAACCCGACGGCGCTCACCACCAGAAAGTTTAGTGACATCGGCATCCCATGGCGGCAGACGCAATGCATCGGCAGCGACTTCCAGAGTATGTTGTAAATTGTGCGCATCCCAAGCCTGGATAATATCCTCACACTTGGCTTGCTGTTTTGCGAGCGCATCAAAGTCTGCGTCGGGTTCCGCGTAGTCAGCATAAACTTTGTCCAGTGCGGCCAAGGCATCTACAGCTTCGCGCACGCCGTCCTGAACATTGCCAAGCACGTCTTTGTTGGAATCAAGTTGTGGTTCTTGCGGTAAATAACCAATTTTAAGATTCGGCATGGGGCGAGCATCACCGTTAAAATCAGTGTCCACACCCGCCATAATTTTCAGCAGAGTGGATTTACCTGAACCATTCAAACCCAGCACGCCAATTTTGGCACCAGGGAAAAAAGAGAGAGAAATATCTTTTAAGATTTCACGCTTGGGCGGCACAATTTTGCCGAGCCTGTGCATGCTATATACGAATTGAGCCATGGAAGCAAAACCTCGGTAGGGAGAGAGAATATTAGAGCGCGCACTATAAAGCAGAGGGGGAATGAAAGCGACTGCGCTTTGGTTTTTTGATTTTTCTCATGAACATCTATGAGCTGAACTATTTAAAAAGGAAAAGACAAGTTACAAAGGTAAAACTCAAGCTAAAAACGCAGGCAATTATAATTTCATTTGTCTATTTTCAGCGATTAAATTTTTATCTTGTTATGAAATATTTTGCTTTCACTTTTTTAGTTCGCTATTCAGTAATGCGTTTATTTTTCGGTTGGAATAGCTGTGGGTGATGCTAAGGACGCTTGATGGGGAGGTCCCAGGAAAGCTTTATTTTGTGTGTTTATGCGCCAGTTGGTTGCGATTCTATTTAATGATTATTCGTTTAACGATTATTAACGAGTGATGTATTTGCTGCAATTTGGACCAAGGTATCTTCTGCAATAATTTTCATTTACAGCATAAGTTTTTTTGACCGCCTTCATTCCTTGTTATTACTGAGAGCATTTTGTTCCATTTAACCGCCGTCAAGACTTGCAAGACTAATGTTTGCTGCCTATACCTGTTCTAAGATCATTCCCTATGAAAATCCTCCATTCCCTATAACTTAAGAGTTTATAACTATAAATGTTGAACAAGATAACCTTGCGTTGCTTATGTTTTGTGTCCCTGTTGATTCTTGGCGTCGAGGGGACAATTGCCCAAACGCCACCTGATGCAGGTTCTTTACGACAAGATATTGAAGACAAAGATGAGTTACCTAAACCCAAAAAATCGGTGAGATTGGGTACACCTAAGGTAGCGACCGAAACTGCTGCAAAGGGGACATCGGTCACTGTCAAATCGTTTTATTTTTCTGGCAATACCACTATCAAGACGCAGGCTTTAAAAGATGCTGTTGCACCCTTGCTCGATAGACCCCTGACATTTGCTGAGCTTGAAACCGCAACAGCATTAGTAGCAGAAACTTATCGCCAGGCGGGCTGGATAGCTCGCGCTTATTTCCCTCCACAAGACATTGATGGCGGTTCAGTAGCGGTGACAGTGGTTGAATCAATTTTTGGTGAAACGCATTTAAATGGCGATGAACCCAGGCGCATCAGCTCTAAACGCTTGATTGCCATAGTTTCTGCGCAGCAAACTAAAGGACAATTACTCAGCGCTGATGGGCTTGAGAGTGCGCTGCGAAGAATGAATGATTTACCAGGAATCAGTGTGACGGGCGTTTTGAATGCCGGGCAAAAGGTTCGTGAAACAGATTTGTTATTGAAAGTCAATGATGAGCCAGTGGTCACTGGCGACGTCACGCTAGACAATTTCGGATCGCTGTATACCGGTGAGGAACGCGTTAGTTCAACGATATTTCTCAATAGCCCCTTCGCTTATGGCGAGCAAATGCTGGTCAGCTTGCTGCATTCTGATGGGATTGATTATGGACAATTTGCCGCAACTCTACCGGTGGGTATCAGTGGTTTTCGCGTGGGCGCGCATGCATCTACGCTTGATTATGAGCTTGTCAAAGAACTGGATCCCTTAGGCGCCAGGGGTAACTCGACAGCATTGGGAATTGACGTCAGCTATCCATTGCTTCGTTCGCGCTCCCAAAATCTTTCTTTTTTGCTGTCCCTTGATGATGCCAGTTACGAGAATGAAACTGCTTTAACACCCATGTCCAGCGAATACAACGTCAGTGCGCTCACGGCCAATTTGAACGGTTATTTCTTTGATAGCTTTGCCGGTGGCGGTGTTAATCAGGCATCGCTTATTTTCACGGCGGGAAATGCTAAAGCAGACGATGGTTCGATTGACGAAAGCGAAGAGGGTAGTTTTAAGAAAACGCATTATTCCATCAGCCGCCAGCAACAGCTCATGGAGTGGCTTTCTTTGTACGGCTCTTTGGTGGGTCAGTTTGCTGATAAAAACCTTACGTCTTCCGAAAAATTTACCTTGGGTGGTGTTTCGGGTGTACGTGCTTACACCTCCACTCATGGCAGCGGCGATGCCGGGAATCTTTTAACCATTGAAGTACGTGCAAGTTTGCCTTACCGCATTCAGCTCACCGGTTTTTATGACATGGGCAAAATTAAGGTTGATAAGAATCCGGAGCCTGCAACACTCACTTCTCCCCCCAATGATTACACCCTGAAAGGTGCCGGTATTTCCACCAGTTGGACGTCTGAATCAGGGTTGCATCTAAAGGCTACCTGGGCAACGCGTATTGGTGACAATCCGTTGGAGCAAGAGGCTACCGGGATTGAAGAAGATAACCTCAATGATAAAAACCGCATTTGGTTACAGGCGAGCATGAAGTTTTGATGCCAGTGTAAATTGAGTGAATGTATGACTTCAGATTTAGAGCTAATGGCCGCAAACAAATCTTACAGAATAGAAGATGGTTGTCTGGCTAAAAAATGGCTGCCCTTTGCGTAGGGCAACATTGTCAGGATTAAGGTTTTCCTTAGGAATTGAAAAATATGTATCACCTTTTCACTAGTCATGGGCTTGGCCCGGACGATTCTTCGCGCAAGCTTTCGTTAGCCGCTAAAGCGTTCTATATAGCTGGGCAACAATGGCCATCTACACATTGGCGACTGTTGCTAAATTGTCGCCAACCGGCGATAAAAGTGCTACTCAGTTTGGGTTTATCGCTTGCGGTAAGCGCACAGATTCAGGCTCAAGTTGGTGTAGCCCCGCCTGCGCTAACCGAATTACCCACCCAGGGAAAAGTTGTTGCGGGTGAAGCAACCATTACGCAACAGGGTGCGCAAATGGATATCACGCAAACTACTCAGCGTGGTGTTATTGATTGGCAAACCTTTAATGTGGGAGAGCAAGCAAAGGTTAACTTTAATCAGCCTTCCACCAGCTCGGTTACCTTGAATAGAGTGCTTGGTGCTCAGCCGAGTCAAATTTTCGGAAAAATCACTTCCAACGGGCAAGTATTTCTCACCAATTCAAGCGGCGTTTATTTCAGCCGTACGGCATCGGTGGACGTAGGCGCTTTACTTGCCACTACACATAACATTAGCAACGACGATTTGATGTCGGGCAACTACGAATTTAACCGCGATTTAGCCACTGGCAGTGTTGTGAACGAAGGTGAGCTACATGCCAGTTTAAATGGGTATATCGCGCTCCTGGCCCCGGAAGTACGCAATGAGGGGGTGTTAGTTGCGCAAATGGGTGTTGTTGCTCTCGCTTCAGGTGAAGCAATTTCATTAAATTTTGATAGTAACGAACATTTGACCGGTGTGGTGGTTGAGCCTTCGACGCTGAAAGCCTTAATAGAAAACAAAGGCGCGGTATACGCACCCGGCGGGCTGATTATATTGTCAGCCAAAGCCGTTGAGCGGTTTCAGGGGGGGGTGATCAAAAACTCTGGCAGCCTCGAAGCCACTGGCATGACTATAAAAAATGGCAGGATCGTACTTGAGGCTACTGATTTAATTACTCAAACCGAGAGCGGCAAAATTGATGCGTCGGGAAGTGAAGGTGGCTCGATTAGTTTGCACTCCAATCAGGACATTATTCTTGATGGCGCCATTGCCGCCCAAGGCAGTGAGGGGCAGGGCGGCGATGTAACACTTAGCGCCGATCGGATAGGTTTGTTTGGCGCTAGCGCAATTGATGTTTCTGGTGCGACGGGTGGCGGCGAAATTTTTGTTGGCGGCGGAGCCCATGGCCAAGATGCGACTATCAGCAATGCTCGCCAAACTGTCGTGGGGGCAGGAGCAACTCTCAACGCTGATGCTATAAATGCTGGTGATGGTGGCGAGGTTATCGTTTGGGCTGATCAAACAACTAGATTCGCCGGTAATATCAGTGCGCAAGGTGGTGCAATAAGCGGAGACGGTGGTTTTGTTGAAGTGTCTGGTAAAGCAGCGCTTGCAATGACTGGCCAGGTGGACGCCAGTGCGCCCATGGGAATGGGTGGGCAGCTGTTACTTGACCCACGCAATATTATTATAGAAACGGCTGGAGCAGCGGTGTTAACTGCTATTGACACCTTTGCCGACGATCCATCCGGTGATTACACTATTGACCCCAATACCATTATGGCGGCCACTAACGCAGGGACAGCGGTTACTCTGCAAGCGAATAACGACATTACCCTCAATAGCTCGATTGTCACCAGCCGTGTTGGCACTGGTGGCGCGCTTACCTTTCAAGCTGGCCGCAGTATTATCTTGAATGCCACTATATTATCGGATAGTGGCAATGTCTCCTTCACTGCTAACGATTCTGCGGCAGATGCCAACCGCATTGCTGCTACGGATGCAGTATTTTTAAACGCCGGTTTGGTTGATGCGGGTGCTGGTACTGTGAGCATCACCATGGGCACCAAAGATCAGTCTGGCAGCATCACCGTCGGGCAAGTCACTGCCCAAAACTTAACAATTGCCCACAATGGCCCGACTGCAGGTGCAATTTCCGGGGCAATTGATTTAGCGGAAATTACCATTAATAGCGGCTTGACGATTAATGCGGGTTCATCTCGTAATGTCACCAATATTGACGGTAGCGTGATTGTCCGTGGTACAACCAGTATTAACGTTGGATCGGGTGATGTCAGCCTCAGCCGTGCTGAGACTGATTTAAATATAGTGGGCTTAACCGCTGGCAATGTCATTCTGAATGACACCAATGCAATGCGTTTCGCGGCCACCACTTTAACCGGCAGCTTAACCACAACAGCCCAAGGCCCCATTTCTTCAACCGGTGCAGTAATTGTTGGTGGCACCACCAGTATTATTTTGTCCAGTGGCGGCTTTGGTTATGCCGATCCTTACATTAGTTTGACGAATGCTGCTAATGATTTTCAAAGCGGGGTAACACTTAGCGTTGCTTCTACGGGTGAAACGGGTACGGGCGGCTATGTTATTGTCCGCGACGTCAATGGAATGAATATTACTAGTGCAACCACGGCTACCTATTTCACTTTGACGGGGGGTGGTCCGGTGAATGTCACTGCTGCGACAGTGGGATCTGCTGCCAGCATAACGACTACTGGTGCAGTTGATTTGGGTACAGTGACAGTTGGCAATGATCTTACGGTATCCACCAGCGGGGCAATCACCGATAGCGGTACTCTCATTGTGCCGCGCTACGCCTATTTAACCGCAGGTGCCGCAAACGATATTACGTTGAATACAGCTGCTAATAACTTCACCTCAGTGCAAGTTGTTTCGGGCAAAAATGTCACGCTTGTTGATACCAACGCTATCCAATTCGGAAATGGTGCAAGCGCTATTTCCGAGAACCTGGCTGTGACAGCGGGTGGAAGTATTAGCCAGTATCTGGAATATCAGAACTCAGCTCCCGTCACCGTGGGAGGTACAGCAACCTTTACGGCTACTGCTGCTGCCATGGATTTGATATGGGGTCCTAATCAAGGCAATTATGGCCAAGGCTATCGTGGTGCAGTGAATAGTATTACTGGTGCAGTAACCTTGGCAACCAGTGGTGGTTCTTGGCGAGATATTCAACTGAGTAACTCTAATGCTGCTGCGTCAGTCGTCTCAGGATCACTGGCTGGGTTGCGCGATGTATTGTTTTACTACTCGAGCGCAGTCACTGTTGATTTGCCTGCAATGACATTATCTGGAAACTTAATTGTTGATGTTCCAAGCGGCAACATTACGCAGTCGGGTGCACTTGTAGTTGATAACAGTGCAGGCGGTGCAGGCTATAGCACCTTCCATGCTGGCACCACTAAAGATATTACACTTACTAATGTCGCTAACGATTTTTACCGAGTGAATGCGTTTGATGTCCGCGATCTTAGCTTGGTGGATCTGGACGGCATAGCCTTGGGCGACAGGGGTAACTATACGTTTACGGTGACCCGTAATATGAATGTTACCGCGGGCGGCGACATTACCAACTATAACCTGTCAGGTAGGTATGTAAATGTTGCCGGCACTGCAACATTTGATGCAGGCGCAAATAATATTGTATTGGATACCGATGTTAATACCTGGGGTACCGTAATTATTACTGCGGCAAATAATGTCACCTTAAATCCTCGTTATGGCGTAATTTTGGGTGCGTCTACCGTTGGCGGCACCTTGTACATGAACTCTCGCGATGGGGGTGCATTGACCCAGACCGGTACCGTGACGGCGGGTAGTACCACGTCATTCATTGATTTCACCTCCGGGGTAACCTTGAGCAATGCGAACAATGTGTTTGGCAATCTGACCATGGTTAATGATGGCGTCATCACGCTGCGCGAAAACGATGCAATTACCCAAGCCTCTTCCTGGAATACATCTACAAATGCCGTCACCTTAACTACCTCAAATGATCAAGCTATCACGCTTGATCAAGCCAATTTATTTGGCAATTTGAACCTAACCCAAATCAATAGCGGTGCTGGAAGTGCAGGCGCAGTGCTGGTCACCGAAACTGCTGATAGTACTTATGGCATGACGCAAGGCAGTGCCTGGGTTATTCATGGCACTACCACATTGGATTCCGGTGCTTATCTAATCAACTTGAATAACGCTAGTAACGTGTTTGGTCCCTTGCGGGTTTCGGGTGCTACCGGCAGTACTAACAGCGTACTTTCCACCGTTACCATTTATGCAAAAGAGGGCGCTTCTGTCGATGCCATCACTGATGTTGGCGGCACGGGTGGCTGGGCCACCGGTACCGGAGTTGTGAAGCTAGTTGCTTATGACACATTGGGTACCACGGCGGGCGGCGGCGATATTATTTTAACTAACGCCACCAACGTCATGGGCGATCTCTATTTAAAAGGTACCACCGTAACTATTACCGAAAACGGCAATATCACCGACGGCGACAGCACCAGCTGGAACTCAGCAGGGAACATGGGTTGGGTCACTACCGGCACGACTAATTTTATTGTGGCCAACCCCACGGGTAAATCCATTGTTCTGGATAACCTGAGTAACCAAATTGGCCCGGTGGGTATCACTACCAGCGGTACGGTAGGTACGCTAAGTGGCGTAACCATTACTGATAATACCAATTTAACTCAAAATGCGGTCTGGTCGGTGGGTACTGCACCAGTGTCTCTGGATGCCCGCACCAATCAAATTAGTCTTTCTTCTTTTAACAATATTTTAGGTCCAATAACCATTACTACCGGTAACGGTACGCCGTCGTCTGTCAGTATTACCGAAGATGATGCTATTACCCAGGGAGCTGTCTGGCCTTTGACCGGTGTGCCAGTGACCTTGACGGCGTTAAATAACAACGCTATTACCTTAACAACTGCCGCTAATATTATGGGGGCACTTACGCTGACGGGCGGTGCTGTCACTCTTACGGAAAACGACTCTATTACGCAAAGTGGAGCCTGGACGACTACTGGAACCACCACTCTAAACCCTACAACCAATCTCATTACGCTCACTAACGCAAACAATGTGCTAGGAGCGATTGCCATCGGTGGTACACCCAGCGCTGTGAGCATTACTGAAAATGACAACATCATTCAAGCTTCTGCCTGGGTGCAAGCCTCTACGTTGTTTACGCTAAGTGCAGTAGGCAATAGCATTACCTTGTCTCAAGCCACTAATCAGCTCGGTGATCTTACTGTCACTGCGCAAAACTTTACGTTGGTAGAGGCCGATGCCGCAGGCATTACCGATACCAATGCCTGGACTATTCCCGGTACTACCACCCTTACTGCTGGTAGCGCTAATCCCATTGTCTTGAATGCCAATCCAAACAGTAACTTTGGCACTGTTTCGATTATATCTGCCGCGAATGCCGATATTGCTGATACCAATGGCATCATTTTAGGTGCGTCTACTATTGCGGCTAGCGGTGTTCTCACGGTTTCAGCCGGTGGTTTAATTACGCAATCAGGCATCATCACGGCCCCTTCTTTACGCTTAATCGGTACAGGTTATGCGACGCTCACGAATGTTGCTAACAATGTGCAAAATCTTGCCGCCGGTTTCTCCGGGGGTGATTTAGTCTTTACCAATGATGGGGACTTTGCTGCAGCCGTTATCAGTGGAACTTCCGGGATTACCGTTGGTGCCAATGATGCCACCTTAACTTCTGCCACTGGGACTATCACTGGTTTGGCTAACATTAATGGCAGCACAAGTTCGTTGACCTTAACAACCGGTACCGCCTTATCTATTCCGCAAATGACCATTGCAGGCGCACAAAGCTACACCGCAAGTACAGTGAGTGGCAGCGGCATCACCTTAACAAACGGGGCTAACAGCACTGCTGCGGGCGCTATTAATTACTACAGCCCTGTTACATTGGCTGCTGATTTAACCATTCAGTCAACTAACTCTGATATTAATTTTCACGGCACAGTATCTGGTGCAACTAACCAATTAATTATTAATGCTGGTTCTGGCCTGGTCGAGTTTTTTGACAATGTGAGTGCCCTTGGTTCGACGGGTGACGCTGGCAACGCGATGCAGCTGACCTCGGGTGGTGCTTTTTTTGACAGCACTTTGGCGGCAAATAATGGTTTAGCGGTGACGGGTCCAGTCACGTTTAGAGATAGCGTAGCCTTGGCGGACGGTAATGCGGCCACTGTATTTGCAGGGCTGGTAACCTTAAGTAATCTCGCTGGTTTAAATTTGAACGGCTACGACGGCATGACTTTTAATAATGGCGTATTGCTCAGCGGTGATGCCAGTATTAATTCCAACAATTCCACGCTTGGTTTTCAAACCGCTGGCACAGTTGCCGGGCCCTATAATTTAACCCTCAATTCTGGCTCGGCGCTATTGAATGGCTTAGATCGCTTGGGGTCAGATTTAACCAGCCTGACAGTAACAGCCTTGAATCCAACGATTCCCAGCGGCGGCGTTTCGATTACCGGCCCACAAACTTATACCGCAACTTCTGGCAGTATTTTGCTGAGTGGCTTGCTGACCAGCACAGCGACAGGTGTCATTACCTTTAACAGCCCTGTAGTCGTCGGTGTCAGCACTACCATAACAACTGTCAATTCAAACGTTATTTTTGGCGATACGCTGGATGGCAACAGAGACCTGACGATCAATTCAGGAACTGGAATCAATACCTTTACCGGTGCGGTTGGCGCGATCACCCCGAATGGCGATGGCACGGGCGCCGCACTAATTCTCCAAGGCTCTGGCGCTGTTACTTTCGGCAGCACTGTGCAGGCACGTTCTGGTATTACCGCCACTGGTACCGTTAGTTTTGCGGACGACGTGACCCTAACCCATTTCGGCGCGGGCAGTGTAGGTTCTACTTTTACCGGGTTGGTTACTACTGGCGGTGCCGACGGAAATATCCTTAGTGGATATGACGGTTTGACGTTCACGGGTGGATTAACCCTCGTTGGCGGTCCCGTTACTATTGACTCCAATGGCAGCACCATTAACTTTGGCGCTGCCGTTTCCGGACCACAAGACTTAACCCTTGATTCGTATTTGTTTGTAAGTGTTGTAGGTACGGGTACAGTCACTGGTTTGCAACACATTGGGTTTACTTCGGACATCACCTCCTTATCCATGACCGGTCAAACTCTTAGTCTTCCCAGTACCGGGATAGCGGTTAACGGACCGATGGATTTCACTGCTCTGGGTGGTATTACGCTCAATGGTGCTGTAGGCAACAATACCGGCATCGCTACTGGTCAAATTGATTTCTTTAGTCCGGTTACTTTGGCCACTGGCGCTGTCACCATTACCAATAATAACGCTGCCATTAACTTTGCCAGCACCATCAATGGAGCCCAGGCACTCAGTCTTAACAACGGCGCTGGCGCCACAACTTTTACCGGTGCTATAGGTGGTTCGACACCGCTTGGTAGTATTAGCAGTGATGCTACGGGAACAACGATTATTAATGGCGGCAGCATTGCAACCGCAGGTGCGCAAACTTATAACGATGCTGTGACCCTGGGGGCAATCACAACCTTGACGGGAGTCAATGTACATTTTGTCGATACGGTTAACGGCGCTTATGCGCTGACTGTGAATGACTCAGGTACAACCACTTTTAGCGGTGTAGTGGGTGGGGTAACTCCTTTAGCCAGCATTACCACTAATGCGGCTGGTGCCTCGACCATAGGTACCACGGCAATTACCACCAGTGGTGCGCAAACTTATAATGATGCGGTCACTTTAAGCGCGAACACCACATTTACCGGTGCACCTATCACTTTCGGTGGCACCGTAAACGGAGCGTTCAGTTTGAACGCAAGTGCTGGTAGTAGCACATTAAGTTTTAATGCCGCTGTGGGTGGTAGTACTCCTCTCACCTCGCTAGTAGCGGCGGGTAATGCCATTGTTGCGAATGATATTACTACCAGCGGCACCCAAGCTTATACCGCTGCAGGTAGCACTACACTCAATGGCGATCTTGCGACCACAAATAGCAATATTACGATGACTGGGCCCGTTACAGTTGGCGCAAATGTACTTGTCACTACGAATACTGGTGGCGGTAACATCACCTTCAGTGGCCCGACAAGTACGATCAATGGCGCACATGATCTAACATTGACTGCCGGTACCGGCAACGTCGTCTTGGGTGGCGTTGTCGGCGGCATAGCACCTTTAACTGCAATTACCATCACGGGTAATGATTTAACGATACCTGTGATTACCACTGTAGGTGATCTCAATCAGAGCTACAGTGCGCTGAATGATCTTACATTGAATCAAAGTAAGAGTTTTAGTGCGGCGATTAGCTTTACCGCAGACTCGGATAATAATGGCGTAGGCTCATTCATTTTACCCAACGGCGTAGCACTTGCGGTTTCCAACAATGCACTCACTATCACCGCAGCGGATCTCGATTTGCAAGGCAATAGCCAGCTTTCATCGGGTAGTGGTTTGATGACAATCATAGCGAGTAATGGCCGCAACCTGGATGTGGGTGGTACGGATGCCGCCGGTCAAATGACTATTACAGGAGGTGAGTTGAGCCGAATGAGTTCATCCGGTGGCTTGGATTTAAAAACCACTGGCGCAGGCTGGATTCACGTTAACGGAATTACTTCAGGTCAAAGTCAAAACATCACTGGCGTCTTGTCTTTGAAAGCGCAGGGTACTGGCACAATTGATTTTATTACCGCTACCTCTACGTTTAATGCTTTGACGTCTAATGCAACGGGAGGTGTGATCAATATAGGCGTTAATCTCAATACTGATGGTGAACCGATTGTTTTTGTCACACCGGTAAATATTGTCGGTGCATCTACTATCAACAGCGATGGAGACGACATCACGTTCCTGGATACAGTATTGGTTAGTAATGACCTTACCTTAACAACGGGCGGTGGCGATCTGACTTTCAATGCTGATGTAGGTAGTAATCAGAGATTAGTCCTCAATCTTGACGGTGGTGAAGTTGATGGTTTAGATGAATTGCAAAATACCTTGACTGGTTTAACCGTGAACAGCACTTCAGGTATCAGCTTGCCTGCTTTCACTATCAATGGTCCGCAAATCTATAACACCGGTGTCATTATTGTTACCGGCAATCTCGGCGGTATTGGGCTTGAATTTAATAATGTGGTGAATGTCTCCGGTAGCGGTATTTCGCGGACCCTGGATGCAGGTACTGGTACTTTAGCATTCAATGATATCGGCAGCTTTAACGCCAATAATCTAACCCTTATCGGTGACGAAATTGACTTTACCAAAGCCGTCACCGGCTCCGGTAGTTTGTTATTGCAGCCTTCAACATCTACTCGCAACGTAGAAGTGGGTGGAAGTGGTGTGTTAGCTTCAGTATTGAATTTAACTGCAGCCGATATTGCCTGGTTGCCTATAGGCACTCTTGGCAGTTTGACTTTTGGCAGTGCTATAGGAACTGGAACTCTTGATGTTGCGGGCATTATCAACGCTCCTGGTACACCAGTTACCTTGAACGGCGGCGGTGGAATTTCACAAACGGGAGGTGCCGTAAATTCTGGCGCCTTAACGCTGCGCTCTGATGCGGGAATTGTGTTGGCGAATGCGGCCAACACTCTTGGGGCAATCAATATTAACGGCACACCCACTGTTGTGAATATCGCCGATTCAACGGCTATTACCCAAGGGACTGCCTGGTTGTTAGGAGCTGCTCCCCTTACTCTTAGTTCGGGTGCGGGCACGACGAATATTACCTTGAGCCAAGCTAGCAATACCTTTGGCACACTTGTACTTACCGGAGCCGTAGTTTCTGTTGTGGAGGCAGCAAGTACAGATTTAGGAGCTACAAGCGCGACTTCACTGTCGGTACAGTCCACGGGTGCAATTTCAACCAGCGGCACAGTCGCCGTGTCTGGTCTTGCGGATTTCAAAACGCTTAACAATGTCGGGGCGAACATCACCATTGCGAATAGCAGCACCCTGGGTTCTGTTAATGCAGTTTCGCGCAATGCGGCTGACAGCACCAATGCGAGTGGCAACATTTCATTAGCATTAAATAGCTCAGCACTGCTAAAAGCATTAGCGACTACTGGCAATATCACGCTGCAAGCGGGTAATGGACAAATCTTAAGCCAAGATGGCACCAGTACGCTTACTGCGACAGGCCTTGAATTATTGGGAGCGGGTGTTACCCATACATTGGTGTTGGGTGCTAATACAATCACAACTTTGGCCGGTAATACGGGCGTAGTTAGTCTTGTAGAAAACAGCGGCTTCGCTATTGGTACGGTCAATACGGTGGGATTAACCACTAGCGGAAATACAACCTTTTCAACAACAGGCACGGTCACTGAATCGCAATTGTTGGCAGCGTCAGGGCTGGAATTGCTGGGTGTCGGTGGTATCTACACCTTAACCAATACGAGCAATGCGATCACCACCTTGGCAGGCAATACGGGCGTGGTAAGTCTGGTGGAAAACAGCGGCTTTGCTATAGGTACTGTGAATACAGTTGGCTTAACCACTAGCGGAAATACAACCCTTTCCACCACTGGCACAGTCACTGAATCGCAAGCGATCACTGCTCCTGGTCTTGAACTCCTGGGGCTGGGCGGTACCTTCACTTTAACCAATACGGGCAATGCGATCACCACCTTGGCCGGCAATACCGGCGTGGTAAGTCTGATTGAAAACAGTGGTTTCGATATCGGCACGGTCAATACGGTGGGATTAACCACTAGCGGAAATACAACCTTTTCAACAACAGGCACGGTCACTGAATCGCAATTGTTGGCAGCGTCAGGGCTGGAATTACTGGGTGTCGGTGGTATCTACACCTTAACCAATACGGGCAATGCGATCACCACCTTGGCAGGCAACACCGGCGTGGTAAGTCTGGTGGAAAACAGCGGCTTTGCTATTGGTACAGTCAATACGGTCGGCTTAACCACTAGCGGAAATACAACCCTTTCAACAACAGGCACTGTTACTGAATCACAAGCCATTACTGCTCCCGGTCTTGAACTTCTGGGCTTGGGCGGTACCTTCACCCTAACCAATACGGGCAATGCCATTACGACTTTGGCGGGTGATACCGGTGTGGTGAGTCTGGTGGAAAACAGCGGCTTCGCTATTGGTACGGTCAATACGGTTGGCTTAACCACTAGCGGTAATACCACGCTTTCCACCACTGGTACCGTCACGGAATCGCAACTGCTGGCAGCAGCGGGCTTGGAGTTATTAGGTGTTGGTGGCATCTACACCCTAACTAATACCGGCAATGCCATCACCACCTTGGCGGGTGATACCGGTGTGGTAAGTCTGGTGGAAAACAGCGGCTTCGCTATTGGTACAGTCAATACTGTCGGCTTAACCACTAGCGGCAATACCACGCTTTCCACCACCGGCAATGTCACTGAATCGCAATTGTTAGCAGCGACAGGATTGGAGTTATTAGGTGTTGGCGGTATCTACACCTTAACCAATACGGGCAATGCGATCACCACCTTGGCGGGCAATACCGGCGTGGTAAGTCTGGTGGAAAACAGCGGCTTCGCCATTGGCACGGTCAATACAGTCGGCTTAACGACCAGTGGAGATACAACCCTTTCCACCACTGGCACTGTTACCCAAGCACAAATGACGGCAGCGTCAGGGCTGGAATTACTGGGTGTCGGTGGTATCTACACTTTAACCAATACGGGCAATGCGATCACCACCTTGGCCGGCAATACCGGCGTGGTAAGTCTGATTGAAAACAGTGGTTTCGATATCGGCACGGTCAATACGGTGGGATTAACCACTAGCGGAAATACAACCTTTTCAACAACAGGCACGGTCACTGAATCGCAATTGTTGGCAGCGTCAGGGCTGGAATTACTGGGTGTCGGTGGTATCTACACCTTAACCAATACGGGCAATGCGATCACCACCTTGGCAGGCAACACCGGCGTGGTAAGTCTGGTGGAAAACAGCGGCTTTGCTATTGGTACAGTCAATACGGTCGGCTTAACCACTAGCGGAAATACAACCCTTTCAACAACAGGCACTGTTACTGAATCACAAGCCATTACTGCTCCCGGTCTTGAACTTCTGGGCTTGGGCGGTACCTTCACCCTAACCAATACGGGCAATGCCATTACGATTTTGGCGGGTGATACCGGCGTGGTAAGTCTGGTGGAAAACAGTGGCTTTGCTATAGGTACGGTCAATACGGTCGGGTTAACCACTAGCGGAAATACAACCCTTTCCACCACTGATACCGTCACCGAATCGCAAGCCATTACTGCTCCCGGTCTTGAGCTTTTAGGTCTTGGCGGTACCTTCACTTTAACGAATATTGGTAATGCCATTACTACCTTAGCGGGTGACACAGGTGTCGTAAGTCTGGTGGAAAACTCCGGCTTTGCTATAGGTACTGTGAATACAGTTGGATTGACGACTACTGGCAATACAACCTTATCAACCACCGGAATAGTCACGCAGGCACAAGCTATTGTGGCCGCCGGTCTCGAGTTGTTGGGTGTCGGCGGTGCTTATACTTTCCTTAATGTTGCTAACGCAATTACTACTCTGGCAGGTAATACGGGTGCATTAAACTTCCTGGAAAATAGCGGCTTCGCCATAGGTACGGTAAATACGCTGGGGTTAACCACCAGTGGCAATATGACTTTGTCGAGCACTGGTACGGTTACACAGGCGCAGGCAGTGTTGGCCTTAGGCTTAGAACTCTTAGGTGCTGGCGGCACTTACATTTTTAATAATGTTGCCAATGCCATTACGACCCTGGCCGCTAATACCGGCGTGCTCAGCTTCCTGGAAAATAGCGGTTTCGTGATTGGCACCCTTAATACAGTCGGTGTTACCACCAGCGGCAATACCACCTTGTCGACCACGGGTACAGTTACGCAAACACAAAATCTTGCTGCAGCAGGTCTCGAGTTGCTGGGCACCGGCGGAGCCTTCAGTCTTGCGCGCGACACCAACACTATTCCGGTGCTGGCAGGCAACACTGGTAGTGCAACTGTCAGTACCGCCGCAGCTTTATCCATAGGAACGGTGAACAGCCTTGGTATGACTACCAGCGGTAACCTGAGTCTAAAGGCGGGTGGAGTAATTTCGCAAACGCTAGCAGGACCATTGGTTGTAGGGGACAATTTGGTTTTGCAAACTACTCATGCAGCCGGTGATGTGGCGATTACCCATACAGTGCCAAGTACTACTGTGCTGGGCGAAAGCTTGATTGGCGGGGATTTTGTTCTCACTGCGACTGGCACAGCTGTTTCACAATTTGTCGGTAGCAAAATTCAGGTGGCGGGAGACTTGGATATTGACGCGGCATCTTTATCCTTAGGCGGTGCTGGTAATCTTGTTCAAGGCCTTACTTCGACACCTTCGGTATCTGAGCTACGCGTATCGGGAGTAATCAACCTGGGCGACGTAACCGAGGCCGGAAACTATTCAGTGATAAGTATTGCTTCAAGCAAAGCCTTCGCTGGAGCAGCGATTCCTGGCAGTGCGGTACTGTTGAACCATTCGGGCAATAGCGTCGGTGGCTATATTGGAGTGACCACAATCGCACCAGCGATCACCGTCGGCAGCGATGTGCAAACGGGTATTACCCAAGCATTTGGTACAACAATTTCCATTGCCGGCATAGCGAGCTTTAACGCTGAGGCTAGCTCTGTCGGTGGTAGCGGTCTTATAACTCTTAATAACACCGGTAACTCTTTTGGCAGTTTGCAATTAAATGGTACTACTGTAGCGGTGACTGAAGACACGGGCGCAACGGTTCTTGATGGTGCTACTGCGTCCACCAGCTTTACTATGATTTCCAGCGGCGCTGTCACCCAAACTGGTCCGCTGATTACTCCATTGTTAGCGATTACAGCTACTGGGCCGGTAACATTAACGAGCCCGGCAAATGATGTTAATACTATTGCCATTAACCCAACGGCTAACGCCGTGGCTTACACCGATGCTAATGGTTTTGCGATTGGTACTTTGGCTGGCATAACCGGTATCAATACCGGCGGCGCAAGTCTGACCTTAGTAGCGGGCGGTAGCGGCAACATCACCCAAACAAGCGCAATTACCAACGTTTCTACTTTTTCTGCTTCTGCTGGTGGCAGCATTGACATCGATCAGAGTGGTGTATCTAACACAATAGCGACATTGGGTGCAGTCACAGCAGCTAGCGGAATTGAAATTGCCGATACTGCTGGTCTCGTTATAAACGGTAATATCCAATCCACTTCTGGAAATATTTCTATCCGCACTAGTGGTGGGACTTTAACTCTGGCTGATACACGCACAATGACTGCAGGCGGCACGGGTGATATCTATCTCGTTGCCGGTACTGGCTTCGACTTTATCAACAGTGATAGCACCCCGTTGAGCCCGGCTTTGGTCATGGGAACTGGTCGCTTCATTATTTATTCAAAGAACAATTCGACCATAGTGAAAGGCGGCTTATTGGGCAGTGAATTCATCGGTGAAAACTATGCGGTGAATGGACCTGCGACCCAGGGCGGTCGCACTGGCAATCTATTCCTCTACGACGACACAGCGATATTGTTTTTTACAGCCAATAATCTGTCACGTTATTATGGTGACGCAAACCCTGCATTGACCTATACCGTCACCGGATATCTGGCAGGTGATGACGCTACATCGACCTTTAGTGGAACCCCGGTATTGGGTACTGCGGCATTGACCTCCGATAATGTTGGAAACTATAACATCACCTCTGCAACTGGCTCTCTTACGTCATTGAAAGGTTATCTTCTTCAGTTTGTCGACGGGACATTAGCAATTACTCCGCGTCCGGTCGACCTTACTGGCACGCGTGTTTACGATGGTACGGCTAATGTCGCAGCAGCTTCATTGACATTGGGAGCCTTGGTTGGTTTAGAAACCCTTTCGATTAGTGGCACCGGCACAGTGGCTACCAAACATGTGGGCACCGGCAAGGCTATTACCATCGGCAGCTTGGCTCTGGTGGACGGCACCGGCTTGGCCAGCAACTACACCTTTGTCGGCGGCACCCAGACCACCAACATCACCGCAGCACCCCTAACGATTTCCACCAGCAATGTCACCAAAGCCTATAACGGTACTTTAGCTGCAGTGGGTACCGCAGTCGCCAGCTCGGGCACTGTGTTTACCGGTGACAGCTTAAGCGGCGGCACTTTTGCCTTTACCAATGCCAATGCCGGCAGCGGCAATAAAACTGTCACTGCAGCAAGCGTCACAGTCGTGGATGGCAACAGCGGCAATAACTACAGCGTGTCCTATGCCGATAACACTACCAGCACCAT
>JAZKHP010000007.1:50373-235866 GCA_040385335.1 Pseudomonadota bacterium
GCAACAGCGGCAATAACTACAGCGTGTCCTATGCCGATAACACTACCAGCACCATCACTCCAGTGGGCCTGAGCATCGGCAGCACCAATGTCACCAAGACTTACGATAATGGTGTGAGTGCGAGTGGAACAGCAGTGGTTACGGCGGGAACACTTTATACCAACGCCAACAGCGGCGTGTTGGACAGCATCAGTGGCGGCACCTTTGCCTTTAGTAATGCCAATGCGGGTGTCGGGACTAAAACCGTCACTACCAGCGGTGTGACAGTGAGCGATGGCAACAGCGGTGGCAATTACAGCGTGACTTATACTGACAATACCACTAGCACTATCAACCCCTACATTGTGAATCTTACCGGTACCCGCACTTACGATGGCACCCTGGATGTGGCTGCCAGCGGATTAACGCTCAGTGCGTTGGTCGGCGGGCAAACCCTGTCACTCAGTGGGACGGGTACAGTCGCTACCAAACATGTGGGTACGGCAAAACCGGTTACCCTTGGCAGCTTGGCTCTGGTGGACGGCACCGGCTTGGCCAGCAACTACACCTTTGTCGGCGGCACCCAGACCACCAACATCACCGCAGCACCCCTAACGATTTCCACCAGCAATGTCACCAAAGCCTATAACGGTACTTTAGCTGCAGTGGGTACCGCAGTCGCCAGCTCGGGCACTGTGTTTACCGGTGACAGCTTAAGCGGCGGCACTTTTGCCTTTACCAATGCCAATGCCGGCAGCGGCAATAAAACTGTCACTGCAGCAAGCGTCACAGTCGTGGATGGCAACAGCGGCAATAACTACAGCGTGTCCTATGCCGATAACACTACCAGCACCATTACACCAGCCAATCTAACTATTACCAGTCCTAACACCCTTAAAGTTTACGATGGTGGGGTAACGTCGAGCGGTACCGCAATACTTGTTTCCGGGACGCTCTACACCAATGTGAGCAATGGCAGCGTGCTAGATAATTTTACTGGCGGAACTTTTGAGTATCTCGATCCTAATGTCGGCCTTGGCAATAAGACTGTCATTGCAAGCGTGGGTGTTACCCTGAACGATGGTAATAGCGGCGGTAATTACAACGTTATCTATGCTAACAATACAACGAGCACTATCAATCCCTATGCCGTTAGCCTTACTGGCACCCGTGCTTACGATGGAACCCTGAACGTGGCTGCCAGCGGATTAACCTTTGGCACCTTGGTGGGCGGCGAAACCCTGTCACTTAATGGTGCCGGTACAGTGGCGAATAAAAATGTGGGTACTGCCAAAACCGTTACCCTGGGGACTTTGGCATTAGGAAATGGGACTGGTTTAGCCAGCAACTACACGTTTACTGGCGGCACCCAAACGACGGATATTACCGCTGCACCTTTAGCCGTTACTACCAGTGATGTAAGCAAAACCTATAACGGTACCCTGGCAGCAATCGGCACGGCGGTGGCAGTATCGGGCACTGTTTTCAGCGGCGATAGTTTGAGCGGAGGCACCTTTGCTTTCACCAATGCTAATGCGGGCAGCGGCAATAAAATCGTGACTACCAGCAGCGCCACCTTGAGCGACGGCAATAGCGGCAACAACTACAGTATTTCTTATGTAGATAACACCACGAGTACTATCAGCCCGGCAAACTTGAGCGTTGGAAGTAGTAATGTCAGCAAAACCTACGATAGTGGCCTGAGCGCCAGCGGTACTGCAGTAGTCACTGCGGGTACGCTTTATACCAACGTCAGCAATGGCAGTTTGTTGGACACGATTAGCGGCGGCACTTTTGCGTTCACCAATGCTAATGCGGGTAGCGCGACGAAAACCGTCACCACCAGTGGCGTGAGCGTGACTGACGGCAACAGCGGCGGTAATTACAACTTGATCTATACGGATAACACCACCAGCACAATTAATCCAGTGTTGCTGACCCTGGCACCTGTCGCTAACAGTAGATCTTACGATGGTACTAATGTGGCCACTTTTAGCAGCTATGGACTTGCTGGTTTTATTGGGGCTGAAACCGTGACGGCGACCTCTACAGGCGCAACATTTATAGATAAAAACGCCGCTATCGGGAAAACCGTTACTATCAACGGAATTGCTCTTGTTGACGGTACTAATGGTGGTTTGGCCGCTAACTACACGGCACCATCCACCGCAGCTACCACCGCCACAATTACGGCGAAAGTACTTACGCTCGCGGCGACAGTAGCAGATAAAATCTACAACGGCACTTCGGGAGCTACCTTAACCGGATATGGATTGGCGGGATTTGTAGGTACTGAGACAGTCACTCCGATATCAAGCGGCAGCGTGACATTTGCAGATAAACATGTAGGAGTCGCGAAGACGGTCACCATCACTGGAATCAATTTGTTTGATGGCACTAATGGCGGATTGGCTAGCAATTATTCCGTAGCGAGTTCTACCTTAAGCAGTGCGACTATCACCCAGGCCACATTAACCGTATCGGGTATTGTCGGTGTTGATAAGGTATACGACGGCACGCTCGCCGCAGGTACCAATTCCATAATAGCTTCACTAACAGGTGCGATTGGTGGTGATGACGTTCATGTAGGGGCCATTAGCGGTACTTTTATCACCAAAGATGTAGGCGTCAATAAACCTATTACCGGTTCTTCTTTCGTGCTCACGGGTAGCGATGGACCCAACTACAACTTGATTCAGCCAACGGGCTTGGTCGCCAGCATCACACCAAGACCATTAACAGTTTCCGCAATCGGAGTTGATAAGGTTTATGACGGTGCGGCAAGTGCTAGTGTCGTCACGACTGATAATCGTGTTAGCGGTGATTTATTAACCTTAGGGTACAGTGCTGCATTCGTTGATAAAAACGCCGGTGCCGGTAAGTTTGTCACTGTATCAGGTATCAACTTAACGGGTGCAGATGCTGGTAACTATATCGCTAATACTACTGCAGGCGCTGCTGCTGCGATCACTCCGGCAACTTTGACAATTAGTGCTACGGGTATCGATAAAGTGTACGACGCGACTACCACAACTGACGTTATCTTGACTGACGATCGTTTATCAGGAGACGTTTTCAATGTGGGCTATGGTAGCGTGGCATTTGTTGATAAGAATGTTGGTATCAATAAAACCGTCAATATCAACGGCATAAGTTTGAGTGGAGTAGATGCTGCAAATTATTCCGCTAGCAGTGCAATCATCACCACAGCGTCTATTTCCGCCACTAACTTAACGGTTACCGCGTCTGGCGTTGATAAAGTGTATGACGGTACTCTTGCATTTGGCACTGATGCGGTGGCGGAGCTTAGTGGTGCGATGGGTGTTGATGATGTGTTTATAAGCGCTATCAGCGGCACCTTTGTAACAAAAGATGTGGGAATTAATAAGCCAATAACAGATTCCACTTTCGTACTCAGTGGTAGCGATGCCCTTAATTACAATCTGATCCAGCCAACGGGCTTGGTCGCCAGCATCACAGCAAGACCATTAACAGTTTCTGCAGTCGGGGTTAATAAGGTTTATGACGGTAGCGTAAATGCCACAGCCACCACCACCGACAATCGGGTTAGTGGTGATGTGTTCACTGTCGGCTATAGTGCTGCATTTGTTGATAAAAATGCGGGTGCGGGTAAATTTGTCGCTGTGTCAGGTATTAATTTAACGGGAACGGATGCGGATAATTACAGCGTAAATACTACAGCAAGAACTTCTGCTGCTATCACGCCGTTAAACTTGAGCATTGATGCTACTGGCGTTGACAAGGTTTATGACGCAACCACGGCGACGAGTGTTAGCTTGATGGACGACCGCATGACCGGTGATAGTTTTACCGTTGGTTACACTGGTGCGACCTTCAATGACAAAAATGTTGGTGCGAATAAATTGGTTACTGTTAGCGGGGTAAGTTTGAGTGGCGCAGATGCTGGAAATTATTTCGCGAGTAATGCGCTTAACACCACTGCATCCATATCTCCCATTAACTTAAGCGTAACGGCCACTGGCATTGACAAACTTTTTGATGGTACTGACAGCGCCACTGTAGGCCTGGCAGCGGTACCCTTAAACGGTGATGTGCTCGACGTAAGTTATCAAACCGCCAGGTTTGACAATAATTTAGCGGGAAGTAATAAAGCCGTAACTGTTAGTGGTATTAGTGTCAGTGGGTTGGATTCGGCGAATTATCGTATCAATTCAACCGCTGCCACTGCCGCAAATATTATTCCAAACACAGACAATATTATTACGGCTACTGTCATTAGCCTTGTCAACGGTGCTGTAACGGAGCTTTCATCTGCTGACTGGATGCCGACGGCATTGGTTGATGTCTTAGCCTTATTTCCTGAAAGCAGCTTGAATGGTATGAATAACAATATTGCAGCAAAAGTTAGCAGCGGAGTAACCAAGCCGGTCAATGATGAGGTGCAAGTGTTGTTGATTCAGGAGCCTTTGTGGGATGGATCTGCTAACGAAGACAATAATAAAATTTTTGTTACTGTACCTAGAGGCAGTCAAAAATTTGCTCGCGGGTTAACTTTTTCCCTACCTCTTGAAGCAATGAATGTGACCGGTTTGACTATGGTTCAAGCGACCAGGGTTAATGGTAAATCCTTACCTTCGTGGCTGCGGTTTGCACCTGAAAGTAATAGCTTTATTGTTAACACTACCATAGCCGCGTTCCTACCCTATAAGATCAGAGTTACTATCGGGGAGAAACAATGGATTGTGACAATCCAGGAGAGGGATGAGTGATGTATACCACTCGTGCCCCGGATTGCGATATGGGTTAAAGATCTATCGAATGGAGTGTAAGAGCTATAAAAAACGCCTGCTACGTGAATAGCGGGCGTTTTTTATATCGATTTATGTAAAGTAGGTTTAGTGTCTACCTCTGTCCTCGCCTCTCGAGTCGCCTCCTCTTGCTCTATTACCGCCTTCGTTATGATGACGTTCTCTGGGTGCGTCCCGAGTTGTTTCGGTACGACGGGTCATGCCGTCATCAACCCGGCTTGGACGGTTATTGACCTCAGCTCTACGCTCATTGTTTTGTTCGCGTTCGACACGTTCAACTCTTTCAGCACGTTCGACTCTAGGAGTTTCGACGTTAGGCTGGGGCCGTGGTTGTTCAGTAGGCGTGCGTATAGCCTCGCGATGATTACGATTGCCGCGTTCCTGATTATTGCCTCTATCTGGCTCAACAGCTCTTGGTGTGGTTTGCTGATTGGGCGCGGCTCTATTCCTATCTCTATCGCCAATTCTATCCAGGTTTCGATCTGCATTTTTGTTGTCAGCTGGTTGTCTGTCGTTACCTTGTAAATGTCTGCCTCTGTCAATGTTTTGTCTGGCATTGTTCTGATTCACCTGCGTTGCTGGGTCTCGTGAATTGTTGTTCACCTTGTCCGGACGCTGCATACGACCACGCAATTGTTCGGCACGGTCGATGGGTGGCCTAACTTGAGACGCGCGATCTGGTGTAGCCGCGTTAACTCTGTTTGATTCTCCAGCGCGTGGATTTCCCCTTTGGTTTTCATCAAAACGGTGGCGTGCTGCGCCGCGGACATCCGAATTTCTTTCGCGGTGTTGATCGCGATAAACATGTGCATCGCGATAACTTTCTCTACGGCTACCGTAATTCTCACGTACGCGGTTGTTGTAATAGGCAACGCCGCGTCTATGGGTCGGTTCGTGGCGCCATTGGCGTGCGCCCTGGTGATGGACGATACTGCGGCCGGTGTAATAATGAGGGCGTGAGTTGCGGTAGTGATTCCGGTGATGATGGTGATCGACCACTACTACATGGCGTTGACGCCAGTGAAATGAACTATAGAAAAAAGTAGGGCCAATAAATATCCTTGGTCCCCAATAGAAACCTGAAACATAGGTGTAATGGCTTGGGTAATGCCAGTAAACGGGCGGGTATTCCGGCCACCACCAATTGCCATAAACTACGCGAGTGTCGTAAACCGGTACATACACTACGCGCTCTTCTGCAGGTTCAATGATAATTTCATCATTATCGCGCTGTACCTTTAAGTGCTGCACTTTGTTTAAGCTGCCAGAGGCGTAAGCTTTTTGACGCAGGTTTTGTACAGTATCCATTACGCGGCCTTCATCAACTAAAAACGCGTCGCCGAGTTGTTGTGTCCAATCTATATCATCGCTCATGCGCTGCAAAATATCGGGAAAGGCCACCAGCGCTTTAACGCTGGGGTCCCAATCTTTGTCTTCCACGAGTTGTACTGCATCGTCGCCTTTAACGTTAGGGTGAGCGCGTGCCCAACGGTCAGCTTGTACGACTTCAATGGGGTAGGTTGCGGCAATTAAAACTTGCGAGAGAACTGTATCCGGGTAGAGTGCAATGGGAGCGAGAATTTGATCGAGCTGGGCTTGGCTAAATGTTGCTGCCTCGGATTCCCGCGAATCTATATCTTCTTCTGCATAGCCAGGAGAAGCGATAAACATGGCGGAAAGGATCGGTAAAAGTAGAACCGCAAAGATCCGCAAAAACCGATGGTTAGTTGCTGCAATGCTAGTGAACGATGTCATGATGTTATCTCGCGTTTTAATCCTGTGAAGGAGGGGCTCAGGCTTACTCTGAGTTTCAAATCCTTTATAAGTTTCGGCCCCTTAACAGCGACTGAATGACCGGCATCATGGGGTAAGACATCCTATCCAGCAAGCACTTTGACTTGACTAAAAAGCCTGTGGCTTGATAATGGCGACCTTAGGTAACTTTCAGTTGTGCTTCCTATGCATACAGACGAGCGCGTGTAATGATTGATGTCAGTTTTCAGCTTAAAGGCAGTGCGTTAACGGTAGTGGTATTGGCTCTTATCGACTACAACCCCAAAACACTTGCGGCCGAACTTAAAGAAAAAATAGCTCAGGCGCCGCATTTTTTTGATAATTCACCCGTGTTAATTAGCCTGGAAAAGTTGACCAATGCGGAGCAATGCACGGCATTGGTGAAAAATGTACCGCAGTTAATTAAAATTTGTCGCGAATTAAATTTGCAACCGCTGGGTTTTACTGCTGTGCCGGAAGCTCTGCTAGCCAGCGTACAGGCAACTGGATTGGCCGTGTTGCCCACACCGTCCGAACGCGCGCTCAAAATACCGGTAAAAGAATCTGTCCGCGCCGTGGAAGCCGTGATTGAAACTGTTATTGAAGAGCGAGTAGTTATTGAAGAACGATTAGTGCAACGTATTAGCAAGGTTATTACACGTCCGGTGCGATCTGGCCAACAGATTTATGCTGAAGGTGCAGATTTAATTGTCCTCTCGCAAGTGAGCGAAGGCGCAGAGGTATTAGCTGATGGCCATATCCATATTTATGGTTCGCTGCGGGGTCGTGCCCTTGCTGGCGTTAAAGGAGATGTCGATGCCCGTATTTTTTGCCAACAATTCGAGGCTGAATTAGTTGCTATCGCGGGCAACTTTGTATTGCAAGATGCGCTACCGAAAGAATTAAATAAAAAGCCTGCGCAAATATCGTTATTGGGCGAAAAGGTGATTGTCGAGGCGTTAGTCAGCTCTTAACTCGGTTAACGCTTTGAGCCGCAAGAGCGCATTGTGTTCAGATTACGCGTTGTAGTGAGAGAAAGCGCAACAAACTTAATATTATTTTAAATATGTAAACCTTAAAGGAGCCTCTCTTGGCTAAGATTATTGTTGTAACATCAGGTAAGGGCGGTGTAGGTAAAACTACCACTAGCGCTGCAATTAGTACGGGCCTGGCAATGCGTGGGCATAAAACGGTTGTGATCGATTTTGATGTGGGTTTACGTAATCTCGATTTAATAATGGGGTGTGAGCGCCGCGTAGTTTATGATTTTGTCAATGTCATTAAAGGTGAGGCTACACTTAATCAAGCGCTCATTAAAGATAAGCGGACTGAGGGTTTATATGTTTTGCCCGCATCGCAAACCCGCGATAAAGATGCATTAGTGAGAGAGGGCGTGGAAAATATTTTAAACGAGCTTGCTAAAGATTTTGAATACATCGTGTGCGACTCGCCCGCTGGCATCGAGCAAGGTGCGTTAATGGCGCTCTACTTTGCTGATATTGCCATAGTGGTGACGAATCCGGAAGTTTCTTCGGTGCGCGATTCAGATCGTATTCTCGGTATTTTGCAAAGTAAATCCCGCCGTGCGGAGCAAAGCCTTGAACCGATTAAAGAGCATTTGTTATTAACACGTTATAACCCCACGCGTGTTGCGAACGGTGAAATGTTAAGTGTAAGTGATGTAGAAGATATTTTAGCAATTCCATTGCTCGGTGTTATTCCAGAATCAGAAGCGGTACTAAAAGCGTCTAACCAAGGGACTCCCGTTATCCTGGATGCGGAGTCCCAAGTAGGTCAAGCATACAATGATGCTGTTGACAGATTGCTTGGCAAAGATGTTGCCCATAGGTTTCTTGAGGAAGAAAAGAAAAGTTTCTTCAAGCGTTTGCTAGGAGGTAAATAATTGTGAGCTTTTTCAGCTACTTTCAAAAAAAGAGTGTGCCTACCTCGGCGTCGCGCGCCAAAGAGCGGTTGCAAATTATTGTTGCACATGAGCGCCATAGGCGTAAACAGCCGGATTTTTTACCCAAGATGCAGCAAGAAATCATCGATGTTATTCGGAAGTATATCAATATTGATTCTGATCAGGTGGTGGTAAGTTTGGATGAATCAGATAACTGCTCGGTTTTGGAATTAAATATCACTCTGCCAGAATAGTAAGCGATGAGAGCTTGTGAAATAAATAATTTTTAAAAGTTTTATATGGGTGGATATGTCGAAGTGAATTATATACGCAATAAAACTCGACTTTGCCGTTCGCTCATGTTGTTAACATTGATATCTGTCGCGGTGTTGTCTTCTTGCGGTTATCTCATTCAGCCAACAATAAAACAAACTATTGTTCATCTCGAAAAGGGCAGTTACGTCGCTGACCCTCAGCATACGGCCGTTTTGTTTAAAATAAATCATATGGGTCTGTCCACTTTCGTGGGGCGTTTCAATAAAGTGGATGCCAGTTTAGAATTTGATCCGGATAATATCGCGAATGCAAAGTTAACTGCAGTGATTGATGTGGCCAGTGTTGATGCCAACAATCAGGAGCTGGAAGGAAATTTACGCGATAGCAGCTGGTTTCATACTGAAAAGTATCCGCAAGCCTTGTTTAAAACGACTAGCGTGGAGTTGATTGATGAAAAACGGGCAAAATTTTCTGGCACATTTACGTTGCATGGTGTAACTGAATCTATCGTTTTGGATGTGATTTTTAATGGTGGCGGTAACAATATGTTAACTGGCGCTTACACCTTGGGGTTCTCTGCCACCACAAGTTTCAATCGTTCCCTTTTTGGCATTGACTATTTAACGCCTGCTATTGCTGACAAAGTTGATATAGAAGTTTTTGCAGAATTTCAAAAACAATAATATTCAGGTATAAATCTCGCCAAATAAATCCAGTTGTGTAAGATATAAACGCACATCAAATTCGTATTGATAATAGTTAGGCTCCATATGCCGACAAAGTTGATAAAAGGCTTTGTTGTGTTCTTTTTCTTTAAAATGTGCCAATTCATGCACTACAATCATTTTTAAAAAAGCCTCAGGTGCTATGCGAAATAAACTGGCGATTTTGATCTCATTCACTGTTTTGGTTTTATGGCCCTGTGCCCGTGTAATGTAAGCGTGTTGCCCTAGCGCGTGCTGGATGACTTTTATTTTTGCATCGTAGTGCGCGCGGCTAAGTGGCTGTGCTTTTGTCATGTATTGATTTTTTATTGCAATGGTATATTCATAAAGTTGCTTGTCGGTTCGCACCTGGTGGGGCTGCGGATATTTTTTTAACAAAATTTCACTTAACCGCTGCTCCACAATAACTCGCTTAATTTGCTCGGTGGTTTCGCTAGGATATCCGGTAAAATATTTAAGCATGCTGATAACTATCAAGATCCTGGGTTGCCTATTATAGATGTAAATGCATTGTTTAATTTCACTACATATTTTTTTCCACAATATAAGTTGGCAAATTATCGATAGACTTTTGATTTTTCTCAATCCAATATTCTTTGATGCCAGCTTCGCCCTTTTTGATTGCCCAGGCATTAAGCTGATCTCGTTCGCTCACATAGTTAAAAAATGGAACTGACATACCACAAGATTTTTGCACCAATTCAATTTCCACATCGAATATTTGCCGGGTTCCGGGCAGCGCCGGAAATAGCGAACTCAATTCATCCCAGTTCTTATCATTTTTATGAATAACCTTGGCCTTTCCATAAATGCGTAAAATAATAGGATTGCCTTCAAATGCAGCAAACATGATGGTCATTTTTGGGTCGATTTGTACTTGAGCAGATGACTCATTGCCACTTCCTGTTACGTTTAACCATGCCACTCTGGTTGGGCTAATAATTCGAAATGAATCTTGCCCTTTGGGGGATATGTTAACTTTGCTCTCTGCTGTTGCAGTGCCCACAAAATATATTTTTTGCTCTTTTATAAAATCAATATGACTCTGATTTAATTCTTGATATTGCTGACCCATTATAATTCCCTAGCGTTGGCCGCTAATGTTGAAGTGTGCAGGCTGTAAAATTCTGTGATTACAAATCAGTATTGAAAGCACTGATTTAAGTCCTTCAAATTATTGATGATAACCCCCTTGAATAATAACGGCTACTTGAAATAAAAGTGGTGCCGGAATCCGCAGTACTCATTGTTTGTTCTGTCAGGGTCCACCCGGTTGCGCGATAGTTTGTAGTAGGGGGGGCGCGCTTCCTTATAATCATTTAATAGGGGGAGACCTCTTTATAGATTGATATCCCATTGCGCTTTTTCAGTTCTGGTTATTGCAGTAATATGTCATCTAAAATCGCTTTTCTTTAAGCGCTCAATCTGTCATCTTGTAATAAGCTCGCTAAGCGTGAACTCCATCGCATTTTTTTGCTCTCTTAAGCGTGGTATTCCCTGAGCTCTTGTTTTAACGAGGAAAATGGCGTGATGCAATCGGTGGGAAATTTTGTATCTATTCGAGACAAGCAACTGGATTTGAATAATCTGGTTGATGCGCGTTTGTATGACGAAATTTATCTGCTTGATTTGCGGCAACGAATTAAAGCGGCACAACCATTTCAGCATATTGTGGAAGATGGCTGGTTCAATCCACAACTACTTGAATTGATTTTGGAAGAGTTTGATTCGCCTGATCCAACAGCCTTGTGGCGTTCGGTTTCCGATAAAAATCAAAGCACACAGCGTTCATTAGTGAATGCGACTCTTGGTCCGGCCAGTCAAATATATTTTAATTTGGTCAACTCAGGGTGGTTCGTTCAGGTTCTATCATTTTTAACGGAAGTGGATGATTTGCTGGTGGATGCCCATCTTTATGGAGGAGGGTTACACGAAACTAAAGCCGGTGGGCGATTTGCAATCCATCGCGATTTTGATCGACATCTACGCTCTGGCTTACACAATGAAATGGTGATGATCACCTACCTCAATAAATCCTGGCAGCCTGAATGGCATGGTGCACTGGAATTATGGGATGCAACCAAAAGCCGGTGCGTAACCAGCATTGCGCCAGAATTTGGTAGAACAATTTTAATGCGCCATAGTCGGGATAGCTTTCATGGCCACCCGCAACCGTTTACACCGCCGGAGGGCGTAACACGGCGTTCACTAGCCTCTTATTATTACTCTAACCGTTTTGCAAAAATCGATCGCGAAGGCCGTCATAACTCACTGTTTTTATTTATGAGTAATTCTGACAAAGCAAGACACGCAAGTAAGGCAATTATGCCGCCCATGCTGTGGGAGATGATCGCTAAATTAATTCGTAGCATCAAATAGCATCACATCAATAACGAAATGCGCAAAGATGGGGCTATTTTTATTTGCACAGAGCTGTATTTTTTTAAAAACTATATTAGGACAATGTTAATTTTCATTCAGAATTTTTAGCGTCTATTTTTTCACCGAAAATTTATTTTCGCGACTATTTAAAAATAAATCCTGACTAATGAATAAAAATGCGAGGCCCGTCACTCGAAACAAAAGGATATGTTCGCCACCACACCAACGAAATCAAGTTTTTTTGTTATAGTTCCCTTCGCTTGCCCAACAACTATTTTACTTTTGTTGCGCATAGATTTTTAAGTCAAATGTCAGATGTGTTCTGAATGTATTCTGAATGTATCCTGAATCTGAACGAAAATATCAAAAAGTTTTTTGTCGCTGTTTCCGTATTTTTCATTATGCTTGCGCCGATTTTTTTTGGCCTGATTAATGCAGATATTGAAAGAGTTATTTGGTAATGCTGTGGAGAGTATTTATGAGTAGCCAAGAACTGCTGGAATCAGCAATGAGTCCCGTTGAATTGTCGACTAAACCGCAAGTTATTCGCTTGCATCACTCTAACATACTAGCCTTATTTCGAGCATTTGATAGCCTTCTCATTATTTTCTTGCTCTGGTTTATTTTGCAAATGGCAAATATAGAATGGAGTAATGTCTATTCGATATTTGCTGTTAGTGCAGTTATTATTTTCGGACTCTTTGCTGAAAGTAACGAAATATATTATTTATGGCGCGGCCATACAATGTTGAATCTGGCTTCTCGCATCATGGTTGCCTGGGTTGTTACTGAAGCAATAATTAGCATTCCAGTATTTTTTATTCAGCCATTGGAAGGTGTCAGTCTGTCGGCAATATTTTTATGGCTGGTGGTAACACCCATAGTTATGATTGGTTTGCATTGGGGGCGGCGGGTGTTTTTAGCAAAGCTGCGCTCTAATCCGTCGGAGCCACGTCGTGTCGCAATTGTTGGGGCAAATGATTTGGGCGTGCGAATGATTAATACCATGAATGATATGCCGTGGCTTGGGTATCGCATAATAGGTTTTTATGATGACCGCATCGCTGATAACGATGAAGTGGGTCGCCGTTTGATAGGAAAAAATATCACGGTCAATGGCGGATTGGATCAGCTTTATGAAGATGCTCGTGACGATAAAATAGATATCGTTTTTGTTACCCTGCCAATGCGTGCTGAATTGCGTATGTATACAATTATTGATCGTCTTGCCGATACGACAGTCACGCCCTATGTTATTCCAGATGTATTTAATTTCGATTTGCTTCACTCACGGTTAACCTGCTTTCAGGGCATTCCGGCGTTAAGTATTTATGATTCTCCTTTGGTGGATAATAGTTGGGCAAAGCGACTTGAGGATTTAGTGCTCGGTGCGGGCATGCTCGTAGCCTTGGCAATCCCCATGTTAATTGTTGCAATTGGGGTTAAGGTAACGTCACCTGGCACAATATTTTTTAAACAAACACGTTATGGTATGGGGGGGGAGCGTATTAAAGTATGGAAATTCCGCTCCATGAGCGTTTGTGAAGACGGCGAAAATGTAACCCAGGCAAAGCAGGGCGATATGCGTGTTACACCGTTTGGAAATTTTTTAAGACGTACATCACTTGATGAATTGCCGCAGTTATTTAACGTACTGTCTGGCAGCATGTCGTTGGTCGGTCCCAGGCCACATGCGGTAGCTCATAATGAGTTCTATCGTGGACAAATTAAAGGTTACATGCTGCGTCATAAAGTAAAACCAGGCATTACCGGGCTTGCACAAATAAATGGTTTTCGCGGTGAAACTGAAACTTTGGACAAGATGTCTGGACGTATTGCCTATGATTTGGAATACATCCGCAATTGGTCATTGTTATTGGATATCAAAATCCTGTGGGGTACCCTATTTAAAGGTTTTGTTGGGCAGCAAGCGTATTGATTAAGAGAATTGTGAGTGATGGGCAATATTTCAGGTAGAAGCTTTTACATAGTCGCTCTTTGTATTTTTTCGCAAAGTTCAACAGCGCAAGATTCAGCGGCAAAAGAAAGAGCAATTAGTGCAGGTGTATCAATTCAGCAGATTTACGATAGTAATTTTTCCCAAACCGAAATTGAAGATGAAGAGCAGATCACATTAACGTCAGCCGGTGTTGGCTTTAAAAAGAATTTTTCTCGTCAACAGATATTGGCACGTGGGCGGGTTAGTAATTATGCGCATAATAATTACAGCGAGTTTGACTCGACTATTGGCGACGCGCAATTGAGTTGGAAGGGTAAATGGCTCAGCCAGATCAATACGGAAGTGGAGGCGTTGCGTAATGACCGCCTTGCTGAGCGAGTAGAGTTTTTTGAGAAAGATATTATAAGACGCGATCATGCAAAAGTTAGGCTTGGTTACGGTAATGATGGCAGGCTCGCATTTCATGTGGGTGCCAAAAAGATCAAACAGGGACATTCCAATTTTTTGCGCGAATCCTTAGACTTTGAAGAGGAGATAGCTTTTATTGATGCGGGTTATAAAACTGCAAATGCGTCGACTTTGGTATTGCGATTAACGTCGGGCGATGTCATCTACATCAATGAAGACAGTGAAATATCGCGTGATTCAGAAATTTTTCCGGATATAAAATATGTCGCCAGGGATTTGGATTTTAAGTACCGCCAGTACGAGTTGGAAAGTGTTTGGGCAATATCCTCTAAAACAGACTTAACATTTACCTTGGCACAACTCGATCGCGACGGGTTTATTAATGATGGCTCCAGTGAGGTAGCAGAGTTTAATATTCAGTGGCAAGCGACTCCAAAATTAAAGCTACAAGGCAGCTACTCATACCGCCAGCCAGCGGTCGGCGAGACGTCTGATTCACCGGCTAACGTCCAGGCTTATACTATTTCTGCATCATGGCAATTAAGCGAAAAATTTGGGCTTAGTAGCAGTGCAACTGCTCGCGAGAAGAAATATGAATATGCGGATGGCGACTTGGCAATGATAGAAACGCTTTATAACGTTTCCCCCTTCGTATTAACCTATACACCTATTTCCGCGCTTAGCATTGTTTTAGATACTGGCTGGCGTGAAAATCAGTCACCTTTAAACTATCGTGAATATTCTTCGTTTCAAGCTGCTTTGAGTATGAAACTTCTTTATTGATAGTGAGCTATTGCCGTCATTAACAAACTATATAAATTTATTACGCAATTTGTGTGTGTCGTGAGTTTAGGAGCAAAATGTGATTAAAAATTTGTTTAAGAAAAAAAATTCGAGTGAAAATCCTAGCTTGCCTTATCCCCACGTGGAACTATTTCACTGGGCCCCGAGTGATGGCCGGGTAAACTTCGGCGATCGCCTTGCCGATATCGTTTGTCGACAAATGCTGAGCTTGCGTAATTTTAGCCTTGATGATGAAGTGAATAAGCAGGAAAGATTATTGTCCGTAGGTTCCGTTTTGCATTTTTCCAGAACGGGAGATCACGTATGGGGTTCTGGTTGGAATGGCAAAATACCGGAAAAAGAATTTAAAGCGAGAGGGCTTAATGTTCATGCCGTAAGAGGGCCTCTTACGGCTGAGTTTTTACGAAAACACAGTATCGATGTTCCTGAAGCTTATGGTGATCCTGCGTTACTTATTCCGCACATTTTCCCCAATAGATTCACCGTAAGTAAAGAAAAAGAATATGTCTTTGTACCAAACCTTAATGATCTGGCAATAGTGGGTGGGCAAGCCAATTTGGTTTCCCCATTGTGGGGCTGGAATGTGGCCATTGCCAATATTTTAAAAGCTAAGCTCGTCTTGGCGAGCTCGCTGCATGGGCTTATTATTGCGGAGGCGTTTGGTGTGCCTGCGCGCTATGTGCGGCTGTCGCCAACGGAAGAGCTGTTTAAATATAAAGATTACTATTTAGGTAGCGGACGCAAAGAATCTGAATTTATTTTTGCCAAATCGATTGAAGAAGGTTTGGAAATGGGTGGGGCAAAAGGTATTCGCTATGATCGCACTGCGTTAATGAAAGCGTTTCCTTATGCGCTGTGGAAATAATGATTAATGAAATTAGCTAGCGAAATGTAATGCGTTTATATCCTATTAGTGTTCGTTGTAGCTTGAGTAAAGTACTTGTCAATCTTCCCGGCTTTGCCTGGGTTATTAGCGGTGATGCAAGTTCTGATAACTCTACACTGCTGGAAAAATTTAAATTTCCGCTGCCAAGGTGTTTGTCCTGCGTGCAAAGGGCCGGATAACATTGAAGTATATTGAGCTTTTTCGCAATAATGGAATCTTCGAAATTAAATAGAATAACGTCGGAAGGTTGATGCTGCTGCGGTGCTAATTCAATGAGCTGTTGCGCTAGTCTACGGTTAATTATGTAACCTCCAGTGCACCAGGTTGTCGATTTAACGCCGTATATTTTTCGCTTTTTTTGAATTAATAGCGGTCGTAAAGTCAGGCGAACTCTATTGGTTGACGTTTCCAAACGAATAATATCTATCTCATCTGGAATCCAACTGTCATCGACCAGTATTGATTTTAAATCCTCAGATACGTGAACATCATCTTCAAACACAGCAGTAAAGTGTTCGCTGCTGCTAGCAATTTTAGTCCATGCAAGGTAATGACTTAGAAAACAACCCATTTGTCCACGTCGCCAGGTTTGATTGTTGGTGCGCGGACGATGCTTTGTAAACGCTAAAAAATCCAGTTCAGAAAATGTGTTTCCATCTACTGCTGCAATTCTTTCAAATTCAATTCCAAGGCGTTTGAAATTCGCTGTAAAAAAATTAAGCCGTTCATGATCCTTGTCAAGATTGATAAGGTAGGATTTCATCATGCTGCACCTTAATCATAAATTAGGTTAATTTAATGATGCGTTGTATTGCTTTTATATAAGGTTTGAATTTGGTGGGTGCAATATCAATACTTTCGATAAAGAAATTTTTTGTCTCGCTGCGAAAGAAAGTTATCATCAAAATTATGTAGGTTAGAGCCCCGATTACACATAACAATAAAATAAGTAGCGCTGCCGTTAAATTATTTTCAAAAAATGGTTTAGTTAATATTACTGCCGCGAACATACCAGCAGACGCGAGAACGGCTGGGGCTAAGGTTTTAAGTATACTCAAAAGACCAATGCCAAAAACAGATTTAAAGATAAAGATGTAAATAGCAAGAATGAGATAGCTTCTAATGGCAAAGCCATAGGCTGTAGCCGTTAAACCGAATGGAACTGCGATCACGCCAACCACACAATTAATGGCGAGTGCAGTAACGGCTAACAGCAGCACCTGGCGGGAATGAGCGCTGGCCATTAATGCAGCGTTAATATGTAGATTAACAATAATGGGTGCTATGCCAATGGCGAGAATCGTCATAATGTTGCCGCTTTCTGCCCATTTTTCGCCGAAGGCCAAAGTGATAAATTCGGAAGCAACACCGGCTGCGCCAAAAAAAATCGGAAATATAAGATATGAGCTGACGCGCATCATTCGGATCGTTGCTAGAGCTTGCTGCGATAAGCCATTAATTCTTGACAGTGCAGAGAGCGCTGTATGTTCAAAAGGCTTTAGCGCTATGTCTTGTAAAATATATAAAGCTCTTCCACCAACGCGATAGAAACCAAGTGCAGCAGGGCCAATAATAATGCCTACCAATAATTCAAATACCTTTGAACTTATATTGCCAATTAATTGTGACAACATTAATGGTGAGGAGAAGTGAATAAGTTGTTTTGCTTGTGGAAAAGAAAAGCTAAGTTGCGGCATCCATTTTGCGGTGGACACCGTGAGCACTGTCACTACAATTTGATTTAATAGCTGCTGCCACACCAATGCCCATACACCAAAGTCATTTAATGCTAAATAAATTCCGACTGCGCCAGGAATCAATCCCGCGAGTATGCTTCTTAACGCGATAACTTTAAAAGCAAATTCCCGCTTCAGCTTGCCCTCATGAACCGCTTTTATTCCGTCGAGGAAAAAAATAATTGACAATACTTTCACCAGCGGTTCTGCCTGAGTTTGATAATATTGACCTATCAGCGGTGCAGCGATAAAAATAACAGCAAGCGTTACAACGATAGAAAAGAGAATATTGAGGTAAAAGCACGTTGATGCGTAACCATCATCCCATTCTGCTTTTTGTATCACTGCTTGAGAAAATCCGCCGTTCACAATGATCTTGCCAATTTCAACAATAATCAATGCAAATGCCACCAGGCCAATATCACTGGGGGTCAGGATGCGCGATAAAACAATAAAAATAACAAAGCTAATGACGCTGTTGCCACTGGCAGCAAGGCTCATCCAGGCAGTGCTACTGCCCAAGCGTTTTTTTAAATTCATGATATGACTTGTTGCTTACAGGTGGGTGAACGCTGAAAAAGACTTTGATAAAAAGTAACTGTTAAAGCGGCAAGTTTATTCCAATCATAATTCTCTAACGGGCATATTGTGGTGCGTTCGAGGGCTTCAAGTTGAAGTAATGCTTTACTTAAAGTGCCCACTTGCAAATCACCATCGTAACTGTGTATCCATTGCTTGCCCAATTCTTGCTGAAGTGCAACGAATGCGCCTATATGGGGGGCTATAACAGGTTTGTTAAATGATAATGCTAATAGTAAAGCGCCGGAGTTGAGGATGGATTTGTAGGGCAATATGACAATGTCTGCAGCACTTAAATAAATGTGCAGTTGGTCGTCAGGAATGAATTGTAAAAACAAATGGATGTTCGCATGGTCGCCTTTGTGCTGGTGTAGTTGCTCTGCCAGTTGCGGTGAATCTGGTTTGCCAGCAATGACCAATTCATAGTGAGATAGATTTGTTTGGGCAAACGTTTGAATAAGTGAATCTATATTTTTATAAGGTTTGATCATGCCACAAAAAAGTAAGACTTTTTTGTCTGCGGGTAAACCCAGTTTAATTTTGGCAGACACTTTATCAATAGCAGCGGGGTAAGAACTACGATAATGACCATGCGGAATAATGGCATAGCGAATAGTAGCTGGCGGTTTGTAGATCTGCAAAAAAGTCGCTTTGCTTTCTTCGCTCATGAAGATCAAACCGTTACAACGATTGATAAACCAATGCATAAAAAATCTGGAAAGCTTTGGGTGAAAGGCATCGTGTGGCGTAACGTTGTGGACTGTCCATACAATATGTGCTCCCTTTAATTTTGCGATTAATATTATCAGGGAAAACAATAATGCTCTTTGTACGGCTTTTAATAAATTGCGCTGGTTAATATAACCGTCTGGCCAATGGAAATGCAAAATGTCAAATTTCCCCAAAATGGCTTTTTTATGTGAATATTCACTAACCGTTTTTTTGCTTTCGCATTTAACAGTCTCGCTACTATCAGTTTTGTTGTTATCAGTTTCGTTAACCGCTTCTATACCGCGATACAGTAAAGCGTTGTAGGGGTTAACTTTTTCATTGGTAAATGCAGGTGAAGCTAATATATGCATCGAACTTTCCTTAATGAGTTTTCATGGCATTTTTTCGCGATTTTTCTGTGCGCATACACAAGGCGAGAAAGATTATGATGTCAATGGTGTATCTGCGCATTAATCGCGTAGGTTCCAGGCACAATCGATACAACCATTCCAGACGTAACTTTTGAATGATGTGGGGAGCTCGCGGTTTATCGCCAGCCAGGAAATCCACGAGCGCGCCTACACCAATCAACACTAAAGCTTTTAGTTCATGGCGATTTTCCAAAATCCATTTTTCTTGCGCCGGATTACCCATGGCGACCAAAATAACATTAGCTCCTGCTGCATTCATTTCTGCCACTAGTTTTTGTGTGTCTCTCGCTTGCTCATAGCCATCGCAAGTGCCAACAACCTTAATGCCATTGTTGGTTAAGGTTGTTGCTGCGCGTAACGCTATACCGGGTTTTCCGCCGAAGAGAAATACGCGCGCTTTATTCCCAACACTTGATAAATATTGTGGAATAAAATCAGTGCCGTTCAGATTTTCAGGAAATTTTTCGCGATGAATAAGCCAGGTCGCAATATCAACTCCGATACCATCATTGACAATGAGCGTGCTGCTCTTAAGCATTTGCGGTTGTAAATCCTGGCATTTGACAACGAAATTAGTGTTGGCAAAAAATAATGTATGTTGCTCGCCAGTATCCAGGGCCAGTGCAAGTCGTTTTGCCAATGCTTCGCCAGTAATACTCAGCACGGAAAACCCGCCGAGAGGAATTTTTATTTCCGGTGAATTAGATTCTAATTCATTGTAAATTTCTTTGGCGATACTCATGCAACCATCTCCGTGTCGCCAAATAATTGTGGTGCGAGCATTCTGTCCGTGACTTGGCTCCAGCTAAAAACTGGACGCGGCGTTGAATGTTCGCGTGGATTTAATGCGCGATCAATGGCTTCGGAAATGCTATCCGCATTGCCAATGTCATAGCCATAGCGATTGGGATAATCTGCTGCGATAAAATGTGGGCAAATCGCGGGAATACGAAAAAAATCATACTGCAGTAATTTCAGTGAGGTATCGCGTAAATAGGCTGGCATGTTGTTACTGCTATAAGGTGCAATGCCGAGTTGTGCGTGTTTTATATAGGGCAATGTTTTTGCAAAAGGCATTTCATCGTACACCTGAACATTGGGGCCATATTCAGGGTGTGCTGGTTGCCCGGCACCAATAATATGAAATTGAATATTGGGAAAACGTTTTGCCGCGAGCACAAAAAAACTTGGATCAAATAACATAGAGCCAATCGATATGGCATGAATGCCGGGACCATAAGGCGAGGGGTCGGCTTTTTCGGCAATCGAGTAATCTATGCCTTGCGGTATAAACGCCAGGTTGTGACGGCTGGGAATGGTTTCGGCGAGTGCCTTTGACGGCAATACAATTGTGTTTATATCCTCCGCAATACGCGCAAAAGTATCATTAACATAAGCAGCAACATTGATAGTTTCGAGTGCATCTGAAGCGCGATAAACAATCGTCGCCGTAGGATTCAAGCGTTTAATAAGATCAAAAAATACCGGCGCCACGCCGCTTTCTAAAATAATGATAGAAGCTTCCTGAATCCATTTGCGCAGCACCGCATTGTGGCCGCTGCTATACCACTGGTACATCCATTTTTCTGCCAGGCGCAACCAGTTGCGGCGAGTATTAAACGGATGAATTAAGGTTTTCCAAAGATAACATTCGACGCCGTTATGCAATGCGATGCGATTGGCTTCGGCATCCAGTGTCAAGCGCGGGTCTGCTGTGTAACGTGAGAGGAAGCTATAACGCAACGAGAAAAAACGCGTGTGCCCACGTTTGGCTAATTCCTCGGTAATAAAATGCACACCCGCTTTACGTGGTGAGCGGTAATCATGTGCCGAGAGTACTAAAAAATTGTGTTCGCCTGTAGCTTTTACAGTTGAATCTATTGCAAGACCAGGCGTTGTCTCATTGAGCATAGCCGCCTCCATTGGTTAAATTTTCTTGATTAAGAGCTACTGGCTTAACCATTCGGTTAGGCATGGGTGGCATGGGTGGGTTTTGGTTATTGGCAGTCTGGCCAAAATATTTTTTTAGATATTGCCATTGCAATGATGGTGAAGCTGCATTGGTGTTTAAAGCCATCGGATAGTCACCCCACCAGCCACCCGCTGCCCAATAACTCCATCCTTTCCAGACAGGCCCATTCATCAAGCTGAGAAAACGTTCTAAAACCAATAAGCACTGTGGTGATGGCGGTACTCCGAATTCACCTAAAAATAGTCGCTGGTGATGCTCGGTTGCCCAAACGCCAAGTTTGCCAAATTTGGTATTAAATTTATCGGGCAAATGACAAGTGGTGCCGGTACCGGAATAATCTTCGTCCGCGTATTGGTGAACTTCTAAAATGGTGCGGTTTAACGGATCGGAAAGATTGGCAAAGGCGGTGGCGTTAGACATGCCGTCATGATCGGTAAACCAATCATGTAAGCCACTCCAATTGCCGCCAGCAACAAAAACGAGATTTTTTGCCGTAGCTTTACGCAATGCGGCAAGCGTGCGCTTGGAGAGAACGCCCCATTGCGCAATGGTGATGTAGTTAGGCTCATTCATGAGGCCAAATGCAGTGATGTTGGGATCAGGAAATGCGACAGCAAGGCGCAGCCAAAGATCTACGAAAGCGGTTTGCAATGCCGAATTATCCTGTAACGGTGTACCGTAATACTTGGCGTAATTGTGAACATCAAGAATGACACACAAGCCTTTGTCGCTAGCGGATTTCACAGTTTGTTGCAGACGCTGTAGCTCTTCGACAGCAAGTGGGTCTAGCGGTTTAGGTTGAATACGTTCCCAGCGAAACGGCAGGCGAATGACATTCGCGCCTTGCTCAGCGATATAGGTGAGTTCGCTGTCTTTGGGGTAGGTGTAGTCTTTGCTGGGAATGCCAGGTAGTCGGCTGGAGTTAAACTCTGCCCCGGCAAGATTAACACCCGTTAAGCGATCAGTGTTTAAACAAACTCCGCTCACTGAGAGGGGCGCTGTGAATAAACAGCAAAGCACGAACTTTGCCCAGTGTGTTGATAGATGTTGGGTTAATTGTTTTGCGAAGGCCTTTCCTACGAAATAATAAGAGTTTTTCATTATTACGATCCCCATTTTTCATACAGTGCGAGATAGTTGTCTGCGACCTGTGGCCAAGCGTACCGCGCGGCAAAATTGATTGCCGCAGCGCGCCGTTGTTGATAAGCCGGGTTTCCTTGTGAATGCAATTCTATTAATTGTTCAACAGTTGCTTGTGTATTGCCAAGATTGCTTATGGTGAAGCCTAACCCGGAATTATCGATTAAGCGTTGGAATGGCGGAATATTACTCAGAACGGGAGTCAGCCCAGCACTCATGGCTTCAATCGGTGCAATGCCAAAACCTTCGTGGTGTGACAGACACAAATAATAGCTGGCCTGCTGAACAAGCTTGCAAATATCGGCATCGCTAGGGCTAGCGACCAGTTGCACCTGATTGTCTAAACCCAGTTTACACACTAGCGATTGCAATTCGATCAAGCTGTGATCATATTCACGTCCGGCAATAATTAATCGCCAAGTGTTATCTCGTGCATATAGTTGCGAAAATAAATCGAGTGATTCTAACAAGCCTTTATTGGACGACCAGCGTCCAAAATAAATTAGCGCGGGTTGCAGTTCACTTGCGGCTTGATTAGCGAATTTCTCTACATTCACCCCGTTTTCAATCACCTGTAACTTGGGCTTGTCCATGATTTGGTTGAACAATTCGCCGTCATTGGCGCTAGTGGCAATCACACTGCTATAGGCCGATGAAGACAGGCGAGTGATACTTTTAAAGTAAGTTTGTTTCGCGCGCGAGGCGAATTGCGTATGAAAAAAGCCACCGTGGGTAGAGAGAATCAAAGGTCGCCGATGAATCCACTTGGTTGCGGCCAAAAAGTCATAGAAAAAATCGACCCCGTGAACATGTATTACGTCTGTATCACTTAGCTCGCGCAAAACACCCGGGCAAATCGGATAGCGACTGGAGCCATAATAAGGCAGCCTGATGACTTCAATACCATCAATTATTTCGCGAGCGGGAAGTTGTTCTTTGGCATTGCGAAAGAGCCGGTTGAGCGTGATGATGCGAATTTTTTGATAACCTTTGCGTACCTGATGCATGGCAATATTGCGCACCACTTCTTCCATTCCACCAATGGAGGGCAGGTATTGACGAACTACATGGGTAACCTTAATGGACATGTTTATGCTCTAACTGAGTTAATTTATCTTTGCGATGGATTTAATGGGTTGCTGGTTTGCAAATTACGATGCGGTGGCGCAATTGGCGCGGGGTTTCTTAAGCTGCATCCCACCAAAAACCAAAGCACACCGGCACTCTTAAGTGCGAAGAGCGAGAAGCCACTGATGCATAGAATTAAGGCGATATAGATGGAAGCAAAGGCGCGGAAACGCTGGCCTTGTGCGTCGGGTATATCCAAAAACCAAAAACTGCACCAGAGGATAATGATTAACGGCAAACCGAAGGTTGAGATAACGTAAGCGTAACCCTGGTCCGCAAAATTATCAGCCTCAGCAAATCCAAGCAGTGCGTGGACATCAAAATCCAACAACGTCATTCCCGAAAATGCCAAACGATCGTGAAAGTTATCTGCGCCTCTATCAGTTGCGTCATAACCCAAAATCAATAGCAACGCGATTGCAGCCAAGGGGGCAAGCAGGGCGAGGTTAAGCATCTTGTCTTGTAAAATCAGGCGCATGCCAATCATCAAGCTGACGGCCATAAGCGCAAAACGTGAGTCAGATAGTACGATGAGCAGAATTGCAGCGCCCACAAAAAACAAGGTGCGGCGTAACTCGGTTTTATCCCGGCTTAATCCCCAAGCTGCGCAAATGGCCGCAAAGTTACCCAGCGAAATAGGCTCTAAAAATACGGATGACACTCGGTGGGGACCTAGCAACGCTGGCAATAGGGTGCGACCTATACCTTCAGGGCGCATACCATTTAATTGCAAACGACTTTCGCGAACGTATTCAGTAATAGGTTGTAAATTACCAATGCTGACGTAGTAACTGAAAATGTCGAAGACATTAGTATATTGGTCAAGAAATAAAAGCTCCATGAGACCAAAACTGAGCACAATCGTGATGGCGTAGGTGAGCGCCCGATCAGCAAGTTCTGGTCGACCCAGATTACAACCCAGCCAAAAATAAATGAGTGGAATTAATAAGTCGCGGAAGGCTTTAATGTTTACCGCACCACTGAGTAAACCCAGCAAGCACAGCATTGCGCCCGTGAAAACGGCGAGAATGATGACTCCAGGCAATAAGCGACGAGCAAGAAACGGGATGCATGCCAGCAGAATAATAGCCTCGACCACACCCACCAAACCACGCGATGCAAAGTGCAATTGCGTGTTGAGCATGCACAGCATTGCTTGATAGGTAACCGTAGCCACCAGAATGGCAATTACCCAGTGTTCATCAGTATTAACGCGAGTGGATAGAGCCGGGCGAGTTGATTGTTGTGGCGACAAGTTTGTCGCCACAGAATTTATCTCACCCGGTTTGTTTCGGTGCGAATAATTCATACTTGGCGTAGCGCGGCGCCCAACAAACGAACTCCAAACCCCCGCAAATTATTGCAAATGTTCTCTACATCTTTTAAGCGTGAGGTATGTTCCTGAACCACCAGGACGGCAGCACCTGCGTGAGCGGCAACTAATTGCGCATCAAGCGTCTGATTGAGCGGCGCTGTGTTGATAATTATCACATCAAAAATTTCACTTAACTCTGCCATGCGCCTGGAGTAATTTGGGCTGGCAATGAGCTCTTGTGGATTTGGAGCTTCTGTTCCGGCAGGCAAAAGCCACAAAGAGCCTGCTTCTGGAATAGCTTTAGGCTCCACTAATACGCGGCCGGAAATAAGATCAGCGAGGCCAGGATGACGCTCACTGAGACCAAATAACGCATGCAATTGTGGCGAGCGTAAATTGCTATCCACGAGCAGGGTGCGCAAACCTAATTGCGCAAACGTAATGGCCAAATTAGCGGTAGTCAGAGCGACACCGAAGGCGTCGTTCGCGCCTACCAATGCCAGACTTAAATGTGCGCCCTGGTTAAAATAGCGCAGTTGTAATTGGCTACGTAAGCTGCGCAAAGCTTCTGTCTGCAAGCTATCAGGACGAAATGCGGTAAATAAACGCTTATCCAATTTGCTATTTGCATCAGGAATTCCAGGATAGGCAAATTGCTGGGCAAGAATTGCGTTAATGTCGGCTATATTGGCCAGGCCGAGCTCTAAGGCAGCTTCGCCAAAACGTAAGCCCCGCAGTGCTTGCATGTCCATTATTAACTTAAAATCGGCACTACTAATTTTTCCGCTCTCAAGCAGCAATCTACCCATTTTGGTGTCAGGTTTTTGATTTACGTCTTGAAGCATAGTGTTAACCATTTTGTTCATGCTGCCGCCCCTTTGCGAAACGAGCCACTGTCAGCCGGTATATAAGCGAGTACTGCTAAATCCAGCAAACCTTCCAAGTCGTGAGTGTTACGAACGCGTCGATCAAACCATTCCCAGCAGAGGGCTACGCCAATTCCAAATAATAAGCCGGTAATGCCAGCTAAAAATAATGCAATAAGTGGCTTTGGTGAAGTCGGATTGTTGGGAACCGATGCCGCATTTAAAACCGAGATGTCGGTTTGCACAATTTGGCTCTCGAGTTTAGTTGTCGCTGAGCGTGCAAGCGCCGCGTCATAGGCGGCTTGCGCATTGTCAACTTCTTGTTGCAATAGGGTTAACTCGTTGCGATTACGGCTAAGTTGCATAACGCGTTCTCTTTGTGCCGCTAACTCCAGGGTCAGCTTGGCTTCACGAGATTGTGAAAGCTCAACTGACGAGCGCAAGCTGCCATTAATAAAGCGTAACGCTTGGTCCAATTGATAACGGATTGAATCTACTTCACCTTGAGCCTGGCGATATTGCGGGTGGTTTTCGCCAACCTTAGTGGCTAAGTCTCCAAGCTTGGCTTGCGCTTCGGCAAGTTGGCCAGTGAGTCGTTGTACTTGAGGATTATCCAAGGCTTGTGAAGGCAAAGCCCCGCGATTGCGTCCGGTGATTTGTTCATTGCGACTGGTATCTTTCAGGCGTTCGCTTTGTGCGGCAATTAGCATGGACGATAATTCGGCCAACTTGGCAGATTCGAGATCAAAGCGATCGGAAGACGCCAAAATATTATGTTTTTCTTGGTAGGTAGATAAAATGTTTTGTCTTTTAATCAAGTTTTCGCGGAGTGATGCCAATTGTTCTTCGTACCACTGGGTAATTTGCTTGGCCGGTTCAATCCGCAGTTCCAGATTGGTTTTGATATAAGCTGTTGAGAAAGCATCAGCTAATTGTGCCGCTAATTCAGGGTTGCGCCCCGCAAAACTAATTCTTAAAACACTGCTATCGCTTTTGGGGGTGACATCTAAGCCTGAGCGCAAGTAAGAAAGTAGTGCGCGACGTTTTGCTTGCTCATTATCAATAAGATGTAATTCTTTAGCCAAACCGGTGTGTTGCATTAGATTTTGCTGATCAATAACTTTGTTGGCGACCTTTCTGCTGCGGATGATATCGGCTTGGGTACCTATATAAGCAGCTGAAAGCCGCCCTTGTACGACCTGGCCGCTAATAGGATCCTGGCCTTTACCATCGACAATTAATTCGGTTGTTGCGGTGTAGATTTTCGGCATAAAAAAAGTTAGCACACCGGCGATAACTAACCCTAGCAATGTCATGCCAATAATGGTTAATTTACGCGCAAATAAAATGTGGATTAACGTATTCAAATTCATATTTTTTACTCTTTACTCTTAAAAAAGACTTTCCTGAACAACCAGAACATCACCGTCTAAAACAACATCATCAGGTTTCGCCTTTGATTCATTGACCGAGCCATCGGCTTGCTTGCGAAACAGTTTTACTGAGCGTTCACTGGCTCGCGCGTTTAAGCCTCCGCCCACACCTAAAGCTTGCATTACGTTAAGCGGTCGGTCCAGAGGGTACATTCCCGGCGCGCGGACTTCACCGTTAACATAAAATCGAGCTGCCAGAGGGACATAGAGCGTGTCGCCATCTTTTAGCCACACTACCGGGCTGTTGTCTGCCTCTCGGTTGAGTAGTTTTTGGAGATCGTATTCACGTCGCTCCTGGCGACCATTGGCATCGTTACGAATCAGGATAAGTCGTTCGCTGCCGGCGTCAGAAACCCCGCCCGCCCAAGCTACCGCTTGTGTGAGGGAAGTTGCGCCCTCCAAAATTAATTTACCCGGACGATTTACTTTGCCTAATATGGCCACCACTTGGCTGCGATATTTAGTTACCAACATGTTTACTTGCGCACTTTTCAAAAAGTTGCCGCGTTGATATCGATCAGTAATTAATTTGGCCGCGTCAGCGGTGGATAGTCCAGCAATTTTTATACCGCCAAGAAGAGGGATTTCCATGGCACCATCAGAATTAATTTGACCTTCGGTAGAAAGCTCAGGTTGACCATAAATTGTCAGCCGTATTTCATCGCCCGCACCTAATGCATAACTGGATTGTGCATTGGCTAGGTTTGGTAACAATAAAAGCCACAAGGGGCTGCACATCAACAATTTTCGAAAGCTGTTCATAAACCCTATCCTTAACAAGTTAAGGCCTTTAAAAGTGAGATAGTTGATCCGCATATCACTCTCATTGCAAAACGAGAGCCGAAAGACCAATTCCAATTAAAAAAACTAAAAAACACAAAATATTTACATAAAAAATACCCTCGTCACAGACATAAGTGACGCAGGTTATAAGCTCAAAAGAGCCCAGAGTGGTTTTATGTCGCGACCTTACCAGAACAGTAAGGTCCTTGTTAAAATTAGCTCTCAATAATGCAAAATTTTAAAGCTAAATATATGTTTTTGCTTGCTTTTGGTGCAGCTTTCATACCGCTGCTAACTACCGCGAATACTAGGCAGAAACGAAAATTTCGTCTGTGTGCCAACGTACATATATTAATTCTTGGCGCTTAAATGTAATTACTATGAGCCAAATTGATAGTTACCATGAGAGTTTTGCGTGGCAGCTATTTCGCATCTTGATGTACAATGCCGGCCACAATTCCTCTCTACTTTAACTCACTATGCAGCCCGTTTTATGGGATCACTGCTGGTCTACCTAGGACTTTCTATGTTTGATAAAAACCAAACTATTGCTTCTTTCGATCCTGAAATTTGGGCTTCCATTCAAAACGAAGGCCAGCGCCAGGAAGATCACATCGAATTAATTGCTTCTGAAAACTATACCAGCCCAATGGTGATGGCAGCACAAGGTACCAAGCTGACAAACAAATATGCGGAAGGTTATCCCGGCAAGCGTTACTACGGTGGCTGTGAATATGTTGATCAGTCTGAAGCTTTGGCTATTTCGCGTGCGAAAGAATTGTTTGGTGCAGATTTCGCCAATGTGCAGCCACATTCCGGCTCGCAGGCTAATAGTGCGGTTTATGCTGCGCTTTGTAGTCCGGGCGATACGGTTTTAGGCATGAGTTTGGCGCATGGTGGTCACTTGACGCACGGCGCTAAAGTGAGTTTCTCAGGCAAAATGTACAACGCTATTCAGTATGGATTGAACCCGGAAACGGGTTTAGTGGATTATGATGAAGTCGAGCGCTTGGCTATCGAACACAAGCCAAAAATGATCGTTGCCGGTTTCTCGGCTTACTCGCAAATTATGGATTGGCAACGCTTTCGCGATATCGCGGATAAAGTCGGAGCTTATTTATTTGTGGATATGGCCCACGTAGCCGGTCTGGTTGCTGCAGGTGTTTACCCAAGTCCGGTACAAATCGCTGATGTCACCACTTCCACCACTCATAAAACGCTGCGCGGCCCACGCGGCGGAATCATTCTCGCCAAAGCTAACGAAGAGATAGAGAAGAAATTAAATTCAGCTGTATTTCCCGGTGGCCAGGGCGGCCCATTGATGCATGTCATCGCAGCTAAAGCCATTAGCTTTAAGGAGGCTATGTCTCCTGAATATAAAGCCTATCAAAAACAAGTGGTGGTTAACGCTAAAGCAATGGCAGCGACTTTTAAAGAACGCGGTATCAAAATTGTATCGGGTGGTACGGAAAATCATTTGATGTTGGTTGATTTGATTGGTAAACCTTACAGCGGTAAAGATGCTGACGAAGCCTTGGGTAACGCCAATATCACGGTTAATAAAAATTCTGTACCTAACGATCCTCGTTCACCCTTCGTGACCTCGGGTTTGCGAGTGGGTACGCCAGCCGTAACTACGCGTGGTTTTAAAGAAGCAGAATGTATTCAACTCACAAACTGGATGTGTGACATTCTCGATGCGCTTGAGGCTGGCAATGCAGATGACGTAATCAAAAGTGTAAAAATCAAAGCCTTAGCGTTATGTAAAAGATTCCCGGTCTACGCTGAGTGATATAGTAAAATTCAAAAAATTCATTTTAAGTAATAAAAAATGCAGCCACTTGGGCTGCATTTTTTATTTGTCGATCTGAAAAAAGTTGACAGTTTTTAGGGCGGGACCGGCGAAATTAACGGCCAACATATTTTCAATATTCGTATTTTACTAAAAGCTAAGTAGCTCTTTAAGTTCCATTCCATTGCGACGAGATACGTCTAGTAACTTGCCATCATTCATTGTTATTTCATAGCCATCGTTCGTTGCTTCTTCTATGTTTTTTATTTCATTAAGATTAACAATATATTGACGATTAACACGGAAAAAATATTTTTTTGGCAGTCGAGCTTCAATGCTATTCAGTGATTTTTTTACGAACGCATTTTTATCAGAAAAGAAAATGCGGACATAGTTTTTGCAGCTTTCAAAATAATAAATGGTATTAAGTGGTATTAAATGGCACATATTGCCATCCTTTACAAAAATTTTGCTATTTATCTCTAATACTGGTCTGGTTTCGGGTGAGAGCTCATCGCTGAAGAGGAGCTTATTAATTGCAGTCGTAAGCCGCTCTTCACTAATCGGCTTTAATAAATAATCCACAGTGTTGTAATCGAAAGAGCGAATCGCATATTCAGAATAGGCTGTAGTAAACACAATGCGTGGTGTGTAATCCAAATCTTCCAATAAATCAAAACCATTTTTCCCTCGCATATGAATATCTAGAAATATGACATCGGGAAGAGTGTTTTTTATTAATATTAATGCGTTAGAGGGATGGTCCGCTGCGCCGACTACGTCGATGTCGGGAAAGCTTTGTAGCATCTTCACTAATCCTTCACGAGCCAAGCGAGAGTCCTCCACGACAATTGCTTTCATTAAATCAACTCCTTAGGCAAGAGTATTTCAACTGAAAACTCTGTTGCTGTTTCAGTAATCGTTAGCTTGGCATTGTCGCCATACAATATATTTAAGCGCTGTTTAATATTCGCTAATCCTATTCCTGTAGTATCTTTCTTTACTTCAATATCGGTAGGAAGATCATTGGTAACCGTTAAGGCTAATTTATTTTCTATTTCAAGTGATGAAACTGTCAGTTTCCCTCCTTCGTAATTATTGTCAATGCCATGTTTTATCGAATTTTCAACTAGCATTTGCAGAGCCATAGGTGGAATAAGGTAAGGATGGTGTGCGGCAGAAATGTTCATAGAGAATTGTAACTCATCTTCAAGTTGAGCTTTTACGATAGCAATATAGCGCTCAATAATTTCTATTTCCTGGCTTAGCAATACTTTCTCATGCCTGCAGCTCTCAAGCGAATAACGTAAAATATCCGAAAGTGAGATAACAATTTTATCGGCGGATTTTATGTCTTCATGCATCATAAAGCGGATATTATTTAAGGCATTAAATAGAAAGTGGGGATTTAATTGATTGGCTAAGCTACTCAGTGAGGCTTCTTTTAACTTGTTTTGAGACTTTAAATAGCGCAATTCGGTTTCCTGCATTTTTCGATTGCTTGAAAAACTACAGTAGATAAATATCCATAGGCAAATAAATAATTGAGTTTGTAATCCTTGCCCAATAATAAACCTAACGATAACATTAAATGCTGTCATGCCAGGATTTGTCTTTATAATATTAAAAACAAGGTCATCTGAAAATGCTGGCATTAAAATAATAAAATTTATCGTTGTAATTAAAAAACCAAAAAACGCTCCATAAAAAACAATAATGGGTGTCAGCTTTAACATGCTAAGTGATTGCCATTTTGTTGTTTTATAAATCCATCTAAAATATAAAACACTTAAAGTAAATAATGGTAGAAAGGCCATTACCCCCAATAAATTGGCAACAATAGTGTTGCTCCACAATAAGGTCGTTACTATCGTAATGATTGAAACAATACCTAATACACCGCAGTGATAAAGCCAGAATTGTTTATCTCTTGGGAAAAATAAATTAGGCATGCATGCACCAGAAATAGACGAAATTATTTAGCGATCACTAACCCACTTATTAGTGAGTTAGTGATCTCTTGCCTATGCCCAAAACCTAAATCCAATAAGGCCATAAGAGGCTATATAAATCGTGAATCCAAGATGCAATATTGTCAACAACATTGAATGCCAGCGGACCCAGCTATTCAATGGCGCGGAACGATTTTTATAGACAACAAACAAGCTATAGCAGGCAAGTAGTGGGTAAATTATACTTAATAAAAATATGCTGCCAGATGTCGGTGATAATCTTACGATATCCAACAGGTCATCGCCGAATATCATTGGCATAAGGGGTAAAAGTATTAAACATATACTGGCAGCTAGGGGAAAACAACGCACCTGTACACTTGAACTATGTGGCAGCTTTCCAAATGCTCGGCGAGGCAGCCATATTAACGCAAATAGAATACTTGTTGCACTGAATATCACTAGGCCGACCAATAGTACAAGGCGGCCATAGACGCTAAAAGCGGAAACTTTTTGATATGTTGCTCCGTCCACTTGGACAACTTCGCCCGCGAGTGGATCTTGCACAATAGCGATTGAAGGCAAACCTGTGTAGGGATTCATTAAGTTTTTATTATTTGTCGCGTAGTCATTGCTTTTCCATCCACCCCAAAAAGGTTCTCTGTGCAAGCGGTTATCGCTCACCGAAAATTTCATTACGCCTTCAATATCTGATTTAATCCGTTCAAAATCCCCTCTTGGATTTATCTGGCGATAAAATCCTGCTAATTGTTGAAACTCAGGTGGTAGTTCAATGGCATGCTCTGGTTTGCTATGGATATTTTTTAATAAGTATTCACGGATCAGCTGTTGTATTCTTCTATATGTTTCACCGCTGTTGGTAGTTATCATAAACACATAGCCTGTTTTTAATTCGGGAATATAAGTAAATTCGGTTAGTGCCCCAGGTATTTGACCGCTGTGGCCGTAGAGCGCGATATTAGGTTGGTCATTGCCAGATATTTCCATAGTTAATGCATAGCCTGAAGCAATACCTTGCTTTGCTCCTAAAGTTGTTTGCGGTGTTTGCATAGTGCGAATGGATTCTGGTGATAAAATAACTTGGTGTTTGATAGCGCCCTTGTGAATAAAAAATTGCAGTAGTTGTGCCATATCTTTGGGTGATGAATTTAATGATGATGAGGGTCTTGAGTACATCTGTGCATATTCTTGTGGTTCATTATTAACGTAAGGTGTTGCTGCATGTTGTAGGTAGTTGGTTGTTTTAAAGAAAGTAGATGAATTCATTTGTAGCGGATTAAAGAAATTTTCTTGCACAAAATCTTCATATTTTTTATGCGCTATTTTTTCAACAACATAAGCCGCCACGACGGGTCCGGTATTGCTGTAAGCATGTCGGGTACCCGGAACCCAACGTGATGTTCTAGCTTTGATGCGTATTGGGTCGGCTAAGCCTTCTTGTAAACTGACGTGGTCCGGCGCTTCATTCGCATACTCGGCGGGTCTCGTATCCCAACCGGTAGTGTGCTCCAGTAAATGGGCAGCTAATATAGGATTTGTGGCTTCCCAAGGATTTTCAAAGGCGATTTCCGGGGCTAGGTCTTGCAGCTTATCATTTAGATGTAATTTACCTTCTTCGACGAGTTTAAGTACTGATAAACCCACAAATATTTTTGATGTTGAGCCAATACGGAACAGAGAGTTTTCATCGGCTTTGATATGTTTTTCTCTATTCGCTTCACCTAAGCCCGCAATCCAAATGGGGCCATCCTGATTGGCAATGGCAATACCTATTGCGGCCGTGTCGGTTTCGGTGCGAATTTTTTCAAGTTCTATTTTTAATTCCGCTATTGTTTCAGGAATTTTTTTTGCCGATGGTTGGGTAGGTGTTTCGGCGTGTAATGATTGGGGGAAAATAGACAGAAAATAGACAGTAAGAATTTTAAAAACAATGGTTTTCATAGAGATTTCCTTGGGTGAAGAATGCAGTTTATACACATTGAAGTGAGGTAATTTGTAAAAGGTGCCGACTGGCGTATTGCGGGTTTAAGTGGCCGTAATTAATTACAGGATCAATGCCCCCAAGCATTGCTTGAGCTGATTGGTAAGCCTTACAGCGGTAAAATACTGGCGAGACGTTAGGTAATGCCAATATCACCGTTAATAAAATCTCAGTTCCAAACGACCCTTATTCACCCTTCGTGACTTTGGGTTTGCGAGTGAGTACGCCAGCTGTAACTACTGGTGGTTTTAAAGAGGCTGAATGTATTCAGCTTACAAGCTGAGTGTGTGACATTCTCAATGCGCTCAAGACTGGTAATGCGAATGACCTAATCAAAGGTGTAAAAGTTAAAGCCTTAGAGTTATGCAAAAGATTTCCTGTCTACGCTGAGTGATATATAAAAATCCATAAAATGAGTTTTAAGTAATAAAAAAGGCAGCCCATTTAGGCTGCCTTTTTTATTTGTAGCTTGAAACCTACTTTAACAAAGGGAATATCTGAAATCTTTTGATGACCGTCCTTAACGGTATAAAAAACTCTACTTGCCTTCAAAATTCTATCTTCATAGAACCAAATATAGATAAAAAAAATTCAATTAGATTTTGTAGTGTGGCGCTATAACTTGGGTTAGATTTATTGTTTAGGCTGATCTATCTTGTACTTAGAGCCGTGAATTGTTATGTAAGTACTTGAGCAAAAGGTTATGAAGACATATTTCTTATCACCAAAGCAAAAGATGTATGCCCTCGCTGTAGTCTCATTTACGGCAATAGTCATTTTCTTTTTAATGCAAAGTAACGCAGAGATTAAGTCAGATGTTATCGCGACGGTTGCCCCTGTAGAGGCTAGAGCTTTAGTCTTAATAAACGAAAAAAAGCCCATAACAATGGCTTCTGCCGAAGTTGCATTAACTACGCAGGATGATTTTTGTAAAGGCAATCCCTATCACAAAGACTGTAACGAACAAAAAATACCTGAACAAGTTCTTGCGGATAATAGCGCAGATAAAACTGAAGTATGGAAAGTCGATGATGTTAACTCACCTACACCCGGCATCCCGTTAAATGAAAGAATAGTTGACTATGAAATTGTTGAAATTAGCCCACGCCCTGAGCGTTTTCCTCAGGTAGGTGAGAAAATGACTTTGCCTATGTTGTATGGAAAAAAAGTTGTTGTGGAAGTGCAATCAATATCGACAAGCCCTAATGGCGATCAAACCTGGAGCGGGCATTTGCAGGGCCAGGGAACAGATTACCCAGTGGTTATGACTTATGGTGAGCATGCAGTGTTTGCGACGATTACTACGCCCGAGGGCAGCTACAGTATGGAGTCAGTAGACGGTCTTGGCTGGCTCTACAAAAATCCATCGGAATTTGAATTGTCAGATACGAACGCAAATGATTTTCTTGAAGTCAATGAGGTTTTATAACAATATTTAACGATAACTTAATCCTAATGAGAGTAAAGATGATGAACAAATAACAGCAAGGTAAGTGGACTTTAATGGATGCGCGCATTATTGCTAATCAGGGAAGGTTTTAAGTAAAGTCAAATAACTTGGAACCACACATTATGAAAATGACAATTAAAAGATTTTGCTGTGCTGCTGTTACTTTAATTGCGCTGCCTTTTTCATCAAGCATATTTGCGGTTAATACCGTTATCGATTTGCTAGTCATTTACACTCAAGGCACTGTAGATCTATATGGCAGTGACCCTACCACTCGTTTTAATCAACTTGTGCAAGTGACTAATCAAATTTACAAAGATAGTCATGTTGATTTGGAAGTGCGATTGGTTGGCTCAAAGCTAGTTGATTACACCGATAATAATGATGCAGCTATTGCCTTAAATGACATTACTTATGCAAAAGTCGCAGCCTTCAATGGGATTGCTGCGTACAGAGATGAAGTTAAAGCCGATATGGTGATTTTTTATCGTCCCTATATGGCTAGTCAGGGTAGTTGTGGGATTGCATGGATTGGCGGTAGTGCTAATGGAAATTTTTCTAATCCTGAGTGGAAAAAATATATGTATGCCCATATTGCGATTAATTCGTGCGGTGACTACGTTACGGCGCATGAACTTGGCCATAATATGGGCTTAAAACATTCGCGCAAACAGGATGGTTCCGGTGGCACTTTTCCCTATGCGTTAGGCTACGGGGTGACCAATCTCTTTACCACCGTTATGGCTTACCAAAGTTCTTTTAATGTGGATTACTGGAGTGGAAAATTGTACAAATTTTCTAACCCGGATTTACTGTGTAAAGGTGTTCCCTGCGGTGTTGCCCACACTGACACGGTAAATGGTGCGGACGCACGTTACGCATTGAATATTACTGGTCCCCAGATTGCCAAGTTTAATGTGGCGGCTTCGGCGAATAATCTAAGCTCAAAATCAAGCATCGCTGCTAGCTCCAGGCCGGCTTCTTCCAAAGCAGCATCATCTAAGCCCGCCTCTTCCAAAGCCGCATCATCTAAACCTGCTTCCTCCAAAGCTGCATCTTCAAATGCAAAAGTTGTGATAGCAAGCTCAAAGGCCGCGTCGACTAAACCGGCCTCCGCCAAAGCTGCCTCCTCAATTGCAAAAGTTGTGGTAGCAAGTTCGAAGGCGGCATCGTCTAAACGAGCTTCCTCCAAGGCTGCGGCCTCAATCGCAAAAATTGTGATAGTCAGTTCAAAGGCAGCATCGTCGAAAAGAGCTTCTTCCAAAGCCGCAGCTTCAATCGCAAAAGTAACAATACTGAGTTCCAAAAAAGCATCAAGTTTAGCCTCTGGGCGGCGGTGATCATGTCTATAGTTATAGATGGATCGGTGATGGCTGCTGCACCTTAGTGGCCTGCATTAAGACGGAGCATGTGTGTGGTACCCTTTGCCCAGCTTATGCTGGGCTTTTTATTTTTTGCTGAAGGGTTTTGTGCTAGCATGCTTGCCCGATATTCATGCTCAGGTTTGCGCAACATGCATTGTCCTTTTTGTAGTGCCGAAGATACTAAAGTTATCGATTCGCGTCTTGTTGCCGAGGGTGATCAGGTGCGTCGGCGCCGTGAGTGTTTGTCATGTCACGAGCGGTTTACGACCTTTGAAGTTGCTGAATTAGTTATGCCCCGAATCATTAAATCCAACGGTACTCGAGAACCCTTTGATGAAAATAAATTGCGCGCTGGTTTATTGCGTGCACTGGAAAAGCGCCCGGTAAGTATTGAGGCAATTGAATCTGCTATCAACCACATCAAACATTATTTGCAAGCAACGGGAGAGCGCGAAGTGAAATCATTCACTGTTGGCGAAAAAGTTATGGAGCAATTACAAAAGCTTGATGAGGTCGCCTATATCCGCTTTGCTTCGGTCTATCGTCGCTTTAAAGATCTCAATGAATTCCGCCAGGAAATTGATCGCCTCGAACAACAGCCCGACACTGAGTAGTTAGCGCGCAATATTCTACGATTGCCAATGAATAACAGATGTTTATTTATCAATAGATCACCTAACTATGTCCGTTACTACTGTGCCCCTTACTACTGTTGCTTTTACCACTGCTGATCATGAATTCATGGCGCAAGCTTTACGCCTCGCTGAGCGTGGTATTTACACCGCTATGCCCAATCCAAAGGTGGGTTGTGTGTTAGTGAAAGACGGCAAGGTGATCGGTGAAGGCTGGCATATCCGCACCGGCGAAGGTCATGCGGAAGTCAATGCATTAGCTGCAGTGGCGAGCGCGGAAAGGGTACGGGGAGCAACCGCCTACGTCACGCTCGAACCTTGTAATCACGTCGGAAAAACCGGTGCCTGTAGTGAAGCGCTAATAGCCGCTGGCGTAGTACGCGTAGTCTTTGCCATGGAAGATCCGAATCCGCTAGTGTCTGGCCGTGGCTTGGAAAAATTGCGGGCCGCAGGCATTCAGGTTGATGGGCCGTTTATGGAAGATGATGCGCGTTTACTCAATCGTGGTTTTATAAAGCGCATGGAGCGCAAGTTACCCTTGGTCCGTTGTAAACTTGCCATGAGCGTGGATGGCCGCACTGCTATGGAAAATGGCGAAAGCAAATGGGTCACGGGTCGCCTTGCGCGGCAAGATGTGCAACGTTTACGGGCGCGCAGTTGCGCCATTGTTACCGGGATAAATACAGTATTGTTTGACAATGCATCGCTTACCGTTAGAGCTCATGAGCTAGGTCTGGATAATGCTGAAGCCGCAGCGCAGCAACAACCCCTAAGGGTCGTGTTGGACTCCGCACTGCGTATGCAAAGAAATGCGGATATTCTTACCCATACAACCCCCATTTTGTTAATTCATAATGGCACCCCTGACAATGCCGACAAGTTGAATGGATGGCCTGAGCACGTCGAATTGTTAGCGATGCCTGGTCGTGATGGTCGCATCGATTTAAATGCTTTGTTAGTTGAGTTGGCCAAACGCCAATGCAATGAAGTTCTGGTGGAATCGGGTGCTTCCCTGGCTGCAAGTTTTTTGCGTCGTGGCTTACTCGATGAAGTCATTATTTATATGGCCCCCAAACTACTTGGGAGCAATGCGCGGCCTTTATTTGATTTACCTTTAAATACTATGGCATCAGCCTTGCCATTAAAAATTCGCGATATTCGTGCGGTAGGTGCAGATTGGCGCATCACCGTTACACCCGATATGGAACATTAAATCCAAACATCTACAGATGAAATAGGTCTAGCTTTGAACGATAACCATGACAACGACAATCAACAAAATGACGAGCAGCGGCCGGAATTTCAACCTGAGCCCCCGGCTGTGCCTGAACAGGACAACACCGCTAACCGAATGCAACGTTTTTTAGCGGCAATGATTGATGGTTTTGTCGGAATGGCGGTGTCCATACCGCTTTTTAATCACTATGGTATATGGCAGTTAATGCAAACCGGCGGCGAGATTCCAACGAAAGTTTCCATTATCATGACGGTCTATAGTTTGTTAATGTTTTTTGCCTTGCATGGTTTGTTGTTGCATCGCTATGGACAAACCCTGGGTAAACGAATGTTGGGCTTGGCAATTGTCATGGCAGATGGCCAGCGGCCCAGCTTTAGTCATCTCATTTTAAACCGTTACTTACCGCAATGGATTGCCGGTCTTGTACCTATGGTTGGTCCACTATTAAGCATGATCGATGTGCTGTTTATTTTTCGTGATGATAAACGTTGTGTACACGATTTGATTGCCGATACAAAAGTCATCAATCTGAAGATTAAAACTAGTGTTCAACAGGCAAGCCTCATAGTGTAAAAACTTTTTAATGAAGCCAGGTTGCTGCTTTATGATGATGTTTTCATCTCATTCACGCCGGCTTACACAGAATAATGAAAAACACCGATTGGTTAATGGTTAATTCATTAAAAGAGGCAAATATGTTTACTGGAATCATTGCCGCCATTGGCGAAGTTGTGGCCTTGCAACCCAAAAATGGTGATCTGCGTTTACGCATTAAGACTAATAATCTGGACCTTGCGGATGTACATCTGGGTGATTCCATTGCCACTAACGGTGTGTGCCTAACAGTGGTGGATTTAACCGGCGACGGTTATTGGGCAGATGTATCGCGCGAAACTCTGGACAATACCACTCTGCCAAAATGGAAAGTCGGCCACCGGGTCAATCTTGAAAAAGCACTTACACCACACACCCGTTTGGGCGGCCACATTGTGAGTGGTCATGTCGACGGCGTGGGTGAAATCGTTAATCGCCATTCTGATGCGCGCTCTGAACGTTTACGTTTACGTGCCCCCAATTCCCTGGCTAAATATATTGCCCACAAAGGCTCCATTACGATTGATGGCACCAGCCTTACGGTAAATAAAATTGATGGTGCTGAATTTGAATTAAATATAGTACCCCATACAATTGCTCACACCATTATGGACACCTATACCACAGGCTCCCTGGTCAACATTGAAGTCGATGTTTTAGCTCGCTATATCGAGCGCTTGATGCTTGGCGATAAGGCTGCCGAAAGTGAAAGCCAGAGTGGCATTACCTTAGAATTCCTTGCAAAACACGGATTTAATAATTAGCGATTGCATTGCATCCATTTTAGGAAGGCTTGCATTTATAGCGCATTCGCAACGAGAGAAGACCTTATGCAACTGAATAGCATCGAAGAATTAATTGAGGACATGCGTCACGGGAAGATGGTTATCCTGATGGATGATGAAGACCGTGAAAATGAAGGCGATTTAATTATGGTCGCCGAGCAGGTTCGTCCTGAAGATATTAACTTTATGGCGACCTACGCGCGCGGATTAATTTGTTTAACTCTAACACCTGAGCGCTGTGTCCAATTGGATTTACCCTTGATGGTGAGCGATAACAAATCGCAACATACCACTAACTTTACAGTTTCTATTGAAGCAGCTGAAGGTGTAAGTACGGGCATCTCGGCCGCAGATCGCGCACTCACAATACGTGCAGCAGTTCGTACCAATGCAAAACCTAACGACCTGGTTCAGCCAGGACATATCTTTCCTTTGATGAGCCAACCAGGCGGCGTAATGAGTCGTGCAGGGCATACAGAGGCTGGATGCGATCTTGCTCGTTTGGCTGGCTTCGAGCCTGCATCGGTAATTGTAGAAGTCATGAACCCCGACGGAACCATGGCAAGGCGTGCGGATCTTGAGCTTTTTGCCGAGCAACATGGGCTGAAAATCGGTACCATTGCCGACTTGATTCATTATCGTGCGGTAAAAGAGAAAACTGTTGAATGCATTAACCGTCGCAAAGTGGAAACCATGTGCGGTGAATTTGAGCTGCTCACCTACCGCGATTTAGCGCGTGGCGATTTACATTTCGTGATGGTGAAAGGTGAAATCAAACCCGATGAGGCCACCCTCGTGCGTGTGCACGTAATGGACATAGCGCGCGATATTTTTTCTATCAAACGTTACTCGCCAACCGGCACTAAATTATGGACTTATCAGGAAGCGCTACAGCGCGTCAGTGAAGAGGGCGGCGTGGTGTTGCTGATTTGTCACGACGAAAGCACATTGGATATAGAAGAAAGCATCGATTGGTTACTTTCTGGAAAGCAGCAGCGTCGCAGTGCTGACTTTATTTATAAACAGGTTGGCACCGGCTCACAAATTTTGCGTGACTTGGGTGTGCGCAAAATGCGCGTGCTGTCTGCACCTATGCGTTACACCGCTTTATCCGGTTTTGATTTGGAAGTAGTGGAATACGTTAGCCCTGCATAACATCAAAAAATATTTTAAAAAATTAAAGAGAAAACACTATGAGCAACATCAATGTTATTGAAGGCGAATTTTCTGCTTGTAAAGGTAAGTACGCTTTAATCGTCAGCCGCTGGAATAGCTTTGTGGTTGAAAGCTTAAAAAATGGCGCATTGGATACGCTGCGTCGCCATGGCATTAAAGATGAGGATGTTAGTATTTATTACGCTCCTGGCGCATTTGAATTTCCATTGGTTGCGCAAAAAATTGCAGCCAAAAAACAATTCGATGCAATTATTGCTTTAGGCGCAGTTATCCGTGGCGGCACACCGCATTTTGATTATGTCGCTGGGGAATGCACAAAAGGTTTAGCGCAAGTTTCGTTAAACGCTGGTATACCCATTACCTTTGGCGTGCTCACGGTAGATTCCATTGAACAAGCTATTGAGCGTTCAGGAACTAAAGCCGGTAATAAAGGTGTTGAGGCCGCAACGACTGCGCTGGAAATGGTTTCTTTGCTTGGCAACATATAAAGCTAAATCTAAGTACCAATTAAAATGCTAGTAATATTTAAAAACTTTATGCATCGGCATTACGCCTGTGCAGTTCTTTATCAGTTTCCATTTTTCAGGTAATAGCTTCATGACAGTTCAAAAAAATACTGACCAAAAAAATGCTGGTCAAAAAGGTTTAACCGCTGCCACCCGTCGCATGGCCAGGCATTACGCCATGCAGGCGCTTTATCAATGGAAAATGGCCGGTGCCAGCTTGAATGCAATTGAAGCAGAATTTCGTGTTGACAATGATATGACCAATGTCGATGTGGAATATTTTCAAGATATTTTGCACGGTGTGCCACAGCATCTTAGCGATATTGAAGAATCTTTTGCGCCGTTTCTTGTTGAGCGCGCTTTACATGAGCTGGACCCTGTTACTCAAGCTCTACTGCGGATGTCAGCCTACGAATTAAAATTTCGTATCGACGTTCCCTACAAAGTTGTTATTAACGAATCTGTTGCGCTCGCTAAAAAATTTGGTGCGGAAGACAGCCATAAATTTATCAATGGTGTGTTAGATAAGACCGCAGCGGTGGTAAGAGCAGCAGAAGTTAACGCCAATAAAAGCAACCGTTAATTTCAGACAGTCGCTGATCCCAAACAAGCAAAGCCCTTATGAATGAATTTCAGATCATCAAACAATTTTTTCAGCGTGAGCCGACGGATCTTTTGTCCGCCGAAAAATCTCCCCTGGGTGTGGTGTTGGGTATTGGCGATGACTGCGCATTATTACAAATCCCTGTCACTAAACAGTTAGCGATTTCAGTTGATACGCTGGTGGCTGATGTGCATTTTCCCGCAGATGCCAATGCAGAAGATATTGGTGAGCGCGCGTTGCGTGTTAATTTAAGTGATTTGGCAGCCATGGGTGCAGAACCCCTGTGGTTCACCTTGGCATTGACTCTGCCAAAGAATTCTGAGTTTTGTTCAGAGGATTGGTTGCGTCTATTTAGTCGCGGTTTATTTCGTGTTGCCAAAGAATTTAATATTGCGTTAGTTGGCGGTGATACCACATCAGGCCCGCTCAGTATTACCATTCAAGCAATGGGCGCAGTTGCGAGTCATGAAGCCTTGCGACGCGATGGTGCGAGCATTGGCGATTTTATTTGTGTAACCCATTTTATGGGCGATGGCGCTGCGGCTTTAGCCGTTATCCAAAATAAATTACAAATAGACGATGAGCATAAAAAATATTTGTATAACCGATTTTATCGTCCCACACCACGATTAAAAGAAGCTGAACTCTTACGTGGAATCGCCAGCGCGGCATTGGATGTTTCTGACGGTTTGGTTGCGGACCTAGCACACATTTGTGCGGCGAGTGATTTGGGTGCATTAATTGATGTTGAAAATATACCGCTTTCCCCTGCGCTTGTTGCCATCAATAATCTTGATCAAGCCTATTGTTGGGCTTTGAGTGGTGGCGATGATTATGAATTATGTTTTACTGTGTCGCCCGAAAAAATGCCGGAGCTCGCGATGTTAATTGCGCAAGGTAAAGTGCACGCGACAGTCATTGGTGAAATGGTTGCTGGTGCGAATGTCTTGTGTGAATTAAAAGGTGAGCCGTTCTCATTAGATCAGCAAGGCTATCGTCATTTTTAGATGAAACTAACAGCGCAATATGAAAAATCCAGGTTTTAAAGAATTATTAGCAAATCCAACGCATTTTTTTGCGTTTGGGTTTGGCAGTGGCCTGGTCCCTAAAGCGCCGGGCACTTTCGGTACTCTCGCGGCTATTCCTGTGTATTGGTTAATTCAGGATTTAACCTGGCCCCTATACGTGAGTTGGTTGATTGTCACCTTTGCCTTGGGTGTGTATTGGTGTGATCGCTCCGCGAAACTATTAGGCGTGCATGATCATGGCGGAATAGTATGGGATGAATTTGTCGGTTATTGGATTACCATGTTTCTCGCACCAAAAAGTTGGTTATGTGTGCTGTTGGGATTTGTATTATTTCGCTTTTTCGATATCGTTAAGCCTTGGCCAATTAGTTGGCTAGATCAAAAGGTCGAGGGTGGCTTTGGTATTATGATTGATGATGTTTTGGCTGGCCTCTATGCGTTTGTCTGTTTACAACTATTTATTTATTTTTATTTCGAGTAAGCATTGATGAGAAACGGAATTTTATTTTTTGTTTATCTCTGGGCTGCAAGCTGCGGTGCGCTTGAGATAGAAGCAAAAATGCTTGCGCAGGGTAGTGCTGTTTTGCAAATAGATGGCAAGCAACGCATGTTACGTGAAGGCGCGCGGAGCCCGGAAGGTGTTTTGTTAGTTTCGGCTGACAATAAACAGGCGGTGATTGAAGTTGATGGCAAAAAGCAAACCTTAGGTATGTCGCGAAGTATTTCAACACAATTTAAAAAAGCAGAAAAAACCGAAGTGCGTATTGCGAGTGGCAGAGGTGGGCATTATTTTATTAAAGGATTGATTAATGGAATGGCGGTTTATTTTATGGTGGATACAGGTGCGACCTTTGTTTCTATGGGGCAACAAGAAGCGCAGCGGCTGGGAATTGATTATCGCGGCGGAATTCCAATTACAATGAGCACGGCCAATGGTCTTGCGAAGGCTTATCAGGTGACTTTAAACTCGGTATCGGTAGGAAATATTGTTGTCCATAATGTACAAGCGGTAGTGCATGCGGGCGATTTCGCATCCGAGCTACTTTTGGGTAATAGTTATCTCAGCAAAGTGGACTTTAACATTGATCAGGGTGTGTTGGTTCTAAGAGAAAAATAGCAGTTGGAGATTTTTATTTTATTGCAATTAAAAATAATTGAGGTCACAAAGTGGCAATTCGCTTTATAGAATCCTGCAAGCTGCCCACCCCTTTTGGGATGTTTGTGATGTACGGTTTCGCTGATGATGAAACTGATAAAGAACATATAGTGCTCACTATGGGTGATATTCATAGTGAGGAGCCTTTGCTTGCGCGTGTGCACTCTGAATGCCTCACCGGTGATGCTTTGTTTAGTATGCGCTGCGACTGTGGGCCGCAACTGCAAGCAGCAATGCACAAAATTGGTGTCATTGGTCGTGGTGTGATTTTTTATTTGCGTCAGGAAGGGCGTGGCATTGGTTTGCTTAATAAAATTCGCGCATATTCATTGCAAGATTGCGGTGCAGATACCGTGGAAGCTAACGAGCAATTAGGGTTTGGTGATGATCTTCGCGATTACACTATTCTTAAACCCATGCTTGAACATTTAAAAATCACATCGCTGAAATTGCTCACCAATAATCCGCGCAAAGTAAAAGCGCTGCAAGATATGGGAATCAATGTTGTGGCGCGGCTGCCTCATCAAACTGGCCGCAATCCTCATAATGCAAAATATTTGGAAACCAAAGCGGGGAAGCTCGGCCATTTATTTAATGAGGCTGACGAAGAGCATTAAAATATTAAAAAAATTAAACTGTCGAAAGAAATGAAGCTATCGAAAGAAATAAAGCATCAAAGAAAAAGTATCAAAAGAAAAGTATCGAAAGAAAATTAAAAGAGAGTCCTATGACAACACGAATTGCAATCGCTGGCGCTGCTGGTCGCATGGGTAAAGCCTTAATTGAAGCAACCTACAAAAATCATGAAACAACATTGGTCGCTGCTATAGTTCGTCCTTCGAGTTCATTGCTGGGTGCTGATGCGGGGGAGTTTGGCGGTGTTGGGAAATTGGATGTAAAAATTATTGGCGATCTTGCAGCAGCATTAAGTGAGTTTGATGTGTTGATTGATTTTAGTTCGCCGACAGCAACTCTTGCGAATGTAAAGCTGTGTGCGCTACAAGGTAAGCCTATAGTGATTGGCACCACCGGGTTTGACGCTGCTGAAAAAGCTGAGTTACTCGCTTATCAAACACAAATCCCGTTATTACTGTCAGCGAATTTTTCTACTGGGGTAAATCTGTGTTTTAAATTGCTCGACATAGCCGCGCGCGTGTTAGGTGATGAATATGATGTGGAAGTCTACGAAGCACATCATCGCCACAAAGTAGATTCGCCATCCGGTACTGCGGTGCGTATGGGAGAGGTTTTGGCAAACGCGTTGGATCGCGATTTACAACAAGTTGCCGTTTATGGTCGCGAAGGTCAAATCGGTGCGCGCTCCCGCGACACTATAGGTTTTGCGACTGTGCGTGGCGGTGATGTCGTCGGTGATCATACGGTGATGTTTATGGCAGATGGTGAGCGCGTAGAAATTACCCATAAAGCATCAAGCCGGTTGGCTTTTGCTAATGGCGCTGTGCGAGCAGCAATTTGGTTGCAAAAACAAAAATCTGGCTTATTTGACATGCAGGATGTTTTAGGTCTGCGCTAATTTTCGTTTAACTTTTATTTTAATAGGAACATTAAATGGCTGGCTCCAGTTTATTGTTATTACTTGATGATATTGCCGCTGCATTGGATGACGTGGCAGTCATGACCAAAATAGCGGTGAAAAAAACTGCCGGTGTACTGGGCGATGATCTAGCGCTTAATGCAGAGCAAGTTTCGGGCGTTCAACCGAATCGGGAATTGCCGGTGGTCTGGGCGGTGGCGAAAGGCTCCTTGATCAATAAAGTTATTTTGGTTCCTACAGCTTTGCTTATTAGTGCATTTGTCCCCTGGTTGATTACCCCCTTGTTAATGCTGGGTGGTGCCTATCTTTGCTATGAGGGTGTAGAAAAACTTGCCCATAAATTTTTGCACACCCCAGCCGAAGAGCAGGAGCATTTAAAAGAGTTGGCAGAGGCTGTTGCAAATCCTGAAATTGATATGGTTGCCTTCGAGAAAGAAAAAATTAAAGGGGCTATTCGTACCGATTTTGTTTTATCGGCTGAAATTATTGTTATTACCCTGGGTGCTGTAGCGCAAGCGGCATTCGTCACTCAAGTAGTGTCTGTGTGTAGTATCGCCATCATTATGACTGTGGGCGTGTACGGGTTTGTTGCCCTAATTGTTAAGCTTGACGATATAGGTTTGTATTTATTGCGTAAACAAGGGAAGAGCATTTTTTTAGAGGTACAGCGTAAGCTTGGAAACTTACTATTGCTAACTGCTCCGCTACTAATGAAAACCCTGGCTGTGGTTGGTACCATTGCCATGTTTTTGGTGGGGGGCGGTATTCTTGTGCACGGGATACCATTTATTCATCACATCAGTGAGAACCTCGGGCGCTTTGGTGGATTGGTCGCATGGTTTGGTAGTGCAATGATCAATATTGTAGTCGGTGTGGTGGTAGGTGCTGTGGCACTCGCTGTAGTGAGCCTGGTTGCTAAGTTATTCCATAAGTCTCCGCCACCGACTAATGTGGAGTAATGTTAATTTCCAGAATGCGTAACAATCTAACCATTGAAAGATTTTCCAATAGACACTCTAGCGTCATTCCCGTAGAATTCGCAGCCAGATTACGGGAGGCGAATTCGTGCTTCCTTCGTATAATTGATTTAACAATTTAATATTAATAATAAGAAGCGAGATGAGATTTGTATTTCATCTCGCTTTTTTACACCCTAAGCCCCTGTGCTTAAGGTGGGCAACCAGGCCTGCACTTTTGTCCATGAACTCATTTCGCTTTTCGCGCCTTAGCCTGTGCGATTGCCTTTTTGAGCCCAAGAAAAGTGAGTGGAGATGTTCAATGCAGGCGCGTTATACCGATCTAAACTTTGTTGCGGCCAACACTGTCACTAACTTACCAATTACTTTAGTCAGGAGGTTGACTTGAATAACCCTGCTCTCAAAAAGCGACCCGCGCTACTCGTGCTTGCAGATGGCAGCGTGTTTCGCGGTAGCGCCATAGGTGCTGACGGTTTAGCCGTTGGCGAAGTGGTATTTAATACGGCCATGACTGGCTACCAGGAAATTCTCACCGACCCTTCCTATGCGCAGCAAATCGTTACGCTGACTTATCCTCATATTGGCAATACCGGCACCAATGATGAAGATGCCGAGTGTGATCGTATTTTCGCATCTGGCCTGGTTATTCGCGATCTACCTTTATTGGCGAGTAGTTTTCGCAATCAGCAAAGCCTGTCTGACTATCTTATTGAGCGAAATGTTGTTGGAATTGCGGATATAGATACTCGCCGTCTAACACGTATTTTGCGTGACAAGGGTGCGCAAAGTGGCTGCATTATGGCGAGCGATGTTGCTCTCGGCGCAGATGATGAAGCCAAAGCTTTAGCTGCCGCGCAAAACTTTGGCGGTTTGAAAGGTTTGGATTTGGCAAAAGAAGTCACCATTAGCAAAGCCTATAACTGGAGCGAAGCTAGCTGGGTGCTAGGACAGGGACATGCTCTTGCTACAGGAACAAAAAAATTCAAAGTGGTTGCCTATGACTATGGCACAAAGCGCAATATCCTGCGCATGCTCGTAGACCGCGATTGTGAACTGATTGTGGTGCCAGCTAAAACGAGTGCCGCTGAAGTATTAGCAATGAAGCCGGATGGTATATTCCTTTCCAATGGCCCCGGCGACCCTGAACCTTGTACCTACGCCATTGAAGCCATTAAGGCACTTCTTGACACCAATATTCCAATATTTGGTATTTGCCTCGGTCACCAACTATTAGCTTTAGCATCAGGTGCAAAAACAATCAAAATGAAGTTCGGTCATCATGGCGGCAACCATCCGGTTCAGAACCTGGAGACCAAGCGCGTGATGATTACCGCGCAAAACCACGGTTTTGCGGTAGAAGAGTCAAGTTTGCCTGCTAATTTAAAGGCAACGCATAAATCGCTATTCGATGGTTCTTTGCAAGGCATGCATCGTACCGATAAGCCTGCATTCAGCTTTCAGGGACACCCTGAAGCTAGTCCGGGCCCGCACGACGCTGACACTTTGTTCGACCACTTTATTGAATTGATGCAAGCTCGCAACGCGAGTTGACCCAGATATATCTTTCGAGATGGTGACGTAGGGGCGCTGCTTGCCGCGCCCTGGTCCGACGCGGTAACTAACCCAACCGGAACCCAGGGTAGGGCGCAGCAAGCGGCGCCCCTATATCACAAACAACCGGAGCAGACATGCCAAAACGTACAGACATAAACAGTATTCTTATTCTCGGTGCAGGCCCAATTGTTATTGGTCAAGCCTGTGAATTCGATTACTCCGGCGCGCAAGCTTGTAAGGCCCTGCGTGAAGAAGGGTATCGTGTCATTCTGGTTAACTCTAACCCGGCAACCATAATGACTGATCCGGCTATGGCCGATGCGACTTATATCGAACCGATCGAATGGCAGACTGTTGCCAAGATTATCGAGAAAGAGCGTCCCGATGTGATATTGCCCACTATGGGTGGCCAAACCGCTTTAAATTGCGCTTTGGCGTTGGCCAAGCACGGCGTTCTGGAAAAATACAATGTCGAACTGATTGGTGCGAAAGAAGCTGCCATTAACATGGCTGAAGATCGCAATTTGTTTGATCAGGCGATGAAACGAATCGGCTTATCTTGCGCTCGGGCGCGAATTGTCCACACCATGGATGAAGCAAAAGAAGTACCCAAAGAATTTGGTTTTCCCTGCATTATTCGTCCGTCTTTTACCATGGGTGGTTCCGGTGGTGGCATCGCTTACAATTGGGAAGAGTTTGAAGAGATCTGCTTGCGCGGTCTGGATTTATCGCCAACCAATGAATTGTTAATTGACGAATCATTACTCGGTTGGAAAGAGTATGAAATGGAAGTGGTGCGCGACAAAAATGACAACTGCATTATTGTCTGCTCCATCGAAAACTTTGACCCTATGGGGGTGCACACCGGCGATTCTATTACGGTTGCTCCAGCGCAAACGCTGACCGACAAAGAATATCAAATCATGCGCAACGCTTCGATTGCGGTGTTGCGTGAAATCGGCGTAGAAACTGGTGGATCTAACGTGCAATTTGCCGTTAACCCCGAAGATGGCCGCATGGTAGTTATTGAGATGAACCCTCGGGTGTCTCGCTCATCGGCCCTTGCTTCCAAAGCTACCGGTTTTCCGATTGCCAAAATTGCTGCCAAGTTAGCGGTTGGTTATACGCTGGATGAACTGCAAAATGATATTACGGGCGGGGCGACACCTGCATCCTTTGAGCCATCGATCGATTATGTCGTAACTAAAATCCCGCGCTTCACCTTTGAAAAATTTGGCGAAGCCGACGACCGTTTGACCACGCAAATGAAATCTGTGGGCGAAGTCATGGCCATTGGCCGCACTTTCCAGGAATCCTTACAAAAAGCTTTACGTGGTTTGGAAGTGGGATCTGCCGGTTTTGAATCCAAGGTAGACATCGCCAGCGAAGAGGGCGTAGCCCGGGTTCGCAGTGAATTAGCAACGCCCCGCGCTGAGCGTATTTGGTATATTGGCGATGCCTTTCGCATGGGCATGACTGTTGAACAAGTTTTTGCGCTTTCCAAAATAGATCCATGGTTTTTAGTGCAAATTGAAGAGCTGATTGCTATCGAGCAATCTTTGCGCGGCAAATCAATTACCGATTTTAATGCGGATGCGATTTATCAATTAAAACGCAAGGGTTTCTCTGATAAGCGCTTATCGTTGTTGTTGGGTGCGACGGAAAAAGCGGTGCGTCATTATCGCCAGGGTTTAAATATTCGTCCAGTTTACAAGCGTGTCGATACTTGCGCGGCTGAGTTCTCAACATCAACTGCTTATATGTATTCAACTTATGAAGAAGAGTGTGAAGCTAACCCGAGCGACAAGAAAAAGATTCTCGTCATTGGCGGTGGCCCTAATCGTATAGGTCAGGGAATTGAGTTTGATTATTGTTGTGTTCACGCCGCTTTAGCTATGCGCGAAGACGGTTATGAAACCATTATGGTTAACTGCAATCCTGAAACTGTTTCTACCGATTACGATACTTCGGATCGCTTGTTCTTTGAGCCAGTCACTTTGGAAGATGTGCTTGAAATTGTTCACAAAGAAAAACCTGTTGGTGTAATCGTACAGTTTGGTGGTCAAACGCCATTAAAATTATCCCGCGCGCTAGAAGCTGAAGGGGTACCTATTATAGGTACCAGTCCGGATGCTATCGACAAGGCCGAAGACCGCGAACGCTTTCAGCAAATGATTGAAAAGCTGGGGCTATTGCAGCCGCCAAACGCTATTGTTCGTTCGCTTGAAGAAGCCTTGTTAGCAGCAGACCGCGTTGGTTATCCGCTCGTTGTGCGCCCATCTTATGTGTTGGGTGGACGAGCTATGGAAATCGTTTACAAAGAAGATGAACTGCGCACTTACATGCGCACTGCTGTGCAAGTTTCTGAAGATGCACCAGTCCTGCTTGACCATTTTTTGAATGCCGCCATTGAAGTGGATATAGATGCTGTGTCTGACGGCAAGCAAGTTGTTATCGGCGGCATAATGCAACACATTGAACAATGTGGCGTTCACTCTGGAGATTCGGCTTGTTCGCTCCCACCTTATTCATTGCCTGCTGATGTCCAGGACGCCATGCGTAAGCAAGTTAAGTTAATGGCTCTTGAATTGGGCGTAATTGGCCTAATGAATACTCAGCTGGCTTATCAAGATGGCAAGATTTATGTAATTGAAGTTAATCCGCGTGCTTCGCGTACTGTGCCTTTCGTATCCAAGTGTATTGGCGTATCTTTAGCGAAAGTTGCGGCGCGTTGCCAGGCGGGTACATCGCTGGTTGAGCAGGGATTTACGACAGAAATTATTCCACCCTATTTTAGTGTGAAAGAAGCTGTATTTCCGTTTAATAAATTTCCTGCGGTTGACCCTATTCTTGGTCCGGAGATGAAATCAACCGGCGAAGTTATGGGCATTGGCGACACTTTCGGTGAAGCCTATGGCAAATCACAATTGGGTGCTAACAATCGCATTGCTTCTGGTGGAACCGTTTTTATTAGCGTGCGCGATATGGACAAAGGCGGTATCGTCAATGTAGGCCGTCAACTATCAGCCCTGGGTTTTAAAATTGTCGCTACCCGTGGTACGGCTGCAGTATTGCAAACCGTTGGGTTAGATGTACAAATCGTCAATAAAGTACAAGAAGGACGACCACATATAGTCGATATGATTAAGAATGATGAAATCGACATGATCATTAATACAGTGGAAGGACGTCAAGCAACACGTGATTCATCTGCGATCCGTCGCAATGCCGAAAATCATCGTGTGTATTACACAACTACTCTTGCCGCAGGCGAAGCTGTTTGCATGGCGTTAAACGTCGGCCCCCAAACTGAGGTTCGTCGCTTGCAAGATTTACATAAGAGATTAAAGGTATGAGTGTCAAATTCCCTATGACCGTTCACGGTGCTGAAAAGCTTGCACTTGAATTGGAAGATTTGAAAAAAGTACAGCGTCCACGCATTGTCAATGCTATCGCTGAAGCGCGTGCCCACGGTGATTTGAAAGAAAATGCTGAATATGCCGCTGCGCGCGAGCAGCAAAGTTTTTGCGAAGGCCGCATTCAAGAAATTGAAGGTAAGCTGAGCAATGCACAAATTATTGATATTTCAAAAATTCCTCACTCCGGGCGAGTTATTTTTGGTACTACGGTAACCATTTTAAACATAGATACTGAAGTGACGGTTACCTATCAAATTGTGGGTGACGATGAGTCGGAGATTAAAGCCAATAAAATATCGATTAATTCGCCCATTGCCCGCGCACTTGTGGGCAAAGAAGAGGGCGATGTAGTGGTAGTAAAAGCACCCAGTGGTGATGTGGAATATGAGATAGACAAGGTAGAGCATATCTAGGGAGCGGTGTTAAAAAAGCCGCCTGTGAATGGCGGCTTTTTAGTTTTTACCACTAAACTTATCCTTAGATTATTTGTGAAGATTAGACAGCTTGGGATTTGCTTTTTTATTACCACGATAGAGAATTACAACTTTACCAATCTCTTGAATTAATTCAACATTAGGCAGCGCCTGTAATTGGGCTGTTATTGCTTTGCGGTCTTCGCGTTCAACAATGCCTAGTTTTACCTTGATAAGTTCATGGTCATCCAAAGCGCGGTTTAACTCTTGCAGCACGCTTTCGCTCAAACCATTACCTGCAATAGTGACTATTGGGTTAAGTTTGTGGCCAATACTACGAAATTGTTTTTTGCGGTCTGCGCTGATGGGCATACAATGATTACCTTACAAGTGATTATAGAAAATTGGACGTAGAAAAAGTTGGGTGGCTATTGTAGCCCAGTAATTCTTCCGAGCGTTAATGAGATGGCAAGATCAAAAACAAGTAATAAGTGGCTGGAAGAACATTTTGACGATCACTATGTCAAACAATCACAACAGGACGGTTACCGCTCTCGTGCAAGTTATAAACTGCTAGAGTTAAATGACAAAGATAAACTCATCCGCCCGGGCATGACAGTCGTAGATTTGGGCTCGGCTCCGGGCAGTTGGTCGCAAGTTGCGGGTCGTTTGGTGGGAGTTAAAGGTCGAGTAATTGCCTCAGATATCTTACCTATGGACTCAATGGAGGGCGTAGAATTTATTCAGGGCGACTTTACCGATAGCGCAGTGTTTGAAAAATTGTTGGCATTAATGGGCGATTCATTGGCGGACCTTGTAATCTCTGATATGGCCCCCAACATGAGTGGAGTGGTGGCCATAGACCAGCCTCAGGCAATGTATCTGGTGGAGCTGGCTTTCGATATGGCCAGGCAGATTCTTAAACCTAAAGGTAACTTTGTTGCCAAGGTTTTCCACGGTGAAGGTTTTGATCAGTACTTGAAAATGTTAAGAGTTAATTTCGATAAAGTGGTTATTCGCAAACCAGATGCTTCACGGGCTCGTTCGAGTGAAGTTTATGTGGTAGCTAAAGGTTTTAAGGCTAGTTAATAATTAGCTAAATGCACCAAGAGTGATGGGTATTAAATCCATATTTTTAATGATGTTTTGCTGTCTTGTAAGGAGTTCTCCTTGAACGATATAACCAAGAATCTTTTGTTATGGTTTGTTATTGCTGTGGTTTTGTTCACTGTATTTACAAATTTTAATAAACCTGCAAATGTAGCTGAGCTCAATTATTCCGAATTTATAAAAGCGGTAAAAGATGATCGCGTTCAAGAGGTAACCATTGATGGTTACAGTATTGAAGGTGTGTATTCTGATCGTACCGCATTCAAAACTATTCGCCCGCAGGTCCAGGACCCTAAGCTTATTGATGATCTCTATAATCATAAAGTAGTGATCAAAGGCCGCGAAATTGAGCAGCCAAGCCTTTGGAATCAATTGCTGGTAGCCAGTTTTCCAATACTTATTATCCTCGCAATTTTTTGGTTCTTCATGCGCCAGATGCAAGGTGGTGCCGGTGGTAAAGGTGGACCAATGAGTTTTGGTAAAAGCAAAGCGCGTTTGCTGGGCGAAGATCAAATCAAAACCACCTTTGCTGATGTGGCAGGCGTAGATGAGGCGAAGGAAGAAGTGCAGGAGCTAGTGCAATTCCTGCGTGATCCTTCTAAATTTCAACGTTTAGGCGGCCAGATTCCACGTGGTGTGTTAATGATTGGACCACCAGGAACGGGTAAAACCTTACTCGCGAAAGCCATTGCAGGCGAAGCAAAAGTACCTTTTTTCTCTATTTCTGGCTCTGATTTCGTAGAAATGTTTGTTGGGGTAGGTGCTTCGCGTGTGCGAGATATGTTTGATCAGGCTAAGAAACAAGCGCCTTGCATTATTTTTATCGATGAGATCGACGCAGTGGGTCGTCATCGTGGGGGTGGTCATGGTGGTGGTCACGATGAACGTGAACAAACCCTTAACCAATTGTTGGTTGAAATGGATGGATTTGAAGGCAATGACGGTGTAATTATTATTGCTGCTACCAACCGTGCCGATGTCTTGGATAAAGCTTTGTTGCGTCCGGGTCGTTTTGATCGCCAAGTCTATGTTGGCTTACCTGATATTCGTGGTCGTGAGCAAATTTTAAAAGTGCATATGCGTAAAGTTCCTTTAGATGAAAACGTAAAGGCTTCAGTGATTGCACGCGGTACTCCAGGGTTTTCTGGCGCAGACTTAGCCAACCTTGTTAACGAAGCTGCATTGATGGCTGCGCGCGGGAACAAGCGTGTCGTTACTATGGAAGATTTCGAAAAAGCGCGCGATAAAATTATGATGGGCGCTGAACGTAAATCTATGCTAATGAGTGAAAAAGAAAAAGCAAATACTGCCTACCATGAAGCTGGCCACGCCATTATTGGTTGCATAGTTCCTGAGCATGACCCAGTGCATAAAGTGACAATTATTCCGCGTGGGGGTGCATTGGGTGTGACGCAATATTTGCCTGAGGAAGATAAATACAGTTGGAGTAAGCGTTCGTTAGAGTCACGTTTGTGTACGTTGTTTGGTGGCCGTATTGCTGAGGAAATGACTTTAGGCATTGATGGTGTTACCACCGGAGCTTCTAACGATATTGAACGCGCAACAAGTTTAGCGCGCAATATGGTGACTAAGTGGGGCTTGTCAGCCAGTCTGGGGCCCTTGCATTACGGTGACGAAGAAGGTGCTTATCCTGGCATGGCAACTCAACAATATTCAGGTGAAACGTCGAAACGCATCGACGAAGAAGTGCGCCGTATTATTGATGAGTGTTATGGTCGTGCTGTCAAAATTTTGGAAGAATATCGCGACGTTTTAGAAACAATGAAAGACGCATTAATGGAGTACGAAACTATTGATTCGGATCAGGTCGCTGATTTAATGGCGCGCCGTAAAGTTCGTCCGCCACGCGAGTGGAACGATGATGACTTCAATAGCCATCTCCGTAATAAGGAAGCTGGTAATAAACCTACGGGCTCAGTTGGCGATCCGGCTAATACCCATTAATCATTCAACATGACTAACAATAACCCCGAGCAAGCTCGGGGTTATTTATTTCCAGATTCCTAAACTACTAAGGTTTGCGCATGCATTTGCAATGTGGCATTCATAAGCTTGAGTTATTCTCGCAAAATAATGCTTGCCCTAAAATCATGGGTATTCTCAATATCACACCAGATTCTTTTTCCGATGGGGGAAGCTATTACCATGCAGGTAAAATTTCGCTGGATCTAGTGCTTAAGCGTGCTGAAAGCATGCTTAGTGAAGGCGTTGATATTATCGATGTGGGTGGCGAGTCAACTCGCCCAGGTGCTGTGCCTATTTCTGAGCAGCTTGAATTAGATCGCGTTATTCCTGTTGTTGAAGCCTTGGTAAATAAGTTAGGCGCGTTTATTTCGGTGGATACCAGTACGGCTAAAGTTATAAGTGAATCTGCTTGTCATGGCGCAAGCCTGATAAATGATGTGCGTGCGCTGCAGCGTGACGGCGCACTTGAGGCGGCTGCAAAGACTGGCTTGCCGGTGTGCTTAATGCACATGCAAGGTCAGCCTGATTCAATGCAGAAATCGCCAGAATACGTTGATGTTATTGCGGAAGTGAGTTTCTTTTTGCGCACGCGCATGGCGGTTTGTATAGCTGCTGGCATAACGAAGGAGCGCATTTTGTTAGATCCGGGATTTGGTTTTGGTAAAACTCTTGCGCATAATCTTACTCTCTTGGCGCGTCTGCAAGAATTGGCTGTTTTGGGTCAACCTATCCTGGTTGGCTTATCGCGCAAATCAATCCTGGGGCAGATGCTTAATCGCAAACCTAAGGAGCGTTTGCCGGGTAGTTTGGCGCTGGCTTTAGCGGCAGCAGAGCGCGGCGCAGCCATTATTCGTGTGCACGATGTGGCGGCAACTCGAGATGTATTACAAGTTTTTAATGCTATTAAAAATTATTCTATTTAAAAATAAACTTTCCCAATAAAAACATTATCAGGAGTAAAGTGTAATGCCGCGCAAATATTTTGGTACCGATGGTATTCGTGGTTTAGTAGGTGAAGCACCCATCACACCAGATTTTATGTTGAAACTCGGTTGGGCCGCAGGCTGCGTTTTACGCGAGCGATTTTCCGGTCTCAATATGATTTTAATTGGCAAGGACACTCGTATTTCCGGCTATATGTTTGAATCTGCACTGCAAGCGGGATTGATTAATGCGGGGGTGGATGTAGGTCTGCTTGGCCCCATGCCAACTCCGGGAGTTGCTTATCTCACGCGAACTTTTCAGGCACAAGCGGGCATTGTGATTAGCGCATCCCATAATAGTTATGTTGATAATGGCATTAAGTTTTTTGGTGGCAATGGCACCAAGTTGCCCGACGAGTTAGAAGCTTTAATTGAAGAGCAGCTCGAAAAGCCCATGGTTACTGCTGAAAAGTTGGGTAAAGCCCGGCGAATCAGAGACGCATCAGGTCGTTATATTGAATTTTGTAAAGGCACTATGCCATGGGGCTTTAGCCTTAAAGGTATGCAAATTGTTCTCGACTGCGCACATGGTGCTACTTATAACATAGCTCCAGATGTATTTACTGAGTTGGGTGCTAATGTCATCCCCATATTTATTGAACCTAATGGTACCAACATAAATCGCAGCTGCGGATCTACCAAACCCGAAGCATTGCAAGAAAAAGTGGTGGAATTGGGGGCTGATTTAGGTATAGCGTTTGACGGAGACGGTGATCGTTTAGTCTTCGTTGATCACAAAGGCGAAGTGGTGGATGGTGATGAAATACTTTATATCATTGCTGCTTATCAGCAAGAATATGCGGGTGGTTGTGATGGTGTTGTAGGCACGCTCATGAGCAATTTTGGCTTTGAATTAGGTTTGAAAAAGCTTGGCGTTCCCTTCGCGCGCGCCAAAGTGGGCGATCGCTACGTCATAGAATTAATGCGTGAAAATGGTTGGCGTTTGGGTGGCGAAAACTCCGGGCATATTGTTTGTAGCAACGTAACGACGACTGGCGATGGAATTATTGCAGCGCTACAAGTGTTGCTAGCGATAACCACTATAGGTGAGTCACTGCATACCATTAAAAAGGGTATGAATAAATTGCCGCAGGTCATGATTAATGTCCATCTATCAAAACGTGTCGACCTAAACTCAAATGAGACCATTCAATCTGCAGTAAAAGCAGCGGAAGAGAAGCTCGCAGGCACTGGCCGCATCTTGTTACGTCCCTCCGGTACTGAGCCCGTAGTGCGGGTGATGGTGGAGGGGGAGGATAAGAAACAAGTGAAAGAATTGGCTCAGGAATTGGCTGCAATTGTGGAGACTGCGTTGAGTTAACCTTGCCGATAGGCGTTGTTAACGATTTTGCCGTGTTCTTTAAGGATTCTAAAGTATAGATGCTGATTCTTTCGCACTGTTTAATGGCAGAAATACTCGTGCTAAAGCCTAAAAAACAGAGAAAAATCAGGGCTGTAAGCTAAGATTAGGTTGTATGTTGAAATCATCTTAGCTACCATTAGCGCCCGCTTTGGGGGGAGGTATTGCTGTTGAATAAAGCAAGTAACACCAAGCGTCGCCAACTTGTGGTTGGCAACTGGAAAATGAACGGTAATCAGTTTTTAAATGCTGAATTGTTAGCCAAGATAACGGCAAATTGGCAGGGTGAGCATAGGGCAGAAGTGGTAGTTTGTCCGTCTCATCCATATTTACTTCACACTCATGAATTAATCGCTGGTTCATCTGTTTTATTGGGCGCGCAAAATGTGAGTGAATACGATGATGGCGCATACACCGGCGAAGTGTCTGCGCAAATGTTGGCAGATTTACATTGCAAATTTGTCATAATTGGCCACAATGAGCGCCGCCGTATGCAACGCGAAACTGATGAGCAAGTAGCGCAAAAGTTTATCGCTGCACAGCGAGCAAATTTGACCCCTATTCTCTGTGTGGGTGAGTCATTAGAGCAGCGAGAAAATGGCCAGCATTTAACAGTGATCGGTCAGCAGTTGCAGTCAGTATTTTTACACACAGGGCGAGCAGTTTTCGCTCAAGCCGTTGTCGCTTATGAGCCCGTGTGGGCAGTAGGCACAGGTAAAACGGCAACACCGCAGCAAGCTCATGAAGTGCATCACTTCATTCGCGAGCAGCTAGGTGAAGTAGCAGAAGTAGTTAGAATTTTATACGGTGGTAGCGTCAAAGCACATAATGCTGAACAGCTCTTTGCTTTAACGGATATTGACGGTGCATTACTCGGTGGAGCCTCGCTCGATGCCGAAGAGTTTTTGAAAATTTGTAAAGCTGCTGATTAAGCAGTTAATCCTATAAACATGTTTTAGAACGCAAGAATACTAAAGTAAGACAGTGTTTTTAAAACGGCAAATTGCGCTTTCGATAGCGCTAAAACGAGACTTAAATGGAAAAGCTAGTATTAGTTATTCACTCAATTTCAGCACTCGCTATTATCGGTCTGATTTTGTTACAGCAAGGCAAAGGCGCCGCGGCTGGTGCTTCTTTCGGCTCAGGTGCATCGCAAACCGTATTCGGCAGTGATGGTAGTGGCAGTTTTTTTACGCGTGCTACTGCAATATTTGCCACTATCTTTTTTTGTACAAGCTTAGGTTTAGCGATGATCGCTAAAAATAATTCTGAAATCGATACTACGGGTATTGTGGTACCTGCAGTTCAACAAGCGCCCGTTGCACCTTCAAGCGTAACGCCACCAGCACCTGTAACTGATGTGCCGGTGATACAAGATCAAGCTGTACCAGCCGCAAGTGATGTTCCGACATCACCTGCCAAGTAAAAGAATGCCCAAGTGGTGGAATTGGTAGACACGCTATGTTGAGGTCGTAGTGGCGTAAGCTGTGCCGGTTCGAGTCCGGCCTTGGGTACCATTTGTATTGTTTTGTATCGTTCATTATTGATCAAAACACTTGAAAAGCCGCTGATTTAGCGGCTTTTTTTGTTTCTGCATTAAGCATTTTCGCGCTGCATAATCCTGCAAGTTTTCAACTTCGGTTTGAATTTATTGATCAATGTGTTGCAGATAATTGCTACTCTAATTATTTCTAATACATTCTTTTTGAAAAATTACAGCTAATAACTGCCGCTATTTTTACCTGGTAGCTTACTTTAAGCGGCCTAACATATTCTGGATAAAGCCATAAACGCTAATATGTGTTAACCCGGCTATGGCTAATGTCTCACAACAACATTAGAGATTAGCTACTTTCGCATTGTATGGCGATCTATAAAATACACCACACAAGGACGTTACAGGAAACAGGAGTTGCGGTCAGGAGATCAGGTTTCAGGAAGAAACCCTATAAAGGAAATGAAGAAGGATAAGGCAGTATGCCGACGCGATCAGGAAGATTGCTGCCCCACTAAGGACGCTCGGGGAGCTTGCAGGATGCAAGGCTCCCTTTTTTCTCCCTGCGAATTCTTCATTACATCAACCTAAATTGAACTCCCCTGCGACATCTCAAATAAAGTACAATTGCGCCCTTAAAATTTCCCCCGATGCTGAGGCTTAACTCACTATGCTGATCCTGCGTGGCGCACCCGCTCTTTCTAGCTTTCGTACCCAAAAACTCCTTTCAACTTTGCAGCAAGCTGCGTCTGGTGTGACGGGGGTTGTCTGTGAATTTGTACATTTTGCAAATGTATCGTCGCCATTGAATGCCGAGCAGACACATATATTGCAGCAGTTATTAAGCTATGGCCCCAAAACAGAGACAGGCTTTGACGCTGATAAACAAACTAGCCATCAAGATGAATTGTTTGTGGTGGTGCCGCGTTTGGGCACTATTTCGCCCTGGGCATCCAAGGCAACGGAAATTGCTAAAAATACTGGTCTTGCGCAAATTTCTCGTCTTGAGCGCGGCGTTGTTTATTATGTCAGTGGTGAGTTTTCCGTGGAAGCGCGCGCGAAGATAAGTGCGGTATTGCATGATCGTATGGTGGAAACGGTATTTGATAGTCTTGCCGCAGCAGAGCAAATTTTTACTAGCAAAGAACCTGCATCGCAAACCACAGTAGACATTTTAGCGGGGGGGCGTGCTGCTTTGGTTGCTGCTAACAGGTCTTTAGGTCTGGCGTTGGCTGATGATGAAATTGATTATCTGGTTGATAGTTTTATAACACTGGGTCGCAATCCGGTGGATGTGGAATTAATGATGTTTGCGCAGGCTAATTCCGAGCACTGTCGCCACAAAATTTTTAATGCGTCATGGACTATTGATGGCGTAGAGCAAGAGCGTAGCTTGTTCAAGATGATTCGCAACACCAACGAAGTAGGTGGCGACAATGTGCTTTCTGCCTACTCCGATAACGCTGCTGTGGTGGTTGGTCATGAAGCAGGGCGCTTTTACCCCAACACCGAAAGCAAAACCTACCAATACCACGCCGAGCCTATTCATTTATTAATGAAGGTTGAAACTCACAATCACCCCACGGCCATTTCTCCTTTTTCGGGTGCGGGTACAGGTGCGGGTGGTGAGATCCGCGATGAAGGTGCTGTTGGCCGCGGTTCCAAGCCGAAAGTAGGATTAACCGGTTTTAGTGTTTCTAACTTGCAAATTCCAGATTTCATTCAGCCTTGGGAACAAAATTACGGCAAGCCAGGCCGCATTGTGACGCCGCTGGATATTATGATTGATGGTCCTCTCGGTGGCGCTGCGTTTAATAACGAGTTTGGTCGCCCTAATATTTGCGGTTACTTCCGTACCTTTGAGGAAAATTTTGATGGCGAGCGCCGCGGCTATCACAAGCCCATCATGCTCGCTGGTGGTTACGGCAATATCAAACAAGAACATGTGCAAAAGCCACCTTTTAGTGCTGGTGCCAAATTGGTTGTCCTCGGTGGCCCCGCGATGTTGATTGGCTTGGGCGGCGGTGCGGCTTCCTCTATGGCTTCGGGTTCCTCCTCAGAGGATTTGGATTTCGCTTCAGTGCAACGCCAAAATCCGGAAATGGAACGTCGCTGTCAGGAGGTGATTGATGCTTGCTGGCAACAGGGTGACAAAAATCCCATCGCCTTTATTCACGATGTGGGTGCGGGAGGTTTGTCGAATGCCTTTCCTGAGCTGGTGAAGGATGGCGGTTGTGGTGGCAAGTTTGAGTTACGCAATGTTCCCAACGACGAGCCGAGCATGAGCCCGCTGGCGATTTGGTGTAATGAATCGCAAGAGCGCTATGTGCTGGCGATTAATCCGATAGATTTACCGCGTTTTGAAGCTATTTGTAAGCGTGAACGCTGCCCTTATGCGGTGGTGGGTGAAGCGACTGATGCGAAGCATTTGCTGTTAAACGATACTCAATTTGCGGCCAAGCCGGTTGATTTGCCCATGTCGGTTTTGTTTGGCAAGGCACCCAAAATGCATCGCACGGCGGAAGCTTATCAGGCAGCTACGACTGCTTTCTCCACCGCAGATATTAATATCAATGAGGCAGCCGAACGTGTACTTATGCATCCTGCGGTTGCCAGCAAAAGTTTCCTGATTACTATTGGTGACCGCTCGGTAACAGGTATGGTCGTACGAGACCAGATGGTTGGCCCCTGGCAAGTGCCAGTGGCGGACTGCGCCGTTACCACTGTGAGCTATGACAGTTTTAAAGGTGAGGCCATGAGTTTGGGTGAGCGTACACCGATTGCCTTGCTCGACGGTCCAGCTTCTGGTCGTATGGCAATTGCGGAAGCGATTACCAATATCGCCGCGACGCGTATCGAAAAATTATCAGACGTAAAACTTTCAGCTAACTGGATGTGTGCCGCTGGGCATAAAGGCGAAGACGAAAAGCTTTATCGTACGGTGCAAGCTGTAGGTATGGAACTGTGCCCAGAGCTGGGCATTACTATTCCGGTGGGCAAAGATTCCATGTCCATGCGCACTGCCTGGCAGGAGAGCAATAGCGAAGGGTTTACAGAAAATAAAGCTGTTACTTCACCCTTGTCATTAGTGATTACCGCTTTTGCTCCCGTGATGGATGTTCGTCAAACACTTACGCCACAACTCAGAACTGACAAAGGCTCAACGGACCTGATTTTTGTCGACCTTGGTAATGGTAAAAACCGTTTAGGCGGTTCAATTCTGGCGCAAGTTTACAATCAAATGGGTGATGAACCAGCGGATCTGGACTCTGCTGCACAGCTCAAAGGTTTCTTTGACGCTATGCAAGCCAGCCTCGCGGCTAACGAAATTCTTGCCTATCATGATCGTAGTGATGGCGGTTTGTTTACAACCTTGACTGAAATGGCGTTTGCCGGTCACACAGGTGTTGACGTCAATCTCGATGGTTTAAGTGAGCTAGCTGACGAAGAAGCAATGCTTGCCGTACTTTTCAGCGAAGAAGCAGGTGCGATGTTGCAAGTTGCCCGTGAGCATTCGTCTGCTGTGCAAGCACGTTTTAAGGCGGCGGGAGTGACTCATGTACAAGTGATCGGTGGTTTAAATCATGAGGACACAGTGTGTATTCGCTATGCGGGGAAAACGCTATTTGACCAATCGCGTGCAGTCTTGCAAAGTCTCTGGACGGAAACTAGTTATCGCATTCAATCCTTACGCGATAATCCAGCTTGTGCGAAGCAAGAATTTGAAGGTTTATTAAAAACTGACCGGGGTCTAAGTGTAAGGCTTACGTTTGATCAAAACCAAAATATAGCAGCACCTTTTATTGCTTCCGGTCATCGTCCAACAATCGCTGTGTTGCGTGAGCAGGGTGTAAACGGTCACGTTGAAATGGCGGCTGCATTTGATCGCGCAGGCTTCAATGCTGTTGATGTACATATGAGTGATTTACTTTCTGGCCGGGTATCGCTTGATGCCTTTAAAGGCTTGGTTGCTTGCGGCGGTTTTTCTTATGGTGATGTTCTTGGTGCTGGTGAAGGCTGGTCAAAAACTATTTTGTTCAATAACAAAGTGCGTGATGAATTTCAACGCTTTTTTCATCGCAATGACAGCTTCAGTCTAGGCGTTTGTAACGGCTGCCAAATGATGTCAAACCTTAAGGATTTAATTCCAGGGGCAGAGCATTGGCCGCGCTTTGTGCGCAATTTATCGGAGCAATTTGAAGCCCGTTTTAGCTTGGTAAAAGTGCAAGAATCGTCTTCAGTATTATTTAAAGGGATGGCTGGTTCGCATATGCCAGTGGCGGTCGCACATGGCGAAGGTTATGCAGAATTTGCCAATAGCGATGCGTTAAAGGCTTGTAATGAAAGCGGCACTGTGGCGCTGCGTTTTATCGACAATAATTTACATGCAACGGAAGCTTACCCGGCCAATCCTAATAGCTCACCATTAGGCATCACCAGCGTAAGCAGTCGTGATGGACGCGTCACTATTATGATGCCGCACCCGGAGCGAGTATTTCGCGCAGTGACCAACTCATGGCATCCTGACGATTGGCAAGGCGATGGTGCATGGTTGCGACTGTTCAGAAATGCGCGAGTGTTTGTAAATTAATTCTGTTAGTTTTAACAGTTAATAAAAGAACAGGCAAAAACAACAAAGGAGGCTTAGCCTCCTTTGTTGTTTTCAGATTTCATTTTTTAAATATGTATTAGCGAGCCTCATTAAGTTCCCACACTAATTTTGTTTGAAAGCGGCAAGCAACCGCGACACCATTTTCGGTGCAAGGCGAAAATGCCCAGTTGTGTTGCGCATGTTTTATAGCAGCGGCGTCAAGCCGATCGGAGCCGCTAGTGGACTCTAGTTTAACATCGGTGACACGACCATTAGCAGTCACTAACAGGCTAAGGCCAGTAACACCTTCTTCGTTTAAGCGAGTTGATGCGCTGGGGTATTCCGGTTTACTCGCTTTGATAAGTTTTGGTTTGGTGATATTAGACGTCGTCGGTGTGACCTTGTCTGTTTGGCCGACAATTGCGTCATTAGGTTTAATGGGTTGTTCAATATCAATTGTTATTGGTTTTGTTATTGGCAATTCCACCTTTTTAAATACGGATGGTGATGTGTCTATGTCAATAATTACAGGCATATCTATTGGATCAGCTTTTTTCTCAATTATCTGAACAGTAGTATTTTGAGGGATACTCATCGGAGGTAAGGTGCTCGTTAGCCCGCTAATCAATCCCCCGATCAGCATTGCGTGAAAGGCAATGACAACAAAAAGGCCTAGAGATTTTTGTTGAGTGTTTTGTTGCGTGTGATAAGACATATTATTATTACCATTTAGAAGAGTTAATCTGCAAAAATGGTGTTCGAATACAAACAAACCAGTAGTTTAGTCAGTCATCCGGGTAAATAGTCTGGTAGTTGTATCCACCATTTTCGAGTTTGTACCTAGGGCGTTATTGCCCAGGTTATTTGAGTATAGACACGACTGCAGAATCTGAAGCTTTAAACGACAAATTTATTCGAATGATATTAGGAGTGTGGGCTATGGAAGTCCAAGTGCGTCATAGGCTTGGCAGTGAAGCTCATGAGGCGCATACGAAACTGTAGATATCATAGCAGTCCATCAATTTATAGGAGAGCAGCATGAAATCCAGAATTCTCATAGCATTTGTAGTGATTGGTTGCAGCGCCTGTCAATATATCAAGCCTCATGAAAAGGTTGTTCAGGCACAGGCCGAGCATGCAGGTTTGTCGCCCGCTACCAAGTCTCACTTCGACCTTACCTTTATTTCATCTGCTGTTGATTTTTCGCAGTATAAAAAACTTAAAGTAGATAATCTGGATTTAACGCAGGTTAAAATAATAAACCCTAGTGCACAAAATACTTTTCAAGAGCCCTGGCTATTAAATGATGACGACAGAGCTTACTATCAAGCTAAATATTTGGCTGCTGTGCAAAAAAACCTGTTTAATTCTGGCGTATATACATCAACTACGGAAGCTGGCCAGGACACATTGATATTAAAAGCAAGAATTACGCAAATCGCTCCACACGCAGCCAAGGATGATTTGAACGGGCGCCCTAACTTTATGAAAGTTTACAGCGAAGGTTTTGGTCGTATGACGGTTGTTTTTGAAATCCAGGATTCTGTTTCAGGTAAATTGGTCGCCATGGCTGCTGACGAGCATGATTTAGGTTCAGTCTGGGAAGAAAATAATCGCGCTCAAAACAATATGCAAATTCGTTTGGCATTTGATTTTTGGTTAAATAATTTAAGAAAAGAGTTGACGGAAGCCGCGAAGAAATAAATTCTATGAGTTTTATCAAGCCGAGTTTATGCTCGGCATTTTTATATGCAGATACCCGATAGTTAACAGATAGATTTTTTAAATCTGTTAGACTGCGTGCTCGATATAGGTATAAACAAATATTTTATAAGGCTTTAATTTATGACGCAGTTAGAAAACCTAACCATCACCGAACTTTTTGTAGGCTTGGTAAAAACCTATAGCAAAACTCTCACGCAAAAAGATATTATTTTATTTGCTGCCTGCTCAGGTGATGTTAATCCTATGCATTTGGATAAAGACTACGCTGCAACAACATCTTTTGGTGAGCCGATTGCCCACGGAATGTGGACCGGTGCTTTAATTTCTGCGGCAATTGCTACGCAATTACCTGGGCCTGGCTCCGTATATCGCGGCCAAAGTTTGATTTTTAAACATCCGGTAAAAGTGGGGGACACAGTGACTGTGACTTTAACGGTAAGTGAAATCAAAGAGCGAGTCAAATTAGTCGTATTAGAATGTGAAGCGCATAATCAGGATAGTAAATTAATCGCAAAAGGTACTGCGGAAGTGATTGCGCCGAGTGAGAAGAAAATTATAGTGGCGCCAGTCTTGCCAGACATTTTAATCAGTCATTAAATTTTTAACGAATATTGAATGACTCCTCATTTTTTTATAAATTGATCACTGTTAGGCTTGGTGTGATCACAATAGGCATCGAAGAAACGGCCATCAAAAAAGATGGATAATATTTTGTATCTTTTATGAAAATTAAATAGCCTGCACCAAAATCTTATGTGCGCGCTATTTAATTAAAATAATAAAAATTAAAACTATCACTAGCTTACCAGGCGCCGCCCCAGTCACCATCTGCAGTAACATAGACAGTTGTATTAACACCGTTTTTATAGCTGACGGTAATCGGGTAGTTTCCAGCAATTGCATAGTCATGATTCAACTGCTGGGATGACCCTATGCTGTTATTTGACTGCTAGTTCCATCGCCCCAGTTCAGACTGTAATTTATCGGAAACGGCTAACGTATTGAATCGCGCAAGAACGATTTGATACCGGTAGGCCATTGCTTAGTTGGTTAGTGGTTAAAATGGGTCTCAGTAACGGAGCGAGCGCACTGCTGCCTGGGTTTAAGAAATCAATCATTAATAAATCTTTATGCCAAACTTGCCAATATTTTTGCTGCAAAATAGATTCATCAAAAATTTATGTTTTTCGCGCCAATATTTACTTTTAAGACAAAAACTCACTGCGGAAAAAAGAATTTACATCGTCATAGTAGAAGTCTTGCCTTTTAACCGCATTTACCTTCTGTAAATGTATTTGCACCGCTAGCGAAACCCATGTTTAGGTCTTCTCACTTTGTTGAGCTTAATGCGAGTAGCGGAATACATAATGATTATTGGTGTTGCCTGGTGTATTAATATTCAGCGCGATAAATAAAAAAGGAATTTTAATATCACTCATGACTTGTAAGTTTGATCTTGCGGCCGTTTTTTTTTGTTGTCCAAAAATAAACTATGCGGATAGTTGCCAAAATTGTTCAGAGTACTGATGTAGAAGATATTATTCAGGAGGCATATTTGCGCGTTCATACAGCAGTTGACTATGAAGAAATTCGCGAGCCGGTAGCATTTGTTACGAAAATTGCTAAAAACCTCGCATTGGATCATGTGAGAAGTGCAGGCTTTCGCAGATCAGAATGCGTCGATGCAGACCTATTAGAAGTGCTAATAAATCAACACAACAACCGTGATCAAACGCTGAATGAAGTCGTTTGGAATGAGGAATTATCGCAATTCTTCGCCGCAGTCCAGACCTTGCCAGATAAATACAAAGAGGTCTATATTTTGAAAAAAATATACGGCTACTCACAAAAAGAAATTTCACAAAAGCTGAATATCTCCGCAAGTACTGTTGAAAAGCATATTGCGCATGGGACAAAAAAGCTTTTCCATTTGATGCAGGCAGATCATGCCAGGTTAGGCTGTGCTGCTGGCAGATCTAGCCTTCGGGAAAGGAGCTCACGTAATGACTAATATAGTCAATATTAATGACCGTATAAAAATTGAAGAAGAAGCCTGTCATTGGCTTGCAAAAATTGATCGCCAATTAACTATTGCTGAGGAGGGCGAATTTAAGCAATGGATTACCTTAAGTGCTATACATTATAAATTATTTATGGCGATGGCTGAGCATTGGGATCATACCGAGATGCTAAAGCATTTTAAAAATGTTAATCGAAAACTTCAACCAGATATTCACCAAAAAGCTCCACCAATGAATCAACAAAAACCTTATTTTTATCGGCCTGCAATAGCAGCTTGTATCTTTTTCGTTTGTATGTTGTCGGTTCTGGGCATATTTAAATATTTGTCGCCTTTAACGGAAAGCGACGAATACGCAATTCAATATAGCGAGACATTTTCAACGGCCACTAATAGTTTTGCAGACTCCTTGTTACCTGATGGCAGCCGCATAAAAATAAATGCAAAATCCTATGCTCGGATTAGTTACTCAAACAAAATAAGAAAAATAGAATTGTCCAAAGGGGAAGTTTTTATTGAGGTAGCCCATGATGCGAATCGTCCGCTCGTTGTCTATGCCAATGATCGCTTCGTCAAAGCAGTCGGTACAGCATTTAATGTGAATCTTGTTAACGTGAAAACAATTAAGTTAACAGTAACTGAAGGGAAAGTTGTCTATGGCACAGCTGATAATAATGAAAAAAATGATATTCCAGCAATCAAAACAAGCTTGGTGTCTTCCGGGCAGCAAGTCATTCTCGGCGGATTGGTTGAAAACATTATTTCAATTTCCAAAGAAGAACTCAATCGTGCCCTTTCATGGCGATCAGGAAAGCTCATTTTTAATGGCCAAACCTTAAAAGAAGTTTTAACTGAAATTGAACGTTATACGGATTATAAGTTTGTGATGGGTACAGCTTCTATTGGCGATATTCAAATAGCTGGCTATTTTAACGCAGGCGATATTGATAAATTCCTTTCTGCTATGAAAAACAATTTTGATATTGAATATAAAATAGAAAATACAAATGAAATTCGGCTTTATAAAGCGCAACGGTTTTAACGCTTGCAATAGCTGATCTCATTGAATTTAAAGTGACATTTTTATCCCAACCACATAGCGCAGTTCAACCAGTAAATTGGAATTTATATTAGCGATTCAAAAAAGCCTGCCGTATGACCATATGCTGAGATGTTCCCGGTATGGCGTATTGGTTTTTTGAGTAGGAGCTAAGCTCCGCTTGACTGTCAAGAAATAAATAGTTGATGTTAATGCCAAAACCGGATGCCCAGGTATTTTTGAGAGAATTTTTAATCTTATGAGTTGGATTTCATTGCGGGGGTAGAGCTGCTAGTAGAGCTTTAATTGCGTAGAGATTTTTATTTCAGTGGCGGAAATGGCTTCAGCCCGCAATTCTTTTAATGTTTGATGTCTTTCGTCCTGACGATATTGTTCAAAATGTTCGATACTTTGAAATTCCAGAATATGAATTTCTTCACCTGAACCGCAGCTATTTCTTAGGGTTTCGAACGCAGTAAGAAATCTTCCCTGATGTTCAAGCATAATTTTTCCTGCTTCATATTCGAATTTTTCTAATGCCGCAAAATTGTTAACTTGAATTTTTGCAAAAACGTGAATCATTCTGCTTGCCCTCCATTATTTTGCGTGCTGCTGCTTTTTAAAAGCTGCACGTTTATCACTACTCCGCCTCTTCATCATCTTCCTCAGTAATCGCTATTGGCCAGCCACCTAACTCTTTCCATTTGTTGACAATGGCGCAAAATAAATCTGCGGTAAGTTCGGCATCATAAGCGGCGGAATGCGCTGAACTGTTACTGAACTCAAGTCCAGCACTGCGGCAAGCTTTGGCAAGAACTGTTTGACCAAAAGCAAGGCCGGCGAGGGTAGCTGTATCAAATACGCTAAAGGGATGGAACGGGCTGCGTTTAATGTCACAACGAACAATGGCAGCATTCAAAAAATTTAAATCAAAATGCGCATTATGACCAACCACCACAGCGCGAGTGCAGCCACTTTGTTTTACTGCGCGACGCACGGCTTGCATCATATCGGTGAGTGCCATGAGTTCAGGTTCAGCCATGCGCTCCGGATCATCCAAGTCTATGCCGGTAAAATCCAGAGCAGCCTTCTCGACGTTAGCGCCTTCAAAGGGTTCTATCTCGAAAGCGAAGGTTTCGTGGCGATGGATTAAGCCGTCCTCATCCATCCGAATGGTGACTGCAGCAATTTCCAGTAAAGCGTCTCTGGCACAGTCGAAACCACCGGTTTCAACATCGATAATCACCGGTAGGAAGCCACGGAAACGCTGGGCAAGAGGCGAAGAGGGATCTTTGGGGTTTTCAGGAGGGTTCACAGATTCGCCTTATGCTTTTTTTGATTTTTGATTAAGAAGTTGCCAGCGCAGGGTTTCGCCAGCGCGCAGAGGAATTAAGGTTTGGTCGCCCATTGTAAGGCTTTCCGGCGCCTGCCAGTCAGTTTTAATCAGGGTGATTTTGTCACTGTTGCGCGGCAACTCATAAAAGTCCGGGCCGAAGTGGCTGGCAAAACCTTCCAGTTTATCGAGTGCACCGGCATCCTCGAACGCTTCTGCATACAATTCAATGGCGGCATAGGCGGTATAGCTGCCGGCGCAACCGCAGGCGGCTTCCTTTTTATCCCGAGCGTGGGGGGCAGAATCTGTACCTAAAAAGAATTTTGGGTTGCCGCTAGTTGCCGCTTTAATTAACGCTGCTTGATGAGTGCTACGTTTCAAAATGGGCAGGCAGTAATAATGCGGGCGAATCCCACCTGCGAGCATATGGTTGCGGTTATATAACAGATGATGTGCGGTAATGGTAGCGGCCACATTGCTTGGTCCGCGGGCGATAAAGTCGGCAGAATCGGCTGTGGTGATATGCTCAAGCACCATTTTCAGGGAGGGGAAATGGGTTGCCAGTTGGCTAAATGTTCGATCGAGAAACACTCTCTCGCGGTCAAAAATATCAATCGTTGAATCTGTAACTTCACCGTGCAATAAAAAGGGTAAGCCCGCTTTTTGCATAGCTTCCAGTACCGGATAAATTTTTGTCAAATCAGTGACGCCTGACGCGGAGTTAGTAGTGGCACCTGCAGGATAGAGTTTGCATGCAGTAATGCCCGCCGCCTTAGCTTTCGCTATCTCTGCCGGGTCAGTATTGTCGGTGAGATAAAGCACCATTAAGGGTTCAAATGCGTCATCTGCGGGACGCGCGGCGAGAATACGCGCTTTGTAATCCAGCGCTTGTGCCGTATTCAGCACCGGTGGTACCAGATTAGGCATGACTATGGCTCGCTTAAACTGCGCTGCGGCATCTCCCACTGTGCGGCCAAGTGCTATGCCATCGCGCAAATGGATGTGCCAATCATCGGGGCGAGTGAGGGTAATTTGCGTTGGCATGAAGAGTATCTCTTGGAGTTCAATGTTGATCTACATTTAGGTGGCGGCATGCTATCAAAATTGCGGTCAATACGCAGCCGCTAGTTCCTTGCCTATACTGTTAAAAGTACTTTTTGTGAGGTTATTTCTCTGGCGCAACGATTTTAATGAAGAAGACTTTCCTTTGATGAAAACGATCCTTAAGTGGCAAATCTACTTATGCTAGGTTTTTGGCGCTTGGCTAGTGTGTGGTCGATATGCTGGTGTATTGCCAGCAGTGCAACTGCGCAAGTTTATAAAGCCGAGCTTGCTACTTCAGAGTGGCTGCCAGTTTCTGTTAAACCCTTGTGTAGCATTAGCCATAATATTCCCGGTTTTGGTAAAGCTGTTTTTGTGCAAACCCTGGGCAAGGGAGAAAGTTTTTATATTGAGTCGCAACAACGGGCTTTTCCTATAGGTGAAGTTAACATTGAAACATTACCACCCATTTGGCGTGCGGATCTTGAAGCAATAAAAATTGGTAAAGTGATATCTGTTGCTGGAAATCAACCCATCAAAATGAATGCAAAGCAAATTAATGTCGCGCTTGCACAATTAAATCGTGGCAATAGCATAGTGTTTTTTTCTCAGTCTAAAACGGTTAGTGATAAATCATACATGGCTGCCACTGGTGTGGTGCGTCTAATTGTAGAAGCGAAAAATTTCGCATCTGCCTATAAAATTTATCAGCAGTGTAAAGGTGAATATACTGCTCCAACTGCAGAAAGTTCGGGTAAGAATGAGGATATTTCCAGAATGCAGAATTACATTAGACGCGATAGCAATATTTATGGTGTTACCACAACTAAACACAAGGGCTCGCAAACAGAAACAGCAAAGATGATTGATTACGTTGCGCGTGATGTTTCAATTTATGGCGCAACGATTAAGGGCGATCCTAAATCCAACCAGAACAGCTTGGTAAAAACGCCGATTTTTGCTGCAGATGTCCTCAACGCTGACTGGAGTTCCACATCTAACCCATTCGCTTGTAATATGATTCATGTGATCCCTGGCTTCGGCAAAGCAAATTTGTCCCATAGCGCCGGTAATGAAGAAGTATTTTATATTGAGTCACAAAATAAAATTATTTTTCCTGCGGGCCCAGTCCGCATAGAAACCCTGGCACCTGCCTGGCGTAGTGCAGTAATGCCACAAAATTTAGGAACTGTTGTTGCTGTTGCAGGGGTACAGCCTATTAGGTTGTGGAAAAATAATATTGCGCAAGTGGTAACACAATTATCGAGCGGAGTGAAAGTAATGTTTACTTCTTCGCAGACGATGAGTAAAAGTAATATTGATATTTCTACAGGCGACTCTGGAGTGATGCGAGTTGTACTTGAAACACGAAATTTTTTATCTGCATATAAAAACTATCAACAATGTGTTGGTGAATTAATAGATTACACTTTTTCGCAGGTTGCGCGTCTATTAATTAATTATCCGGAAAAACCTCAAGGGTTAAGTGCTGCGACAAAAGTAGAATTAACCAGAGTTGCGCGCTATATGAAAGCCGACGAAAAAGTATTGGGGGTTCTCATAGATGCACATAGCGATAATGCCGAAGCGACTAAAATAAACGAGGCAATATCCAAACAATATGCAGAGTGGGTATCTGCTTATTTAGTGGCGCAGGGCATCACGGTCAGTAAAATTGCTAGCCGCTGGCACGGCGAAAAATTTCCTATAGCGACAAATAAAACTATTGCGGGGCGTGCACAAAATCGCCGCGTAACTGTGCGTTTGGAAACTGCGCTGACCCGCGAGGAAAATAAGAAAAATGCAGCTGCGAGAAAAGCCGCTATTGAAACGGAAAAATTAAACCCGGAGAAAAATAAAATGACACCGGAAGATATAGATAAAATCGTTGAAGGTTTAGATCTAATTCCGCAACAATAAAATGCCATCCTATAGCAAATCCCCGCTCACTTTTTAATCTTATGGCCTTGTATTTTTCAGCCTAGGCCATAAATATTTTGGATAAGCGAGCGTGAACATTTGTCTGCTTAAGACAATTCTTATCCTCCTTTTATTGACCAAGGGAATCTTTTAAGCTCAGTTATGTCATAACTGTCGCACAAGGCCTCTGTTTAAGCGGTTTAAAAATTAATGTGGTCCGGAGAATTAGTGATGAAACATTTATGGGTTGGTTATATAAATATTACACGGATGATAGTTGTAATGATGAGTCTGGTTACATTCAGTGCTGCTGCGGTAACTCTGCCGGATTTTAGCGAATTAATTGAAAAAGCTTCCCCTGCTGTAGTGAAGATTACTGCTGTGACGAAAGCCCGCCAAATGGCAGTGAGTCCGCGCAATCAGATGCCTTTTGGGGAAGCGCCACAAGATGGCATATCGCCACAAGACATACCTCCGGGAATCCCTGAGATTTTTCGTGAGTTGTTAGAGCAGCGCCAAATGCCTCCACAAGATCGTGGCTCTTTAGGTTCAGGTTTTATTATTTCCGTCGATGGTTATGTGTTGACCAACAATCACGTGATACATGGTGCTGATGAAATTAAAGTCATCATGAATGACCAGCGTGAGTTTAACGCGAAAATAATCGGTACTGATGAGCGTTCTGATCTTGCTTTACTGAAAATTGAGGCAAAAAATTTACCGATTTTGACTTTGGCTAAAGATGAAAAGTTAAAAGTGGGGCAGTGGGTAGTTGCCATAGGTTCACCCTTCGGTCTGGATTATTCCGCAAGCGCTGGTATTGTGAGTGCGATTGGTCGTAGTATTCCGGATGAGCGCCGCCAAAATACTTACGTCCCTTTTATTCAAACTGATGTTGCGATTAACCCTGGAAATTCAGGTGGCCCACTGTTTAATGTCGATGGCGAGGTTGTGGGTGTTAATTCGCAAATTTATACTCCTTCCGGTGGGTCTGTTGGTTTGTCGTTTGCCATTCCAGCCGCAGTTGCTTTTGATGTGGTGGCACAATTAAAGGATAAAGGTCATGTTGACCGCGGTTGGTTGGGCGTCACTATTCAAGATGTCGATAAAGATTTAGCCAGTTCCTATGGTTTAGATAAGGCGCAGGGTGCGTTAGTTGCCGACGTAGATCCTAGCGGTCCAGCGGCAAAAGCGGGTGTAAAAGCAGGTGATTTAATTATTCAATTTAACCATCAAGTTATTCATACATCTGCAGATTTACCGCATGTCGTCGGCCGCTTGGCACCCAATTCTAAAGTTTCTTTTGATATAGTTCGCAAAGGAAAAAAAGAAACCCTAACCGTTGTTGTCGGTAAGTTACCTGTAAGCCAAACGCAAGCGCAACGTAACCAGCAGGAGCCGCCGAGCGAAGATAAGGCCGATGCAGTGGGTTTAGTGGTGGGACCTCTTGATGCTAATACACCAAATAAAGAAACCGGGGTGCAGGTGTTATTTGTGGCCCCGAATAGCGCAGCACAAAGAGCTGGCTTAATACGTGGCGATGTCATTACCCAATTGAATTTTATTGATGTGGATTCGGTCGCCAGCTATAACAAAGTTGTTGCCGACTTACCCAAAAATGTTCCTAAAGCGATTCGCTTTTTGCGCCAGGGTAACCCGTTATTTAGATCCATAACGATCAAATAGTAAGGTTAAATGTAGCAGCATCAAGAAAAATAATAGTATTAAGATTTAAGTTAAGCACTAACAAAAGACCCGTGGGTAAACCCGGGTCTTTTTTATTAAAATCTTAAACAAGAGAAAATTTGTTTAACCCGCTATAATGCCCGCCTTTTAACTAATCTCGATTCGCTTATGCAAACCCCCGTTTTTACCCGAGCCCTACTTGCTCCGCGTCATTGGCCAGCCTGGTTTGGCGTGGGTATTTGGTTTTTGCTTGCGCAGCTGCCTTATCGTGTGCAATTTTATCTTTCTTATGTGTTCGCGCCTTTATTGCGTTACAACAAGAAGCGCTTGCGTCAAGCGCAGACCAATTTACGATTATGCTTTCCTGAATTAAGTGTTAAGAAGCGTGAAGCACTTTTAAATGAATCCCTGCGCTCCATTGCAATGGCTGTATTTGAAACGGGTATTGCATGGTTTTGGCCGCTGTGGCGGCTTCGTAAAATATTTACAGTCACTGGGATCGAGCATATTAAAGAGGCCCAACAAGACGGACAGGGAGCATTGCTGCTAAGTATGCATTTTACGACGCTGGATATTGGTAGCGCTATGTTAGGCGCTCATGTTAATTATGATGGTATGTATCGTCCACATGATAATGCGGTATACGACTATATGCAGAAAACTCGTCGTGAAGCTTACTGTCGGGGCGGCACAGCATTTCATCGCGAGAATCTGCGTGGCATGATCACGCGATTACGCCAGGGAAGAATGGTTTGGTATGCTCCGGATCGCGATCTCGGTGAAAAGCTGAGTATTTTTGTCCCTTTCTTTGGTGTTCAAACTGCCACTGTCACTGCCACCGCGCAATTTGCGCGAATGGGTCGAGCGCGAATAATTCCGTTCACGCAAAAACGTTTGGCTAAGGGTAAAGGCTATGAGTTAGTGATTCATCCGCCCTTTAAAGATTACCCGTCGGGTGATGACTATCAAGACGCATTGCGGGTCAGCCAATTTATGGAAACTGAAATTCGTAAAATTCCCGGTCAATATTTTTGGGCGCAACCACGTTTTAAAACAAGGCCAGAAGGTGAGGCTAATATTTATTAAAAAATAATCCGGTTTAATTTTGAAAAGTTTAATTCCACAAAAAATAGATACGATTAGGAGCAGCTCCTGATTGAACCGATTAACGAATGCAAAAGCTTGAAGAACATATTACAAAATTATTTATAATTTCTTTTTGTGATTTTTTATTAGTGCTTAGTGTATTCCCACACCACTTGGCCCCAAATTAATAACACGCAAATATTGCCGAGCATAAACGCCTTTAAACGATGGATAACATTGTTATTTGTGAGGTGGATCCAACTATGAACAACTCGTGTCGCAACAAAAGTCCAACTTAACGTCATTATGGTTAGACCTTCCAGGTGAAGAGCTATAGCAATTGTGCCAGCGGCATAAAATAGCACGGGCATTTCAAATAAATTACTGTAATTGCGAGAGGCTTGAAGAAGTTTTGTAGAAGCCTCGTCGCCTGAGTTAAGGCGGAAGTAACTTAATTTTAATTCGCCACGTTTAACAGCGTGTATACGTAACTTCAGCATGTAAATAGCAACACTGAAGGTGAGTAAAATCATTGCAAACATTGGATAGACCATAATTGCACCCGCTAATGATAATTAAGGTTAATTGATCGATTTGATATGGTCGCAGGTTGTGTCTGTGCGATTGGTTTGGTTTCTGTATAATATGTTTTTTTGCATTGTTGTACGTTTTACATACTCCTGACTCTATTTTTTATCTCGAAATATTTAACATCACTTAAAGTATTTAACATAAAGAAGGTTAATTCAATGATTATCAAGCCAAAAGTTCGCGGTTTTATTTGTATTAATGCGCACCCACAAGGTTGTGCGGCAAATGTACAAGAGCAAATCGCTTTCACCAAAGCTCAAGGCTCCATTGCTAATGGGCCCAAGAAAGTGTTGATATTGGGTTGCTCTACTGGCTATGGGCTAGCTTCACGTATTACGTCGGCCTTCGGTAGCGGCGCGGCTACTTTAGGCGTGTGTTTTGAGAAACCACCAACCGATAGTAAATGTGCTTCAGCAGGTTATTACAATACTTCCGCGTTTCACGATGCTGCAAAGGATGCCGGCTTGTATGCAGAAACGATTAATGCCGATGCCTTTTCTGATGAATGTAAGGCGCAAGTACTTGAGCTATTAAAGAACGGAATTGGCAAAGTAGATCTAGTGGTTTATAGCCTGGCATCACCACGCCGCACCGATCCTAAAACGGGTGTAGTTTATTCATCGGTTTTGAAACCTATTGGTCAAGGTTACAGTGCTAAAAATTTAAATACAGATTCACTTAAAATCGCAGATATTACTGTTGAGCCAGCCAGCGAACAAGAGATTGCGGACACCGTTAAAGTGATGGGCGGTGAAGACTGGGAGTTGTGGATTGATGCGTTAAAAGCCGCTGATTTGTTGGCGGAGAATTTCCAAACTGTGGCCTATACCTATCTGGGTGACAAATTAACCTGGCCTATCTACGGTCATGCCACTATCGGAAAGGCCAAAGAGGATTTGGATCGCGTAGCAAAAACCATGAGCGCAAAATTGGCAAACATCAATGGTCAGGCGCGTGTTGCGGTGCTTAAAGCTCTAGTAACTCAGGCCAGTTCTGCCATTCCAGTGATGCCCTTATATTTGTCGATTTTAATCAAAGTCATGAAAGAAAATGGCACTAACGAAGGCTGCATCGAACAAATCCATCGGCTATTTGGGGAATGCTTATACAACACTAATCCGCGTTTGGATGCTGCTGGTCGTTATCGGGTCGACAATAAAGAACTTGACCCTGCCGTGCAGACAAAAGTAGAAGCAATTTGGCCGCAAGTCACCGAAGAAAATTTATTCGACATTACCGATCACAAAGGTTATCGCGAAGACTTTTTAAAATTATTTGGTTTTGGTGTTGCGGTAATTGATTACGATGCAGAGACAAGTTCGTTAGTTGCAACAAATTTTTAATATTTTAAAAAACGATGGCAAATAAATGGTCAAAATAAAAGCGCTACTTTGACATAGCAGCGCTTTTATTTTTATGTTTAGTTTTTTTGAAAGTTATTGAAGTGCTTCCAAATAACGATCAGAACGCGGTAAATAATAATTATCATAATTAAATGACATGACAAGGTTGCGCGTGCGACCAATTATTTCACTGCGCGGCACAAAGCCAATGACACGCGAGTCGGCACTGTTGTCACGGTTATCTCCGAGCATCAAATAATGACCTTCAGGAACTGCCACTGGAGGGAAATTAGCAAAGTGATGATTATTTAAATCGTTTATTCGCACTCTGTGATCAATGTTGAATAAGTGCTCAATTTTGTCGTTCTGGTTGATCGCATCGCTGTTATTATCAGTAATTGCATCATAAGAAATGAGTTGGTCATTGATAATTAGTTGGTTATTGTTCATTGCAACTGTATCGCCAGGCAAACCTATTACGCGCTTTACTAAACGTTTATCGGCAGCCTTTGAATCAAATACAACTATATCGCCACGCTCGGGATTTGCCAGAGTAACAAGCGAGATATGTGTAAACGGAATGCGTAAATCGTAAGCAATTTTGTTGACCGCGATGCGGTCGCCTTCAATTATGGTGGGCTTCATCGAACCCGTGGGAACCGTATTCCAATCTGCCACGGCACTTCTAAATAGCATCATCAGTACAACAAAAATAAAGAAGGATTTGTTTTCGCGCCACAACAAAAAAAATTGGTTTTTCATAAAAGCTCCGTTTAAGTCAACTTATTAATATTGGTGAACAATATTGACTCACGGGTAAGGTAGAAGTTCATCTGCACTGTTATAGCTTGCCTGTGATTGCGGAAGATATGATGTAGATTGTTCAATCTCCTAGATAGGTACATTAAGAATGTTGCTTTTTTAGCCTGGCTTTAAGGCGCAAGGTCTGGTTTTATACAAAAAAGAGTTGAAGTTGCTGGCGATGTGAATGAACCATTAAAAAAAGCGCAGAAATTTTTGACGGTTAACGGTATGCTAGTGACGATATCTAATTTGATACCGTGAATGTTGTCGGGAGCTGACATGTTATACACCCTTAAAGACCTGTTTGCTAAGTTAGGTTTACCTAACTCCCCTAGTGATATAGATGCTTTCATTAAGCGTCATCATCCGCTGCCACAAGCGGAGCCTTTAGCAAATGCCAGTTTTTGGACACCGGAGCAGGCAGCGTTTTTGCGTGAGGCACGTCAACCTTATTCCGATTGGGAAGAGGTTGTTGATGAGTTGAATTGCTTACTTCGCGATTAATTGCGGCGTTGTAGACGTTATAAATGGCGCATGTCTGCAATAGGCTGCGCTATTTTTTTGTCCAAAAAAACCTGATCACTATAAAGGCACTTAACCGTTCGCAGTGTCGGGATAACAAAGCGTTACCGCCCAGTATTCCAACGTGGCGTGCAATGTGTAAATAAGCTAGAATGCCCGCCATCCGCGGTGACTCCCCCGTCTTGTTGCTTGTTTATTTGGGGGGCTCGCTAACTCAACAACTCCCATAAAGACTCTCATTGCCTGTGACTGACCTAAGCCATATCCGTAATTTTTCAATTATTGCCCACATTGACCACGGTAAATCCACCATTGCAGATCGCTTTATTCAGATGTGCGGTGGTTTGAGTGAGCGCGAAATGGAAGCTCAAGTGCTGGATTCCATGGATTTGGAGCGTGAACGTGGTATCACCATCAAAGCTCACAGTGTGACGCTTTTTTATACTGCTCGCGATGGCAAAACCTATCAGCTGAATTTTATTGATACTCCGGGCCACGTAGACTTCACATATGAGGTTTCGCGCTCATTAGCAGCTTGTGAAGGTGCTTTATTAGTAGTAGATGCAGCGCAAGGTGTAGAAGCACAGTCGGTTGCTAACTGCTACACCGCCCTGGAGCAGGGACTAGAGGTTATTCCGGTGCTCAATAAAATGGATTTACCGCAAGTGGAACCGGAGCGTGTTGCGCAAGAGATTGAAGATATTATCGGTATTGATGCTAGTGAAGCCGTGCGCTGTTCAGCTAAGTCTGGCATGGGTATGGAAGATGTATTGGAAGAGTTAGTCCGTTTAGTGCCGCCACCGGTTGGCGATGTCGATGCACCTCTGCAGGCATTAATTATTGATTCCTGGTTTGATAATTATCTGGGTGTTGTTTCTTTGGTCCGTGTTAAACACGGTACCTTGCGCCTTAAAGATAAAATTATTCTTAAAACAATTGGTAAATCCCAGATTGTTGACGGGGTTGGTGTATTCAGTCCCAAGCTTACGCAATTAAAAGAATTAAAAGCCGGTGAAGTAGGTTTTGTCGTAGCGGGTATAAAAGATATTCACGGCGCACCTGTGGGCGATACCATCACCCATGCTTCTACACCTGATGTGCTGGCATTGGAAGGTTTTCAAAAAATAAAACCGCAAGTCTATGCCGGTATGTTCCCGGTAAGCTCGGATGATTTTGAAGATTTCCGTGAAGCACTGGCAAAACTCACATTGAATGATGCTTCGCTATTTTATGAGCCTGAAAGCTCAGATGCGCTGGGTTTTGGTTTCCGTTGCGGCTTTCTCGGCATGTTGCACATGGAAATTATTCAAGAGCGCCTGGAACGCGAATACAATTTGGATTTAATCACTACAGCACCGACAGTGGTGTATGAGGTGGTCAATAATAAAGGCGAAACTATATACGTGGATAACCCGTCCAAGTTGCCGGAACCGGGTTTGATTCAAGAAATGCGTGAACCCATTGTCGAAGCTAATATTTTGGTTCCCCAGGAACATTTGGGCAATGTGATTACGCTATGTATTGAAAAGCGTGGTACGCAAAAAGATTTACAGTTTACCGGGTCACAAGTAGCCGTTCGCTACGAAATGCCAATGAATGAAGTGGTTACTGATTTCTTCGATCGCCTTAAATCGGTTAGCCGCGGTTTTGCTTCGCTTGACTATAGTTTTGTACGATTTCAACCCGCTAATTTAGTCCGTCTCGATGTGTTGATTAACGGTGAAAAAGTTGATGCGCTGGCGATTATTGTGCATCGCGATAAAGCTCATAAAATCGGTCACTCGCTAACTGACAAAATGAAAGAGTTAATTCCAAGGCAGATGTACGACGTAGCCATTCAAGCTGCGATTGGTGGGCAAATAGTGGCGCGCTCTACCGTTAAAGCCTTGCGCAAAGATGTAACCGCCAAGTGTTATGGCGGCGATGCTACACGGAAGAAAAAGCTGTTGGAAAAGCAAAAAGCCGGTAAAAAACGTATGAAGCAAGTGGGTAATGTTGAAATCCCGCAAGCCGCTTTTTTTGCCGTTTTGAAAATTGATAACTAAATTATTGATAACTAAATGATAAGGAACCTTAATGAATATTAATCTCCCGCTAATTTTGTCACTGGCGGTACTCATTACTGGCGCTATCTGGCTGTTTGACCTATTGGTGTTGGCGCGTCCGCGCAGGGCAAAGTTGGCAGCTGTAGAGCAACAGTTTCAAAAAATTGAAGTTGCTGCACAACATAAACATGAAGCATACGAAACGGCGAAAACAGCTGCGAGCCATGAACCCTTATTGGTTGAATATGCTAAATCATTTTTCCCAGTGTTATTTATCGTATTTTTCCTGCGTTCATTTTTAGTAGAACCCTTTCAAATTCCGTCTGGGTCCATGATTCCTACCTTAGAGATTGGCGATTTTATTTTAGTGAATAAGTTTGCCTATGGCTTGCGGGTGCCGGTGTTGAATAAAGTGTTTATCCCTGTTGATAAGCCCAAGCGCGGCGATGTCATGGTATTTTTTCCACCACATCATCCTGAAACCTATTACATCAAGCGTGTGATAGGTTTGCCGGGTGATGAAATTTCTTATGTCAGTCATCAGTTGATAATTAATGGCGAAGTTGTACCAGAGAAATTACAAGCTATGCTTCCAGTAGGCGAACCCCGCTTTCGCGTAGTTACGGAAACCATTGGCACCAAAGAATTTAGCACCTACAAGTATTTACTGCCGGGGTATTTGAGTCGCCGCGGGGCATGGATAGTACCGCCAGGGCATTACTTTATGATGGGTGATAATCGTGATAACAGTGCCGATAGTCGCGAATGGGGCTTTGTTTCTGAAGATGCGATTGTTGGTAAGGCGTTTGCCGTCTGGATGCATTGGGAAAAGTTTTTCAGTATTCCAAGCTTTGAAAACGTAGGTGTTGTTCAATAATTGATACAGGTATTTTTATGAACAGTTTACAAAAGCAACACGGTATGGGCTTGATTAATCTGGTCTTGGTAGTACTTATTTGCGGTTTTTGCGGCACCTTTGCTTTTAAGGTAGTGCCTATGTATGCAGAAAATCGTTACATTGTTGCTGGTTTGAAATCGCTGGTAGAACCTGGAATGAATTTTGAGCAGATGTCTGATGCCGAAATTAATAAGAAAATGAATAATTTTTACATGGTGAATAACGTGCGTAGCCAGGACGGGAAAAAAATTGACATTAGCAGGAGTTCCAATCGTTTGGTGGTAAAAGTTGATTACGAGGCTCGCTCCAATTTATTTGCCAATATAGACGTCGTCATGAGTTTTAAAAATCATTTGGATTCTGCACGTCCAAATGAATGCTGTAATCCTCTGGATGATACTAGTGTCAAATCTAAATACTAATTATCAACAATTACAGTATCGTCTGGGTTATGAATTTAAGGACCGAAAATTACTTGGGTTGGCACTAACGCATCGCAGTTATGGTGCACACAACAATGAACGACTTGAGTTTTTGGGCGACTCTATTCTTAACTTTGTCATTGGTGAGGATTTATTTCGCCGCTTTCCAGATGCTCGTGAGGGTCAATTAAGTCGTTTGCGTGCCCAGCTAGTCAAAGGTGAAACGCTGGCTGAAATTGCGCGCGAATTTGAGCTGGGGGAATGCCTGGTGTTGGGGGAAGGTGAAATAAAATCGGGCGGATGCCAGCGCGATTCTATCTTGGCCGACTCGGTTGAGGCGTTAATTGGTGCAATTTATACTGAAACTAATTTTGAAACATGTCGCACCCATGTGTTGCGATGGTACGAGTATCGCTTATCATTACTATCACTTGATTTAACCGATAAAGATCCAAAATCGCGCTTGCAGGAATATTTGCAAGCGCTGCATAAACCCCTTCCTGAATACGAAGTTGTTGAAACGCTTGGCGAAGCCCACGCTTTTATATTCACCATAGAATGTCGCGTTGCGGTGCTAAAGCAGGCTGTCCGTGCACAGGCCAGTAGTCGTCGCGAGGCAGAAAAATTGGCTGCGATTGAAATTTTACGCTTGCTTAATATTTGAAGCTGTCCCAAATCTCTTTTCAGGTTTTACTATGTCAGACACTGTTGATTCACCCTCCACGCGTTGTGGTTATGTCGCTATCGTTGGTCGCCCCAATGTGGGCAAATCGACATTATTGAATCATATGCTGGGCCAAAAAATCAGCATCACTTCGCGTAAACCGCAGACAACTCGCAATAATGTCGTCGGCATTAAAACTGAGGGTAGTGTACAAATTATTTTTGTCGATACCCCGGGTTTACATTTGGGTCAACAAAAAGCCATCAATCGCTATATGAATCGTGCTGCAAGTACAGCAATGAAAGATGTTGATGTGGTGATATTTATGGTCGACAGATTTATTTGGACAGAAGAGGATGAAGCTGTTGCCAAGCAACTCAATTTTGTCAGCTCTCCCATTATTCTTGCCGTCAATAAAGTTGATCAAATTGATGATAAGGAAGCTCTGTTACCCCACCTGCAAAAACTGACAGAAAAATTAAATGTTGCCGAAATTATTCCCCTTTCCGCCTTGCGAGATATTAACCTTGATCGTTTAGAGGCTTTACTTATTGAGCGTTTACCCGAGGCTGTTCATTTATATCCGGAAGATCAAATCACTGATCGCAGTTCGCGATTTATGGCCGCCGAAATTGTCCGGGAAAAAATTACCCGTCAGTTAGGTGATGAGTTGCCTTATCAAATGGCCGTTGAAATTGAAGAATTTAAACAGGATGGAAACTTATTAACGATATCCGCGTTAATTTTAGTTGAGCGTGACGGGCAGAAAAAAATTCTTATCGGCGATAAAGGCGAGCGCATCAAGCTCGTTGGGCAGCAGGCCCGCATGGATATGGAAAAATTATTTGATACAAAAATCATGCTTAAACTTTGGGTTAAAGTAAAGTCAGGTTGGTCAGACGATGAGCGCGCCATAAAAAGCCTGGGCTACAATGATTTTTAAAAATCAGGCTTTAACACCATCAAAGAATATGAACTATTCATGCAAACAGAACTGCAACTAGCTTATATATTACATACCCGCCCTTATCGCGACACGAGTATGCTGGTTGATTTTTTAACACCACAATTTGGACGATTTACGGCAGTGGCACGTGGCGTGCGTTCGCGTAAAACACTCAAACGAAATTTGCTTAATCCTTTCACTTGCTTATTGATTTCTTTCCAGGGTAAAACCGATCTAAAATTGCTTACGCATTTTGAAGCGGGAGCTATGAGCTTTAGCCTGACAGGAAAATATCTTTTTAGCGGATTCTATTTAAATGAATTGTTAATGCGTTTGTTGCCAGCGTCAGATGCGCATGGGGATATTTTTGATATGTACCAGGATGCGTTGCAATCCTTGCATGATCACCTTGATATTGAGTCAGTGTTGCGAAAGTTTGAGATATCTTTATTGGCCAGCTTGGGTTATGCCATCGATTTTCAAGCTGATGCAAAAAGTGGATTGGCAATTGCTGGCGAGCAGTTTTACTGTCTTGACGTGCAGCAGGGTTTTTATCTGGCGGATGCGAATACTCCGCCGAGCTATCAAATTTGTGGTGAGCATATTCTTGCTATTGTCGGGCATCATTATCAAGATTTAGCGGTGCGGCAGACAGCCAAGCGCATAACACGGTCATTGCTCAAACCACTATTGGGTTCGAAACCCCTGGTGAGTAGAAAGCTATTTATTTAGTTATCTATAAATTGCTCGATGACAAATCATTTTTATAATCCAAAGACATCGCGTAGATCCCGATTTTCCCCCCAACGTAAAACTTCATCAATCGCATGATTAAGTACGTTAATTGCATTTTCTACTTCCATTGTTTTGTTGGCTTGCAATAATTTATCAAGTGCGCCGCTAGTTCTTTTTAATTTTGGTACGCCACAGTAACAGCTACTGCCATAAAGCCGGTGTACTAATTCGCTGAGGGCGGATAGGTCATTAGCTGCTGCTGCTTGATTAATTTCATTTTTTTCGGTGAACAAGCCGCTAAGCATCAGTTGCAACATGTCGTGCGCTAATAAGGGTTTGTTATTAGCTAACTTTAAGCACAAAGCAATATCTACCGGGCTTTCTTTATTAAGGTCAAGCTCAATGTTTGAAGTTTGTATAACTGGTTTTTCTTGAATGGCAGGAATATTTTCCTGGGCGGCAATTTCTTTTTTTCCAGCTAAAATTGCCCAGCGGTTAATAATATGCGCAAGCTGTGCTTCGGTGACGGGCTTACTTATACAATCATCCATTCCCGCAATCAGCAGTTGTGATTTTTGTTCGGTGATAGAGTGGGCTGTGAGTGCGATTATAGGTGTTCTATGTAAACCGCCTTCGGCTTCGCGAATGCGTTTTGTAGTTTCAAAGCCGTCCATTCCCGGCATTTGAATATCCATAAAAATCACGTCAAAGTGATTGTTTTTATAGGCTTCAATGGCCTGTAAGCCATTGTTGGCTTGAATAACGATCGTTTTTAACCCGCTCAATAATTCGGATGCTAATTGCAGGTTGGCAGGATTGTCATCGACTAGAAGAATAGAAATGCTGGGGCTAGCCTCGTTAAGGGTGGTGCTATTTTCCGGAGCAATATGGGTATGTGAAGAATTTAAATTTTCACTTATTGCTTTAAGCAGTCCATCACAAGCAATTGGCTTGCGAATAAAAATGATGTTGTCGTTGTTGTTTTCAGTGCGAAATAATTGTAGGTGCGCGGCGGTACAGCAAATAATAACTTTACAATTAAATTCGTTGGCAAGTTGCGCGCTAATTTTATTCAATAATGATGATTGTATTTTACGTTCATTGACTGCTATATCCAGTATGAGTATTTCAAACGGATTATGATTTTTTGCGTGACGGATACTGGGAAATATATCGTGAATTTCACTTATAGTTTGGTGTGAAATTTGCCATTCATGTAGTAATGATTGTAAATGCTCCAGTGAATCTTTATTCGTTCCGCACAGCAATACGCTGTGGTTTTTTAAATGTACAGGTGGGACATTGGCGATTGATTTTTTATCTATACCAAAGCGGGCAGTGAACCAAAATGTTGAGCCTTTATCTAGCTGGCTTTTTACACCAATTTCGCCATTCATTCGTTCGACCAAGCCTTTGCAAATTGCCAGGCCTAACCCGGTGCCGCCTTGTTCTCGAGAGTTAGAAGAATCGGTTTGCGAAAAAGGTTTGAATAAGTCATTTTGTTCTGCGTGACTTAATCCTATACCTTGATCGCTAATGCTGATTTTTAGCATAAGGTAAGTTTCATAGGTTGCAATGATTGTTGCGCGTACGATGATATTGCCTTGCTCGCTAAATTTTATCGCATTGCTGACAAGGTTGGATAATATTTGTTTAAAACGAAGCGAATCGCCTAATAATGTGGTAGGAATTTTTGGATCTATATAGCCCATTAATTGTAAGTTTTTTTCGTGTGCATTGGGGGCGAGAATGTGCAGCGTTTCATCAATAGTCTGGCGCACAGGCAAGGGTGCGTATTCCAGGGTTAATTTACCTGTTTCTAATTTTGAGAAATCGAGAATGCCATTAATAACGGTCAATAAGCTTTGCGCGGAATTGTGAATGGTGTTGAGGTAATCCGCTTGCTGTTCATTAATATCGGTTTTTAATGTCAGAGCGGCAAAACCTAAAATGCCATTTAACGGCGTACGAATTTCATGACTGGTGTTGGCTAAAAACTCAGATTTAATTCGGCTCGCCTCGATGGCTTCTTTGCGTGCAATATCCAATTCAATGTTTTTAATTTCGATGGTTTCTAAGGTTTCGCGTAAATCTTGCGTGGATTGTTCGATATGGTTTTGCAAATCCTGTTGTGCCGCTTCCAGAGATTCAGCCATGTTATTGATGGCACCGGCAATATCAATAAATTCGATGCTTTCCTGCGAGTTTACACGGGTTTTTAATTTTCCTTCGGCTAGATGATTAATGACTTCTTTGATGTGGGCCAGTGGATTCGTAATTGCTTTATATAAACAAACTGCTAAATAAGCTGCAACTAATAAGCAGAATAGCGAAATTGCGATAGTCATTAAAATGGTTTGATAGTGAATCACCATATAAGGCGACGATAACATTTCTACTTCAAGCCAACCAATGGGATTTGCGCCAGCTTTATTCACTATTGGATGCGTAAATAAAATTGTGCGTCGCGTCTCGCGGCGAGCCGGCGTGAAGCTGTCGGGTTTAATTCCGTCATCAATTATGGGTAGAAATTCCGGGCCAGTGTGAAATGAATCACCTGCACTATTCAAATGAACATGCAGCGCGCGTATGTAAGGATCTTCCAGCGAACCATCAAGCAGTGCTTGCACTAATGCTCTATCTTGTTGAATCAGTGGGGTATAAATAAGTTGTGCTGTTTTACGTGTCATGGCACTGCCGCGCATATCGACAAACTTGGACAACTCATGAAGTGAGTAAGAGACCAGGCAAACTGACAATAATAAGATGATAGAAAAAGCAGGGATAAACATTAATCGCCAAACATTGTGTTTAAAACTACCGGATTTAGATAGCATTGATGATGTATCCTTCATGTGCTGATGAGCAACGCGGGGTAAATTTGCTTAGCTGTAATCTTGTTTCGGCGGTAGAATAGCCGCCTTTTACCGACAGTGTCAAAACGTTGCCTATGCCAGCCGTTATGGCTGAAAAGCGCATATCTTTTGTGTTTAAGAATAACTTCAGTGCCTGGAGATATCATGGAGTTTGGGGATAATCTGAATTTTCCTACCATCGAAGCTTTTGTGGGTAATACGCCTTTGGTGCGCCTGCAGCGCTTACCTGGTGTAACCAGCAATATTATTTTGGTCAAGCTTGAGGGTAATAATCCGGCTGGCTCTGTCAAAGATCGTCCTGCTTTGTCGATGATCCAACATGCAGAAGCGCGTGGCTATATAACGCCTGGCGATGTATTGATTGAAGCCACCAGTGGCAATACCGGCATAGCCTTGGCAATGGTAGCGGCCATTAAAGGTTATCGCATGATTTTGATTATGCCGGATAACAGTACCGCCGAACGCAAGGCCGCAATGACTGCTTATGGCGCTGAGTTGATACTGGTTAGCAAAGAGCAAGGTATGGAGGGCGCACGGGATTTGGCGCTGGCAATGCAAACGGATGGCAAAGGCAAAGTGCTGGATCAATTTGGCAATGGTGATAATCCGCTGGCGCACTACGGCACTACGGGTCCGGAAATTTGGCGTGACACCCACGGGCGCATTACCCATTTTGTAAGTTCCATGGGTACTACTGGCACTATCATGGGCACCTCACGTTACCTTAAAGAGCAAAACCCGGAAATCAAAATTATTGGTTTGCAGCCGGAAGAGGGGGCGAGTATTCCCGGTATTCGGCGCTGGCCAGAGGCTTATCTGCCGGCAATTTACGACAAAACCCGCGTTGATGACATTATCAATATGGGGCAGTTGGAAGCTGAAAACACCATGCGTGAGCTTGCCCGCAAAGAGGGTATATTTTGTGGGGTTTCATCGGGCGGTGCTGTTGCCGCAGCCTTGCGCTTAAGTAAGCAAGTTGAGCACGCCGTGATAGTCGTCATTATTTGCGATCGCGGTGATCGTTATCTGTCCTCTGGTTTATTTAATGGTTAGGGTTAAATCCCTTGCTACGCGCGAGTTTTTTGGAACAAAAAATACAGCTCGCTGCTTGCGGCGAGGTACTCAATTAACAACCTCCTTGTTTTACTCATCCGTATTTAGTTTTTGAGATTTTTTAATGTCTAACCGCAATGGTCGCTCTCCAGGTAAAAATGGCACTCCCCCGGGTAACTCTTCAGGTGGCTCTTTAGGCAACTCTTTAGGCAAGAAACCCCGTCCCAAAAAAGCCAGTGAAGCAAAGGTATATGTAAAAGATGATACGCCGCGTCGCGATAGCCCTCGTGCGCCTGAGAAAAAATTATCACAACTCAATATGCGTTTAGGCGAATTTACCATTGACCGTATGAGCCACGATGGCAGAGGTATTGGCGAGTGGAAGAGTAAAACCCTGTTCGTGGATGGCGCTTTAACTGGCGAGCGAATAACTGCTCGATTAATCGAAGAACATACCCGTTATTCTGAAGCGCGCGTAGATGAAGTCATAGCGCCATCACCTTACCGCCAACCCCCAAGTTGTGTTCATTTTGCCCAATGCGGCGGCTGCCAGCTGCAACATCTTAAGGCTGAGCATCAACTGATTCTGAAGCAAGATGCTGTACTTGAGCAGCTAGAACGGTGGGGTGGGGTAATTCCCAAACATATTGCTGCTCCGATTACGTCTGACTCAGAAGGCTATAGGCGCACTGCGAGGATGGGTGTTTGGTACGAGGAGAAGGGTGAAGTTACTCTTGGTTTTCGTCAACGCAACACTAAACAATTAGTACAAGTTGATACTTGTGTCGTTCTGGCGCCCTCGCTGAATAAGTTGCTGGCACCGCTAAAAGGCTGGCTGACAGAGCTCCGCTCAGTTAAAGCGGTAACTCATCTTGAGCTAATTGATTCTGACCGGGGCGCTGCTGTGGTATTGCGTCACACTAAAAAGCTGGATATCGCCGATATTGCCCAGCTTACCGTTTTAGCCCACAAACACGATTTTGCCGTGTGGTTGCAAGATGGCGAGGCAACGGGCTTGAAGAATTTAGCGGGCGAGTTGGTTGACCCGCGATTGGCCTATCAATTGCTAGAGTTTAATCTCGAATTGGGTTTCCATCCTCAGGATTTCACCCAGGTAAACCCAGCAGTTAATGCGCAGATGATTGCCCAGGCCATTGACTGGCTGGAGTTAAAAGGCGACGAACGAGTGCTGGATTTGTTTTGCGGTATTGGTAATTTCACCTTGCCGCTGGCACGTCATTGCGCGCAAGTGTTTGGTATGGAGGCGGAGGAATCAATGGTGGAGCGCGGGCGTGAGAATGCGGCACGCGCGCAAATTACCAATGCCACTTTTTTAGCTGCGGATTTGGTTAACACCAGTGAAAACCGTTTGTATCAAACATGCGGCAATATTGATGCAATCCTGCTCGATCCCCCACGCGATGGCGCAAAAGAGATTATTGCTGTCCTGCTAAAGCTTAAAGGCCAGCAACTTAAACCTAAAAAAATAGTCTACGTGAGTTGCAACCCGGCAACGCTCGCTCGCGATGCGAAGGTGCTGACAGAGGCAGGTTATATGCTCCATACCCTAGGTGTAATGGATATGTTTCCGCACACGGCACATGTTGAATCTATGGCACTTTTTATTCGCTCTAAGTAATGCAGTTATTTATGTTGGCGTAGCGATGGGTGTGAGTGTAGCGATGGGCGCAGCAAGCGGCGCCCCTACAAGAAAAATTATAGGAACAAAATAAATGGTCAAAGTTCGCCAGGATCACCCCATAGCGGCTGATGGTCAGGTTGATGTCGATGCCTGGATTGATCGCCTCAATAGTATGCACGTGCAATCTGAAGCGACTCGCAAAGAGTTACGTCGTGCTGCTGAATTGAGTCTTTCGTTGGTAAACATTCACACCGAAGATGATCATAGTTGGGGCGATGATTTTACGTGCTTTCGTATTGGTCTTGAGATGGCTGAGATTCTTGCCGATCTGCAACTTGATCAAGACGCATTAGTCGCTGCCATCCTCTATCGCGCCGTACGCGAAAATAAAATGACGTTGATCGACGTGCAAACCCAGTTTGGCGATACCGTCAGCAAATTGGTGAAGGGTGTATTGCGGATGGCTGCTATCAGCTATCAGCGAAATGAACATGAAGAGCGCGTGCTTGGTAATCAAGCTGAAGTTCAAGCAGAAAAAATCCGCAAAATGTTGGTAGCAATGGTTGATGATGTGCGCGTTGCACTCATTAAGCTTGCCGAGCGTACTTGTGCTATTCGCGCAGTGAAAACCGCTAGCGTTCAGCGTCGTGGACAAGTCGCACGTGAAGTCTCTGATATTTACGCTCCCCTGGCACACCGTTTGGGTATTGGCCATATTAAATGGGAATTGGAAGATCTGTCTTTTCGCTACCTGGAACCCACCGAATATAAGCAAATTGCTGGCTTGCTGGATGAGCGTCGTCTCGCGCGCCAGGAATATATTGATCATATGCTTGCCATACTCCGCGCTGAGTTGGCTACTGCTGACATAGCCGGCGAAGTTTCTGGGCGAGCGAAACATATTTACAGTATCTGGCGCAAAATGAAGCGCAAAGAAATACCCTTTTCCCAAGTCTATGACATTCGTGCCGTACGCATTTTAGTGCCGACCGTGCGTGACTGTTATACCGTGTTGGGTATTGCACACAGTTTGTGGCGAAACATTCCCCATGAATTTGATGACTACATTGCTTCGCCGAAAGAAAATGGCTATCGCTCACTACACACCGCAGTCATGGGCCCTGACAACAAAATATTAGAAATCCAAATTCGTACTTTTGAAATGCACGAAGAATCTGAACTCGGTGTCTGCGCACATTGGCGCTACAAAGGTACGGATACGGATGCGACCGAGGACAGTTACGAATTAAAAATTGCCTGGCTGCGTCAAGTGCTTGAATGGCATGAAGAGTTGGGTGGCGATACCGAACAGCACCACGGCGAACTGCGCGCAGTTGATCAAGACCGTATTTACGTATTTACACCTGATGGTCACGTGGTGGATTTACCGCGCAGTGCAACACCTCTGGATTTTGCTTATCGCATTCATACCGATGTGGGTCATCATTGTCGCGGTGCGAAAGTGAATGGCCGTATAGTCCCGCTAAATCATCATTTAACCAATGCGGATCAAGTGGAAATTCTGACCGGAAAACGTGAAGCACCGAGCCGCGATTGGTTAAACCCTGCGTTGGGTTACGTCAACACTGTGCGTGCTCGCGCAAAAATCCAACATTGGTATAAGCAACAAGCGCGCGATCAAAATATTGCAGAAGGTCAGGCGTTGCTTGATCGTGAATTTAAACGTTTAGCTTTGCTGGATTTAAATTTTGAAAGTCTCGCTAAAAAATTGCGTTTTAATTCTCTCGACGATTTGTATTCTGCGGTAGGCGCGAGCGATATTGGTGTTGGTCACGTTTTAAATGCTGCACAAAAGCAATTGGATGAAGCGAATCCGCAACAACCCTTAATTCCATTTAAAGCAAAATCGCCAAGCAAGAAAAAAGATTCAGATTTTTATATCGAAGGTGTGGGTAACTTGCTCACGCAAATCGCCAGCTGCTGCAACCCGGTTCCTGGTGATGCCATTACCGGGTACATCACTTTAGGTAAAGGTGTTTCCATTCATCGGCAAGATTGCAGCAATATTTTGCAGCTGCAAACCGATGAACCACAGCGCATCATTAAAGTAGAGTGGGGCAATGCGCCGCAAAGTGCTTATTCAGTCGATATCATTATTGAGTGCTATGATCGTTATGGATTATTGCGCGATATTACTGCGTTGCTCGATAGCGAGCGGATTAACATCAGTGCGTTACATACTCTTTCGGATAAGCGCAAAAATACTGTGGATATGCAAGTAACGGCGGAGATTCGCAGTTTTGATGAGCTGAGTAGAATCTTAACCAAGTTAAACCAATTGCCCAATGTGGCATCGGCCAGAAGAAAACATGCATAATGTTTTACCTGTAACTTTTGCTAGAGTCTTTCACTGTCATTCTCGCGTAGCGCGAGAATGACAGGTAGGAAGATTAAAACGATAGGGAGGATTAATAGTTTATAGCGAATTATAAAAAGCTGTAGGAAATTAAAAAGCGTTAATAATTTTAGTATTTTTTTTGAGATCTTGTTGTTTATGTCGTTTTTTAATACAAAGAAAAACAAAAGCCGCACTATAGGTATTGCTGTTGCGGTGTTTATCACTGGTTTTATGACGCTGGGATTTTTGCAGTCGTATCAACAAACGAAGCTAAGGCAAGTAAAGAAAATAGATTTAGTTCAGGTGGCTATTTTTGCGGATAAGAAGCCTGTTGCGGAACCCATACTTTATGAGGTTGTACCGACTGAAGAATGTATAAAACAACGTACTTTTTATACTTCGCAAAATAATCTGGCATTGGCAAGTGTGACATCTTCAATGTCACTGCAAGCTTCATCAGCTGCGCTGCGAGTCATCGCCGATGAATCAACAGCTTCTGCTGTCTCCGCGTCTTCATTAGCAAATGCGCATGCTGCTGCGTCGGTTATTAATCCCGTTTCTTCTGCGCGTGCTACAAAAGTTTTGGCAGCCTCGCCAGGGTTGCAAAAAAAGCCAGCAGCGCCTGAACCAATATTAGTTCCAGCTAAAACGCCTAAATGTATTGCGAAATCCTTTACACCTCCAGGTCATGAAAAATTAGGTTCAGAAGGGTTTGTCGGGCTTGCTTTGAATCTTGCCAAAACGGGCCGCATTGAGCGCGGTGAAATAGAAGTATCCAGTGGTTTCCCTGAGTTGGATACTGCGGCCTTAAAACAGGTCACTGAGGGTTGGCAATTTGAACCTTGCAAAAAGCAAAATAAAATTGTGGCTTGCAAACAGCATATTCGTTTTCGTTGGCAGGTTATTTAAAAAAAATTACATCCGCTCCATCACTTCAATACCTAATAAATCCAAACCTTGTTGAATAGTGCGCGCCACTAAATGACATAAACGCAGCCGACTGTCGCGAAGTTCGGGAGCAATGCCTTCTTTTAAGATCGGGCAGGCTTCATAGAAAGTCATGTATAGGCTCGCCACATCGTAAATATAAGTACAGAGTAAATGCGGCAAAGCTTCACGGGCGACTTGATCTAAAACTTCACTGAATTGTAATAATTTAATGGCGAGCGTTTTTTCTTGTTCGGTAGCAATAATAAGATCTTGTGTCAGCGATTCTGGTGTAACACCTGCTTTGCGAAAAATGCTTTGCACGCGCGTATAGGCGTATTGTAAATAAGGCGCGGTATTACCTTCAAAACTCAACATGGATTCCCAACTAAAAATATAATCGTTGGTGCGGGTTTTACACAGGTCTGCATATTTCACTGCACCTATGCCAACCTTCCGTGCAATCTCAGTAATTTCCGTTGCGCTTAACTCGGAACTTTTTTCGCCTACAACAGCGCTGGCGCGTTCAACTGCTTCAATTAATAAGTCAGCTAGCTTTACGGTGCCTCCGGTGCGGGTTTTAAACGGTTTGCCATCGCTGCCCATCATAGTGCCGAAGGCTAAATGCTCCAGGCTTACCGCATCGCTAACAAATTTTGCTTTGCGGGCCAGGGTAAAAACTTGTTGTAAATGCAGAGATTGGCGCGCATCAATAAAATACATAATGCGATCAGCAGCTAAGGTTTTTACGCGATAACGCAATGCCGCTAAATCGGTAGTGGCATATAAAAATCCGCCGCCTTGTTTTTGAATAATGACGGGAGAAGGATTGCCGTCTTTATCAGCCAATTCTTGCAGAAATACAACTTGGGCACCTTCACTTTCTTTGGCAAGACCTTGTTCTTGTAATTCTTTTACAAGTGTTGCTAAATCGTGATTGTAAAAACTTTCGCCGCGTACATCTTCATCTTTGAGGGTTACGTTTAGTTGTTCATAAATCTCTGTGCTGTGTTGCAGTGAAATGTTTTTGAATTGTTTCCAGAGGCCAAGTACCCAATCATCTTCTGATTGTAAACGCACTACATTATTTCGTGCCCTATCCGCAAAATCTTGATCGTCATCAAAATGTTTTTTTGCTTGTTGATAAAAAACTTCTAGATCTTTTAATTTTAATTCAATTGATTCCCCAAATTTTATCTTTTTGGATTCATCTTCCAGCTCAGCAATCAACATTCCAAATTGCGTACCCCAATCCCCTACATGATTTTGGCGAATAACATGATGGCCTTGAAACTCTAACAAGCGTGCCAACGCATCGCCAATAATGGTAGAGCGCAAGTGACCAACGTGCATTTCTTTAGCCAGGTTGGGGCCGGAATAATCGATCACGACATTCTGCGGCTCGCCAACCCTTGCCATGTTTAAGCGTGAATCCATTTGTGCGTTAGCGATTTGCTGGCCAAGCCACTGCTGATTTAAATAAATATTGATAAAGCCCGGGCCCGCAATTTCTATTTTTTCCGCGATATTATCCGCTGCCAACTCCAGCGTGAGGGCGTCCATAATTTTTACCGCCAGCTCTCTGGGATTGGTGCCCATCGCTTTGGCAGCACCCATTGCACAGTTGGCTTGGTAGTCCCCAAACCCGGCTTTTTTACCCGGAGCAATTAACGCAGGTAAGTCGGCTGGAATGCCACAGGTTTGCATGGCAAGGAGAACTCTGATGTTTAATAATTCGCGGATATTCATAAAGTCATCAATGGCTAGGTTGGAGTGGGGGCGAATTGTACCTGCCGAGGTATTTCTCTGCCATCCTCTTTAGCGAGAGTATGGCGTCAGAGTGTTGGTAGAAGTATTAGCGAGCCGGGTTAATTGGCAGCTTATTAATCAAATGCTGAGAATACCATGGCGCGATTTGAATGGTTTTTTAATGGGGTACGGTTTTCTTGGCGAAAGTTTAGGGCATAATGCACACTTATTTTTAATGCTCTTATGGTTTTCTGATGGCGCGTAATTTTTTAAAACGATTCATTCCAACCTCTGCGTCTATAAAAAGCAATCCTGCGCTGCATTTTTTGGGCGACTTATTGCATGATCCTAATTTGTTTCATTTAAATCGTCATTCGGTGTCCGTGGCCCTATTCTGGGGATTGTTTGTTGCTTGTTTGCCAATCCCGGGACAAATGCCGCTAGCCGCAGTGGCCGCTTTGTATTTTCGTTGTAATTTACCTATCTCCTGCGCTCTGGTATGGATTACTAATCCATTGACCATGCCATTTTTCTTTTTTCTGACCTATTCGGTCGGGCGGTTTATCTTACAAGTAGACCCCATAGTGTTTTTAACTCCACCGGAAATGACTTGGGAATGGATTTCAACTGAGCTGGCTTACTTATGGTATCCGTTGTTTGTCCCCTTGGTTGTTGGCGGCGTAATCTTCGGGTTATTCCTGGGCGTGTTAGGGTATTTTGGAATGCAGATTTTTTGGCGCTGGAAAGTGACACGAGACTGGCAAAAGCGTAAACAAGATCGTGCTGCTAATCTTTCAGAAGAATCAAACAATTTGCCCGATGATGGGCCGAGTCATTTGCCATAATATTTTGTGTTTGCTTCACAGGTTGCGGATTGATTCGTTTGGCTACCCGGTAGCCCACCCTCTTTAACGAAATAAGGATAAGCCCATGATCGCCAGCCCGATTCCCCAAATTCTCGTGCGTCAGGAAGAGCGCGTGTGTTATCTCAACCTCAATCGCCCCGAACGTAAAAATGCCCTGTCACTTGTTATGTACGCTGCGCTTGCGGATGTAATCATTGCTGCAAATGCTGATGCTAGTGTGCGTGTATTAGTGCTCGCTGGAACCGATGAGTTTTTTACCAGTGGCAACGATCTGCTGGATTTTATGAATGACCCACAGATTCGCGATGATCATCCTGTTGTGCGGTTTATGCGTGCTTTGCAAGACTCTGCAATTCCAGTGGTGGCTATTGTGCGTGGCCATGCGATAGGCATTGGCACTACGCTCTTGCTCCATTGTGATTTGGTGTATGTCGCTAGTGATGCTCGCATGCAATTACCCTTTGTCAATCTTGGCCTCTGTCCCGAATATGCCAGCAGTTATTTATTGCCGCGGTTAATGGGGCATCAAAAAGCCGCTGAACTATTTTTATTGGGTAAAACTTTTTCGGGGGCGGATGCCGCAGAATGGGGTTTGGTTACCGCCGCTGTACCTTGTGACGAATTGTCAGTCTATTCCGCTGAAAAAATTCTCGCCTTGGCAGCACAAGCTCCCGCTGCCGTGAAGCGTACCAAAGCATTATTAAAGCAAGCTAATCGCGGTGCGATGGAAATAGCATTGCAAGCTGAATTCATTGGATTTGCTGAAGGTTTACATTCCGAAGAATGCAAAGAATCTGTTACTGCTTTTTTTGAAAAGCGCGCTGCGGATTTTTCACGATTTTAAAATTAAGGAAAACTATATGAATGCACCTTTTGCTTTTAAAAATACCAATGTTCTTGTGGTTGGCGGTACCAGCGGTATTAATCGTGGTGTTGCGGAAACCTTTGCCAAAGCGGGTGCGCGAGTGGCTGTAGTGAGTCGCTCACAAGAAAAAGTTGACGACACTATTCAGTCGTTAAGGAAGTTTGGCGCTGCCGATGCCAGGGGCTTTGCCGCGGATGTGCGTGAACCTGAAGCGCTAAAACATGGCATTGCTGAGTTACATAAAGTCTGGGGAGATTTTGCCGTAGTCGTTTCTGGTGCTGCCGGCAATTTTCCCGCATTGGCAACGGGTATGTCGTCCAACGGTTTTCGTTCTGTTATTGAGATTGATTTACTCGGCACTTTTCACGTGATGCAAGCGGTCTATCCCTTTTTGCAAAAGCCCGGTGCATCCATTATTAATATTTCTGCGCCGCAAGCCTTGATTCCCATGGTGGGTCAGTCACATGTGTGTGCGGCAAAAGCGGGCGTCGATATGATCACTCGCTCCTTATGTCTGGAGTGGGGCGGTGAGGGCGTACGTATTAATTCAATTATTCCAGGGCCGATTGATAATACCGAAGGCATGAAACGTTTGGCTCCAACAGATGCGCTCCGCGCAGCTGTTAAAAAATCAGTGCCGCTGCAACGTATGGGGTCAACGGATGATATAGCCAATGCTTGCCTGTTTTTAGCGTCTGATTATGCGAGTTACATCACTGGTGCAATTATTCCTGTTGACGGTGGCTGGGCTCAGGGCGGTGCCGGCATGATGAGTGCGAGCTTGGCCCAACTTTTACAGCAGCCTAAGCCGGTCGGCTAAGCGCAAGAATTTTTAAAGCTAATCCAAAGCATGAAGACGGCGCCTTTAATTTCAAGGCGCATTACCCCGGGCAATTTATTCTAACTGCCTTTTTCACATATTTTTAAGCACTTCAGCGGTTGATTACAATTGAATTTGCGAACCTTGTTAAGCAAATTCCTGCGTTCCGATTAAGCACCAAGCAATTATTCCACGTTAATTTTCCCCGTTACTTTTTTTAACAAATGCGTCGCAACCAATAGCTGATCCGCCTTGACAGACTAGTTGGTCTGTTGCTATCTTTCGTCACCCAGACCAAGTGGTCGGTTTGACAGTGATGCATAAACGCGCTTGGTATTAATCCAGGCAGCTTGCTTTATTCACGAATAGGAATTCCTTATGCAGTATCTCCAGATATCTCGTTTAACCTCCAGGATTATCTTTTTTGCCTTAAGCCTGCTTGCCCTTTTCTTAACAGGTTGCGCAAAAAAAACTGAGATAGCTGAAAATATTCGCCCTGTCCGAGCTATTCAACTGATTTCCAGTCAGCAGCAGATAACCGCCGAATATGCAGGTTATATACAGCCTCGGGTCGAGGCTCATATTGGCTTTCGTGTCAGTGGTAAAATCAGCGCGCGTAAAGTGGATGTCGGCAGTTTGGTAAAAGCCGGTCAAATATTAATGCAGCTCGACCCCGCCGATTTACGCTTGGCGCAACTGCAGGCTGAAGGTGGCTTCAAGGCAGCGCAAGCCAATGTTGAATTGGCCAACAATGAATTGAAACGCTATCAAGAACTGCGTAAGACGAATGCTGTTAGCCAATCCATGCTCGAAGCAAAAACAACGGCGGTAGCTACCGCCCAAGGCAATTTTCAACAAGCCCAGGCACTTTTAAAAAGCCAATCCAATCAAGCCGGTTATACTAATTTGATCGCTGCCAGCAGCGGAGTAGTTACCGCGATTCATGCTGAAGTGGGTCAAGTGGTTAGCCCGGGCATGCCGGTAGTTCAAGTGGCACAGCTAGACGAAATGGAAGTCGTGGTTGGCATCCCGGAAAATAATGTTGATATCATCAGCCGTTCAAATGGCGTAAAAATTTATTTGTGGGCCAATCCACAAGAAGCTATTGCCGGCAAGATCCGTGAGTTATCCCCGGTCGCTGACCCGGCAACGCGCACCTTTACCGCGAAAATTTCTATCGTAAATCCTTCGCCAAAAACCATCGCTAACGTAAAAATGGGGATGACTGCCAACGTACAATTTGTGTTAAATACTCCCGGTGCATTTATAAAAATACCGCTGACTGCATTGTTTCAGGAAAAAGGTGTGACCTCGGTATGGATTGTTGAAAACAATGCTGTGAAGTTAGTTCCGGTGCAAATTGGTGGCGTGAATGGTAATGACTTGCTGTTAACGTCGGGGGTGAATACCGGACAAACGGTGGTAACGGCGGGCGTGCATTTGTTAAAGCCTGGGCAGCGCGTCAGCATTCTGGAAGCGCTGACAATTACGGAAGCCAATAACGAACCCTATTTAACGGCACAAACTTTATTAGCCCGTGCAGCAACTTCAAAAACTCCGTCAGGTGGGGAAAACCCAAGTGCAATTAACAACGATGGATTAAATACAGCTAGCAATGCCGCTAAAAAGGATTTGGTAAAAGACAACTCATTAAAAAACAATCTAGTAAAAACCACTACAGTAAAAAATGGTACAGAAAAAAATAACGCAGTAAATTCAGGAGTTACAAAGTGAGGGAATCATTAAATTTATCGCGTTGGGCGCTTGAGCATATTCCGCTTATCCGCTACTTAATGGCCGCGTTATTAATTGGCGGCATCATGAGTTTTTCCCAGCTCGGGCAAGATGAAGATCCTCCGTTTACGTTTCGCGCGATGGTCGTGATTGTTAAATGGCCGGGCGCAACGGCATTACAAGTAGCCGAACAAGTTACTGATAAATTGGAAAAAAAGCTGCAGGAAACTCCTTATCTTAAAGAGATTAGTAGTTTTTCCAAGCCGGGCGAAACCACCATCATTTTGAAATTAACGGGTTCAACCTCGGCAACTGAAACCAATACTGCCTGGTATCAAGTGCGAAAAAAAGTTAACGATATGAAAATGAACCTGCCGCAGGGGATTATAGGGCCATTTTTTAATGATGAGTTCGGGGATACCTACGGTTCTATTTTTGCACTTTCAGGTGATGGATTTACTAACGCCGAATTAAAAGATTATGCCGATTTGGTGCGTCAACAATTATTGCGTGTGCCCTTGGTGGCAAAAGTTGAGTTGCTTGGCATACAAGACGAAAAAATTAATATTATTTTCTCCCACCGAAAATTCGCTCAATTGGGTATATCGCTTGAACAAATTGTGCAGCAGATCAATGTGCAGAATACCATTGAAGCCACTGGCGTATTAAGTACCGACACTGACAATGTGCAAGTGCGGGTGACAGGTGCATTTAAATCTATAGCGGATATCGAAAACCTAAGCCTGCGTGCGCAAGGCACCACGTTTCGCTTGGGTGATTTTGCGCAAGTTAAGCGTGAATATATAGATCCGCCGAAAAGCAAAATGCGTTACAACGGTAAAGAAGTTATAGGCCTAGCAATCTCCATGCAGAAGGGCGGTAATATTATTGATCTGGGTGAAAGTTTACTGAAAACCGCCAGTGATATTAAACAAAAGTTACCTGTCGGTATTGAATTGGAGCGCATCGCTGACCAACCTAAAGCTGTGGCCAAATCGGTGAATGAATTTTTAGGTACTTTGGTAGAAGCACTTATTATTGTACTCGCAGTCAGTTTTATTGCACTTGGATTCCACAAGAATGAAAAAGGTATTCATATTGATTTTCGCCCGGGTTTAGTGGTGGGCTTAACCATTCCTTTGGTATTAGCGATTACCTTTTTGTTTATGCGTATCTTTGATATTAATTTGCATAAGATTTCCTTAGGGGCATTAATCGTTGCGCTCGGCTTATTGGTAGACGATGCCATTATAGCCGTAGAAATGATGGTGCGAAAAATGGAGGAAGGTTTTTCGCGTTTTGATGCGGCAACTTTTGCTTATAGTTCTACCGCCATGCCCATGCTCACCGGCACCTTAATTACTGCAGCGGGATTTTTACCCATTGGCCTTGCCAAATCAGATGCAGGTGAATATACCTTCTCGATGTTTTCGGTGAATGCCTTAGCCTTATTAATATCCTGGTTAGTCGCAGTGTTATTTACGCCTTACATTGGCTGTTTATTATTACAAGTAAAGCCTCATGCCGTTAATGAAGCACCGCATGAATTATTTGATTCACCATTCTATAAAAAAATTAGAGCCTTAGTGACCTGGTGTGTGGAGTTTCGCAAGATCACCATAGCTACCACCATTGGAATTTTTGTGTTGGGCTTGTTTGGGTTTAAATTTATCGAACAACAGTTTTTTCCCAGTTCGACGCGTCCGGAATTGATGGTTGAAATGTGGTTACCTGAAGGCTCCTCTTATGCTGCTACTGAAGTGCAAGCCAAAAGATTTGAACATTTTATTAATCAGCAGGCGGGTGTTGAAAGTGTCACCAGCTATGTGGGGGTCGGCAGCCCGCGTTTTTATTTGCCGCTTGAAGAAATTTTTCCACAAACCAACGTAGCGCAAATCGTTGTGTTACCGAAAGACAATAAAGCGCGCACTGCGTTGCGACAAAAAATTATTGATCTTTTTAAAACGGATTTTCCCGAAGTGCGCGGCCGCGTAAAGTTTTTACCTACGGGTCCACCCGTGCCATATCCTGTTCAGTTTGATGTTATGGGGCCAGATTTTGCTAAAGTACGTACGATTGCGGATCAAGTAAAAGATATAGTTCGTGAAAATAAAAACACTCTAGGTGTGAACGATAACTGGAATGAATCTATAAAAGTATTGCGCCTGGATTTGGATCAGGAAAAATTGCGTGCGCTTGGCATGAGTTCAGAAACTGTTATGCGTGCGGCTAATACTATTTTGTCTGGTACAACCGTGGGGCAATACCGTGAAAAAAATAGACTCATCGATATTGTGGTGCGCCAACCCATCGATGAACGCTCCACTATTGAAAAATTGAATGACACTTATTTGCCAACAGCGAGTGGAAAGTCCGTGCCGCTTTCACAGATTGCGCGCGCGCAATTTGTGTGGGAACCTGGCATTGTCTGGCGTCAGGATCGGGAATGGGCTATCACCGTGCAGAGTGATGTTGTGGATGATATTCAGGGCGCAACTGTGTCCAATCAAATTGAGCCGCAGCTCACTCAGCTCAAAGCATCCTTACCCATTGGTTATAGTATTGTTTTAGCCGGTGCCGCGGCTGATAGCAGTGAAGCGCAAAAATCAATTTCTGCTAACGTGCCTTTGGTGGTGTTTATTATTTTTACTTTATTAATGTTGCAATTGCAAAGCTTCTCGCGGTCGCTGCTAGTATTTTTAACCGGCCCTTTAGGGCTTGCAGGAGCGGCAATGGCATTGTTAATTTTGCAAAGACCTTTTGGTTTTGTGGCGCAGTTAGGAGTGATTGCACTGTTTGGTATGATTGTGCGTAATTCAGTTATTTTAATCGATCAAATTGAACATGATATTGCCAGCGGGACTGCGCCCTGGGATGCAGTAGTCGAGGCAGCGGTACGACGCTTCCGTCCCATAGTATTAACGGCAGCGGCCGCAGTGCTGGCGATGATACCCCTCTCTAATTCAGTATTTTGGGGACCAATGGCGGTCGCCATTATGGGCGGGCTTATTGTCGCAACAGCCTTGACGCTGTTGTTTTTGCCTGCACTTTATGCCGCCTGGTTTAACGTGCAAAGAAAGTGATTACAAATGGGATAATTTTTCTTAATTCCATTTGCTTATTTTTTAATTATTAACTGTGAAATATAAATGAACACACAAGGTCAATTTCATAGCGATGCTACTGTTACCTCGGCACGCGAAAGAATTTTGCAGGCTGCCCATGAAGAAATGTACGAGCACGGCTTTCAAGGTTTGCGTATTGATGCAGTGCTTAAAAAAACACAGCTGGCGAAAGGTGCGCTCTACCATTATTTTCCTAATAAATTAGCTTTGGGTTATGCGGTGGTGGACGAACGTATCATGGGTTATTTTCAGCAAAACTGGAATGCGTCTATGAGTGCCTCGCTTGATCCCTTACAAGCCTTAAAAGATTTTTTTCAAAAAAAATGTGGGGAGTTGCAATCAGGTGAATGTTCAAATGGTTGCCCCTTAACAAATTTAATGCAAGAGATGTCCACACTTGACGAAGGCTTTCATCAGCGTCTGCAAAAGGTGATGATGAATATTGTGAATACTGTTGCAACTGCCCTTCAGCAGGGCCAGAGCGATGGCAAAGTTCGTAAAAATATCGACCCACAAAAAATTTCGCCTTTTCTACTGAGTAGTTATCAGGGAATTATGGGCGTTGCAAAATGTACACAATCAATAGCATTAACCGTAGAGTTATTTGATACCTTGGCGGAGTATGTGGATTCCTTAGGTGTGTCTGAGCAATAAATGGTTAATCGCGTAATTTCCGCGAAACATTTTTCTTTGCTTTAGAATCTACTTTGCTCCAGTACTGGAATTCAGTTTCGTAAACTTCGCTGTCTACTTCCATCACTCTGGCTTGCAAACGCTCCTGCACATCGGCAACAGCTTTGTTGTAAATGCTTGGGCCTATTTCTTCCAGAATAAAATCCAGTAACAATTCAGCACCGAGATTGCCAATGTTCTCTTCCATATTGGCAGCGAAGTAACGTTCGATAGATGTTACGGATTGTTTACGTGCTTCGTTGGAAATTTTGATGGTCATTTTGCGGTTGTCTTTTTTTGGGGGTGGGCTATAGACTGGAGTTTAAAAAATGAAAATAATGTTGCTGCGTAGGTTGGTGCTGAGCTTGCGAAGCCCAACATGACCATCTCGCCATATCAACCAAAAATAAAAATATACGAGTTTTTTAATTTAATTTATGTATCAGTTGTTGGACTTCGCAAGCTCAGCGCCAACCTACGGATAAATTCGATAATTTTAAGCTTCAAAAAATAAACCCGCTAGTGCGGGTTTATTTTTTATCGTCTATTGATTAAACAAAAACTCCATCAGTGCTTTTTGTGCGTGGAGCCGGTTTTCCGCTTCCTCCCACACCACTGCGTCAGGAGCATCCATTAATTCGGCGCTAACTTCTTTACCGCGATAAGCTGGTAAACAATGCATAAACAGCGCATTACTATTCGCGTGGCTCATCAGTTCCCGATTGACCTGATAACCGCTAAAAATTTTCTCACGCTGCTTTTTTTCATCTTCCTGACCCATGGATGCCCAGGTGTCAGTGACTATGAGGTCGGCGTTTTTCACAGCATCTTGTGGGCTGCTGGTGACAATAACGCGGTCCTTACATTTTTCCAGCATATGATCCCAGGGTTCAAAACCTTTTGGCGTAGCTATGCGCAATTGAAAATCACAGAGTGCAGCGGCCTGCATGTAGCTTTGACACATATTGTTTCCGTCGCCAACCCAAGCCACGGTTTTGCCGGCCAGTGAACCGCGATGTTCAACAAATGTTTGAATGTCCGCGAGCAATTGACAAGGGTGATGATCATCGGATAAACCGTTGATAACCGGCACCCGCGAATACTCAGCAAAGCGTTCTACGGTAGCGTGCTCGAAGGTACGGATCATGACCATGTCGACCATGCTGGAGATGCAGCGCGCCGCATCTTCTACCGGTTCACCGCGACCCAGTTGTGAATCTTTGGTGGACAGAAAAATCGCGTGACCGCCCATTTGCGCCATGCCGGATTCAAACGAAACTCGGGTGCGGGTAGACGATTTTTCAAAAATCATTCCCAATACTTTGTTTTTGAAAAGCTCGGGAGAAGTGCCTGCGCGTTGAATTTTTTTGAGTTCGATGGCGCGCTGGATGATGTGACTTAATTCATCGCGGTTAAGGTCATCTAGCGTTAAAAAATGTCTCGGTGCCTTTAGGGGAACCATAATACTGCTCTCTTTTTTCGTGTGGCTTGAACGCGTGTTGTTGATGCCACACTGAATTACAGTAGGGGTCGCCCCCTAGTGGTGTTAATAAAAATGGTGTTACGACTCAGTGGCCCGCTTTACTTAAAACTCGGTAACTAGTTCCACCACTTTGGTAATTAATTCGTTGGCTTCGGCATCGGTCAGGATAAAGGTCGGCAATAAACGTATGGTATTAAGGGAAGTTACGTTAATTAAAATCCCCTTAGTGCGCGCTTTCTCCATTAGCTCGGCGCAAGGCGCATTGAGTTCTATGCCAATCATCAAACCTTTGCCGCGTACTTCAGTGACTTTGCTGTTACCAGCGAACGCAGTTTTAAAGGCATTTAATAATTTATCGCCTAATATTTTTACTTGCGGAATAAGTTTTTCTGCGACCAATGTTTCAATCACCGCAACACCAGCGCTGCACGCCAGTGGATTGCCACCAAACGTTGAACCGTGATTGCCTGGTTGTAGTACGTCCGCTGCTTTACCTTGTGCTAAACAAGCGCCTATAGGTACGCCGTTGCCTAAACCTTTGGCGGTGGTCACCACATCCGGCAATATTCCGTTGTGTTGATAGGCGAAATAAGTTCCGGTACGACCATTGCCGGTTTGAATTTCATCAAGCATTAATAACCATTCATTGGCATCACAAATTGTGCGCAATTGATTGAGATATTCAGCTGCAGGCACCCTTACTCCGCCTTCGCCTTGCACGGGTTCAACCAAAATTGCCACTATGTTGCTGTGCTCTGTGGCAGCGACTTTGACTGCGGCAACATCGTCGTAGGGCACGCGAATAAAACCTTCCACTAAGGGCTCAAAACCGATTTGCACTTTGCTGTTGCCGGTAGCGCTTAGTGTTGCCAAAGTTCTACCGTGAAAACTATTGGTCATGACAATAATCGATGGATTTTTCACACCCTTATCGTTGCCATATTTGCGTGCAATTTTTATTGCTGCTTCGTTAGCTTCTGCACCGGAATTTGAGAAAAATACTTTTTGCATGCCCGATTGCTCAATGAGCAAATCGGCTAGCCGTTGTTGCTTGGGAATGTTGTAATAATTGGACGTGTGCATCAAAGTTCCGGCTTGTTCGCACAGCGCTTTGGTGACAACGGGATGTGAATAGCCGAGGCCACAGACTGCAATTCCGCTAATAGCATCCAGGTAAGATTTGCCCTGTGTATCCCACACTCGGCTACCTTCGCCCTTGGTCAGGGTTAAAGTTCTAGGGCCATAAGTGTTCATCAGGGTAGTCATTGGGTTCTCCAAAATGTATTTAAAAATCTGTTGGCAAAAAAACAACTATTTATAAAAAACAACATCACTAAAAGCCAATCAGTGACTGGCTCAGCATTATTAAAGGCAGGGAGTAAACCGCAGCGCTACAACAAAACAGGCAGCAATGTCGCCGCCTGCAGGATATTTGAGGGCCTAATGGTATAAGTAAATGCCGCTATTGGCAAATTTGCACTCTCTGAACAGGAGACTGTGGATGCTGCAAAGTCATTTTTTTAGTGAGTGATTGAAGCTCTTTAACGTTCATAAAAATCTAAATCACTCGCGAAAGTCTCTTTTACAAAATAAAGGGTTACAAAGGTAATCAGCATAATCCCGCCGCCGACCCAGAAAAAGCTGGTAACCATATTATTGCCGTTGCCAAGCATGGTCTCTTTATAAATCCAGGCAATAGGGACGAGTGAGCCGCGGGCGAAGTTAGGTATGCTAATAGCAGATGTGGCGCGAAGATTTGTACCAAATTGTTCAGAGGCGTTGGTAACAAATAGCGCCCAAAAACCAACGGAGAAGCCCAACAGAAATATGGCGGTGTAAAAAATAGTGTTGCTTACATCGTTTAAATTAAGGTAGATGAAAATCATTGCCGTGCACAAAACATAGAAAAGTGCGAAGGCTTTTTTGCGGCTGCGCATAAGTTGGCTCGCGGTGCCCGATGCAAGATCACCAAAGACCAGGCCGGCGTAAGCTAGAAGAATACACATTGATTGCGTGATAGCACCCTGGACATTGAGTTCTTTCGCTAATTCCGGGGCGCGTGCTACCAACAAGCCGATGACAAACCAGGTAGGTAAACCCAGCAAAATAGCTTGAAGAAAACGATTGAAACGCTCACGAGTGGCAAACATCATTAGAAAATTGCCCTGACGAATATGGTGGTCCTCGTGAGCTTTTTGAAACATGCCGCTTTCAAAAATGCCGATGCGTAAAAATAATAACGCCAGACCCAGTACGCCACCAATAATATAAGAGGTCTGCCAGCTAATAAATTGTGATACCAGCGCTGCTGCTACTGCACCTAATACGCCAACGGAAGCGACAATCATAGTGCCTAAGCCGCGTCTATTTTTATCCATTAGTTCCGCCACCAGGCATACGCCTGCACCTAATTCACCTGCCAAGCCAAAGCCTGCGATAAAACGTAGTACGGCATAAGTCGTCATATCAGTGACGAAGGCATTGGCGAGATTGGCAAGCGAATAACAAATGATGCTGCCAAAAAGCACTGCGAGACGGCCTTTTTTATCGCCAATAATTCCCCAGGCAATACCGCCAATTAGCATTCCAATCATTTGTATATCGAGTAAATATTGAAATTTCTCTAATAAAATAGGTTGTCCAGCCCATTCGGGGTAAAGTTCGATAAGACTTTTTTTACCGATAATCAAAAATAGAATGAGATCATAGACATCCACAAAGTAACCGAGCGCGGCAACAATGACCGTGATATTCAGGATTTTTTGCGTGGAATCGTTAGGGATAGTGGCAGCGCTATTCATGGGGTTTCTTCTTATTGATGAATAAGTAGGTAGTTAGTGGTGAGTAAATCGGTGTGCATTGTACAAAAAACTTACGGGATAATTCAGTTTCTTTGATCTTATCTTTTTATTCGCCCTGCTATAATGCATTTCTTGTTAGAATCGTCCAGAAATTCGTGTGAACATAGGGGTTAGCTGTGATTCGATTGGTAATGTTGTTGCTGTTAAATATCTGGGCATTGAATAGCCTTGCTGAACAACAATTCGATGTATATCGTGCGGAAGCTATAGTAGCAAATCAGTCGGAAGCTGAGCGCATTAATGCTGCCAAGGCAACCATGGGCGATGTTATTGTTCGCGTTACTGAAAATGTTGCGGCTTTGCAACACCCGCTGATCCGTCAGGCCATTAATGCGGCGCCTAATTATTTACTAAGATTTAGTTATACGTCTGAGCGTGATACTCATGTTGCCAATACCAGCGTTCCCAATGCGAATGTTACTAATAATGCCGCCAGTAATCTTAAATCCAACCGCATTAAGTTAATTTTAAATTATTCCCCGCAAGCGATTGAAAAGTTGTTATCTGAAGCGCAATTGTTGCAGAAATCAACGCAACAAACTGTGCTCATTCAAATAGATAATGTGCAAGATTTTAGCGCTTTCAAACAAGCACAATCCTATTTAAAAACAGTACCGCTGATTCAGCAAAGCGAGTTGTTAAGTATTAACAAAGATGTTTTAGTATTTAGCCTGGTGGTAAAAGGCGATGTTAGTTTGTTAAAAAGTACGCTGGAGTTAAATCCTAAATGGCAGACCCTTGAGGCGACAACTGTACATGCTCAGGTACTGCCAAACCAACCATCGCAATTAAATTTTCGCTGGCTGTATCCATCATGAAACCGCAACAACTTTCACTGGGTGTAAGTCTTAACGACGACGCCACTTTTGATAATTTTTATGCGCCGGAGAACACGCCAAATGCGCAAGTACGCAGCGCGGTGCGCAGCCAAATTGAACTTGCTAATGAGCCTTTTATTTATTTGTGGGGCGCGAGTGGTTGTGGTCTCACGCATCTGTTACAGGCCGCTTGCCATCAAGCCCAAACCCTGAGTAAAAGTTTTCAATATTTTCCCCTGCGCGATTTAATTGGTTATGCCCCGGATGAACTCTTTGCCAGTTTGGAAGCGCTGGATTTTGTGTGTTTGGATGGCGTGGATTTAATAATAGGCCGTGCCGATTGGGAGTTGGCTTTATTCAGTCTTTACAATCGCATGCGTGATGCGGGTAAATTGCTTTTAGTTGCTGCTGTACCAGGCCCGCGCGAATTACCGGTGAGTTTGCCTGACCTTGCCTCGCGTTTGCAGTGGGGAATTACGTTTCATGTTCATTCGCTTAACGATCAGGAAAAACAACAAGCCTTGCAATTGCGTGCACGAACACGCGGTCTTGAATTAAGCGATGAAGTGGCCAACTTTATTATTCAGCGTTTGCCGCGCGATATGAATGAGTTATTTTGGCAGCTTAACCGTCTTGATCATGCTTCATTAGCAGAGCAACGAAAATTAACTATCCCCTTTGTGAAGAAAATTCTCGGCCTATAAATATTTTTGGTAAAAAAGTGCTAATTGTTTGCGTAAATCGAACAAAGAAGGCATTTTAGGGCTCAATTGTTTAGGCATGTTTTTTCATCTCTTTTTAAATTTTATGCGCTAATACATTTACATAATTATAACTTTACCCTGAACTCACCCTTAACCAGTAGAATCTAAATCATGCAGACAACGCAATTGCAGCCTTCTTTTTCTTTATCTTTTGCTTTCGCATTTGTTTCAAGTATTGTTTTGTTAACCAGTGCTTGCAGTAATAATTCCAATCATTCTGTAGCAGCTGGCACTGATAAAGTTAGTGTTGCGGTTAAGGCTAGCACTGTGGCTACGACGAGCGGCATCAGGCTTAATCAGTTGGGTTTTTTACCGAACGCAAAAAAAATAGCAGTTGTTCCGGCAACCCAGGCAACGCATTTTTCCGTCATTGATAGCGCAACAAAGAAAGTGGTTTTAACTGCTGCATTGAGTGATGCTGCGCTTTGGGCACCCGCTGAGGAGAAGGTTAAATTAGCGGATTTTTCAACGCTAACTATTGCCGGTGATTATCAGGTTCGTGTTGTCGGCCTCACCGATTCCTATACTTTCACTATCGCAGCTGATCAATACAACTCGCTGAATGCTGCAGTGATAAAAGCTTTTTACTACAATCGCGCGAGTATGGCGCTAACACCGGAATTCGCCGGTAAATATGCTCGTGCTGCGGGTCATCCTGATACTAATGTGCAAGTGCATGTTTCGGCTGCAACCACTTTACGGCCGGAGGGGACTGTGATTTCCTCGCCAAAGGGTTGGTATGACGCGGGGGACTACAACAAATACATAGTGAATTCGGGTATTTCGACTTATACCTTGTTGGCGGCCTTTGAACATTTTCCTGATTATTACAAAGCGCAGAACCTCAGCATTCCTGAAAGCGGTGATGCTGTACCAGACCTGCTTAATGAGGTTATGTGGAATATTGAATGGATGCTCACCATGCAGGATCCTAACGATGGAGGTGTTTACCATAAGCTCACTGACAAGCGATTCAGTGGTATGGTTATGCCAGATCAAGCCAATACGCAGCGTTATGTTGTACAAAAATCTACTGCTGCAGCACTCGATTTCGCAGCAGTAATGGCTACCGCCAGCCGTGTTTTTACCAACTACGAATCCAGCTATCCTGGATTGTCCGCGAAAATGCTGCTTGCGTCTAAAAAGGCTTGGGCCTGGGCAAAAGCCAATCCCAATGTCATATACAAGCAGCCAGACGATGTAAAAACCGGCGAATATGGCGATGCTATTTTGGCAGATGAATTTGCATGGGCAGCAGCGGAACTCTACATCACTACTAAAAGTGACGGTTACTATGTCGCCATGAATCCTACCCAGGTTTTAGATAGCGTGCCTGCCTGGGCCGATGTTCGTGGTCTTGCCTGGATCTCGCTCGCACATCACCGCAAGCAGTTAACCGCTGTGGCTGATCAACAATTGATAGCCTCGCGCATTGATAGTCTAGCCAGTAGTTTGCTGAAAAAGTGGCAAGCATCTGCCTATGGCGTTTCCATGGAAACTGAAGATTTTATTTGGGGTAGTAATGCCATGGCAGCCAATCAGGCGATGATGCTTATCCAAGGCTATCGTATGAATGGCAATAGACAGTATCTTGATGCTGCACAATCCCTGTTGGATTATTTGTTGGGTCGTAATCCTACGGATTATTCGTACGTGACAGGCTTTGGCGATAAGCCCGCTTTGTTTATTCATCATCGCCCTGCCGCAGCAGATGGTATAGAAGCCCCGATTCCCGGATTTTTAGCCGGTGGCCCACAACCTGGATTGCAAGATAAGAAAGACTGCGGCGAGGTACTTTATCCTTCAACAATCCCTGCCAAAGCTTATTTGGATCATGAGTGTTCTTTTGCCAGTAACGAAATTGCCATTAATTGGAATGCACCCTTGGTGTATATTTCGGGTGCGATACAGGCATTAACGAAGTAATTATTTAGTCTGATTGGCAAGCAAAAAAGAGCCCGATTTTAAATCGGGCTTTTTTTATGTCCTGTTTAAACCAGGTATTAACCCAGCTCAACAACAACTGTGATGGTTTTCCCTGCTGGCATAACGGGAATTACATTGCCAGGAAGTACTTTACCGTCCACCGTTAGCTTGGCTACGCCTTTACAAACGCCTTTCGGGTTTTTGACTTCAATTTCATAACGTGCACCGCGGAATTCACGGCTAACGCTGAAACCAGGCCAGGCTTTAGGAATACACGGATCTAAACGCAGGCCGTGGTAGTCAGGTTGTACACCTAGCAAACCTTGGCTGACGCTAACAAATGTCCAGGCAGCTGTACCGGTTAACCATGAGTTTTTGGCTTCGCCGAAACAAGCGGCATCTTTACCAGCGATCATTTGTGCGTATACGTAAGGTTCAGCGCGGTAAGTATCTATCTGGTCTTCTTTAGCGCTTGGGCAAATGGACAAGTAATATTCCAACGCTTTTTCGCCTTCGCCCAACATGCACCAACCGAGGTTGATCCAGGTATTGTTGTGACAGAAGATGCCCGCATTTTCTTTCACGCCTGGTGGATAAGAGGTCACTTCACCTAATTCCAAATGGTATTCGGTGTAAGCCGGTTGTTGTAACACCACGCCGTTTTTAGTGAACAAATGCTTGTGCACACTTTCCATCGCTTGACGTGCGCGACCATTATTTTGGCCAGCACCACCGAGTACACACCAGCCTTGACTCTCAATGAAAATTTTACCTTCTTCATTGGATTTTGAACCCACTGGATTACTTTCGGCATCAAATGCACGGGTATACCACTCGCCGTCCCACGCTTGGGTTTCAACTATTTCCAGCATGGTGTTGTAGTGAGCGGTCATGCGTTGCGCATCAGCTGTCTTATCTTGAGCTTCATACAGTGCTGCCATTTCACGGCTGGCATATAGGAACAAGCCTGCAATCATCACACTCTCAGCTTTACTACCTTCAACGTCGCCTGCCAATTGGAAGCTTTCGTTAGGCTCTTTACTGAAACAATTCAGGTTCAAACAATCGTTCCAGTCAGCGTGACCGATCAATGGCAAACCGTGCGGACCGCGTTTTGCCATGGTGTAGGCAATACTGGTTTCCAGGTGGTGACCGAGTGTTTCTTTGTCAGCAGGATTGGCGTATTCCTGTTCGGCGTAGCCGATTTTTTCATCGAGAATGGAGTAGTCGCCGGTTTCTTTGATGTAAGCGGTGGTAGAAAGCACCAACCACAAATGGTCATCATAGAAATCGCCGCCTACTTCTTTGTTGCCTTTTTTGGTCAGCGGTTGGTATTGGTGGTAGCAAGTACCATCGGCCAATTGCGTTGCAGCAATATCAAGTACACGTTCGCGCGCGCGGCTTGGTACCAAATGCACGAAACCTAATAAATCCTGGTTGCTGTCGCGGAAACCCATACCACGACCAATACCTGTCTCATACATACTCGCAGAACGCGACATGTTAAAGGTACCCATACATTGGTATTGGTTCCAGGTATTCAGCATACGACTTGCGTGAGGATCCGGGCACTTCGCCTGGAATTTACCGAGCATGCCAGCCCATGCATCATTCAGCGCTTTGAATGCAGCATCGACTGCGCCTGGCACTGAGTATTTTTTAATGATTGCTTGCGCAACTTCTTTGTTGATCACGCCTGGCTTTTCAAATTTAGCTTTATCGCCCTGGTCAACATAAGCCAGGATGTAAGCGAATTGTTCAGTTTGACCTGGTTCTAATTCAAGAGTCACTTCATGACTGCCGATGGGGTTCCAGCCAAAGGCTTTTGAATTGGATGCTGCGCCTTTGAAAGGTACTTTAGCTTCGTGCAAACCTTCGTGAATTCCTACAAACGCATCGCGACTAGTGTCAAAGCCACTGATTTCGCGAGTACAGGCAAACATAGTGAAATGGTTGCGGCGCTCGCGGTATTCAGTCTTGTGATAAATCGCGCTGCCATCCACTTCAACTTCACCAATGGAAAAGGTGCGTTGATAGTTGGTCATATCGTTCAATGCTTCAAAAAAGCAGAACTCTTGGTAGGAGTAAAGTTTTACGGTTTTCTTCACTTTGGATTTGTTGGTAACTTTAACTTGCCAAAGCTCCAGGTTTTCTTTGATAGGTACAAAGAACAGATTCTCAACTTCAAGACCATCTTTCTCGCCCACAATGCGGCTATAACCTAAACCGTGGCGGCATTCATAGCGATCAGTTTTCGCTTTTACCGGCTTCCAGCCCGGGTTCCATACGCTGCCACCATCGTTGACATAAAAATAACGACCGCCCAGATCATAGGGCACGTTGTTATAGCGATAGCGGGTAAGGCGGCGCAGCTTTGCATCTTTCCAAAAAGTGTAACCACCGGCGGTGTTGGTGCACAGACCAAAAAATTCGTCTAAACCAAGATAGTTAAGCCAAGGTAATGGAGTATCAGGGCGGGTGATAACGTATTCGCGATTGGCGTCATCAAAATGGCCGTAAGGGTTAGTCGACATGGATAGTCTTGCTCCTGTAGATAGAAGGGAAAGTATTCAAAATAATAAAAGCTACTGCATTCATGTGATAAGCGTCTGCAGAGCGACCTTCGGTTGTTTTTGCTGCCCGTTTATAGAGGCTTTTTTTAAGATTTCTATGGATATTCAAAGACTTGTGGCTGCGTTTGGCGAGCTCAGGGGCGCATATTTTAGAGGTGGGGAGAGGGGAAGTCAACGACACTACTTTGTGCCCTCAGCGAAACAAGATACCCATGCATGAACTTATGGGGCTGGTTTCTGTAGCGTTAAATTTTTGTAATGCGGAATTCGTGTTGTTAATGCTATTTCTTCACTGCGTCTTGCTGCTGGATTGGAAAGATTTGCATCACATTTCAGGTTTTAAAAGTGAGGTAATTTTTATCAAAACGCGTAAAAATATTAATAATTAGTGTAAGCATCAATTCATAAATTCCATGAACTTTCATCGCCCGTAATTGCCCATTGTTAGGCAAGGCTAAGCGATGCATTGAAAAGATTTACAATTTAAATCTTAAGTGTCACTTGGTTATATCTCGCGTCAAATATCACGAATATTTTTTCAATGCAATTTTTTTTTGCAAAAAATAGCGAATGTTTAGGCGTAAGTACAATTGGATTGATGTACTGCTACAGAATTTATGATGCAGAAATCTACAGAAAGTCATTTACATTTTTGTAGCGTTTATCTATCCGTCATTAGCTAATATTTCTGGAGGTATTTATGGCGACTATCAATCCAAGCAGCCCAAGTCGAGCTACAGAAAGGCGGAGTACAGTTGAAAGACGCACTCACGATGTTAAGGGGAGTTTGACCACTATGGGTTGGATCGCGTTAACTCTTTTAATAGCGGGTGGTATTAACTGGGGATTAGTTGGTTTGTTTCAGTTTGATTTAGTAGCTGCTCTATTTGGTGATATGAGCGCACTCGCACGAATAGTCTATGTTTTGGTGGGTTTAGCTGCGCTCTATTCTATTTTTACTGCCAGCAGATTATCGAGCAAAAAAACTGTATAGACTTATTTTAAAGATACCGCTATTTTTCTTCCGCGGAGTTTTGAAATATAAAAAATCCCTTGTGGCGAAAACAAGGGATTTTTTATATACAAATAATTATCGCAATCCATTACCAATGACAATTACACAGAGCTTTTATTTCCCCCGTGCATTACTGATTCGGTATTAATAATTTCTGCTGGGGCATACCACAAGCCATGATGACTTAATTGTTGCCAGCCCCAGCGAATCCAGCCCAGCAACGCAGAGGCCAGCCATAAGGCCCATAATAATATCGCCACTTTGTAGCACCAGAGCGGTAATGAAATTATCCATGCGTTAGGGAAGGCAAAATCGCTGTGGTCCTGATACCAACTAAAATTACCACCATAATAATTATCACCGACAATATGCATGTCAGGGCTACCTAACAAACCTGCTGGAATTGTTCCAATTAAACAAAAAAGTGCAATGGCAGAAATAATAAATAAGCCAACTTGCATCAATTTAAATTTGCGTGTTGAGGAAATGCTTTGCAGTTTTCCGCGTTGCTGTAACAAAATCAGCCAAATTGCAACCACAACAAATGTAGCAAAACTTAGCGTACAAATTCCCAGGCTCAGTAACACCCATTGGTAAGATTTTAATGGCGTTAGGCCACTGCGACCCAGGGCAACAGCTATCAACATAACGACAAATAACATTCCCCAAATTAAAATACTTGGCCCCACCATTGGACCGCCGACAAATAATGGCCAGCGATTAGCGGGTAAGTTAATGTGTATGTGTTGATTGCTGCTGCCATGATCAAGAGAAAATTGCGGTGATTTGCTAAAAAAGCCAAGGCTTTCTTCGGTCTTCCAGGATATTGCTATGCGTTGCTCGCCCGGGTGCAGTGGGATTTTAATTAAGCCGCTGACCGCGCTAATGGAAAACGGTGTGCCATCAATATTCACGGTGGATAATTTTGCTCCTTGGGGCATTGTAAAATTGTATTGTCCTCCCTGATTGGTTCGTATCGACAAATCCAAAGTACTGACATTGCTACGCTTACCCGGTTCATGCGTTAAGGTTGCGGAATCTATGGTGGTATAGCTGCCTTTGGTGGCCGCCGGGCGCGTGACATTTATGTTTAAAATTTCCCCCGGCCAAGGTTGCCAGATTGGAATATTTTCATTTTCTGCAAATTGAATAGGTGCAATACCTTTTGTTTCTGTGTGCCAAATGGGTGAAGCATCCAGTGCCCAAATTTCTACCCAGGATGTATTTTGTGCGGCTTGTAATTGCAAAGGTGTTGCTTGTTTTATTGTAGAGCTCCAATTGCTAGCATATTCATTAGCTTCCAGATGCACAGAAATTTTCCCATTGCTATTGAGTTGTGTGGTGAGCGGCTGCTCACCTTCAATCACCGGCACTTCAATATTGATTGCACCCGTTGCTGGTGCAACTCGCGTTACTGTTGTGACTAGTGTCCATTCCAAACTTAAATGTAATTCGCGGCGCACAATTACAAAGGGAGCAATGGGGTCAGGTCGCAAATGTTCGGATTTGCTTTCGGTTTCATTGCGCTCTACACGTTGTAATTGCAATGACTGGCTGGCTTGCAGCGCCGCAGGGGCGCCACTGACTTCCCAGCCTTGAGTCCTAGAGACAACATTGTGTAAGGGTAAAGGAAATTGCAAATTAAGTGCATCGCGCCCTTGCAGATTGGCTTTAATAATTAAACTGTGTCGGCCTTTGGGTAAACTCACCAATAAATTATGCGCGGGGGTTTTGATCAGCGTTGCATTTTTTCCATCAACAGTGACGTGGTTTGGCCACCACTGTTCGCGTTCCGCTGGTAATGGCAGCGCAATTAAATCATTGCTGTGCACAACCATATCCATGGTTAATTGATCATTGTTCAGGTTTAAGGTTAATGATTCTATTGCTGCGCAATTAGGTAAGCAGCGTGGCGGTGCTGTGAGACGCTCTTCCAGTTCTTTTAAAATAGTTTGATCAATAACGACATCAGCTTGTGCAGATTGATTGGGTGCGATCCACAAGCCCGCAATTAATATGCAAGGTAATGCTGCAAGGCTTGATGATTTTCTAAAGTTGGGTAATGTAATACTTTTGCCAAGTGCCTGAAAAAAATATTGCAATAAAATTCCACTTAACAATAGCGGCAACAGTACGCTGAGCAAATATCCGATACGGTTAATGAAGGGTGTAATTAAAAATAGTTTGCTTGTCTCATTTGCTTTAACTGGGCCGGTCCATTCCAAATAAACTCTGTTTTCTCCCCATGATGGGATTGCTACGCCGGTTTGTGTTTGTTGGTTGGGGTCATATTCTTTATTTATGTCTTTACGTTCTTCTTGTGCGTAAGAGCCGAAACTGCGATTGCGTGTTATACCAGCTTTTTCTACAGTAGCTTCGCTCATGTCCAAAGCTGCTTCTGGTGCTGGAGCTGCAACCATTGCTGGTTTCTTTTTGCTATCTGAATGCATTACCAAGGGCAAAGGAAAATCGAAATCGTAAAATTCTTCATGTTCTAATTGCGGATTAATAATAGCTCGCGCTTCTCTGACCGCAAAAGGTAATAGTATAAGTGCTAAAAATATGAAACTCACATAAATATATTTAACAATAAAGTTTTTGAATTTTCCGCTCACAAAAGAAATAAGTGCAATGGTTGCTACTAAATTTAACCAAATATAAACTGGGGCACCGGTACGTTGATAAATAATTAATAATGTTATGGCTGCCAGCGCGCCATAAATAAGTTTAGTGGTACGTCCAATCGCAACGGCAATAATTAATACTAAAAACATATCCCACAATGTCCATTTAGAAATCCAGCTGCCGTTTTCATTGCTGGTGCCTGTGGCTGTGAATAGCGACCATCCCGGTGGTAAATAAAGATTTGTCGTTACGGAATTAAAATCTTCGCTCCATCCTGAAACTGGTAGGGTTAAATTGCGAGGTAAATGGCTAACGCCGGATAGGTTAATTTTATGGGTGCGAATTTCTGCCCCCGGATTTTTACTATTGGCGAGATGTGTAATCAGTTGCGGTTTTTCGTCAATAGTAGCGGTTGTTAATTCATAAGGGCTGATAGTTTCAAGTCGGGTATTCTGGGTCGTGCCGCTGAGTTGGTCCTGTATAATAAATTCCTTGCCATTAAAGCTGAGCCATATTTCTTTAGTTAACGTCAGTTCACTCGCCGCATCTTTATTAACGCCACGTTGTAACTCTTCGATTTTGAAATGCGTTTCCGGTGTAACTAAATAAGCGGGTAATTGTTTCCACTCTTCAGGTAGTTGTGTTTGTTGTGGATCAATTGTCTGCACGCCAGATACTTGTACGCTGCGCAATTGTCTCTGAGCTTCGAAAACCCAGACTTCTTGTTGTGGCCATAATGCGGATGTGCTTTTAAAGGCTAAATCATTTATCAGTGTGGTGGATTGACTAACGAGTGTTAATTCCCAGGAACCAGGTTTTACTTGGATGCGTAAATTGCCATCTTTTTCGATACGTGCAGGTAAGCTGCTTTGAAATTCTGTTGCGGTAAATCCGGTTAATAATAATTGTCCTAGTTGCAATTCGCGTTCTTTGCCGCTGACTTCTATTTGTAATTGCGTAATTATTTGTAATGGAATCGCGTCATTAATTTTGCGGAAAACACGCAGGTTAAACGTATCTTGATGAGCTACCGCAGTTTGGGTTTCGCTGGCGCTGAGCCAAAGTTGATTGCCATTTTCAATGGCGGGGGTAGTGACAGGTTTTCCATGTAAAGTTAATTGCACTATGCCAGTTTGTTCTGGTATTTGCAGCGTGCGCGGCAATTCAGTCCAGCGAATTTCGCCACTGATTTCGTGGTTTCCTGTTGTTAAATAAATTTCGGGAATACTGCCATTGTCGCGCACTGGGGTTTTGATATTGTTATCGCTTACATTTTGCGGCCACAAAGACATATTGCCGGGCAGTGCAACCCAATCGTTTTTATAGGCTTCAACGTGCAATGAAAATTTTACGCCGTTGCTGCTGGCATTTATCTGTAATTCGGATGGCCAGGTGCAAGTGCGCGTTGCATCGCTAAAGAGAAATGGGCAGTTTATGTCGGAGTGTTTTTCTAGCACCCAAGGCTTCCATTCTTCCAGTGATTTGGGAACATCTACGGCCGAACTGTTTATGGTTATCGCGATTAGAAAAATTCCGAGCAAACGTGCAATAAATGCGGGCATAGAAGGTTTCCTATTATTTTGAATATTGCGAGGGAGAATAGGAGTATGTGGGAGGTAAGGCAAGTTAATAAATGTACGAGTGGGGCATGAGTTCCGGCATTCGCTCTGTGACACGCCGCAAGTACATCCCTGTAGGCTCGACGTCGGCATCCATGCCTCGGCAATTGCTCCTGCATTGCTCTACCTCCTGCATCCGTGCAGTCGTCCGACGGTCCCAGAGCGAATACCGAAACTCATGCTTGGCGAGATTGGTGGTGGCTGAAAATAAAAAAGCCGCAGTACTAAATGCGGCTTTTTTTTAAAACTAGGTTTTTGACTTTTCGACTTATTTTTTAGAGTAATCGCGCTTCACGCTGCCCGTGTAAAGTTGGCGTGGACGGCCAATTTTGTAAGAGGTGCTGACCATTTCGTCCCAGTGTGCATACCAACCAACAGCACGGCCTGTGGCAAAAATCACGGTAAACATTTCCGCAGGAATACCAATGGCTTTCAAAATAATACCTGAGTAGAAATCTACATTTGGGTACAATTTTTTGGAGATGAAATAAGGGTCTTCCAGTGCGATTTGTTCAAGACGTTTGGCAATGGCGAGTAATGGATCGTTTGCCAGGCCTAACTCTGCAAGAACTTCATCACAGGTTTGTTTCATTACTTTTGCGCGCGGGTCGAAGTTTTTATAAACACGATGACCAAAGCCCATTAAGCGGAATGAATCATTTTTATCTTTAGCTTTGGCAACAAATTTATCAATATTTTCTACGCTGCCGATTTCTTCCAGCATATTCAAAACAGCTTCGTTGGCGCCGCCGTGTGCAGGGCCCCACAAAGTAGAAATGCCAGCTGCTATAGCGGCGAAGGGGTTGGTGCCAGACGAGCCGGACAAGCGTACGGTAGAGGTTGATGCGTTTTGTTCATGGTCTGCATGAAGAATAAAAATTCTATCCATGGCTTTTGCAATCGTTTTGCTAACGTTGGGTGTTTTGCCGGCAGTGCCGAAGGTCATATGCAAATAATTTTCGGCATAACCCAGATTGCTATCGGGCGCGATGAAGGCTTCACCCTGGCGATGCTTGTACACCATCGCCGCTAATGTTGGTACCTGACCAATTAAGCGATAAGCCGTAAGTTTACGATCCTCTTCCTTGGTGATATCAATTTCATCGTTGTAAACAGCGGCTAGTGCGGCGACAGCGCTGCAGAGCATTGCCATAGGATGAGATTCAGGTTTAAAACTCTTAATAATATTGGCAACGGATGAATCAACCGCTGAATTATTTTTTATTCCAGTTACAAATTCCTGTTTTTGTGCGGGGGTTGGCAATTCGCCGTTCAGTAAGAGCGAGCAGGTTTCGAGGTAATCAGAAGAGACTGCAAGTTGTTCGATAGGGTAGCCGCGGTGAAGGAGCACACCCTCATCGCCATCAATAAAAGTAATCTTGGATTCGCAGGCGGCGGTGGACATAAAACCTGGGTCAAACGTAAAAAAACCATTTTTGGTGATACTGGTAACATCGATAACATCAGGGCCGATAGTGCTGGGATAAATAGGTAAATCAATCGTTGTCTGGGTGCCATCTGTTGAGCTATCAATTATTAACTGGGCTTTCTTGTCAGTCATGCTGACTCCTGTGCTATTACGAATAGGGCTAATGTATGAAATCTGTGGACGCGATTATAGATGACTTATTTACCTCGGCGAAAGTTTTTGCTAACTATTTGCGAACCTTTTATAAAAGTTTGGCTGTAAATGAATTTTTTTTGCAATTGTTTCTTCGCGCGGTAAATGGCAAGGATAAAGGTTTGGTTTTTTTGCACCAAACTTGCCCTGCGAAGTAAGTTTATGCACTTTTCTGGTTCGAAAAAATGATTTGAAAATGTTTCGAAGTCATTGATCTTGCTAAATTTTTAACTAATCGCATCAACTGCCGAAAGAACGCAGGTTTTATAAATTGCGGCGGGTTTTCGTTTGTGTTTCTATACTCCACTCTCTATAATGCGGCGCGACTTGTTGGGCGCCTCAATCATCGCCCCAAAATGTTTCGCTTTCGTCAATACTGGTCCTTATCATCTTTAAAGCTGCCCGCGATGGGCTAGAAGGTAATCTTAACCGTGAACAAGAAAAGACCTGTCAATCTCGATATTACTACCATCAATCTTCCCATTACTGGCGTTGTTTCTTTCTTTCATCGCGTTACCGGCATATTTCTTTTTGCGGGTATGGCGGGTTTGCTGTGGATGCTGGATTCAAGTTTGGATTCGCAAGAAAGTTTTGCCGTGGCACGCGATATCGCGACTCATCCAATCGGTAAATTTATTTTGTGGGCTGTCCTGGCTGGCCTGGCTTATCACACCGTGGCAGGTATCCGTCACTTGATTATGGATTTCGGCGTAGGTGAAAGTCTTAAAGGTGGGAAATTGGGGGCAAGGATTGTAATAGTAGTGTCCTTCGCATTGATCGCTTTGATAGGAGTTTGGTTATGGTAACGTCAATAACGAGTTTTGGTCGCAGTGGTCTTTATGATTGGCTGATTCAGCGCGTCGGCGCCGTGGTAATGGCCGCATACACAATTTTTATTAGCGTCTACTTACTGACTAATCCAGAGTTAACGTTTGAGCAGTGGCATGCGTTGTTTGGTCAGTTATGGATGCGCGTTTTTAGTTTAGTGACATTATTGTCTTTTATCTCTCATGCGTGGATTGGCTTGTGGTCAGTGTTAACCGATTACTTGACCGAACGTCTGATGGGCGCAAAAGCCACTGTCTTGCGTATTTTTGCGCAAATGATGCTCGGTGGTGTTGCAATTACCTACCTTGTATGGGGCATCGAAATACTCTGGGGTTTTAATTAATGGCTAGCATTCGTACGATTTCATTTGACGGTATTGTAATTGGTGGTGGCGGTGCGGGCATGCGCGCTGCGTTACAATTAGCGCAATCTGGATACAAAACCGCAGTAATTACTAAAGTATTCCCTACCCGCTCACACACGGTTTCTGCACAGGGCGGCATTACTTGTGCGATTGCCAGTGCAGATCCCCAAGATGATTGGCGCTGGCACATGTATGACACCGTAAAGGGTTCGGATTACATCGGTGACCAGGACGCTATTGAATATATGTGTTCCGTCGGCCCGGAAGCTGTGTTTGAACTTGAACATATGGGTTTACCATTCTCGCGCACTGACGAAGGCCGCATTTATCAACGTCCCTTTGGTGGGCAATCTAAAGATTTCGGTAAGGGTGGCCAGGCTGCGCGTACTTGCGCAGCAGCAGATCGTACCGGTCACGCCTTGCTGCACACGCTTTATCAAGGCAACATCAAAAGTAATACCGTATTTTTAAACGAATGGTTTGCCGTAGATTTGGTTAAAAATGGCGACGGCGCGGTGGTGGGTGTTATTGCGATCAATATTGAAGACGGGGAAACCGTCTACGTAAAAGCCAAGGCGACTGTTATTGCCACCGGCGGCGCTGGTCGTATTTATGCTTCTACTACCAATGCACATATTAATACGGGCGATGGTATAGGCATGGCGTTGCGCGCTGGCTTTCCAGTACAAGATATTGAAATGTGGCAGTTCCACCCAACCGGTATTGCCGGTGCGGGAACCTTGGTGACTGAAGGTTGCCGCGGTGAAGGTGGTTACCTCATCAATAAAAATGGCGAGCGTTTTATGGAGCGCTACGCGCCTAACGCCAAAGACCTTGCTGGACGCGACGTTGTAGCGCGTTCCATGGTGTTAGAGATTCTTGCCGGCAACGGCTGTGGCCCGGAAGGTGATCACGTATTGCTGAAGCTGGATCATTTGGGTGAAGAAGTACTGGAAAGTCGTTTGCCAGGGATTTGTGAATTGTCGCGTACTTTTGCACACGTCGATCCGGTAAAAGAACCTATCCCGGTAGTGCCAACTTGTCACTACATGATGGGCGGCATCCCCACCAATATTAATGGCCAAGCTTTAACCCAGGATGGCAACGGCGTGGACATTGTTATCGACGGTTTGTTTGCCTGTGGTGAAGCGGCTTGTGTATCTGTGCATGGCGCTAACCGGTTAGGTGGAAACTCATTGCTCGACTTGGTGGTATTTGGTCGTGCTGCTGGTTTGTATATTGAAAAAACCTTGCGTGAAGGCATTGAACAACGTAGTGCATCACCTGCTGATATTGATCGGGCGATGAGCCGTCTCAATAAATTAAATACTTCGACCACCGGCGAAGGCGCAGCAGTGTTGCGTAAAGAATTACAAACCATTATGCAAAATTACTTTGGCGTATTTCGCAAAGGTGAATTTATGCAGTTGGGAATTCAAAAGCTTGCAGAGTTACGTAAGCGTATTGAAAATGTGTCGATTACTGATAAGAGCAACGCCTTTAATACTGCACGTATCGAAGCGTTGGAATTGCAGAATTTGTTAGAGGTGGCTGAAGCAACAGCGATTGCCGCTGAAGTGCGTAAAGAATCCCGCGGTGCTCATGCGCGCGACGATTTTGAAGAGCGCGACGATGCTAACTGGTTATGTCATTCACTTTATTTCCCTGGCGATAAGCGTGTTACCAAGCGTGCGGTTAATTTTAAACCACACACCATGGACGCTTTCCAGCCAATGAAACGCACCTACTAATCAGGATTCAGCAATGTCAGCGAAAAGTGTAAAGCTAAAGGTTGAAATTTATCGTTACAACCCAGATACAGATAAAGCGCCCTACATGAAGACTTATGAGTTTGACACTCAAGGTAAAGATTTAATGGTGCTGGATGTGTTAGAGCAGTTGAAGGCACAAGACGAAGGCTTGGCTTATCGTCGCTCATGTCGCGAGGGCGTATGTGGTTCGGACGGTATGAATATCAATGGCAAAAATGGTTTGGCCTGTATTAAACCTTTGTCGGAAGCGGTTAAAAATAACAAGCTTGTGTTGCGTCCATTGCCTGGTTTGCCGGTAATCCGCGATCTGGTTGTGGATATGACCCAGTTTTACGATCAATACAAAAAGATCGAACCCTATTTGCAAAATGATACTCCTGCCCCGGCTATTGAACGCTTACAATCGCCAGCAGACCGTGAAAAGCTGGATGGCTTGTACGAGTGTATTCTGTGCGCATGTTGTTCAACAGCTTGTCCATCCTTCTGGTGGAACCCGGATAAATTTATCGGCCCTGCTGGCTTACTGCAAGCTTATAGGTTCCTGGCCGATAGCCGCGATTTGGCAACAGAAAAGCGCTTATCCAATTTAGATGATCCGTTTAGCGTATTTCGCTGTCACGGGATTCAAAACTGTGTTGCGGTGTGCCCGAAAGGCCTCAATCCAACCAGAGCAATTGGTCATATTCGCAATATGTTGTTACAGAACGCTACCTAAGGGTGGCGTTTTCTGTATCTGTACAATGTAAAAGAGTGACCGAATTTTAAACGCTAAATCAAATAAAGACTTAGGGTGATTGGAATGCAAGACAGCATCATGGAGCATTTTTTAAGTACTTCTCATCTTTCCGGTGGGAATGCCGCTTATGTCGAAGAGCTCTACGACACATATTTACATAACCCCAATGCCATTTCTGAAGAGTGGCGTAATTATTTTGATCAGTTGCCGCGTGTTCACGGTGTGGTTGCGCAAGATACTCCGCATTCGGTTGTTCGGGCGCAATTTGAGCAGCTCGGTAAATCACGTGTGCGTACCGTTGCTGCCAGTTCTGGCAGCGTCAGTGCTGACCATGAGCGCAAGCAAGTTAAAGTATTGCAACTGATTAGTTCCTATCGTTTCCGCGGTCACCAAAAAGCGCAACTCGATCCGTTGGGGTTGATGCAGCGCGATGCTATACCCGATCTCGATTTAGCCTTTCATGGTTTGACCAACGCTGATTTGGATATTGTATTTAACACCGGCAATTTGTTTATCGGCAAAGAAGAGGCGCCACTGCGCGACATCATCGATGCGCTTGAGAAAACCTATTGTGGTCATGTGGGTGTGGAAATTATGCACATCACCCCGCTGGCGGAAAAACAATGGTTGCAACAGCGTTTGGAAAGCGTGCGCTCCAATCCTGACTTTAGCAAAGAACAGCGTCTCGCCGTGCTTGAGCGATTGACTGCGGCTGAAGGCCTTGAGCGTCATTTAGATAGCAAATATCCCGGTACCAAACGCTTCGGTTTGGAAGGTGGAGAAAGTTTTATCCCGCTCGTGGATGCGCTGGTTAAACGCGCAGGCACTTACGGCGCAAAAGAAATTGTGTTGGGTATGGCGCATCGTGGCCGCTTGAACGTGCTGATCAATTTGTTTGGTAAAAATCCTGCAGATTTGTTCGCCGAGTTTGATGGCAAGCGTTTGGTGGATACTTCTGGCGATGTTAAATATCACCAGGGCTTTTCTTCCAACCTGATGACACCCGGTGGCGAGTTACATATTGCCATGGCATTCAACCCATCGCATTTAGAAATTGTTTCACCCGTGGTGGAAGGTTCTGTCCGCGCGCGTCAAGATCGCCGCAATGATAAAACTGGCGCAAAAGTAGTGCCGATTGTTGTACATGGCGATGCTGCATTTGCTGGCCAAGGTGTGGTGATGGAGACATTCCAAATGTCGCAAACACGCGCCTATGGTACTGGCGGAACCCTACATTTGGTGATTAATAACCAGGTAGGTTTTACTACCAGCAAACGTGAAGATGCTCGTTCTACGGAATACTGCACTGACGTTGCCAAAATGATTGAAGCTCCTATTTTCCACGTTAACGGCGATGATCCTGATGCAGTTTTGTTTGTTGCCCAGTTAGCAATGGATTACCGCTATGAGTTCAAAAAAGATGTAGTAGTTGATTTGGTGTGTTATCGCCGTCGCGGTCACAATGAAACCGACGAGCCATCCGCAACTCAGCCCTTGATGTATCAAGTGATTCGCAATCTAAAAACGACTCGCGCCATCTATGCCGAGAAGCTCGTTGCTGCAAACTTGTTATCGCAAGCTACAGCCGATGATATGACGACTAACTATCGCGCGGCATTGGATCGCGGTGAACATGTAGCCAGCGGTTTAGTGAGTGAGCCGGATCGCACTTTGTTTGTTGATTGGTCACCCTTTATTGGTCACGATTGGTTGACTCCGGCTAGCACCGGTATGGAATTAAAAGCACTGCAAGTGATCGCCAACAAGATGTTGGAAATTCCCGATGGTGTTGTTGTACAAAAACAAGTTGAAAAAATTTACGAAGATCGTCGCAAGATGGCCGGTGGCGCTTTAGCGCTTAACTGGGGTATGGCGGAAACCTTGGCCTATGCAACTTTATTGGAGCAAGGTTACGAAATCCGTATGACCGGCCAGGACGTGGGTCGCGGTACTTTCTCCCATCGCCATGCGGTTTTACACAGCCAAAAAGACGGTCAGGCCTATACGCCTATTGCTAACTTAAAACCTAATCAACCCAGGTTTGATTTGTTTGATTCCTATTTGTCAGAAGAAGCGGTGTTAGCTTTTGAATACGGGTACTCAACCACATCGCCAAATGGCATGGTGATTTGGGAAGCACAATTTGGTGATTTTGCGAACGGCGCACAAGTTGTTATCGACCAATTTATTACCAGCGGCGAGCACAAGTGGGGACGCCTGTGTGGCTTGACCATGTTGTTGCCTCACGGCTATGAAGGCCAGGGCCCAGAGCACTCATCTGCACGTCTTGAACGTTTTATGCAGTTATGTGCTGAGCACAATATTCAGGTGTGTATTCCGACCACTCCAGCACAAGTTTTCCATATGTTGCGACGTCAAGCGATTCGTCCTATGCGCCGCCCGCTGGTGGTGATGAGCCCTAAATCCTTGTTGCGTCACAAGCTTGCTACGTCAAGTCTGGAAGAATTAGCCAATGGTCAATTTCAAAACGTGATAGCTGACGTGGGCGTTGAGCCGCGCAAGGTGAAACGCGTCGTACTTTGCAGTGGCAAGGTGTATTACACCTTGTTGGAAGAACGTATGGAACGCAAACAACAAGATGTTGCGTTTATCCGTTTAGAACAGCTGTACCCTTTTCCGGATCAAGAGTTGCGAGTTGCTTTGGGACTTTACAAAGATTTGGAAGGTATTGTGTGGTGTCAGGAAGAGCCAATGAATCAAGGTGCCTGGTATAGCAGTCAGCACCATTTGCGTCGTATAGTCCATGAACTTTTTCCTAGCTTATATCTGGAATACGTTGGTCGTGAGGCCTCTGCTGCGCCAGCCTGTGGGTATATGTCCGCTCACATTGAAGAACAAAACCGTTTTGTAAACGAGGCACTGAAGGTATAGCCTTCAGCGTCCCCCTAAACACATCATAGCGAGAGAGAAGGAATAGTAATGAGTATTGAAATTAAAGCCCCAACGTTCCCCGAATCAGTAGCTGATGGCACCATTGCTACCTGGCACAAAAAGCCAGGCGAGGCCGTGATGCGCGATGAATTAATTGTTGATATCGAAACCGATAAAGTCGTTTTGGAAGTTGTTGCACCTGCGGATGGCAGCATCTCTGAAATTAAGAAAGGCGAAGGCGATACCGTTCAAAGTAATGAAGTGATTGCCATCTTCACCGCTGGTGCTGTTGCAGCTGCAAGCGCTGCACCACAAGCTGCCGCCAAGGTTGCTACACCTGCGGCAGGCGTTCCTGCCGCTACTACTGATAAACTAGTAAATCCCGCAGCACGAAAAATGGCTGAAGAAAACAATGTAAACACCGCTACAGTGGCAGGCTCAGGTAAAGACGGCCGTGTGATGAAAGAAGATGTTGCCAATCACCTCAAGTCAGCACCAGCCGCCGCTCCTGCTGCAAGTACCGTAGCTGCTGTTGCGATTGAAGCTACTGGCCACCGTATTGAAAAGCGTGTGCCCATGACGCGTTTGCGTAAACGTATCGCTGAACGTTTACTTGAAGCTTCTAACACTACCGCAATGTTGACAACCTTTAACGAAGTTAACATGGCTCCCATAATGGCCTTGCGGGCAAAATACAAAGACCAATTCGAGAAAACCCACGGCGGAGCTCGTTTGGGCTTTATGAGCTTTTTTGTGAAAGCTGCTGCAGAAGCTTTGCGCCGTTTCCCAGCGGTAAATGCTTCCATTGATAACAATGATATTGTTTATCATGCCTATCAGGATATTGGTGTTGCTGTATCGACTGAAAAAGGTTTGGTAGTGCCCGTATTGCGTAATGCTGAAACCATGAGTTTGGCCGGTATCGAAAACACTATTCGCGATTTCGGGTTGCGTGCACGCGATGGTAAATTAAGTATTGAAGAAATGTCTGGCGGTACTTTCACGATTACTAATGGTGGTACTTTTGGCTCATTGCTATCCACGCCGATTTTGAATTTGCCGCAAGCCGCTATTTTGGGCATGCACAAAATTCAGGAACGCCCCATGGCAGTGAATGGCAAAGTAGAAATTTTGCCGATGATGTATTTGGCCTTGTCTTACGATCACCGTTTATTAGATGGTAAAGATGCTGTGCAATTCTTGGTTGCCATTAAAGACTTATTGGAAGATCCAGCACGTATTTTGCTGGAAATCTAACTTAATTTAGGAACATAGCTATGTCTGAAAAATTTGATGTGATTGTTATTGGCTCTGGCCCAGCGGGCTATGTTGCCGCTATCCGTGCTGCGCAATTGGGTTTGAAAACTGCGTGTGTTGAGAAGTGGAAAAGCGAAGAAGGCAAGGGTGTTAACGGTGGTACTTGCTTGAACGTAGGTTGCATTCCTTCAAAAGCATTACTCGATAGCTCTTACAAATACCACGAAGCAAAAGATGACCTTGGCGTTCATGGTATTTCAACTTCAGGCGTGGCAATTAATGTTCCTGCGATGATTGCGCGTAAGAACCAAATCATCAAAAATTTGACTGGAGGCATCGCTGGTCTGTTTAAAGCAAACGGTGTTACCAGTCTTTTTGGTACCGGCAAATTGCTCGCCGGCAAAAAAGTTGAAGTGACTGACTTTGAAGGTAAAGTAACCACTTACGAAGCAGAAAACGTTATTCTTGCTTCTGGTTCTAACCCCATTAATATTCCTCCAGCGCCAGTAGATAACGATGTCATTGTTAACTCTACCGGTGCATTGGAATTTGCTGAAATCCCCAAGCGTCTAGGTGTTATCGGTGCTGGCGTAATCGGTTTGGAATTAGGTTCGGTATGGAATCGTTTGGGTTCACAAGTGGTTGTGCTTGAAGCGCTTGATAGCTTTCTTGCCATCATGGATCAACAAATTGCCAAAGAAACGCAAAAAATTCTAACCAAACAAGGTTTGGATATTCGTACCAGTTCACGTGTTACCGGGTCTAAAGTAAACGGTAAAGAAGTGACGGTGACTTTCCTTGATAAAGACGGAAAAGAACAACAAGAAACTTTCGACAAGCTTATTGTGTGTGTGGGTCGTCGCCCTTTCACCGAAAACTTGTTGGCTGGCGACAGCGGCGTGAACTTGGATGAGCGTGGTTTTATCTTTGTTAACGAATTCTGCGCAACCAATGCGCCAGGTGTATGGGCAATTGGCGACGTGGTTCGCGGTCCAATGCTGGCGCATAAAGGTTCTGAGGAAGGTGTGATGGTTGCCGAGCGTATCGCTGGCCAGAAGACCCAAATGAATTACGATATTATTCCTAACGTTATTTATACTCACCCTGAAGTTGCCGCCGTTGGTAAAACTGAAGAGCAAGTTAAAGCGTCAGGCGAGCCATACAACGTTGGTACATTCCCATTCTCTGCTTCTGGTCGCGCTATGGCTGCCAACGAAACTCAGGGTTTGGTAAAAATTATTGCTCACGCGGTAACTGATCGTATTCTTGGCGCCCACATTGTTGGCCCAAGCGCAGCCGATTTGGTTCAGCAAGTTGCAATTGCTATGGAGTTTGGTTCCAGTGCAGAAGATTTAGGTATGATGGTGTTTGGTCACCCAACCTTGTCTGAAACTATTCATGAAGCAGCGTTAGCCGTGCATGGTCATGCCATTCATATCGCTAACAAGAAGAAGCGTTAAGTAAGAAGCGCTAGTAAGAAGAAATGTGAAGAGAGCCATAGAGTTCTCAATCCCAAGCGGCCACAAACTCATAAGGTTTATGGCCATCGATAACCCCGTTGTCCATGTTCACTCATCAATACATGGCAACCTTCGTCAAATGGAACAACACCATGAATTTGCACGAGTATCAGGGTAAGCAGCTGTTTGCCCAATATGGTTTGCCTGTCTCTAAGGGCATAGCCGCTGCTACTGTTGAAGAAGCTGTTGCAGCAGCTGATCAAATCGGCGGCAATGTGTTTGTCGTTAAAGCTCAAGTACACGCTGGTGGCCGCGGTAAAGCGGGCGGCGTGAAGCTGGTAAAGACTAAAGAAGAAATTGCAGCCTTTGCTGATAAGTGGTTAGGCAAAAATTTGGTTACTTACCAAACTGATGCTAACGGTCAGCCGGTCAGCCGTATTCTGGTTGAACCTTGCACTGACATCGCTCAAGAGTTGTATCTGGGTGCTGTAGTAGATCGTTCAAGTCGTCGCATCGTATTTATGGCATCTACCGAAGGTGGTGTTGAAATTGAGAAAGTTGCGCACGATACTCCGGAAAAGATTTTGAAAGTTGCTATTGATCCGTTGGTTGGCGCGCAGCCATATCAAGGTCGCGATTTGGCTTTCAAATTGGGCCTGGAAGGTAAGCAAATCAACCAGTTCGTGAAAATTTTCCTGGGTCTTGCTCTGTTGTTTAAAGAGAAAGATTTGGCGTTGTTGGAAGTGAACCCATTGGTGATCACTCCTGCCGGCGACTTGCACTGTCTGGATGCCAAACTGGTGGTTGATGGCAACGCTATGTACCGTCACCCGGAATTGAAAGCTATGCAAGACCCAACCCAGGAGGATGCGCGTGAAGCTCATGCTGCAGCTTGGGAATTGAACTATGTTGCTCTCGGTGGCGATATTGGTTGCATGGTTAACGGTGCTGGCTTGGCGATGGGCACCATGGACATCGTTAAATTGCACGGTGGCCAACCGGCTAACTTCCTCGACGTAGGCGGTGGCGCAACTAAAGAACGCGTTGTTGAAGCATTCAAAATCATTTTATCTGATGACGCTGTTAAAGCTGTATTCATCAACATCTTCGGCGGCATCGTACGTTGCGACATGATCGCAGAAGGCGTAATTGGTGCTGTTAAAGAAGTGGGCGTAAAAGTTCCTGTTGTTGTTCGTTTGCAAGGCAACAACGCTGAGATAGGTGCGAAAGTACTGACCGAAAGCGGCCTGAACATTATCGCTGATACCGACTTGACTGGCGCAGCCAAGAAAGTTGTAGCAGCTGCTGCGAATCAATAAGGGGTGATGAAATATGAGCGTTCTAATTAACAAAGACACCAAAGTAATTTGCCAGGGTTTTACCGGTGCGCAAGGTACTTTTCACTCTGAACAAGCGATTGCTTACGGCACCAAAATGGTCGGTGGTGTAACTCCGGGTAAGGGTGGTCAAACTCACCTCAGCTTGCCAGTGTTCAACACTGTTGCTGAAGCTGTAGAAACGACTGGTGCAACTGCATCAGTCATCTATGTTCCGGCACCTTTCTGTAAAGACTCAATCCTTGAAGCGGCAAATGGCGGCATCAAGTTGATCGTGTGTATTACTGAGGGTATCCCAACTCTCGATATGCTTGACGCTAAAGTGAAGTGTGACGAGTTGGGCGTGCGTTTGATTGGCCCTAACTGCCCAGGTGTTATTACTCCGGGCGAATGCAAAATCGGCATTATGCCAGGTCACATTCACAAGCCCGGCAAAGTAGGCATAGTATCGCGTTCAGGTACTTTGACTTATGAAGCAGTTAAGCAAACTACGGATTACGGTTTTGGCCAATCTACTTGCGTCGGTATTGGTGGCGACCCCATTCCCGGCTCTAACTTCATCGACATTTTGAAGTTGTTCCAGGCTGACCCGCAAACCGAAGCTATTGTTATGATCGGTGAAATTGGTGGTTCTGCAGAAGAAGAAGCGGCTGCCTACATCAAAGCTCACGTGACTAAACCCGTTGTGTCTTATATTGCAGGTGTCACCGCTCCTGCTGGTAAGCGTATGGGTCACGCCGGTGCGATTATTTCTGGTGGTAAAGGTACTGCTGCTGAGAAATTTGCTGCATTGCAAGACGCTGGTGTAAAAACCGTAGAAAGCTTGGCGGATATTGGTAAAGCATTGAAGGAAATTACGGGTTGGTAAGTACGACTCCGCGATCCAATTTAATGTAAAAAAACGACCTTCGGGTCGTTTTTTTTGCTATGACAGAAAACGCAGGAGAAACTTTTTTTGGTCGCCTTGAGTTGCGTAATGTCCAGCAAGGTTTAGCGAGTGGCAGGATTAAACAATATTGTAAGTACCACCTTCAATTGAAAATAACATTTGCATTAATTTCGTCGCTATATTTGCCTTTGGCAGGGATGCCAGTATTCGCGCAAGCAAGTTTCGTTGCAGACGATTCAATAGTTCCAGCTAATTTTTTTGCTTCTTTCGTTTTTAAGACTTTGAAGTCATTTATGCATTCTGATCCTGCATCAACAACTGCGTCATAACCTGCTTTTATTTTTTGAGTAAACTTCTTCAAATCCAACTCTATTTGAACGTCGCCCACTAGAAAAGTATTTGGGTTTGCGGTATTGGCTAAAGTGGTAAGCGAGCTTGATTGCGCTAAATTTTTATTATGTAATAAGACCCCTCCAGGAACCATCAGTAGCAGCACAAGCAAAAAATAATTTTTATTGTTCATGATTTTTCCGATATTGCATTAAGAGTGAATCACATGAGTATTGCGTGTGTTAGCTGGCAAAAATTTGCTCAGTTAAAAATAAGCTCGACACACGATAAGCCTAGTGGATAAAAACTCATTATAAAAAGTGCGGTGTAAATAATTATTTTGGCGGAAAACAATTTGTATGAAATTGCTGCATCGGCCAGGCTGCCTAATTCATTTGGCAAAAAATTAGGTAAAAAATATTTTCCTCCTTTATTTTTTAATGTAAATAGCTTGTCCCATCATTGTGGCGTCGAATATTTTTCCTATAAAGAAATAGTCATTGAATTCATTTAGTGATGTCGTGGGATACAACACTGAATGAAATAGCAGATTTCGGAAGAAGTGTTTTGCAAAAGCTATCAAGATACGCATCAAACAAAATCGCGGCTACTGAGTCGCCATTTTGTTTGATGCGCGCGTGTAATAGCGGGGATATTAGCTATTAAAAACTTGGCATTAAGCAACTTATTGCTACTCAATTGGCTGAGTAAATAACATTGATTAAAACTTATTTAACCTGCGGCACAATCCATTCCACTACATCTTTGCTTAAATCCTGTAAACATTTGCGCGTTGCCGAGCAAACAGTTACGCCATTGCTACCCAAATCCGTAATATCACTTGTCGGTGAAAACTGGCTAAGTGTCGCGATTGCGCAGGTATGTTTAGCGGTAAGGAAGTTGTCTTTATTTTTAACGAGCGCAGCAGTAATTTGCACTTTAGGCAAGTTGGAGTTCTGCTTGGTACCGAACTGACGGTCCTGATCTCCAAGTACTAATTGCTCAATATCTATGGCTAAAACAGGCACCACACCATTTTGGATTTTATCGATAGTTGTTACCGCTTCAAGTCGAATACCTTCTGATTTGGCTCGACTAATCAGGTTTTCAACTAAGACCTTGTCAATATCACAAGGGTATTCTGCTTGAGCATATTTGTACCCTTTAACATTGAATCCAAAATTTTGGTTGATATAGACGAGCGGAGCATCGGCCTCTAGCTGTGACGTGACAGCAGCCATTGTTAAGGTTGAAAAGCTAAGGGTTAAAGTTAGTAATAATAATTTCATGGTATTTCCCTTTGAGTCGCTGGTTAATTTAGGGTTGATAAGGTAGAGGTAAAGGCAGCATCCCTTTGTAGCCATACGAGTGGATGTGCGTGATGTGAATATAGGGTAAATGCTTAAAAAAACACTGACCTTAGAAAAACCTTGCGCTTACCTTTTGCTTACCGAAATTATTTTCATAAAAATCAATAGCCTAGAATTTATCAAATAGCGGACTATGCTTGTGTTAAACGAGGTATATCTTGCAAAATTGCACTCTGCGTTAGGGTTTAGTCGGGCGCGAGCAGCTGTAGTAACCAAATAATAAATGCTTACGACAAACCTATACCTCCATGCGAAAAAAAGGTATCTGCCATGCAAATAATAGTAGGCCCCTATGGACACCAATAGAGTGGATACCAATAAAGAGAATGATTTTGCGCTAGACGATATGCATGTGTCGCCGTCCCATAATGAAATCGCTGTAGGCAATAAGGCCCTTAAAGTGCAACCGAAGGTGATGGCAGTGCTGCTTTACCTTGCGCGCAATTACACTCGGGTAGTTAGCAATGAGGAGTTGATTGAGCGTTTATGGGAAGGCCGCATAGTTACTCACGGTTCAGTTCAAAAAAGCATTAACGCGCTTAGAAGTGCATTGGCTGAGTTGGTCGGCGAGCAGGAAATAATTGCGCATTACTCGAAACGTGGTTACCAACTCAAAATCGAACCGCGCTTTCCATTTCTAGATCAACCAGACGCACAGTCTGTGAAGCTGAGTAATCCTGTCTATATTGCTGCGCGGTGGCGCTTGTGGTATGGCAGGCATTCATTGCTGTGGCTTGGTTTGGCTGGAGGTATGTTTGTACTCGCATTGCTAGTTTATAGTTTGGTAAAAATAGATAGTTTATCGATCAATAAAAACCACAAAACAATATTTACTGCTGCAAGTGGTTATACCAATGAAACAGGGCATGAAAGAGGCGCAGAGCCGCATCCAAAAGGTAACCACATTGCTTATGTTCGAGAAAAATTTAACGCGAATAATATCAGCGAAACTGCAAGTGAGTTACTCGTTCGCGATAATCAGGGAAAAGATTGGCGCATTGCCACTAGCCAAGGTTCATGGTTTAAATTGGCCTGGTCTCCGGCGGGAAATCATCTTGTCGCCGTTGAAGTTAAGCGTCGCGAAGACCTGCCGCCAAGCCCCGATTTTTACGAAAAACCCAATTATCTTTATTCATTCCATATATTTTCACTCGATCTCGCTAGCAATCGTTTATTGGAAAAACAATTGCTCAGCCAATGGCAGGGACGTATTTATAGTGTTACCTGGTGGGATGAGAATACGTTGGAATTTGTCGCCAAGCAGGGTTCAACTTCCAGTAGCACACGTTACCGCTATGCAACAGAAAATCAGCAATTAACAAGTCTTGACGAAGTAGAAGGTGTAGTGAATCTTCTCGCAAGTACCGTTCAACATAAAAAAACAGCTATAGCCAGTGCACATAAAAATTCTGTTCAAATAGATTTCTTAAACGAAAATCAATCGCCCATAAGTCGCTGGCAACTCAATTTTTCAACCGTAGATATTAGTTGGATTCCCGACGGTAGTGGTGTTCTGGTTTACGCGGAAGACGAGCGAAAATTATTGGCTTTATATATGGACGGGCAGCAAACAGAAATTCCATTGACTGACACCAAGGATAGAATTTTCTCGCAGCCACGTTATCGCCCCGATGGTGCAGCCATTTTTTACACGGAGGAAAAACGTAGCACCAATATTTTAATGCTAGGGTTAGGCGGTACTAAAACAAACCTGACTGAAAATTCTGATCTGAATTATTCTGCGGCTTTTTCACCTGATGGAGAGAAAGTGGTTTACGCCTCGGTGCGCAATAATCAAATTCATTTATGGCTAGTTGAAGGCGAGCATGAGCGCCAACTTACAAGCCAGCCAATAGAGAAAAAAGTAAATTCCATTATTTGGTCTGAAAATGGCGAGCATTTGCTCTATAGCTTAGATACTAAGCTTTATCACTACAATTTTTTAACAACAAAAACATCGTTACTGCTAAGTGAACTCGATAAAATTCAGCCGGTTGCTTATTTTCCTGATACTCATCGACTATTAATAGTGAAGAATAATGGTGATGTTAAAAATTTATGGCGTATCGACCTTAAGAATCAACATCAAAAACAATTAACTTTTGGTTCTGTGGGGGCGGCAATAGAATACGACGGCGATGTTTTTTTTCAATACGCAAGCGAAAGTGGCTTATGGGTTTTGCGCAGCAAAGACGATTCGCTCGAACAGGTAGCGCCAACACTAAACCACAATAGCAAATTGCTAAAGGTAGATAGCAACGGAGTTTATTTTATAAGTGGCGGCATGTGCCGTGAATCTGATATTTATTATCTTGACTTTGCCAATCATATTAAATCTACTTTTTTAGCGCGCGATACGAATATCGTATCAACTACATCGTTCAATATTAAGAAAGGTGTATTGCAAACTGAATGTTACCTGGCGGAATCTAATATTGTTTTGTTGGAGTAAGAATAGCTGCTTGCTTAAATTTGGATTTCCATTTCCATTTCCATTTCCAATTTCAATCGCGTTGGATAATGAAAATCAAGTTTAGATTTAAAACATTTTATGACGATGTATAGACGTTGTTCAGCCAAGATTGCAAGCCTGATCCGAGTCATGTCTGGTTGTATTTTTGCAACTTTGGCTAATGTTTTCTTTTGGTTAGGGCTTTCGCTGCAACGTTTTTGCACCACCGCCAGTATTGTGTGGTTCGTTTTGCAATAAATAAATAAAGTCGGGCTGTTCTTTAAATTTTAAATCTCCCAGGAGTGGGTTTTCCATGGGAATGATAGTGCGAGCGCCAGGGTTAACATATTTTAAGCTGGCACTAAAATGCTTTAACCAAACCTTTTTTAGTGAACCATCGGTGTAGGCCAAATTAATTCCTAGCTCAATACGTTCTTTAGCAAGTTCATTTTTACTATTCGTATAGAAAAAGCGTGGCAGTGGATATACCAGCATAAAACTGTCATCGATGACCAGATCTAGCTCTTTAAATTGATTTTTCTCGTCCAGCACTTCATTCGCGCCGCGACAAAAAAAATCAATGCGCCCACTAATAACCATCAGGAAAAGACCATCATAGTTTTCAATTTCGCGTACCGTGAGTCCGTTATGACGAAATATTTGCGTGTCAGCCCATGCAATACCATGAGCAAAAGTGTATGGTTTTAAATCTTCCAAGGTGCGAAATTGCTTACCGCTATCTTTGAGCTTTGGATTGATAAAACAAACTCTATGGCCGATTACGCCGAGATCTACGGGAAAGCTTATAAAGGTAAGACCGCCATCCGTACTTAATGACCGATCATAATTAGCTTCAAAAAAAAGATTGGGGTAACTATTATCCACTGCTGCTTTTAGTGTGCGGACATAATTTAAGCGCGGTAAATCCTGCAAACGAAAGTCGCCATATTTTTTTCGGGTTTTTTCCAAGGCTAGCTGTAACAATTCATTACCGTAATCATGATGCTTATCACGCTCGGTATAACCCGATCGCAGAGTAACAACGAATTCGGCATTGGCGCTCGATTCAGCATTTAATTAAGTCTTCATGTTAGCGCTGGAATCTGCGTTAACATGAAAAGGTAAGTAAAAAAAATTGAAAAGTAGGATCGAGTATAAAATTTTCATAAATAAATTGATTAAATCCTGAAGACAAAAACCAGTAATTATTAAAAAATTATTCTTAAAAAATTGATTTTTGCATAGTTTATGATTTTTCCATAGTCTACTACGTAAACGTTTTTGAAAAAAGCCAAGTTTTATCTATAGGAATGATGCTTCAATTTAGCGAAGTGCTTAGTTTACGATAGCAGATGCAATCAATATTGCGAGACTTGTAGGCAATAGATTGATGTCTGCAGCGCAGGAATGTGTTGGGATATTATGCCACTTCTGTAAAAGTGCTCGGTGGTAAATCTATAACCCATTCAAACGGAATCATCACTGGTTCTGGAAAGCTGTTGTGATTCACATCTCTGCCGAAAAGATGCAAGCTAATGTTGGCATCTTGCGCAAGCAAGAATTGTTTAACCGCGTCCATCCCAACTCCGCGACCGGAAATATCCGTTACCTGTTCGCTGGTAGAAATACCAGAAACGAAAATCAAATTGGCTATCTCTTGATCGCTGGGCCTTCCATCTGCAGCCCATTGCCCGGCTTCCACACCTTTTTGAAATAGCCTATTAATATTTATCCCCTGGCCATCATCTTTAACATGTATGTAAAGTCGTTCATTTTTAATAACCGTTCGCACCTCAATAATGCCGCTGGTTGGTTTCCCTGCTTGGATTCGTACTGAAGGTCTCTCAATGCCATGGTCAATACAGTTACGTAAAATGTGCGCAAAAATATTTGTTAATAATTCAGTAGCGCTAGCTTTAATACGCACATTTTTATCATCTATGACAACCTTCGGTGCATCTTTGTTAAGTTGAACTGCTATAGACGGCAGTGAAGCCACTATGTCGCATAGCACCTCGCTTAGAGGGATAGATAAAGCAGCATTAAGCAGAGATTGGATGGGCAATAGAAGTTTTGAGTCCTTGAATGTTGGTAATTGTTGGAGCTGTTGTGTCGTGGTATCTATACAATGTTGAATAGTAGCAATAGCATTGCTATCAGCCCAAAAACCGTTATGGTCACGGTCTCTATCACCACGCCTCAATATTGTGTAATAAACATATTCGTATTCTTGTAACAAGTTTTCAACACGCACCAAGTCGGCAAACAATTGTTCGCGCTGCCAATTTCTGGTTAGGTCAGTTTTGAGTGCGCTGTATATCGCTTCTACTTCATGTACGATATCGCTCAAAAAACGCAAGCCAAAGGTGCGACAGTTGCCTTTAATGGTGTGCATATTGCGAAATAGCAACGCGATCACTGTATCGCTTCTCTGCTCATTGCGCGCAATGTACTCGCGATTTTCTGCAATAAACCGTTTAGTCGACGTGGCAAATATTAAATATTTCTTTGCCGGTATATTTAACAATTGACTAATAATATCCAGCTCGCGTTTTTTTGTCAGGGCCTCGCTTTCCAATTGCTTGAGCTGCGTAACATCACGCACTGACACCATAAGCTTACCAACTAGATTGTCGATCAAAATTGGGTTCCAATCCAGCGACAGGCATTTACGCTTGCCATTAACATCAACCTCATATTCAGTAAGTAACAAATGGGCATTGAGTTCGTAGTTAATTTCGTCTTCACCAATGATAGATCCTGTGATGACTTTCATACTAGCAAGCGTGTCGCTGCCGAGATCGGCGTGACTGAACAATAAATTCATTGCATTGCGACTTGCAATATCTGTGGTTTCAAAAATTTCTTCCAGGAAATGTGAATATTCCGCATGAATATTTCCGCTGACTTCTACGGTAAATAGTCCTTGCCGCATATTGCCTATGGCTTGAATATTATTATTTTTTTCACGCAATTCTGCGGTGCGCTCAGCCACTTTTATTTCCAACAGACGATTTTGTGCTTCGATCAGACGACGTTTTTTTCGTTGTGAATGAGCATATTGTAAAATCATAGCGATGATTGCTAACACATAAGTTGTATAAGCCCACCAGGTTTTCCAGGGCGGAGGAAGTTGATTGACTTGTATTGATTTCCCCTCTTCATTCCATACGCCATCGTTATTACTGGCCTTCACTCTGAAGATATAACTTCCAGAGTCGAGGTTGGTATAAAGTGCTGTCCGTTGATTACCTACTTCGCGCCACCTATCGTCGAAACCTTCAAGTTTATAGGCATACTGATTTTTATCAGAGTCGCGATAATTCAGTGCAGAAAAGCTAAATGAGATCATGGATTTTGTATAATCCAGGCTAATGCTATCAGTCTGATTAATAACCTTGGTTAAAATTTTATCCGAATGGTTACTCAGAATTTTTTCGGTAAAAATACGAAAGTCAGTCAGGGCTACAGGTGGCGCTTTTTGATTGGTCATCAGTTTGTTGACATCGAAAATATATAGGCCACTTTTAGCACCAAATACCATTTCACCTTTGCGCGTAGCCACCGCCGCACCTGTAGCTATACCACCAATTTTTTCGCCGTTGTAGCGCATGTAATTGCGAACAATTTTACTGTCGGCATTAAACATGACCACACCGTTATTTGTTCCCAGCCATAAATTGCCGAGTTGATCTTCAATAATTGCGCGAATTCCGTTATCGGTAAAACCATCCGCACTGTTGTATACAGAAAAATTATCTGTTTCCGGGTGAAATAAATGTAAACCTGCATCTGTGCCAAACCACAGTCGCCCTTTTTTATCTTCATGGATAGACAATATAGAATCATTGGCAAGGCTATGGGAGTCACCCGGCTTGGATAGGTAGCGTTTGAATGTTTCCTGATCGCGATCCATTAAATTTAAACCATTAGATGTGCCCACCCAAAAACGTCCGCTGGAATCTTCAAATGTCGTCCAGACTACGACGTTGCTAAGGCTGGTAGGGTCATTGGGTATGGGAGAATAATAAGTATAAGTACCGGTTCGTTTATCGTATTTCGTCAGGCCGTTAAAATGAGTGCCAATCCAGAGGTTTTTGCGTTTATCTTCATACACGCTCCATACCATCTGGTCATTTAACTGGTCGCTGGTTTTGATGCCGCGACGAACCAAAGTAGGGTCGGCTGGTACTTCGGCAAAGGAATCTGTTTTAGGCTTGTAAGCTAGAATCCCATGGGCCCAGGAACCAAAACGTATGTCGCCAGCTGAATCTATCAGGCCGTTCATAACAGAAGTGGAGGTAATCCGCGAATCGCTGCCATGGGTGTGTTGATAATGAGTAAAGGTTTCATTGTCGGGGTTATAGCGTGTAACGCCACCAGCACCAATCCATAGATTCCCATCCTTGTCTTCTTCCACAGCTTCGACATTATTGTCGAGTAGACCCCGGCTTAAATCATTTTCTTTTTTGTAAACAGTAATAGCTGAGGTTGAGCGATCATAAAAATTAACGCCAGAAGGGTAGGTGCCCACCCACATGTCGCCATTAGTATCTTGATAAATACGGCGAATAGTATTACTGCTTAACGAACCCACACGCCCTTCTTCGTGTTGAAAGCGGATGAAGCGGTCGTTAGTTTGATCGTAAAGGCTAATGCCACCTTGGTCACTGCCCGTCCACACCCAGCCATTGCTGTCGACCAGTATTTGGCGAGATATGTTGTTTGCCAGGCTGTAGCGATCATTGGGGTTGTGCTGATAAAGCCTGAGTGCGTCGCTTGCCTTGTTTAAGCGATAAATGCCGTTGTCGGTACCAAACCATAAGTCCCCATTGTGATCCTGAGCTATGGTTTTTATGCCATTGTCAGCGATAGATGCAGGCTTGCGAGGGTTAGGTATTACGAGTGTTAATGCTTTAGAGGCCCAGTCCAGGCGTGCCACCCCTTCATCAATGCCAATCCAAATGATGCCTTGTTTGTCGACAAACAAATCATGGACTGCGTTATTTGTTGTGCTGTTATTATCGCCATCCAGATTTGCGACGCGATGAGAATTAAATGTCTCGGGGTCTATGATGCTTAAGCCGCTAGCGGATCCCGCTAATATTTCGCCCGTAGGTGCTTCAGCTAGAGCATTCACGGTTACTTGGGAAAGTAGTACATCCGCAGCATTTTTTAACGTTAAACGCGCTAATATTTCATGGGTTCGGTCGTACTTAAATAAACCGGACCTTGTTGCTACCCACATATCCTGGCGGCTATCTTCAAATATCTCTATGACTTGGTTGATGGGTGATGTTTGCGAAAAATCCTGAAGATTATCGGCAATCACTACTGATAAAAAATCATATCCATCGTAGCGTAGCAGCGCATTGCGACCGCCCAACCACATGAATCCTTCATGATCCTGAATGATCGATTCTACTTCCCCTAGTGCAATATCCTGATTTTGCATGATGTTGCGAAAATTTATTTTCTTTGGATAGCTTTGCGTGCTCGCATTTGAACTGACTACACTCAAACACAAGATCAGTGATAATAGACAAATAGAATATTTAATCAGTCGGCTCATACATCTATTGGGTAGTATGGAACGCTCAGAAGATGAAACATAAAAGGTTACATAAGTTATAGACCATGTTGTAAAAAAAGTGAGCGATGATGTAAGGTTGCTTATGCAGTTTATTATTCGGTATCCAATTAATCAGATAGATGCTTGTTGGTTAAAGCATTTTTTTGAGAAGATGCTATGGTTATAGCGGGGCTGGCTGACACGGCCAAAGCGTTAAAAGTTTATCCCTACTATTGCTACCCGGTAAATGGGTACTGGGGAGCTGAACGGCAAAATAAGCCTCTATGACTGTGCAAGAAGGCCTGTAAAATTATATCGGTAGGAGAGTTTACATGGCAAAAATACTAGTAGTTGACGACTCTACCAGCGTACGCAGTGAGGTTAGCGAGTACTTGCGCGCTCAGGGAATTAGTGTAATCACTGCCGTAGACGGTATTGATGGCCTTGTGAAAATTCAGGAAGACAGGGAGTTAAAATTAATCTTGTGTGATATTAATATGCCTAACATGGATGGTCTAACCATGGTAGAAAAAGTCCGGGAGTCCGGCAATTTAATATCTGTGGTTATGCTAACAACTGAGGATGATCTTTCGTTAAAGCAACGGGGGAAAGCCGCAGGTGTCAAGGGCTGGATTGTAAAACCCTTTAACGGTGACGCAATCATCAATGCCATAAAAAAAATGATTGAGTAAATTTTTGTTTGTCTATTTGCAACATAATACTCCGACCAAAAGTCGTAATAAAAACCCAAGACTAAGTCTTGGGTTTTTTTATTTATGGCTAAAAACACACACATCCAGGTTCCCGTGATTTACGTAAGTTAGAGATGAAGCTAAAATTCTTACCGAAACTAAATAATGGGCGTTGGGTCAGTTGATATATTAGACTGCAGGGCATGCCCTGTATATAATGCTATCACTGTTTGCGCATACAGTTTTTTTAATGTAACCTATAACTAGAGTCGAATTTAGCCGCGCGGTTTCGGCAGGCGCTCATGGCAAGCAAGAAGCTACATATTGTGTAAGTTCTCGATAAAAGGTTCGGCGTTAGCCTAATACAAAGCCAATTTAATTTTAAATTTTACGTTGAGGTGTCAAATGGATGCGAATAAAGAAAAAGCGTTGCAAGCTGCATTAGCTCAAATTGAGCGTCAGTTTGGAAAGGGTACAGTAATGCGAATGGGGGACAAAGAACAGGTTGCCATTCCTTCTATATCGACAGGTTCGCTGGGGCTTGACGTGGCCTTGGGCATTGGCGGTTTGCCAAGAGGCCGTATTGTTGAAATTTATGGCCCTGAATCCTCAGGCAAAACTACCTTGACCTTGCAAGTTATTGCTGAAGCGCAACGTATGGGCGGAACTTGTGCTTTTATTGATGCCGAGCACGCGCTAGATCCAATTTACGCGGCTAAATTGGGTGTTAATGTAGAAGATTTAATGATTTCCCAGCCAGATACAGGTGAGCAAGCCTTGGAAGTCACCGACATGTTGGTTCGTTCGGGTGCAGTCGATGTATTGGTTATTGACTCTGTAGCAGCACTTACACCAAGGGCGGAAATTGAAGGTGAAATGGGCGATCACCACGTAGGTTTGCAGGCGCGCTTGATGTCACAAGCGCTGCGTAAAATCACGGGTAATATTAAAAATGCTAATTGCCTGGTTATTTTTATTAACCAAATTCGTATGAAAATAGGTGTAATGTTTGGCAACCCCGAAACCACAACCGGTGGTAATGCACTTAAATTTTATGCTTCAGTGCGTTTGGATATTCGCCGTATTGGTGCGGTCAAAGAAGGCGAAGAAGTGGTCGGCTCGGAAACACGCGTGAAAGTTGTTAAAAATAAGGTCGCTCCACCCTTTAAACAAGCTGAGTTTCAAATTCTTTACGGCACCGGCATTAATCGTATGGGTGAAATTGTAGATTATGGCGTGAAGCTGGGCATGATTGATAAAGCGGGTGCCTGGTACAGCTATCAAGGAAATAAAATAGGTCAGGGTAAAAGCAATGTGATGAAATATTTGCAAGAGAATTCTGTTATGGCAAAAGAGCTTGAGCAAAGAGTCAGAACAGAACTGCTAGCGATGCCAGCATTATCCTTAAGTGCCGGTGGTGCGGATGTTAACGACGAAATAGAGTTGTCCTAATCATTGTGACCGTTTCGCTATAATAGTCATACATCACATTCTCGTTTGGCATGGTTGCTCTGAGTGCGCTACACAATATAATCATCAATCGGTTATCATAAAGTTTAGCCGATTGATGATGCATTTATCAATTAATGTAACTGTGGAGTTTGTGATGTTAAAGCCAAATACAAAGACTAAAATAAATATCCTGGGATTTATTTTCTTAACCTTGTTTATTACGGGTTGCGCTACCAAGCCGCGGGTATCCACAGATTATGAAGATAATTATAATTTTTCTGCGTTAAAAGCTTTTTCAGTCAAAGATACACGGCAAGATACCAAAGAAAATTTACTTATTTCTCCGTTCACGTTAAGTCATATCCATACTTTAGTGAACACTGAGTTATCAAAGCGCTATCAGTCAACTACGGGCGATGCAATTCCCGATTTTTATGTGAGTTATCATGTGATCATGGAAGAAAAGCTTGATCCATATGTTTACGATGATTTGTACGGCTATGGTTATTGGGGCAGAGGTTATCGCTATCCATCGTCCATATTTTTTCATCCCAGGTTTGGTGGTGGGATGAGTGTTTACAATCAGGGCAGTTTAATTATTGATATGGTCGATGCTAAAACCCAGCAACCTATTTGGCGTGGTGTTTCGCAGAAACGTTTAAGTAGAAATTTATCACCACAAAAACAGCGCCAAATTTTAGCCAGCGCTGTGTTAGAAGTTATTGCACAATTTCCGCCCGTAAAATAATTTTAATTGTATGACAATAGTAATGGCCGCTTTTGCGGCCATTTTTATATGGATCAATAAATGACAGATGAATACAGAGCGTGTCATGGATAATGTTGAAATAACAGCTGCAACAATTCGGTTTTCCGCGATGAACTTATTAGCTATGCGCGAACATTCTGTTGCCGAGCTAACGCAAAAACTTCAGAAAAAATTTGGTAACCCAGGCTCATTGGATAATAGAGAACTTTTCAATTGTTATGAATGCATCTCAGCGACGATTGCAAAGCTAACGGACGAGGGCTTGCAAAGCGATGCACGATTTACGGAAGCATTTATTGTCATGCGTCAGCGTCAAGGTAAGGGCCCGCTACTCATTCGTATGGAGCTGCAAGATCGCGGTATTGATAACGAAGTGGTCACTGCTTTTATGGATGCATCTGACCCGATATGGAACCAAATTGCAGAAAAAGTGTTTATAAAGAAATTTGGTGATCAAGTCGGTCAGGATCTAAAACAAATGTCAAAACAAATGCGTTTTTTAACTTCTCGTGGCTTTAGTCCAACGAATATCCAATCGGCTTTAAAGCGTATTGATCCAAGGGAAGAGTAACGGGAGCACCTTGCACTATAATGTGTAAGCAAGTGTTAAACTCATGCATGAAGGGTGGCTCGTTAGTCACAATGTCACGTCATTCAAGCAACACAATAATTATTCGGTAACCCTTATGTTGGCCCATTTCCCCAAATTTTTTATCGTTCTCCTCATTGCGCAAACATCGGTTATAAATGCACAAATGCCGGACAAACCATTGGATGTCATAGTACAAGCGGCAGCAGCACAAGAATTAAAAAATGATATTGAAGCACTGGGTAACCTCTATGCAAATGAATCCACAGTACTCACTGCTAAAACCACTAAAACGGTAACGCAGATTAATTTTACGGATGGTCAGCGTGTTAGCAAAGGCGCAACTTTGGTTGAAATGACCAACAACGAAGAGGCGGCCTTAATGGAGGCAGCTAATTACAATGTTATTGAAGCAAAGAAGCAACTTGATCGCGCCAAATCTCTATCCGCGACGGGAGCTGTCCCTGCTGCATTATTAGATCAACATCAGCGTGATTACGAAACATCGCGTGCACAGTTAAGAGCACTTGAGGCGCGGTTAAAAGATTTACGTATTATTGCCCCTTTTAGTGGTGTTGTCGGCATTCGTAGTATCAGTGTGGGTAGTTTAATTACTCCGGGTCAGGAAATTGTTACTTTGAATGATGACAGTAAAATGAAATTGGACTTTACCGTTCCCGCCATTTATTTGCGCGGCTTGCGAGTCGGTTTACCTATTGAAGCCACTAGCTATGATTTAGAGAATAAAATTTTTAAAGGTGTGATATCCAGTATTGATAATAAAGTCGATGAAGCTACCCGCGCAATTAAAGTGCGCGCGTTAGTAGAGAATTCTCAACATGAACTTAAGCAGGGCATGCTGATGAGTCTTGTGATTCATGCCAGTTCGCGTCAAGCCTTAGCCATTAGTGAAGCTGCATTAGTGCCCATGGGCAGTAATAATTTTGTGTTTGTGTTGCAAAAAAGTACGCGGGAAAAAGCCGCTGACTTAAAACAAAAAGAGAAAAGTCCGAGCGAAGGAAAGTCAATAGGATGGCTTGCAGAGAAGCGTCAAATTAAAATTGGTAAGCGCTATCCTGGCCGCGTTGAAGTGCTTGAAGGTTTACGTGAGGGTGATAAGGTCGTCACTCATGGGCTACAAAAAATTCATGACGGTCAAGTGGTTACCATATTGGCTGAACAACATAATGATCCCAATAAGCCTGCGGAATCCTTATCTGATTTATTGAAACAGAAAAAGCAGTGAGGATAAGCCATCATGATGCTTTCTGATATTTCTATACGTCGTCCGGTATTTGCTTCGGTTCTTTCGCTGTTGCTTTTGGCTTTTGGCATATTGGCTTTTGATCGCCTTTCCTTGCGCGAATATCCGAATATAGATCCTCCTGTAGTTTCAATTCGTACGACTTATCCGGGTGCTGCGGCAAATATTGTAGAAACACGTATTACCAAGCCGTTAGAGGATCGTATTGCGGGTGTTGAAGGTATTCTGTTTATTGAGTCGGGCAGTGAAAACGGTGTTTCAAATATTACCGTCACTTTTAACGTGGGGCACAACATTGAAGCGGCGGCCAATGACATTCGCGATAAAGTGTCCAGTGCTGTTGGTAATTTACCCATAGAAGCTACTGCGCCCGAAGTGCAAAAAGTAAGTTCTGATGATGATGTAATTTTGTGGCTGAGTCTTGCCGGCGAAAATATGTCTGTGCCCGAAATTTCTGATTATGCGCAGCGTTATATTGTCGATCGTTTTTCTGCGGTGGATGGTGTTGCGCGGGTGCGAATTGGCGGTGAGCAACGCTATGCGATGCGGGTATGGCTCGATAAAAACCAACTTGCCGCACACAATTTAACGGTAGATGATATTGAATCTGCGCTTCGAGCTGAAAACGTAGAGCTGCCTGCAGGTAGCATTGAATCTAAAGAGCGTCAATACACTGTGCGAATGGCGCGCACTTATCGCACCCAGGAACAATTTTCCAATTTGGTGGTTAAGCAAGGCGCTGACGGACATCTAATCCGTTTAGGTGATATTGCTAAAGTCATTAAAGGCACAGTTGACGACCGTAACTTATTTCGCGGAAATGGTGTAGCGCAAGTCGGCATTGGCATTATCAAACAATCCACGGCCAATACTCTGGATGTGGCGCGCGGTGTTAATGATGAAAGAGATCGGTTAAATGCAGGTCTGCCGAAAGGTATTACCATTGAAGATAGTTACAACAGCGCTATTTTTATTGAGCGTGCCATCCATGAAGTTTATATCACCCTAGCGCTTGCCATAACCTTGGTAATATTAATTATTTATGTTTTTCTGGGTAGTGTCCGCGCTATGTTGGTACCTGCTGTGGCGGTGCCGATTTCAATTCTTGCAACATTTACTGTACTGGCCGCCTTAAATTTCTCTGTCAATATGCTGACTTTGCTCGCTCTGGTCTTGGCCATTGGTTTGGTCGTGGACGATGCAATTGTTGTGTTGGAAAATATTGTTCGCCACATGGAAGAAAAAGGCAAGCCCGCGTTATTAGCCGCTTACGATGGTACGCGTGAAGTAGGCTTTGCAGTAATTGCTACCACACTGGTATTAGTTTCTATCTTTATTCCCATTGTGTTTTTAAAGGGCAATGTCGGGCGATTATTTTCAGAGTTTGCCATTACAATGGCCGCTGCCGTAGGTTTTTCGGCGTTGGTTGCATTAACACTTTCGCCCATGCTTGCATCAAAAATTTTGCGTGAACAAACCCACAGCAGTAAGTTCAAGGAAAGAGTTGATAATGGGATGCAGCGTTTGCGTGAGCGCTACCAAAAAGCGATCTTAACCAGCCTCGATAAAAAATATTTTATGATCGGCCTGTTTGCATTGTTGCTGTTGGCTTGTTTTGGTTTGGCGAAAATTATTCCTAGTGAATACGCACCTAAAGAAGATCGCGGTAGTTTTTTTATTGTGGTTAATGGCCCGGAGGGTGCTACCTATGATTACATGGAAGAGTACATGGCAGAAATTGAGAAGCGACTTATGCCCTATGTCGATGCCGGTGAAATTTCGCGTCTGATGGTGCGCGCACCGAGAACCTTTGGCACTTACGAAAGCTTTAATGGCGGTATGGTGGTTGTTGCTTTGAATGATTGGTCGAAACGTCGCAACGGCTTTGTCATCATGGAAGAGATACGCAATAAGCTCAGTGATTTGCCCGGCATTATGGCTTCACCGGTTATGCGGCAGGGCTTTGGGTCCACTTCAGCAAAACCAGTGCAGTTTGTTATTGGCGGTGGTACTTATGAAGACCTGGCAAAGTGGCGCGATATTTTATTGGCAAAAATAAATCAACAAAATCCCGGATTGACCAATGTGGATTGGGATTACAAAGAGACCAAACCGCAAGTTGAAGTTCAGGTAAATATTAATCGAGCTGCTGACCTGGGTGTGAGTGTGAGCAATATTGGTCACACTCTCGAAACCATGTTGGGCTCGCGCAGAGTCACTACATTTATTGAGGAAGGTGAAGAATATGATTTGCTATTGCAGGGCGAGCGCGATCAGCAGCGAACCAAATCAAGTTTAGAAAATATGTATGTGCGCTCTAACACTAGCAGTCAATTAATTCCTTTGGCTAGTCTCGTGGATATAAAAGAGCTTGCCGATGCCAGCAAATTAAATCGTTATAACCGGGTGCGCTCGCTCACTATAGAAGCCGGGTTGTCTGACCAATTAACCTTGGGCGAATCGCTCGATTATCTTAATCAATTAGTTAAAGATCATTTGCCGGCTAATGTGACGGTAGATTATCGCGGTATGTCGCGCGATTTTAAAAATTCGAGTGGCTCTTTATTTTTTATGTTTGTGTTAGGGATTTTAATTACTTACCTGGTGTTGGCGGCGCAGTTTGAAAGTTATATACATCCGTTTGTGATTATGTTGTCCGTGCCTTTGGCAATCGCTGGTGGCTTATTAGGTTTGTGGATTACGGGCAGCACGCTAAATCTATATTCGCAAATTGGTTTAATTATGTTGGTTGGTCTGGCGGCAAAAAATGGCATTTTGATTGTTGAATTTACCAACCAGTTACGTGATCGTGGCGTAGAGTTTACTGCAGCATTGCTAGAAGCTTCCTCTGCGCGTTTGCGCCCCATATTGATGACTAGCTTAACTGCGGTTGCCGGTTCAGTGCCTTTGGTTATTGCTTCTGGCGCCGGTTCTGAAACACGTTTCGTGATAGGTGTTGTGGTTATTTCTGGCGTATTAGTGGCGACCTTTTTTACTTTATTTGTAGTGCCGGTTGCTTATAGTATGTTAGCGAGAAATACGGGCTCGCCAAATGATGTGAGTAAAAAACTTGAGCAAGAGATTGCGCGGTTTAATGCGGTGGATGAATAATATTTGGTACGTCGTAGGTTGGGCTGCAAAGCCCAACATGTCCATGCTTAATTACAAACCATAAAAACAAAAGTATTAATAGCTTTGCAGTTTAAAATTTACGTTGTGCCGATTTGCGAGGGCGAAGTGTTGGGCTTTGCAGCCCAACCTACATTAGAAGAAACATAACAAAGTGTTACAAAAAAATTAAAGTTTTATTTGTTCTTGCAAAAACGCCACAATCTCTCCTGCCGGCACTTCTTGTTTTTCAACATCGCGACGACCTTTATATTCAATCGTTCCCGCTTCTAAGCCACGGTCACCAATGACTATACGATGTGGGATTCCCATTAAATCAGTATTGGCAAGTTGCACACCCAAGCGCGCTTTTTCATCGTCCATTAATAAAACGTCTAGGCCAGCAGCTTGGAGCTGCGTGTAAACTTCTTCCGTTTTTTGCGCAACGGCTACAGATTTATTCATGTTAATCGGTACGATTGCAACGTGGAAAGGTGCTATGGAATCTGGCCAAATAATTCCATTATCATCGAAGTTTTGTTCAATGGCGGCGGCCACCACGCGGGTTACCCCTATGCCGTAACAACCCATCACCATGGTTTGTTCTTTGCCATTTTCATCAAGCACGCGTGCTTTGAGTGCTTCAGAATATTTGGTGCCGAGTTGGAAAATATGCCCCACTTCGATACCGCGTTTAATATCCAGTGTGCCTTTGCCGCAAGGGCTTGGGTCACCGGCAACTACGTTGCGAATATCGGCAACCGTGGGCAAGGGTAAATCTCGCTCCCAATTTACACCGATCAGATGGAAGCCATCCTTGTTTGCACCACAAACAAAATTTGCAGTATGTGCCGCGGCGTGATCGACTATAACGGAAATGTTTAAACCAAGTGGCCCAATTGAACCCGCGCCTACACCTAGCTCTTCTTTAATACGCGCTTCGGGTGCGAAGGTCAGCGGTGAGAAAATGCCAGGCAATTTTTCAGCTTTGATATCGTTGAGTTCGTGATCGCCACGTACAACCAGGGCGACTAAGGCCTGGGTTTTATCGTCTTTCACTTCACCTAAAACAATTAATGTTTTTAACGTTTGCACAGCGGAAACTTTTAGGAATCTACAAACCTCGTCGATGCTATGTTGATTGGGTGTAGCAATTTCTTGCATGAGCTGAGCGGGCGCGGCGCGGGGTGTTGTTGGTGGCAATGCTTCAGCTTTTTCCGTGTTAGCGGCGTAATCACTACCGTTGCTAAATGCGATAGCATCTTCACCGCTGGCGGCAAGTACGTGGAATTCGTGTGAGAAAGCACCGCCGATGGAGCCGGTGTCGGCGAGTACTGGACGAAATTCCAAACCAATGCGGCTGAATATATTGCAGTATGTACGGTGCATTACATCGTAGGTTTCTTGTAAGGATTCAAATGAATTATGAAAAGAGTAAGCATCTTTCATAATGAATTCACGCGAACGCATTACGCCAAAGCGTGGCCGAATCTCATCGCGAAATTTAGTTTGAATCTGATAAAAATTTGCAGGTAATTGTTTGTAGCTGTTGATTTCGCCACGAATCAAATCAGTGATTACTTCTTCGTGGGTTGGCCCCAAACAAAATGCGCGGTCATGGCGATCATTCATTCGCAATAACTCAGGCCCGTATTGTTCCCAGCGGCCAGATTCAAGCCATAACTCACTGGGTTGGACTACTGGCATTAATACTTCTTGTGCTCCCGATTTATCCATTTCGGTGCGGATGATGCGCTCAACCTTGCGCAGTACTCGCAAACCCAGCGGCAACCATGTGTAAAGGCCAGACGCTAATTTGCGGATCATGCCCGCACGCAACATGAGTTGATGGCTAATAACTTCCGCATCGGCAGGAGTTTCTTTCAGTGTGGCAATTAAAAATCGGCTGGAACGCATAGTAAGGTCTTCTAATGGCTATAATGACTAGGGTGTAAAGAATATATGAAAGACGCATATTCTACGGAGGTTGCTGCACTTGGTATAGCGTTAGTAGTAACAATAGCGTTAAGATCTTGCTGGAATCCCAGCTCAATTTTTAGGTGCAATAAAAAGGAGAATATCTATGTTTGAACTTCATCCTCGTTTAGCCGATGACGCTATTGTGATTGGCAGCTTTGATTTATCCTTATTATTATTAAGTAAAGATGCTAATTACCCTTGGTGTATTTTAGTACCGCAGCGAGAAGATGTTTTTGAAATTCATCACCTAAGCGAAGAGGAGCAATTACAGTTAATGCGTGAATCTTGCCGTTTGGCAGAAGTGATGACGAGCTTGTTTGATGCCTACAAAATGAACGTAGCAGCCCTTGGTAATGTAGTCCGTCAATTACATTTACATCATATCGCTCGTTTTAGCGATGATGCTGCCTGGCCACAGCCGGTTTGGGGTAAGGTGCCTATGAAGCCTTATACTAGCCAGCAATTAGCCGAGCGAATCAAACGTTTGCAAAATGCATTAGTGGGGGAGGGCTTTGAGCTAATTAAATAATTGAGTGATTATTCATCGACAATAAAAAACCCGCTATAGCGGGTTTTTTATTGTCGATGTTTTTGTAGCAAAATTTTTTCAGTATGGCTAAAAACTACAATGCCATTTCTTTCAATTTTTTCAGCGGACGCACTTTGACAGAGGTGCTGGCTGGTTTAGCTTTGAACATAACTTCTTCGCCGCTGAAGGGGTTAATACCTTTACGCGCTTTAGTTGCCGGCTTTTTCACGGTGATGATTTTTAATAAGCCTGGGAGTACAAACTCACCTATACCTTTTTTCTTGATATGGCCTTCAATAACATTGGTTAGCTCATCTAATACTGCTTGAACTTGTTTTTTACTGAGTTCTGTTGCTTCAGAAATTTGCGCTAATATTTGGGTTTTGTTTTGGCGCTCAGCAATGGCTTTTACAACAGCGGGTGCTGCTTTAACAACTGGTGCTTTTTTTGCTGGTGCTGCTTTGGCAGGTGCTTTTTTAGCAGCAGCTTTAACGGCAGGTTTTGCAACGGCAGTTTTTTTGGCAACCATGATGGGGTTCCTTTGAAAAGATGAATGAAGATAAATGATGATTAATTAAGTAATGATTTTTGAATTGATGTCTCGTGGTGGATATGCTTATTCTTCAGGCTATTAGTGTAGCTGCTTGATATAAAAACACAAACTCACTTCAAAAACCCCTGTTTTTATAGGCTTAAAATACCTACAGCAAGGATTGACGCTATATATAAAGGATAAAAATCAAATCGGCAATAGAAAACTACGTTATTTCTCGAACTAGAGGCCTATTTTGTATCTTGTGTGAGCTTTGCACACATAGATTGGGTATAAAATAGCAATATCGTAAAATGCAAAGATATTTTGTTAAAAATGCACCTTGGTTAAATGTGCAGCTGCTGTAGCTCGGGTTCTGTTTCAGCGTATTGCCAGATATAGTCGAATATCTCGCGAAAATGTTTGACCTCGGCTGCTGCGTTATAGTTGGCAAAGCCTTTGTACGCGGCCTCATCATTTTTATAAACCAAGCTATGGGTATCGCACAATATAAACCCCATTTTTTTATCATCTGGTTCTTGGGTTAATTTACGAATATTTATTTTGCTGGGTAACCGCTGTGCTAATTTCACGAGTTTGTGACCATTTTCCAATAATGGTTGTGTGTCTTTAACTAATACTTGTACTTGTGCGTTGCGATTGTTGCGCGCGATCTGCGATATGGCATCGACAAATTCTTCTGTGTTAAAAATAGCGGGATCAAGATCTCTGCTCAAAATGCAAATATTACGGCGTGATTGCGCTAGTAATTTTAAGGCAAAGCTATGGAAGTCTTCACTGCAATCTAATAAAAACAAATCAGGGCTGCTAGGGGACTGGGTGCTCACTGTGTGCCTCCTTTTTTATTCTTCTAGCTATTGTAGGTGAATTTTGGTCATTTCTTCGGTTTGTACCACATTTCAATATGTGGGATGCCGGCATCCATAAAAACATCTCCCTGAATCATGAAGCCCAGTTGTTGGTAAAATTTAATGCGTGCAGTTTGCGCGTATAGGTAAATATTACTTGATGGCAAAGATTGTAAGCAGCCGTTAATGATGGTTTGCAGTAACTGTTTGCCAATGCCCTGCTGGCGGTGGCTTTTTAATACTGCTACTCGACCTATATGAAATAGTGTTTGATTTTGCTGTGGTGCGAGTGAGTTCTCATCGCCATTGTTATGACTTTCAACAAGTAAGCGAGCGCAACCAATAGCTAACCCCTCTGCACTAGTGACTAAAAAATGAGTAGCGGTTTCGTCTTTGTTATCCCATTCGTCTTCAGGGCTTACATTTTGCTCCTCCATAAATACCACTGTGCGCAGCATAATCAGTTCACGCTGTTTAGTTTGCCAAGTGACGGATTTGATGGAGAAGGTTTTATTCATCGACTCATTACTCATCAACCAGAAGACTTTCCTGATTAATTAATTGTGTAACGGCGGAACGGTCATATAAATCTTGGACTAAGGGTTTTAGCATTGTCCAGTTAATTTCAGTTTCGCGGCATACTAGTTCTGCCAAAGCCTGGGAACAGGAAATTGCGTGGCCATCGGCAAATAGTTGTGTGCAGGAATCACTAGTATGAAATGCAAAACGTGCGGCGGGGTTGCGCCATAACATATTGCCTTCTGCTAGTGCAGCTTGCCAATCGTCCGCATCTATTTCATCGTCGGCTTCGGCTTCATCGCCGCCATATTTACGTTCGGTCATATGTTTACCGAACCAGTGCGCAATATTTTCTGCGGTAAAGTGTTGTTGCAGGATGGTTTGAATTTGTGCGATAGCCTCCGCGTTTATTTCACCGGGATTCGTTTGCAATGTTAATTGTGGGTCGCTAAAACGCAAGTCATTGGTTAGGGTTGAGGCAATATCCTGACTAAGTTCCGTTAAAATATCGGCATGGCTGGGGGCGCGAAAGCCAATGGAATAAGTCATACAATCGCCTTCGGCGACTCCCCAATGCGCAACACCCGGTGGAATATAAAGCATATCGCCAGGCTCAAGCAACCATTCTTCTGTTGCTGCAAAATTTTGCAGAATATTGAGCGGTGTACCCTCAAGACGCGGTGAATCGACATTGCATTCCTGACCAATTTTCCAGCGGCGTTGACCCAGGCCCTGTAACAAAAAAACATCGTAGTAATCAAAGTGCGGGCCCACGCTGCCTTGGTCGGGTGCGAAGCTGATCATGATATCGTCTATTCGCCAATTGGGAATAAAACGAAAATGATTTAGCAACTCGTTCACTTCGGGTACCCATTGATCAACAGCTTGTACCAGCAACGTCCAATGTGACTCAGGTAATTTCGCAAATATTTTTTCAGCAAAAGGCCCATGTTGTAATTCCCATGGGGTTTTGCCTTTCTCTAAAATTAAGCGCGATTCAACTTCTTCTTCAAGCGCTAAACCTGCTAGCTCATCACCGTCAATTGGCGATTCAAAGTTAGGAAATGCATTGCGAATTAACAACGGCTTTTTTTGCCAGTAATCACGCAAAAAAGTTTCGATAGGCATTTCGCCAAGGTGGGTAAGGGATGGTGTCATGATTAGATTCCCCGCGCCTGCTCCACTGCATTGCCAATATAATTCGCCGGTGTTAAATCGCGCATGGTCTGTTTTGCATGCTCTGGAATATCTAAAGAATCCACAAATGTTGCCAGAACTTCTTTAGTGATTGTTTGGCCGCGCGTTAAGGCTTTTAACTTTTCGTAAGGCTCATCAACATTGTAGCGGCGCATAATCGTTTGAATCGGTTCTGCGAGAACTTCCCACGCGTTATTTAAATCTTGCGCTAAGCGTGCACGGTTAATTTCGAGTTTACTCATGCCTTTTAAGGTCGATGCATAAGCAATCATCACATAGCCAAAACCGACACCCATATTACGTAACACGGTCGAATCGGTTAAGTCGCGTTGAAAGCGAGAAATGGGCAATTTTTCCGCGAGATGATTAAAAATTGCGTTGGCGATACCGAGATTGCCTTCTGAGTTTTCAAAATCAATAGGATTGACTTTGTGCGGCATAGTGGATGAGCCGACTTCACCTTCAATGGTTCGTTGTTTGAAGTAGCCGTAAGAAATATAACCCCAAATATCGCGATCAAAATCGATAACAATCGTATTGAAGCGCGCGATAGCATCAAATAATTCTGCGATGTAATCGTGTGGTTCAATTTGTGTTGTGTAGGGGTTCCATTGTAAGCCCAAGCTTTCGACAAACGTTTTTGCATTGGCTTGCCAATCCACTTCGGGATAGGCCGATAAATGTGCATTGTAATTTCCCACAGCGCCATTTATTTTGCCGAGCAACTCAACCTCTTTTACCATTTTTAATTGACGGCGTAAGCGCGCGGCAACGTTAGCCATCTCTTTGCCCACAGTGGTTGGAGAGGCAGTTTGGCCATGGGTGCGCGAAAGCATAGAATCTTCCGCATATTCGTGGGCAAGTTTTACTATGCCATCGATGATTGCCTGAGCATCTGTAATAAAAGTTTCGCGACCTGCTTTGAGCATAAGTGCGTGCGAGAGATTGTTGATGTCTTCGCTGGTGCAGGCGAAGTGTACAAACTCAATGACGGCTTCCAACTCGGCATTGCCTGCGAATTTATTTTTTAAAAAATATTCCACGGCTTTTACATCGTGATTAGTTGTACGTTCTATATCCTTAACCGCTTGGGCATCAGCTTCGTTAAAATTTTCTACAATTGCATCCAGCTGCGCATTAGTGGTGTTACTAAACGCTGTTACTTCGGGAATACCTATATGGCAACTAAGTTGTTGGAGCCAGCGGACTTCTACTTCAACACGGTAGCGAATTAAACCAAATTCACTAAAAATTTTTCGCAGTTCGACAGTTCTGTTGCCGTAGCGACCATCGACAGGAGATATAGCATTAAGTGGAGAGAGGGTGGCAAAGTTATCATTCAACGTGTTAGCCATGCAGGAGGACTCTTCAAAGTAAAATAGTAAGGTGAAAAAAAGGCCGCAATCATAACAAAAAATGCCTGTTTTTTCAGGCATTTTTAGTGGTTTAGTAACTTCTGGCGCGCAGCAGCTCATCCACGCAAACAGCAAGAGCTTTGCGTTGCAGCAGCAGTTGCCAGCGATTACCGCCGAGTTGCCGCCAAAGTGTGGTCGAACGAATGGCGGCGAGTAACAGTGCGCGGATTTGATGTGCGACACGCGCTTGCGATAGATAACTTTGATCGCCCATCACTTGAATACGAAAGCGAAAAGTACTGATAGTCGCGCTGTAAATATCACCGAGATTGCCAATGACATTTTCGTGTGTGGAAGAAAAATGTTCGGCTTGCTGTGCAGCCTGTTCAAGGCGGCTACCCAGTAATTTCAGCATTGATTTATTGTTTGCCAATTTTTTTTGTAAATGCAGTGCACCCAGGCAATAACGCATGGCGTCCTGATGTTTATGCTGACCTTGCAACATATCGCGTAAGGTCTCTAAGCCCAAACGCAGATTCTGAACATTTCCGCCGTAGACATCGAGCGTACTGGTAGGGTTGAGGTCGAGTAGGCTTTCGATAGTACATTTATAAGCTTCTGGCTGCACATAACCAGTTTTAGCAATTTGCTCCACAAGAATAGTGGCTTGCACGATTCCCGCCAGGGCGAGAGTGATTTCTTTTAAATCTTTGCTCACAAGTACATCTCTATTGGATTGGGCTATTTAGGAGTTCAGCGATTAAACATTGTCAGTACTTTCAATCACTGCTCCGCCGAGACAAATATCATCTTGATAAAACACTACAGATTGGCCTGGTGTGATGGCGCGTTGCGGTAGCTCGAACCTTACATCCAGGGTGCCATCTGCCAGCACCTGTACGCGACAATTTTGATCTGCCTGACGGTACCGATTCTTGGCGGTGCAGTTGAAGCTATGTGAGGGCGCGAGCTTTACATTTAAAGGTTGTGTAGTTAAAGGTTCTATATTTAACGACGCTACATTGATAGATGACTCTCCCTCTATAGGCAGCCCATTAATCCAATGAGCTTGCTGCGCAATTAAATGATTGGTGTAAAGCAGGGGGTGATCTGTGCCTTGGGTGACTGCCAATATATTCCGGACCAAGTCTTTTTGAATAACGAACCAAGGCGCTTCGCTTGCACCGCGCACCCCTCCGATACCCAAGCCTTGGCGTTGACCAATGGTGTGGTACATCAGGCCATGGTGTTGACCTATGGTTATTCCCTCGGGGGTTTGAATTTCTCCTGGTTGTGCGGGTAAATATTGCGCTAGGAAGTCTTTAAAACGGCGTTCACCAATAAAACAAATGCCGGTGCTGTCTTTTTTGTTATGAGTCACTAAACCATGTTGCTCAGCAATGCGGCGCACTTCAGGTTTTTCCAGCTCACCGATAGGAAAGAGTGATTTCGAAAATTCGGTTTCGCCTACAGCATGTAAAAAATAGCTTTGGTCTTTGTTGGGATCGAGACCTTTAAGCAAGTAGGTATGACCATCGCGATCAGCCCGGCGGACGTAATGACCGGTAGCAATGAGCTCAGCACCCAGTACCTCTGCATACTCCAAAAATACTTTAAATTTAATTTCGCGATTGCAGAGAATATCGGGATTGGGGGTGCGCCCGGCTTTGTATTCCGCGAGAAAATGCTCGAATACATTATCCCAATAATCGGCAGCAAAATTAGCGGTATGGAGTTTAATACCAATTTTTTCACATACTCGCTCGGCATCAAGCAAATCAATTTTAGCTGTGCAGTAGTCGGTGCCGTCATCTTCGTCCCAATTCTTCATAAACAGACCTTCGACCTGATATCCCTGTTGTTTAAGCAATAAAGCAGAAACAGAAGAATCAACACCACCGGACATGCCGACGATTACGAGCGGTTTTTTGTTGGACATAATTAAGTGCCGTATTAATGGAAGTACTGCGGTACTGCTGTGGGTGAAGCAATAGTGCGAGAGGCGTGCATTTTACCTAGTTATTGCAGTGGTTAGCTAATCACATTAGGACAAAGTTTAAGAAAATGGAATTTGACAAAATTAAGGTAAAAAAAAGAGCTGCAAAGCAGCTCTTCTTAGGGCGTTTATAATTTGATCGTCAGGCTTTTGATCCTCAAACTTTGCGGCGCGCAATGAGTAAACCCAGCAGGCCTATCAATAGGAGGGCGATTGGGCCTGGTTCAGGAACAGTTGCACTGCCATCGAGCGCATCATTGCCACACGACATAGTCCAGTGTGCATCCAAAATATAGTTTTTGCCTAAATTAGCGATGTTTGAAAGATCAAAGCTAAAAATATTATAGAAAGATAAATCAGTACCTGAAATGCCAGTGCCTTCCTGGAAATTACCCGCGTTCGCGGCCACTAACATCGAGCCACCGGACATGCCATAGGGTGCGCTCTGACCGTAGTAAATATCGTTGTTCCAGCTTGTCGTTTTATAAAGGCCCGCGGCATCCAGGCCAGTGCCCACATTCACCCCTTGGGAGCTAATGGTTTGGTTTGAATTATAGCCTTTGGTTAAGTTGCCAAAGTCAATTGCATATTCGTAATTGGATTTACTGCCATCAAAAGATAAAGCTAAATCGCCTGCGTAATATTGCATGCCGCTGAAGGCTTGACCATTTTGGTTGATAATATCAAAGCCTGTTTGTAATCCAATGGACAGCTGATTGTCCTGGATTTTATAAAACAGATATTCAGCATCAAAATTCTGACCACCATATCCAGGGTTTACCCAACCCCCATTCCCTACGCCTTCATCGTTAGCGAGCAGAGTCCAGCCATTGAAGACAGCGAGCGGACCTGCGAAGCTTGCGCTAGTAAATGCTAACAGAACCAATGCTGTAGCCAATTTGCCTAAAATTTTCATCTTATTCCCCATGTATTATATTGATTTGAGATTTGTCCATAATGCGTTCTACACTGCCAAAAAGGCAATTTATGTGCCAACCCCTGGAGGTCATATGAAACAACGACTTAGAAAATTGCGGTATTGCTGGTTGTAAAAATAATCGACAATATGATTATTAAGCGACTTTTCAGTTGTCATTTTTAGGGTGAGATTTTGGGGGTGAGGATCTAGGTAATTTAGGCTGCAGAGGTTTAAGGTGTAATTATCAGTTATTTACACCTATCAGGAATCAATTACGCTTAAAGAGAAGTTTTTGCCTAAACGATAATCCTCAATAATTTGCAATGTCATCGGGCTGCGTAGTTGTTCTTTGCGGGCAAGAATTTCATCATAGCTGAGCCACACGGCTTCGATAATTCCAGTATCTAACTTGCGCTCTGTATCCTGGCTCATCGCTTCGGCAATAAATGTGGTTCGCAAATAAGTAACGCCATTACTGGGTGCCACATAAAGATTTATGCCAACCACACCGGTGAGTTTTACTGTCCAGCCAGTCTCTTCTAATGTTTCACGAATAGCGGCTTGTTGCAGGGTTTCGTTTGGATCTAAATGGCCTGCAGGTTGGTTGTAGACTTTTTTTCCATCTGCCTCTTCGTAAACCATTAAAAATTTTTGATCGCGTTCAATAATAGTCGCGACTGTAACATGAGGTGCCCAAGTCATAATTTAACTCTGCTTTTAGTTAGTGCTGATAAATCTGCGTTGATAATTTTATATTCGCCTTGCGCAATTCCTTCCAGATTCCAGGCTCCTATTCGTACTCGTACGAGTCGTAACGTTGGGTAGCCTACTGCCGCAGTCATGCGCCTTACCTGGCGATTTTTGCCTTCGCTGATAATTATTTCCAGCCATTGCGTTGGGATATGTAATCGCTGTCGGATCGGTGGGACTCGTTCCCATAGGCTGGGGGTAGTAATAAGTTGTGCTTTTGCTGGTTGAGTTAAACCATCTTTTAATTCAATACCTTGTTGTAGTTTGGCCAGAGCAATGTCATCCGGTACACCTTCAACTTGTGCCCAATAGGTTTTGGGTAATTTATGGTCTGGGTGAGCAATGTGATGCTGCAAGCGACCGTCGTCGGTGAGCAAAAGTAAACCTTCAGAATCATTATCGAGCCGGCCAGCAGGGTACATCTTTGGCAATTGAATGTAGTTTGCTAATGTTGGTCGATTTTGTTCATCGGTAAATTGAGAAAGCACACCATAAGGTTTATTGAACAAAATAAGTGATGCCATAAATAAAATCGCCGGGAAAAACAAAATTTTACACCAGGGTGTTGTGCATTACACTAAAGTATTGAAGTAAGTTTTTTTTGCTGAGGCGGCTTCGTTGCCTATTGAAGAAATAATTTTATCTAAGCATTGTGCGCTTTCTTTATAGTAAATCATTTATTATTTTATTCATGGACCTTCCGAACAGCTCGAAATGTTGTTTGAGTTTTTATCGTCCGATAGGAAGTTTTGTCCTGGTTTTCTGCTCCATGTAGCGCGTTAACCTGGTCGGCATAGATCGCATTGTGCATCATATTAGCAGTCATACAAATGCGGATTGGTTGACTTTTCACTTATTCAGTAATGGTCCGTACGCTCCGATAGCTAAAACGCTTAATGTGCTGTCAATAATTAACCTAATGAGGGGAATCCCATAGTTTTATTTAGGTGGTCCATAAGTGCGGGTGCTCTCTGGATAAATCTTATTAAGTTTTGTCTCGAATAGGAGCAGCTAGCCTAGGGCTAAAACACGGGAAAAATTTTAGCCGAATGTTCTAATTGAGTTAACAAGAGGCTTTGATTGAACTTTATACTATTGAAATCCAGGAGTAAGGTCCCTTGTTTTCGAAGCTTATAGTATTTTTCCGGATATTTATGGACGCTACTTGTGAATGCCAAAAGTAAGTAGCGCTGCTATACTGCGCTCGATTTTTAGGCCGCCAAGTCTAATACCTCTATTTTCTAACTGTGACTGTTGATGCATCGCGTCGCCATCATTTTCTTTCATTACTGCATGATCCTCGGAGTTAACGTAAAAAATGACCGATTCTAAAATTATTTATACTCAAACTGATGAAGCCCCCGCGTTAGCCACCTATTCTTTACTCCCTATTGTCAAAGCCTTTACCCAAGCTTCGGGCATCGCTGTTGAAACCCGGGATATTTCGTTGGCGGGTCGGATTATCGCTAATTTTCCTGATTTCCTCACGTCTGAGCAGCGTATTGCCGACGATTTAGCTGAGTTAGGCAAGCTGGCGACTTTGCCAGAAGCGAACATTATTAAATTGCCCAATATCAGTGCTTCTATGCCGCAGTTACAAGCCGCCATTAAAGAATTGCAAATTCAGGGTTATGCACTTCCCGATTACCCGGAAGTACCTAAGACCGATGCTGAAAAAGAGGTAAAGGGACGCTACGATAAAATCAAAGGTAGTGCGGTAAATCCAGTACTTCGCGAAGGCAATTCAGATCGTCGCGCTCCTTTGTCGGTTAAAAATTATGCACGTAAACATCCTCATAAAATGGGCGTTTGGAGTGCAGATTCAAAATCACACGTAGCAAACATGAGTAGTGGTGATTTTTACGGCACTGAAAAATCGGTACTGATTGCATCAGGCGGATCGGTAAAAATTGAATTGTTAGCGAAAGATGGCAGCAGTAAAGTATTAAAAGAAAAAACCAGTGTTTTGGCCGGAGAAATCATTGATGCATCCGTGTTGAGTAAAAATGCATTGCGGGCATTTATCGCTGCACAAATTGACGATGCTAAAAGTAAAGGTGTGCTTTTTTCTGTGCATTTGAAAGCAACTATGATGAAAGTGTCTGACCCCATTATTTTTGGTCATTTTGTATCCGTGTATTATCAGGACATGCTAGACAAACACGCGATTGTTTTAAAAGATCTCGGTGTTGATCTCAATAACGGTATAGGCGATCTGTATTCTAAAATCAAAACCCTGTCCGCTGAAAAACAAGCCGAGATTGAAGCTGATATCAAAGCGCTTTACGCCACCCGCCCACAATTAGCGATGGTAAATTCGGACAAAGGGATTACTAACCTCCATGTTCCTAGTGATGTCATTGTCGATGCCTCTATGCCGGCAATGATCCGTGATTCTGGCAAAATGTGGAATGCAGAAGGCAAGTTGCAAGATACCAAAGCAATTATCCCGGATCGTTGTTATGCCGGCATCTATCAAGTGGTAATAGACGATTGTAAGAAACATGGAGCCTTTAACCCAACGACTATGGGCAGCGTACCGAATGTTGGTTTAATGGCGCAGGCCGCAGAAGAGTATGGCTCTCACGATAAAACATTTAAAATTCCTGCATCAGGTTTGGTGCGTGTCATAGATGCAGCAGGTGGAGTACTTTTGGAGCAGGCAGTTGAAGAGGGTGATATCTGGCGTATGTGCCAAGTTAAAGACGCACCTATTCAAGATTGGGTAAAGCTCGCTGTTAATCGCGCACGTGCTGCAAATACGCCAGCGGTGTTTTGGCTAGATCCCAAGCGCGCACACGATGTACAAATGATTGCTAAGGTCAACGCATACTTAAAAAATCACGATACCAGTGGTTTATCAATTCATATCATGTCACCTGATGCTGCTATTCAATTTTCGCTGGATCGTATTCGGGCCGGTAAAGATACTATTTCTGTTACGGGTAACGTGTTGCGCGATTACCTCACTGACTTGTTTCCTATTATGGAGTTGGGTACGAGCGCGAAAATGCTATCAATAGTACCCTTGATGAATGGTGGTGGTTTATTTGAAACAGGAGCGGGCGGTTCTGCACCCAAGCATGTGCAACAATTTTTAGAAGAAGGGCACTTGCGTTGGGATTCATTGGGAGAGTTTCTGGCTTTAGCTGAGTCTCTGGATCATTTGGGTACGGCTACCAATAATGCCAAAGCGAAAGTCTTTGCTAAGACCTTGGATCAAGCCAACGGTAAGTTTTTAGACAACGATAAGTCGCCGGGCCGTGCTGCTGGTGAATTGGATAATCGCGGCAGCCACTTTTATCTAGCGCTTTATTGGGCGCAAGCTTTGGCTGAGCAATCTGACGATTCAGAACTACAAACACGTTTTGCACCTTTAGCTAAATATTTAACAGACAATGAAGCCAAAATTGTAGATGAGTTAAAAGCTGCGTCAGGAAAAGCCGTAGATCTGGGCGGCTATTATCGTCCAAACAATACTCTGGCATATAAAGCACTGCGTCCCAGCCAAACTTTTAATAAAGCGCTTGAAATAGTTGCTTAGCTTTACTAATAGGATCAGCTTGTTTTTATAACCTCTCAAGCTTGGGAGGTTACTTTCCACGCATAAACACAAAAAGCCGCAGTTGCTAAACAAGTGCGGCTGAGTATCCATAAAAACGAAGCTTAGCTAGCTTCTAGTGTTTCAGTCTTCGTATCAATATTATTAGTGGCTAATGGCCCTCTGATATTGATAGCGTGCAGCCCTTTTTCTCCTTTGATAATATCAAAAGTTACTTGTTGGCCAGCTTTTAATGTTTTATATCCATCCATACTGATTGTTGAATAATGAGCGAAAAGATCCTCATTACCCTCATCAGATAAAATGAATCCATAACCTTTAGCATTGTTGAACCACTTAACGGTACCTGTGGGCATATTGAAGTCCTGCGCCTTGGCCCCATATAGAGATATGTTGCCATCGTTATTATTTACCCAAAATGTTTCTTTTGGGGATTGGTAGGCTTGCGGTATTATTGTGAAGCCAATTAGCGGAAAATGCCAGCAAAGTGCCGAATATTTGCTCAGTAAAAGTGTTTTTAAATAAACAATGGGACTGACGTCAAGTTTCTGGCAGACTGATGGCGTTATGCCAGTTGGTTACAATATCTTGCATTATCCAATCATTTTTAATTTCTATTGAATCTCTATGAGCAATCTAACAAACATTCAACTAACCTTAAATCAAGACGGCGATTCGGACGCAGAGAATCATGATGGAAGCCTTGCAGTGCTGGAGGCAAAACCAAAACTAAAGCGCCCTTCAATGTACAAGGTTATGTTATTGAACGACGATTACACACCAATGGATTTTGTCGTTGAAATTTTAGAAATATTTTTTTCGATGGGCCGTGAAAAAGCAACGCATGTAATGCTAACGGTACATGTTCATGGCAAGGCAGTTTGTGGCATATATACTCGTGACATAGCAGAAACTAAATGCGCACAAGTGAATCAATATGCAAAAGAACACCAACATCCTTTGCTCTGCGAAATTGAAGTTGTTGATGACGAGTAATAACCCCGTGTTTTTAATCGGCGTATTTTTTTAGGTTAAGAGGATAAGCGCGATGTTAAGTAAAGATCTAGAAGTAACTTTGAATCTCGCCTTCAAAGGTGCACGCTCAAAACGGCACGAATTCATGACAGTAGAGCATTTATTGCTCGCACTTATCGATAACGATTCTGCGGCTACCGTATTACGCTCTTGCGGTGCCGATTTAGTAAATTTACGCAAAGAATTAATTGAGTTTGTTGATTCTACTACGCCGCTTATTCCGGAAAATGATTCAGATCGCGAAACGCAACCTACCCTGGGTTTTCAGCGAGTATTACAGCGTGCTGTATTCCATGTGCAATCTTCTGGCAAGCAAGAAGTCACGGGTGCAAATGTTTTAGTTGCTATTTTTAGCGAGCAAGAAAGCCAGGCAGTTTATTATCTTAAGCAACAAAGTATTGCACGTATTGATATTGTGAATTATATCACTCACGGAATTCATAAAGTGTCAGGGCATTCCGATCATACTCACGATCATCAATCGCATGAAAGTCATGATGAAGAATCAGCTTCTGGTGAGCCTTCATCTTCAAATCCATTAGAAAATTATGCTAGTAATTTGAATGAGATGGCCATGCAAGGCCGTATTGATCCGTTAGTAGGTCGGGCAGAAGAAGTAGAGCGCGTGTGCCAAATTTTATCGCGTCGCCGTAAAAACAATCCTTTGTTAGTCGGTGAGTCCGGTGTAGGTAAAACTGCTATAGCTGAAGGCTTGGCAAAACGCATTGTTGATGGCGATGTACCAGAAATATTGCTCGGTAGCGTTGTCTATTCGCTTGATTTAGGTGCTCTATTAGCCGGAACAAAATATCGTGGCGATTTTGAAAAACGTTTCAAAGGTTTGCTCCACGAACTTAAGAAACAAAAAAATTCTATTTTATTTGTCGATGAGATTCATACCATTATTGGCGCAGGTGCTGCTTCTGGCGGTGTAATGGATGCCTCTAATTTATTGAAACCACTTTTATCATCAGGTGAAATTCGGTGCATGGGTTCTACTACATATCAAGAATATCGTGGCATTTTTGATAAGGATCGGGCGCTTTCGCGTCGCTTCCAAAAAGTTGATGTGAACGAACCGAGTGTGGAAGAGACTTATCAAATTCTTAAAGGTCTCAAAAGCCGTTTTGAGAAACACCATAATTTGCGTTACACAGATGCAGCATTGCGTGCTGCTGCTGAGTTAGCGGATCGATATATTAATGATCGGTTCTTGCCTGATAAAGCTATTGATGTGATTGATGAAGCGGGTGCGTATCAACAATTACAAGCACCGAGTAAACGTAAGAAAACGATTGGTGTAGCTGACGTAGAAAATGTAGTGGCGAAAATTGCGCGTATTCCACCGAAAAGTGTGTCTTCTTCTGACAAAGAGCAATTGCGTAAATTGGATCAGAATTTGAAAATGACTGTGTTCGGTCAAAATGAAGCTATCGATACCTTGGCGACGGCCATTAAATTATCGCGCGCTGGCCTGAACTCAGGAGAGAAGCCTATTGGTTCATTTTTGTTTTCAGGTCCAACCGGTGTTGGTAAAACTGAAGTGTGCCGTCAACTGGCAAAATGTATGGGTATGGATTTAATTCGCTTTGACATGTCTGAATACATGGAGCGACATACAGTTTCACGTTTAATTGGGGCTCCACCGGGTTATGTAGGTTTTGATCAGGGCGGATTGTTAACGGATGCCATCACAAAACAACCGCATTGCGTATTGTTGTTGGATGAAATTGAAAAAGCGCATCCGGAAGTCTTTAACTTGCTGTTGCAGGTGATGGATCACGGTACGCTTACTGACAACAATGGCCGTAAAGCAGATTTCCGTCATGTCATACTTATTATGACGACTAACGCAGGTGCGGATGTAATGAGCAGAGCTTCCATTGGCTTCACTCATCAAGATCATACTACTGATGGTATGGAGGCCATTAAGAAAATGTTTACACCAGAGTTCCGTAATCGGTTGGATTCAATAGTGCAATTTGGTGCATTAACTCTCGATGTGATTAAAACTGTAGTGGATAAATTCTTGATGGAGTTGCAAACACAGTTGGATACCAAGCACGTTACGCTTGAAATAACTGATGATGCTCGTGAATGGTTAGCAATTCACGGATACGATGTGAAAATGGGTGCTCGGCCGATGGCGCGTTTAATTCAGGAAAAGCTGAAAAAACCGCTCGCAGAGGAGATTTTGTTTGGTGCGCTTTCTCACGGGGGCGGTGTAGTTGAAGTGGATCTCGATCCCATCAACGATGTGCTGGAAATTGAAATAAAGGCGAAGCAGTCGTCGGCTCAGCAACCAGCTTGATAATTTTAAATAGGTAATAAAACAAAAAGCCGCTTTTTAGCGGCTTTTTGTTTATTAAGAAAAGCTAATTGGCTACTAACGGGCGCGGTAAGTAATGCGACCTTTGCTCAAATCATAAGGTGTCATTTCAACCTTCACCTTATCGCCTGTCAAAATGCGGATATAATTTTTGCGCATTTTGCCGGAAATGTGAGCGATAACTACGTGGCCATTTTCCAGTTTCACTTTAAACGTGGTATTTGGCAGAGTATCAACGACCTCACCCTCGAATTCTATGTTGTCTTCTTTTGCCATGCGGCATGTTCCTCAGTGCTTCTAATAAATGGGATCGATAAAAATATGAAATATAGCAGATAGATCAGTGAGTTTTAAATAGGCGCGAATTGTGCCTGAAATAGCTAGTTACGCCAAGAGAAAAGCAGCAATCCACTCTTTTTTCGTTAATTTAGACGTATCCAGTGCCGATTTATTAATAATTCTAATGGCCGATACTGAGTTTTGTAATTCATTTTCTCGCATTGCTTAATCCAATAACCTAAATATACGTAACTTAAGCCTAATTGCTTAGCTTTATCAATTTGCGCCAAGACGGCGAATTTCCCTAACGCACGTTCATTAAGTTCTGGATCAAAAAAGGTGTAAACCGCAGATAAAGCATCGCTGAAATGGTCACATACCGCTACTCCAACTAATCGCCCCGCCAATCGAAACTCCCAAAATCGGGTGCATCCCCATTCGCTGGTTAAAAATGATTGATATTGTTCCTTGCTTGGTGGGTACATGTCGCCTTCTGAGTGGCGATTTTCAATATATAACGCATAGAGATTGTAATGCTCTGGTGTATCAATGGCTTCAACAGATTCAATGTGAATGTCTTGATTTTTGAGCCAGCAGCGACGCTGTCCGCGATTGGGGGTGAAGAGTGCTACGGGGATGCGGCAGGAAATGCAGGCTTGGCATTTTGAACACTGTGGGCGATATAGATGGGCACCACTTCTACGAAATCCTATTAGCGATAATTGGCCATAAAGTTCGATGTCAATATCTGCTTCAGGATCAATAAAGACAGTTGTAGCTTCCTCGCCCTCAATGTAGCTGCAAGGGTGCGGTTTGGTTGCAAATAACTTAAGTGCTGACAGGTCAGTCATAGCGGCCTCAACGCGGTCGATTTGAAAGTATTAATCCCAAGTCGTTATGGCTTTTATGGGCCACGATAATGGAAATATAGGGGCCAGATGGGAGAAGTTTAACAGGAATTGCTGAAATTCCTCACGTGTGATTTCAATGGCACCTAAACTAAATAGATGTTCGCTGGACACTTGGCAATCAATTAATTGAAAATCCCAAAGTTTTAGCTGATGGACCAAATGTGCGAAACCAACTTTAGATGCGTTGTCTGCGATACTAAACATCGACTCCCCAAAAAATATTTTACCTAAAGCTACACCATATAATCCACCTACTAATTCATCACCAAGCCAAACTTCCACAGAATGCGCGATGCCGCACTGATGTAATGCGGAATAACCCGTAATAATATCATTGCTAATCCAGGTTCTGTTGGTACCTGTCTGGTAGCGACGAGGGGCAGCACAGGCATGCATTACTGTTGTGAAACATTGATCAAAACTTACTGAATAGATACCTCTGCGTAAGGTTTTACGTAAGCTTTTGGATATGTGTAATTGATCGGGGAATACAACGGTGCGTGGATTGGGGCTCCACCATAAAATTGGGTCGCCTGGATTAAACCAAGGAAAAATGCCCTGGTGATAAGCCGCAACAAGCCGCGCAGGCGACAGGTCTCCACCAAAAGCTAAAAGACCGTTAGGTTCATCCAGCGCGATAGACGTTAAGGGGAAATCATTGGTGAAAAAGTTCAGCCTGGGAATTTGTATCGTGTTTGCCATGTTATACCTTTCTTTTGGCTAGAGTATCCGATTGAAAAAGTAACCATTTAAACGTATTGTTTATGAAAAATATTTTCGAGATGTGTGCCTTGGCGCATTTTTTGATTGTAAATATATAGAAAGATAAATAACAATATTTGCTGCTCTTGATAATAAACATTCATTTTACGACTATGCTTAATTTAAGGTATAAAACATTAGGGATGTTTATTTGAGCAGCTACTCTTTTGGTCGTAAACATTACAGGTTTAATCGCGTAGTAGGGGTAAATCATGAGTATTTTTAGTCATTACCGTGAGCGTTATGAATCCACCCAACAGGAAGAGTTATCAATAAAGGAATATTTAGAATTGTGTAAAAAAGACCCGAGTGTCTATGCCACGGCTGCTGAGCGTATGTTAATGGCGATAGGCGAACCGGAAATGGTGGATACGGCACAGGATCCGCGCTCAAGTCGTATTTTTTCCAATAAAATCATGAAACGATACAAAGTTTTTGTCGATTTTTACGGCATGGAAGAATGTATTCAGCAAATAGTTTCTTTTTTCAAACACGCGGCGCAAGGACTGGAAGAAAAGAAGCAAATATTATATTTGTTGGGTCCAGTGGGGGGGGGGAAATCGTCCTTAGCTGAAATGCTTAAATCGTTAATGGAAAAGATGCCGATTTATTGTATTAAGGATTCGCCAGTATTTGAATCACCTTTAGGATTGTTTGACATTGACGAGGATGGCCAAATACTTGAAGAGGATTATGGAATACCGAGGCGCTACATCAAAAGAATTATGTCGCCTTGGGCGGCCAAACGTTTACAGGAGTTTCATGGCGATATTACCCAATTTAAAGTAGTAAAGCTTTATCCCTCGATTTTGAATCAAGTAGCTATTACTAAAACAGAGCCTGGTGATGAAAACAATCAAGATATTTCTTCCTTAGTTGGTAAAGTAGATATTCGTAAGTTGGAAGAATTTCCACAAAATGATCCAGACGCTTACAGCTTTAGCGGTGGTTTGTGTCGAGCCAACCAAGGCTTGATGGAATTTGTGGAAATGTTCAAAGCCCCTATAAAAGTGCTGCATCCACTATTAACCGCCACTCAAGAAGGTAATTTCAATAGTACAGAAGGCTTGAGCGCAATTCCTTTCGATGGGATTATTCTGGCGCACTCCAATGAATCCGAGTGGCAAAATTTCCGCAACAATAAAAACAATGAAGCTTTTATAGATAGAGTCTATATTGTTAAAGTCCCTTATTGCTTGCGCGTTAAAGAAGAGATGCAAATTTACGAAAAACTGTTACACAATAGTTCGTTATTTAAAGCTCCCTGTGCCCCTGACACTTTGCGTATGTTAGCCCAATTTTCGGTACTCTCTCGGATTAAGGCCCCGGACAACTCTAACATTTTTTCCAAGATGCGAGTTTATGATGGCGAGAACCTTAAAGATACCGATCCAAAGGCAAAATCGTTGCAAGAATATAAAGACGCAGCCGGCGTAGACGAAGGTATGACAGGTTTATCGACACGCTTCGCTTTTAAGATTTTATCCAAAGTGTTTAATTTTGATCCGACCGAAATTGCCGCTAATCCTGTGCATTTGATGTACGTATTAGAACAGCAAATTGAGCAAGAGCAATTTCCTAAAGAGGTGCAAGAAAAATATTTAAATGCACTGAAAGAGTTTATATCGCCTAAGTATGTCGATTTTATTGGTAAAGAAATTCAAACTGCTTATTTAGAGTCTTACGCTGAATATGGGCAAAACATTTTTGATCGTTATGTTACTTATGCTGATTTTTGGATTCAGGATCAGGAGTATCGCGATCATGAAACGGGTGAAATTCTAAACCGCTCATCGTTAAATGAAGAATTGGAGAAAATCGAAAAACCTGCTGGCATTAGTAACCCCAAAGATTTCCGCAATGAAATTGTCAATTTCGTATTGCGAGCTAAGGCGAATAACTCCGGGAAAAATACCGATTGGCGCAGCTATGAAAAGTTGCGGACTGTGATTGAAAAGAAAATGTTTTCGAATACCGAGGATTTGTTACCAGTAATATCGTTTAATGCAAAAGCTTCAGCGCAAGACAAAAAGAAACATCAAGATTTTGTACAGCGCATGATTGAGCGGGGTTATACCGAAAAACAAGTTCGTTTATTGTCTGAGTGGTACCTGCGCGTAAGAAAATCGCAGTAGATAGTGATTTTAGTGCCTATCCATTTTTTGTTAGGTGTCTGTGTGAGTGTTTGTGTGAGTGATTTTGTTAAGGGTTGAATATGAGTTATATCATTGATAGACGCCTCAATTCAAAAAATAAAAGTGCTGTAAATCGCCAACGATTTTTGCGGCGTTATCGTGAACAGATTCAAAAAGCTGTTTCCGATGCGGTCAGTGACAGATCTATAAAAGACATTGATAAAGGGGGGAAAGTTAGCATTCCCAGCAAAGATCTTGGTGAGCCCGTTATTCATCATGGGAATGGTGGTCATAATACCCGTGTGCTACCTGGCAATAAGAAATTTTCAGAGGGGGATAGAGTCGAGAGACCAAAAGAAGGCGCTGGTGCGGGCGGGAAAAAGGCTAGTGATTCAGGAGAGGGTGAGGATGACTTTTCCTTTACTCTATCTGAGGAAGAGTTTTTGGATTTCATGTTTGAAGGTTTAGAATTACCTAATCTCATTAAACGCCAATTGTCGGGTATTGAAGAATTTAAAAAGGTGCGAGCAGGTATTTCCAACGAGGGAAATCCTGGAAAATTAAATATTGTTAGATCCTTACGTTCGGCAAATATGCGACGTATTGCGTTAACTGCAGGTAAGCGCCGTCGGCTGCAGGAATTACAAGAGCAATTACAGTTTTTGGAGCAGCAGCCTGCTAGTGAAAGTGATGTTGTTTTGCTTCACGCGATACAAGCTGAAATTATTAAGTTAACTAAAGCCATCAAGCATGTTCCATGGTTAGATACGTTTGATTTAAAATACAATTTACATGTTAAACAGCCCATTCCTCGTTCTAAAGCGGTTATGTTTTGTATTATGGATGTGTCGGGTTCTATGGATCAAGCGACCAAAGATATTGCTAAGCGCTTTTTTATTTTGTTGTATCTCTTTTTACAACGCAGTTATGAAAAAACCGAAGTGGTTTTTATTCGTCACCACACCAGCGCTAAAGAAGTGGATGAAGACGAATTTTTTCACTCTCGTGAAACCGGAGGTACAGTAGTATCCAGTTCCCTAAAATTAATGCATAGTATTATTGAAGCTCGCTACTCGCAAAATGAGTGGAATATTTACGGAGCTCAAGCATCTGATGGTGATAACTGGGGAGACGATTCAGATAGTTGTATGGAATTAATGAATAATAAACTTTTACCACTTTGCCAGTATTTTTCTTATATTGAAATTACACCTAATCAACATCAATCTCTATGGCACACCTACGAAGCAGTTAGAGCGAAACATCCAGACTTGTTTTCGCTGCAGCACATTATTAGTATTGAGGATATTTACCCTGTATTTCGCGAACTTTTTCAGAAGAAGGTTGCATGAATAAACCGATTTTTACCACCTCCGAGTGGAGCTTTGAATTAATTCGTGAGTGTGATCAAGCTTTGGGTGAAATAGCAAAAGAATTTGGACTTGATACTTATCCGAATCAAATTGAAGTTATCAGCTCTGAGCAAATGATGGATGCTTACGCCGCTGTTGGGATGCCCATAGGTTACCATCATTGGTCTTACGGCAAACAATTTTTGAGTACTGAGCATTCCTATAAGCGCGGACAAATGGGTCTGGCTTATGAAATTGTGATTAATTCAAACCCATGTGTTGCCTACTTAATGGAAGAAAATACCATGGCGATGCAAACATTGGTTATCGCCCATGCCTGCTATGGCCACAACTCTTTTTTTAAAGGAAATTATTTATTTAAAACCTGGACTGATGCTGATTCTATTATTGATTATTTAGTATTCGCTAAAAATTATATTAGTAAGTGTGAAGAGCGGTATGGTATTTCTGAAGTGGAGGCCATTATTGATTCTTGTCATGCATTGATGAATTATGGTGTCGATAGATACAAGCGCCCTTATCCAATTTCTGCTCAAGAGGAAGAACACCGTCAAATAGAACGTGAAGAGTATCTACAAAAACAAGTGAATGATCTTTGGCGTACTATTCCTAAAGCCACGAGCGAAGATGGGGGAAAAAATCAGCAAAGATTTCCTTCCGAACCACAAGAAAATATTCTTTACTTTTTAGAAAAAAATGCACCCTTGTTAGAGCCGTGGCAACGAGAAGTAATTCGTATTGTTCGCAAAATTGCCCAATATTTTTATCCGCAGCGTCAAACGCAAGTCATGAATGAGGGGTGGGCCTGTTTTTGGCATTACACTTTATTGCATGAGCTTTATGCGCGTGGTTTGGTAACTGAAGGGTGCATGTTGGAGTTTTTACAATCACACACGAGTGTTATTGCGCAACCCGCTTACGATAGCCCGTATTTTAGTGGTATTAATCCATATACATTAGGTTTCCATATGATGATGGATATTCGTCGCATTTGTGAAAGTCCTACTGCTGAGGATCGCGAATGGTTTCCTGATATTGCTGGAAGTAATTGGAATGAAACGTTGCATTTTGCAATGCGCAACTTTAAAGACGAAAGCTTTATATTGCAATTTTTGTCGCCTAAGGTGATGCGTGATTTGAAATTATTTAGCATCGTTGACGATGATGAAGATGATGATATAGAAATTGCGACGATTCACAATGAGCGCGGTTTTAAAAAGCTAAGGGAAATTTTGGCAGGTCAATATAATTTGGGAAATCGCGAACCGAATATTCAAGTTTTTAACGTTAATATGCGCGGCGATCGCGCATTAACTTTACATCACATCATGCACAATAGGAAACCTTTAGGCAATTCAACGGAAGAGGTTTTGCGTCACCTGCATCGTCTCTGGGGATTTGATGTCCATCTGCATTCATTAGATAATAATAAAATCAAACAGAGTTTTTCTTGCCCATCTAAAAGTGCTTGATACAAAGGCTTTGTTAGAGCTGTTTGTATCAGCGTTTCTTCATCTAGGTATTTAGTTTTTACAGATCATCCAAATATTTTTCCGCATCCAATGCTGCCATACAGCCAGCGCCTGAAGAGGTAATTGCTTGACGATAAATGTGATCCGCTACATCGCCCGCTGCAAACACTCCTGCAATATTAGTTGCCGTAGCATTTCCTTGTAAACCGCTGTTTACTTTTATATATCCATCTTTCATATCCAGTTGCCCGGTGAAAATATCTGTGTTGGGCTTGTGACCAATCGCGATGAACACACCAGAAACATCAATATTTTGTTCTACGCCATCTTTTGTACCTTTCAAGCGTAATCCTGTTACACCGGAATCATTACCGAGAACTTCTTCGAGTTGATGATTCCAAAGAATCTTGATGTTACCGTTAGCGACTTTCGCAAACAGTTTGTCTTGCAGAATTTTTTCTGATTTCACTTTATCGCGACGATGAATCAAAGTAACTTCGCTGGCTATGTTAGATAAATACAAAGCTTCTTCTACTGCGGTATTACCACCTCCGACTACCGCTACCTTCTGACCCCGATAAAAAAATCCGTCACAGGTTGCGCAAGCACTCACGCCGCGCCCCTGAAAGGCTTCCTCTGAAGGCAGGCCTAAATATTGTGCCGAAGCGCCAGTGCAAATAATGAGCGCATCGCAAGTATAGGTTTCTGAGCCTATAAGCTTGAATGGGCGTTCTGTAAGAATGGTTTCGTGAATATGATCGAATAAAATTTTAGTGTCAAAGCGCTCGGCATGCTCTTGCATTTGCACCATCAAATCCGGGCCTTGTAAATCATGTACGCCGCCAGGCCAATTTTCAACTTCTGTAGTGGTTGTCAATTGTCCACCCTGTTGCATGCCGGTGATGATTACCGGTTTTAGGTTGGCGCGCGCTGCATAAATAGCTGCGGTGTAACCTGCAGGGCCAGAACCAAGAATAATTAAACGGTGGTGTTGTACTTCGCTCATGAGGTGTCCTTAGACTTAAATTATGGAGGTGCGTAAAAGAAAATTTGTGTGTATTAATCACAGACATAATAGGCGAATCGCGACGGGCACGCAAAATTGAATGGTTTAATACGCTGTATTGCATATGGCTATTAGGATAAGTAAGTAGCTACTTACCCATAATTATAAATTTTTTGCCAACGTTTGGCTGGGAAACGTCTGTTCAGATTGGGTTTCATTTTTTATTATGTAACTCTGCGGTTTCTAATTTTTTCTTTTCACTTTTACGCAATAAGATATAGGTTGCGCCGCTCGCACCATGCCGTTGTTGCGCGGAGTGGAAAGCCATGATCTCATTAAATTGAGGTAACCAGTATGCTACACAACTTTTTAGCTGTGCCGGTTGGTCACGTCCCTCACCTTTGCCGTGGGTAATTAACGCGCAGCGACTATCATAATTCATACAATCTTTAATAAATTGAAACACAGCAGTACGAGCTTGCTCAACAGTCATATTGTGTAGGTCCAAACGCGCATCAATTTGATATTTTCCTAAACGTAAATTACGGTATACGCCAGTTTGTACACCATCCCGTTTAAATTCCAAAATGGCGAGCGATTCAACTGGTTCAATGTATTCCCCTGAAAGAAAATTTTTGTCTTTTGCCAATTCTGCTGTTGCCATTTTACGACGTTTTTCAGCGTTGGTTTTGTCCAGGTGAGCCGAGGCAAGCACAACTTTCGGCTCACTTTTTATCGGTTTTACATCTTGCATTTGCTGGCAAAATAAATTGTCGTCGGGGATTTTGTTGGTCATGATTTTTGGTAGTAATAAGAATTTAAAGACAGATTGTGAAGGAATTATTTTGTTACCGCCACTAATCACTGAATAAAAAATGTTGTTAGATAACAAGATTGATTTTTAGCTAATTTCTTTCATTCGCTTTGAGTATCTTAGCGAATGAAAGATGGGGTTTGATTTCAGGTAATGCTTACAGTTATTGCTCTATACCGGTTATCCAGGCCTTGCGAATAAGGCGTCCACAGTAAACCGATTCGAAGCCGCTACCTATATCGTCTTTGCGCGCCACGATGCCATAGAAAGTTTTGCTGGCATCAATCCATGGATAAAAGCCAAAAGTGCCTGCGCTACTGAAGGCGCCATCACCAACAACCGGATCGTCTTCAAGCCAATGTCCCAAAGAGTAAACAAAATGTTCGGATGCTGGGGCAGGGGTGTAGATGGGTGTGTTGATACATGTTGTGCTATCGGTGGTGGAGTAAATATTAGTACAGACTTTATTGCTACCAAGAAGGCCATAAATAGCCAATTGATTGTTGAGGATTTTGCGTAGGAAGATTGCATAACTAGCAGCTGAAGTGGCTACCCCGCCTGCGACTTGCGGTGTTGTGTAAATGAAATTGAAATCGGTTCCTAGTAGGCGTTGCACTTCAGCTTGTAAGCTCGCATTGTTGAGCAAACCCAACCCCAAATCAACCGCTGACTTTTGAAAATGACCACCACCGTAAAAGAAATGTCCTACAGCATTGGGATTAAAATCGCTATTGTTGCCACCATTGGAGTTGGCGGCTTGGAAGCACTCGTTTACCGTTTCAGTCTCTTTCATTGACGATAATAACCTTATACAACTTGCGTCACTAAAGTTTGTGTAACCCGCGCGCATTGTGAGCGAAGCAATATCGTCGCTCGTTAAATGACCATCTCGTAATTGAGCCAGGTAGGCACCAAAAATCCATTTGGAAGCAGACGCAATCGGAACAATTGAATCAGCGGTATAAGTGTTGTCACCTGTTGTCCCAGACCCCAAGGCCGATAATTTATCGCCAACTTCCCAATAAAACGGTTTGACCGCTATACAGATGGAATTATTTTGTGCAGTGTCAGTTGCGGCGCTTACGCGTTGGGTGTTGCTCAGTGATGAGGCAGTCGTTGATGAAGATAATAGCGAAGAAGAGAATAAAGAGGACGAAAGAGCGGATGAGGATGGATAAGGTGGCGCTAACGTTGATGACTGAGCCGAAGATGTCGCCAGTGAGGGTAATGATGCAGACGAATTACTCGTCCCGGCACTACCACAAGCGATTAAAGATGCTATGCCAAGGCATAGCATCGCGACTCGATAACATTGAAATATTTTGTAGCCGCACATGGTAGTTGCCCCATTTAGTTAATAACCTAGTCTTATAACGCAGTAAGTTAAAAATGGTTGACTAACTTAATTAGTAAAGGGAAAGATTATTTGTGCAAAATTGGTGATCACAATATTGTAGTCTGGTGATGCAGAAAGCTAACTTTACTTCTCCATTTCTGCGTTACGCTTTAAGGTCATCTTACGATATTCCGATGGGGTAATTCCTACAATTCGTTTGAAAAAGCGATGAAAAGCTGATTGGCTGTTAAAGCCGGATTTGTAAATAATATCCAGAATGGTGTCTTCCTGGCACTCTGGTGCGACCAATAAACGCTTAGCTTCCTCAACTCGGAAACCATTTATGAATTCAAAAAAATTGGATTGGTAGTGCGAATTTATAATGACCGAAACATCTCGTGATTTAACATTCACCTGCTCTGAAAAACGGTCCAGGTTAATTTGGCTGTCCAGATATAATTTTCGTTCATGCAAGCCGCGTTCTATTGCTGCTATTTTTTCGTCTGTTTTATTAATGTCGATCAGTTTAGTTGTTTCAGGCGGCCTTAGATCTAACTGTTGGCGAGTATTTATTATGCCAAATGCAAACAGCATATTAACGAGTATAACGGTTAAGTAAGTGTTCAACACACCCAGCAAATCATTCATCTCACCACTGATGTAACCACTCAAAAAATACGCGGCAATGGACCAAAATGATTGAATAAAGAAGCCCATCAGTACTAAATCTGCCAAACGTAATTCTTTAGCTGAAATAGTTGAATAGACATTTTGAAGTTCTTGGCGCAAACGATATTCTGCAAAAACGCAGGCCAATACATATAGTAAAGGTAAACATTTGAAAATCGCCCACACGAATTTCACTGCAGCTTGATCTTGCGGTGAAAGCGGTGTCCAGGGTAACCAATCAATAACATCGATATCAACAACCAATATGATGACTGAAACAATTATTGACGGTAGCAGATGCAGAGCATTCATCCATCGCCACAATTTTATTGGTTGTGACAATGAACGCAGGTATAGATATAAAACAGGACCTTGTAACAATAAGCAGCAGGATAGAATCAGTGGTACCAGTGTGGAATGGGCAATGGGTAGTGTTTGTAAGTAGCCATTCCAGATAATTATGGTGGTCAGAAGCATGCCTGATATCAACACAAAGAAAAATGCCAGAATGTTGCGTGGTTGCTGATATTTTGATGGCAGGACTTTTAACAAAATACTTAAAAAGAGAGATTCTACGATAGTGAGAATCAGAAAAACTTCATTAATATTTAAAAAACTGTTTTTCATTATTATGTTCTCGTACTTGCAGAGAGTGATGACAGTCGAGTTCCGCAGGTATTAGTCTAGCATTGACTTTTAAGTACTTCGATAAGTACTTTTCCAGGGCCGGTTTTTTATCTTCATAGCAGTCACTTGCTGCTTTGCTTTATCGCTACGCTGTTATTTTGAATAGGCACTTTGCGTTTTTGAGTAAAGTGGAACGCTATTTTTAGTAACCCTGGTTTACATTATCTCCTTGTTTCGGCAAGCACAACAACATAACAATTCCTCGAGCTAGAACCTTCGAAATTTAGGTAATTCCAATGAATATTAAACAAACTTTAAGGTACCTAGCCTTACTGAGTATTGCTGCTACTCTAGTTGCTTGTGGTGGAAGCGATAAGAAAAATACCGGTACATCAAGCTTCGCGTCCATTAGCGCTAAAGCATCGAGCGCTATTGCAGTATCAAGTGCAGCACCTGCCAGCCTGAAGTTAGAGGTTGAGGATTATCTGCGGTTTTCGGATGCAACTACCGCGAATGAAGGTGGTAAATATAGGACCGATGCAGTAGACATTGAGGTTGCAATGGATCTCGGCGATGGCTACAACGTTGGTTTTATTGCAGCGGATGAATGGTTGGAATACACCATTGTTGTTTCTAAGGCAGGGACATTTGCCGCTGAAGCGCGGGTAGCATCTGCAAAAAGCGGTGGTACTTTTTATATGGAAATTGACGGAGTTACTATAGGTAGTGACTTTACCGTGAGTGCAACTGGTGGCTGGCAAGTTTGGGGCAGTCTGAACCAGGTCCTGGGTAATATCAGTGAGGGTACACATTCTGTTTGTTTACAAATGAAAAGCAATGATTTTAATCTCAATTGGATTAATTTGAGTTCTCCTGATGGCGGGGTTGCTACTCTCAGTAAGTCAGCCCTGGGCACCATCAGTTCCTGTATACACCCAGTGATTCCACCAGCAGTGACAGTTCCAGCTAACATCAAGTTGAATCAGCTTGGATTTCAACCTAACGCCGAAAAGCTCGCTGTGGTTCCTGCTGTGGATACTACAACATTCACTATTGTTAATGCGGATACTGAAACTGTAGTGTTCACTGGTGATCTGAGTGCTGCCGACACTTGGCTCCCTGCACTTGATTCGGTCAAACTCGCTGATTTTAGTTCTCTTACCGCTGTTGGAAATTATGAGTTGCGAGTGGTGGGGGTAGCTAATCCAGCAAGCTTCCAAATCGCTACAACTGCGTATGACGCTTTGAATGCGGCGGCTATTAAAGCGTTTTATTATAACCGTGCGAGTACCGCTTTACTGGAAGTCAATGCGGGTGTTTACCTGCGGGCAGCTGGGCATCCAGATGATGTTGTGCGTGTTCATGCATCTGCAGCTACAGTAGCTCGCCCTGCGGGCACTATCATTTCAGCACCCAAAGGCTGGTACGACGCAGGTGATTACAATAAATACATCATTAACTCTGGTATTAGCACCTACATGTTAATGGCTGCCTATGAAAGTTTGCCTGATTATTTCGACAATCAAAATCTCAACATCCCCGAAAGTGGAGATGCAGTACCTGATTTACTTAACGAAGTTATGTGGAATTTGGAATGGATGTTGGCAATGCAGGACCCGAATGACGGTGGCGTTTATTTTAAGCTTACCAGCAAGACTTTTAGCGGGTTTGTTATGCCCGTGGCTGATACCTCTGAGCGTTACGTGGTTCAAAAAACTACCACGTCAGCCCTTGATTTTGCCGCTGTTATGGCAATAGCTAGTCGTATTTATGCTGCTCACGAAACCACCTATCCTGGTAAGTCCGCACAGATGCTTACAGCTTCCAAGTTAGCCTATGTCTGGGCAAAGGCTAATCCAGCCATTTATTACAGCCAACCTTCTGATATTGTGACGGGAGCTTACGGTGACGGCGATGCAACTGACGAATTTGCGTGGGCTGCAGCCGAACTTTACATAACAACTAAAGATGATAGCTATTACACTGCCATGAACCCTACCACCGTAACTGCAGACATACCTTGGTGGGGTGGTGTAAAAAGTCTGGGATGGGTATCCCTCGCAAATAACTTAAGCTCACTTACTTCTATCGCCGATAAGGAACTCATTAAAAGCCGAATTGATGGTGTTGCCGCAAGTTATGCCGCTAAAAAAGCAGTATCAGCTTATGGTGTTTCGATGGAAAATGGGGACTTTGGTTGGGGCAGTAACTCTGCGGCAGCGGGTCAGGCGTTTATGCTACTGACTGCCTATCAGTTAGATAAAACAAAAACGGAATATCTAAGCGCTGCGCAGTCATTGCTGGACTATTTATTGGGGCGTAACGCTACAGACTATTCGTTTGTGACGGGGTTTGGTAGTCGTTTACCGGTAAATATTCACCATCGCCCATCGGATGCAGATGATGTTCCTGGCGCAATTCCCGGATTTCTAGTAGGTGGTCCAAATCCGGGCCAACAGGATAAGGGTGATTGCAGCACGCCATACCCCTCAAAAATTGCCGCAAAATCTTATGTAGATGCAACCTGTAGCTATGCTAGCAATGAAATAGCCATTAATTGGAATGCGCCTTTAGTTTTTGTTGCTGCTGCAATACAAGTGTTTACTCTTGAAGCCGCACCACCAGTACCAAACTAGGCAACCAAAACTATAAAGTTATACCTAACATCTGGATAATAGTTAACGGAAGTAAATTTAGGTCCGATGCGAAAGGCCAATTTTATCTTTAAGATTGGCCTCGTTTTAAGGCAAGCATTTAAATTTAGTCAGAAGATGTGCAACACTTAAAATGTGATTAAAATCTAACCCGAACTAACTGAATAGCTCTGCGGCTCGGTGGTTGATTTAAATAAAGTAGGTTGATAATAGTCAAAAGCAACGCACTTCAAATCTTTAGAAAAACCTAAGTTTTAATTTCTATTTCCTCATTTCAATAGAAAATCAGCACATAAATGTAACCGGTTACTTTTGTGTGCTGGGGGAAAATTCATGTAAAATCTCACAATAGTTGCAGTATTAATGCTACAGTTTCTTATCATCGCTGTTTGTGATTTCGTTTTAGACAAATTGTTATATAAATATAATAATTATCACTTTTCTGTTTTAACCCACCTGCTTTGTGTATAGCCTAGTATTAATTACGGGTACGTTTATGAGTAAAATTCTTTTCAATACGCATGATGTAATTTTGTTAATTACATCATTTTTGTGTTTGTTTTTCATAATTAATATTTTTCTTACCAAACAAGTGGTAATGCAATCAAAATTGCTGTTGGCTGCCTTTTTGTTAGCCAATGCTATAATCCCGCTTGACATATTAATCAATTATGGAGCGGGAGTTCATCCGCTTGCGATAAACGAGTTCCCCAATTGGTTTTATGTGTTTGAAGCCGGATATTGGGTGCAGGGACCTTTGCTTTTATGGTATATGCGCTCGTTGGTATATAAAAATTATTCGTTAAGTTGGTCAGACTTATTATATTTGTTACCTTTTATGATTTTTGAGCTGCATCAGTTGGTTTTTTACCATTCGCTAGCTTCAGAATTTAAAGCCAGTTTACAAATTAAATATAGTTTTTTAACAGAGTCAATAACGATTTTTTTCATTACTTTAACGCGAGAAGGCCTACGTGTTTTTTTCGGAATTATGTGTTTGGTAGAGCTGAATAATTATAAAAAATCAATGCGAAACAAATTTTCTACTTTTAATGAAGCTGATTTTACCTGGATAAATATTTTGGTATGGGGCTCGCTTATTTTATGGGTAATGGCTTTGTTCATCGCATCCATTATTATTGTTACAATAAAGTTCAATTTTATCTTTGATGTTGGTTATGTTGGGCTAGCCGCTAACTATTTGACTTGTTTTATGTTTGCTTCTACTCTCATTAGTTTGTCGTGTCGTTCAGCCGTTTTTGAAGATATTGAGAAGCTGGGTTTGATAACCGTAAAAAGCGTCAAAAATCCCATCAATCAAAGTCATGTTGAGCGGTTAGAAGAATTGATAGCCGTTAAAAAACCTTACATGGATTCTTCGCTAACCTTGGAAAGTTTGGCTACTATGCTAGCTGTTTCTCCGAGAACACTTTCGACATTAATTAATGGGCATTATCAATCAAATTTTTACGAATTTATTAATAAGTACCGTATTAATGAAGCCAAAGCAATGTTGGCAAGCGAGAAATATCGAAGTTCCAGTGTTTTAGATATCATGTATGAAGTTGGTTTTAACAGTAAGGCAACTTTCAATAATTTCTTTAAGAAAAACGAAGGTATAACGCCTAGCGAATACAAGAAAAAGTTTTTGCTGGAGATGGAGGCGGAGACTGGTATCGAAGCACAAGCTAGCTAATTTTATGTAACCATAACAAGGTTAATTTTTTTGTGTATTGAGGATTCTGCGGCAGGTGGTTAAATATCCTTGTTGTTTTGAATTCGAGTTTAATTGTGGGTTGCTTCATGAATATCCGTAAAATTGAAGTTGTATTGATTTCTGCCGTGACGGCAGTGGTTTTTATTTGTGTGGTCGCAGTCTACATAAGCCATCGTTACTCGGAGAATGAGCATGAGGATTGTCGCTATTATGCAAAGGGTGTAGAGACAGGCTTTTCTCTTAAGTCAGAGCAACTGAACACGGCCGCTGCGCTTGCGTTGGGATCTCGTGCCGATATTCTTTCGTTAATGCTATTTCGTGGTAAATCAGTGGAAGAGCAAGATGCATTGAATGATTCTTACGCTGCTTTAAATGCCATTTATAAAGCTGCTTATGAAGATTGTATTTCATATAGATAAGTATCCTTACTTTTACCAAGCATATTCATATCTGTTAATAAGTGAGCCGATAATTTAGGTGTTGGTTATTTTTTTGAGCTTTTAATGTACAGCGGTATGCATGAAAATTCCCTGTCATCCCGCGCATGAGAGTTCTGGTTATTCTCTCGTTGTTTTCCATTTGGTTTTAATTCATCTGTTGGCTTTCGATGCCATTGGTAGTTGATGAGGTTGCAGGCCTCAGATTTAAGCTGCGTCGATAATTTTAATGTCCCTCGGTTCCGTCTACTTCTGCAGTAGACTTTTATTACACAGTCGTGTGGGTAGCAATCACAAGTTTTACTCCGTTAGACCTCGGTTTCATTGCAATATGATTCCTATATCGCCCCTCTATTATTTTCAAACTAATAATTTTATCAAATTGGTGCGGATGAGTGGCGTATCATTTAAAAGCAACATTTTGCTTGTATTCAAACCTTTTATTTTGCTGAACTGTTTTTACGCGCACTTTCGCATCCATATTTCGTTTTTTCAAAAATTAATTTTTATACCGAGAGATGGAATTTAATGTAGTAAGCATATTGCAGCTGGCGTTACAAAATTTCTCATTCTGGCGGAATGAAAATTATTTTGGGTTAAAATGTAGCTTAATGGTTGTGCGTATGTGTTAAAAAGTAATTAATTCAAATTTAATTTTTCGGCTGTCTTGAGTGGCTTTGGAGTGAAATATAGTTTTATAGCGCGGAAATAAAAAGTTAGTTGTTTGCAGAATAGGCTAAATAATAATTTAAAAGTAATTGTTTTTTAAGGTTCATCTTTACGCATTGCGGGTCTTTATTTAAGACAAATCGTCTTTAGATCCTTAATAAAGCACCTAGAAGGACGATATGAGGGCTTTGAGCCTTATAATGGTCGAGGTAAATATAAGCATTTAAGTTGTTCAATACCTAAATAATGCTAAAAGATTCTATCTAATAAGAAAATTGTTGGCTCCATTGAATTATAACTTTAGGTTTATGCCCTCATCTAAACATGCAGCCAGATTTCAACAAAGCAAAAGCATCAAGCGCAAATGATCGCGTGTGAAAAAATTATATAAGAAATGTGTGTAAGTAAGTCGTAAGAATAGTTTAGAAACGTAAATCAACGTCTGCGGTTCAAGCTTCCGTACAGCAGGCGCTATTAATAATAATTAGGTTAGTTTTACTCTTTCCAATATTTACTCTTTCCAATAATCAAAATTCGGAGAACGTTAAATGCAAGCTCCTATTAACCCCCCCCTGGATTTGGCCGCATTGCTAAGTTCGAGCGGCTACATCACATGTAGTTACGCCATAAGAATGAAGTAGCGATTTTCGTGGCTCCTTTACCATCACCAATGACACCGCTATGGCGATCAACGGTTGGACCGTGGGCTGGTAATATTTTGATCATCCTGAAAATAAAATAATGAGGTGAAAATGAAACTTTCAACAAAAATACTGCGCCGAGGCGTAGCGCTGCTTGCGTTTGGCAGCTTAGCCTTACAGTCTGCTGCAAGTTATGCAGCGCGCTGTGAATATATCGTCCACGGCCAGTGGGAAAGCGGCTTTACGGGGGCGATTAAACTTACCAATAATACGAGCACTCTTATTGACGGCTGGTCTGTTAATTGGGCCTACACTGACGGTTCCTTGAGAACGGGTGGATGGAATGCCGTCATCTCCGGTAATAACCCTTACACTGCTAAAAATATGGACTGGAATGCAAAAATTTATCCTGGCCAGTCTGTAGAGTTTGGTGTTCAAGGTAGTAAAGGTGTCTTCCGAGCTCCCGCATCTATCCCTGTGGTTACTGGAGCTATATGTGGTGATTCAGTAGGCTCAAGTAGTCGGCCTGCAAGTTCGACTCCAGCAAGCTCAACTCCCGCAAGTATTGCTGCGAGCTCCAGACCTGCAAGCTCCACTCCGGCAAGTATTGCGGCGAGCTCCAGACCTGTGAGCTCAACACCTGCTAGTATTGCAGCCAGCTCAACACCAACAAGTTCAACTCCAGCGAGCTCCAGACCGGCAAGCTCAACACCGGTCAGTTCGACTCCAGCAAGCTCAACGCCTGCTAGCTCGACACCGAAAAGTTCGACTC
>JAZKHP010000008.1:0-21144 GCA_040385335.1 Pseudomonadota bacterium
GTTTAAAGGGTATACTCCCTTAGCAGGGGAGCGCCTTCGGCCACTCGGCCACCTCTCCGGAAATACCGCGCGAAAATAAATTACAGCATCGCTTCAGTAGGAGCGGCATAATATCATACTTCAAAAAAAATCAAAGGATTAAACCCATTTAATTAATTCTAATCACAATAAATAACGCAGCATATAAAACAGGCAGTTTGGTTCAGGCAGCTTCGCTGACTTGATGCGAAACGAATGGAGTTAACGATAGATGATAGCAGTAAATAACCGGAGAAATGATCGCAGTAGCAGGTATACCCGCTACTGCGAGAATGGTCAAAAGCGGAAATGTATAACGAACACAGCAAACAACAAAATTAAAATTAGACTTGCTCGTCTTGATCTTGATCTTGATTTTGTTTTTCGCGCTGAATACGCTGATAAATTTCCTCGCGATGAACAGCAATATCTTTTGGTGCATTAACACCGATACGCACCTGGTTACCTTTTACACCCAGTACAGTAACAGTGACTTCATCACCAACCATCAACGTTTCACCAATACGGCGAGTTAAAATTAACATTTAAACCTCCTTCACCCATCCTGTAAGAGCACGACCTAAGGCTCCCATGCCTGTTGGTCGACTCGCTACTGACCCCTATCACGGCCGAAAACGAAATCGCTTCGGACTAAGCATCGCCTACTGATCGTATCGTCTACTCATCGCGAAAGGAAGAAACCCCCAAAACAATTTCCAGTAAAACATTAACCAGAAATTTTACTACCCTAACTCAACCAACACGTTAATAAGCCTAGCCCTTCACTTTGCTTTCTGTTGGCTCGGCATCCAAACCAAAAGCGGTATGCAAACTTCGCACAGCCAACTCTAAGTAACGCTCATCGATGATTACAGAAATTTTAATTTCTGACGTAGTAATCATTTGGATATTAATACCGTCTGCCGCCAGAGCAGTAAACATACGCGAGGCAACGCCCGCATGCGAACGCATACCAACACCTACGATGGAAACTTTTGCAATTTTGTCATCGCTGCGAACTTCCCGGGCACCAATTTCTTTGGCAACACTTTCAAGTACCGCGACAGCTTTATTCATATCATTTTTTTGCACAGTAAAGGTCAAATCGGTCGTGTTATCTGCCGCTACGTTTTGCACAATTACGTCAATTTCAATATTTGCCGCACCTATAGGCGCGAGAATTTTTGACGCTACGCCAGGTACATCAGGTACACCGGCTACAGTGACTTTCGCTTCATCGCGATTAAATGCGATACCGGAAACAATTGGTTGTTCCATAGTTAAATCTTCCTCATCGAGGGTAATCAGAGTTCCAGGGCCATCTTTGAAACTGGACAGCACGCGTAAGGGTACATTGTATTTTCCGGCAAATTCAACAGAACGAATCTGTAACACCTTGGAACCAAGGCTTGCCATTTCTAACATTTCTTCAAACGTAATTTTTTCCAAACGACGTGCACAGGATACAACGCGCGGATCGGTAGTATAAACACCATCAACATCAGTATAAATTTGGCATTCGTCCGCCTTGAGAGCTGCTGCTAATGCTACCCCAGTAGTATCCGAACCACCACGACCAAGCGTTGTAATATTACCGTTTTCGTCAACACCTTGGAAACCAGCCACAACAACAACACGCCCGGCTTTGAGATCCTCGCGCATATTGGCTTCATCAATTGCCTGAATACGTGCCTTATTAAAAGCACTGTCAGTCAAAATGCGAACCTGGCCACCCGTGTAAGAACGGGCATCAACACCGCGCTTCTTTAACGCCATGCACAAGAGTGCAATAGTCACTTGCTCACCAGTGGAAACCAATACATCCAATTCACGTGGATCGGGCGTTGCTTGAATTTGCGTTGCCAAACCAATCAAACGATTAGTCTCACCACTCATGGCAGAAAGCACTACCACCAAGTCATGACCTTGCGCACGAAACGCAGCAACTTTATCGGCTACAGATTCAATACGCTCAACAGAACCTACTGAAGTGCCTCCGTATTTTTGAACTAATAAGCTCATTACCACACTGTCCTATAAAAAGTAGGTCGATAAAACCTGGGCCCATGGAAAAACTTTATCATCATAAAAATTTAAACATAAAACTTAAGCACCCAATTGCGATTTGACCCAAGGGACTACCGACGCGAGCGTAGACTCTAAAGCCGCAACGTCGTTACCACCACCTTGTGCCATATCAGGACGGCCACCGCCCTTACCGCCTAATTGCTCGGCAACAAAGCGCATTAAATCGCCGGCTTTTACTTTTCCAGTAATATCCTGAGTAACTCCAGCCACTAAAGCAACCTTGTTATCTTCAACTGCAGCTAGCAAGACTACCGAAGAACCCAATTTGTTTTTAAATAAATCAACACTGTCACGCAGAGATGCTGCATCGGCACCTTCAAGATGCAGCACCAAAACTTTAATCCCACCAATATCTTGTGCCTGGCTTAATAAATCGCCGCCGCCTGCTGTAGCTAATTTGGTTTTGAGGGCAGAAAAATCTTTTTCAAGCTTACGATGCTGAGATGTTAACTGTTCTAATTTTTCCAGCAGATTGTCTCGATTCGCTTTGAGAACACGAGCACTGTTGTCGATGAGGGATTCTAGCTTATCGAATAAGGCCAGTGCCCTGGCACCGGTCACAGCTTCGATCCTACGGACGCCAGCAGCAACGCCGGACTCGGAGGTGATGCGCAACAAACCTATATCCCCGGTGCGGTTAACGTGAGTACCGCCACACAACTCGACCGAGAAGCTATCACCCATGGTTAAGACACGCACACTATCGCCGTATTTTTCACCGAACAACGCCATGGCGCCTTTGGTTTTAGCCTGCTCCATATTGCAATGATCCGTAACTACCGGACTGTTGATCCGGATTTGATCATTCACCAGAGTTTCGATGGTTTTTAATTGCTGTGCAGAAATACCTTCAAAATGTGAGAAGTCAAAACGCAGACGCTCTGAATCTACCAATGAACCTTTTTGCGTAACATGTTCGCCTAAGATTTTACGTAAAGCAGCATGTAAAAGATGCGTTGCGGAATGATTCAGGGCAGTAGCCAGACGAACACTTTCGTCCACCTTGGCTGATACCGAATCACCAAGATTAATTGCACCTTGTAACAGGTGAACCAAATGCAAATGGCTTGCGCCCTGCTTGTGGCAATCCCGCACTTCGGCACGATTGCCGCCAAAGGTTAAATAACCTGTGTCGCCAGCCTGGCCGCCAGATTCTGCGTAAAAAGGTGTGCGATCCAACACTATAACGCCATCGTCACCTTCCGCTAAACGCTCTACTTTTGCCCCATCTTTCAATAAGGCAACTACTTTGCCCTGCTCGCAAAGAGAGTCATAACCCAAAAACTCGGTAGCCGGTAAATCCAAGCCTGACGCCGTGTAATCCACTTTAAAGGAGCCTGCGGCGCGTGCGCGTGCGCGCTGTTCAGCCATGCAAGCTTCATAACCTGCTACATCAATGGTCAGGCCTTTTTCACGAGCTATGTCATTGGTTAAATCTAATGGAAAGCCATAGGTATCATAAAGAGTGAAGGCAACTTGACCGGGAATAATGGCATCTTTTAATTTGCTAAAAGCGTCTTCGAGCACGCCTATACCTTTATCGAGGGTCTTCTCAAACTGCTCTTCTTCAAGCAGTAAAACTCGTTCAATTTGCGCTTGCTTGCTAATGAGTTCGGGGTAAGCCTCACCCATAACTTCCGCTAATGCTTTTACTAATTGATGAAAGAAGGGTCGTTTTTGACCGAGTTGATGACCGTGACGTACGGCGCGGCGAATAATGCGGCGCAACACATAGCCACGACCTTCATTGGACGGCATAACGCCATCGCTGACTAAAAATGAACAGGAGCGAATGTGATCCGCAATTACCCGCAAGGATTTGTTTTCCATATCACTGCTGCCAGTAGCAATCGCGGCGGCTTTTAACAAATGCTGAAACAAATCGATTTCGTAGTTGTTATGAACGTGCTGCATTACTGCCGCAATCCGCTCCAATCCCATACCTGTATCCACCGAAGGTTTGGGTAATGGTATTAGCGAGCCATCGGTTTGACGTTCATATTGCATGAACACCACGTTCCAGATTTCTATGTAACGATCCAAATGATCGTCCGGGCTACCGGGTGGACCGCCAGCAATATCGGCACCGTGATCGTAAAAAATTTCGGTGCAGGGACCGCAGGGGCCGGTATCACCCATTTGCCAAAAGTTGTCTTCGTCCAGACGGGAGATACGATCAGGGCTAATCCCCACTTCTTTAACCCAAATTTCAGCGGCCTCATCGTCGCTAATATGGGCTGTTACCCACAAACGTTCTTTCGGGATTTTGAGTACAACAGTCAGGAATTCCCACGCAAATTTAATGGCATCCTGTTTGAAATAATCGCCAAAACTAAAATTGCCCAGCATTTCAAAGAAGGTGTGGTGACGTGCGGTATAGCCGACATTTTCCAGATCGTTGTGCTTGCCACCCGCACGAACACAACGTTGCGAGCTGGTAGCGCGATTGTAGCTGCGCTTGTCTCCGCCTAAAAATACATCCTTAAATTGCACCATACCGGCATTGGTAAACAGCAGCGTCGGGTCGTTGCCCGGAATTAGCGAGCTACTCGGTATGATGCTATGACCATTGCGCTCAAAGTATTTAAGGTAGGCATCGCGAATTTCTGCGCTTTTCATAAATAATCCATGGTAGGGGCGCCGCTTGCTGCGCCCGCACTTTTAATAAAGGGCGCGGCGAGCGGCGCCCCTACGTAATAAAGGGCGCGGCAAGCGGCGCCCCTACATTATTTTGTTTGGTGTTTTTCTTTTTCTTCGAGGCTTAACTTGCGTGCTTCACTTTCCAGCATCACTGGAATGCCATCGCGAATGGGGTAGGCTAAGCCACTCGCCCAACAAATCAGCTCCTGTTGCTCGGGAAAATATTCCAGGGCAGCTTTGCTCACCGGGCAAACTAGAATACTGAGTAATTTTTTGTCGATCATTGCCTCGGCCCTAAAAAATAGCTAAACAGGGGCGGCATATTACACCGGTGAGGACTATCGTGTCTCTAGGTAAGCGCAAGACAACTGGCTTATCTCGCTGATTTTGCATGGAATTCGTACAAATTCCAGTAGTCCGACAAGTATAAGATTCATACCAACATTATTGTTGTTCCGGCATAGGGCCCACTAATAATTGCGGATCAATTCGAGTTTTAAACCAGTTCATCGCCCAGTGTAAATGGGGACCAGATGCCCTGCCCGTTTGTCCCACCAAGGCGATATCTTGGCCTTGAGCAATCGAATCCCCCTTTTTCACCAGGATTTTACTCAAATGTATAAACGTGGACGATAAACCATGGCCGTGATCAATAATCAGAGTGCCGCCGGAAAAAAACATATCGGGATGGGCTAAAGTCACAAGGCCACCAGCGGGAGCTTGCACTTTCACACCCGTCGGCTTGGCAATGTCTACACCATAATGCGGCGCTTTAGGTACGCCGTTATAAATACGCTGACTGCCGTAAACCCCGGAAATAGGTCCGAGCAATGGCCATTGAAACTTTTGCGCAAAAAACATCAGGGCTAAATCGCCTTTGCGTGCGGCACCCACTAATTCTGCTTCACGCTCACTCCGTGCAACTTGATCCGAACTAGGCTCTACTGTTTGTTGCGGCACGCCGTCGACACGCTGAACCTTGTATTCACGCGCTTTAACAACGAAGTGACGCTGCTCGCGCTTACCTTTACTGATGATAATTAATGTTGCAGCAGCAGCTGCGTCACGCCCCAAGCCAATCACAAATTGTCCGTTTGCGGCTATCTGTAGCTTTCGGCCTTCAAACTCCACCCGCTCAACAGTACCCCGCTCAGCAGCTGAAAGCTGACCGACAATAACCGCACCCTGCTGCCAGTCATCGCTAATTTCCAACGCCGCGACAGCGGGTATAAATAAACACATTAAGCAAAATCTGATGATGTTAGTAAGCGCTTTAAGCACAGTGAATTCTCTTTAAAAGCTGATGACAATACTGAGGAAAAGCAGGTGCGACTCGCGCGCTACAAACAAAAAAACGGCAGACCAGCTGCCGTTTTTTTGTTATTGCTCTTAGCCTATTAAGCGATTTTATCGCCCACCACCAGAACTTTCATACTGTTGGTACCGCCCAATAAATTGCTGTCGCCACTGGACAGAATAACCAAATCTCCATCCACCAATAAGTTCGATTGCTTCAAGGCATTAATTGCGCGGAAAAAATCCTCTGTGGTAGGTACTGTTGCCGTATCAAAAGCAACCGGATAAACACCGCGATAGAGCGCTACTTTTCGCTGCGTACTCACATGACGTGAAAACGCAAAAATAGGTAATTGCGATCCTACCCGTGACATCAAGCGCGGAGTAGTACCAGATTCGGTCAGGCTGATAATTGCTTTTACACCATCCAAATGATTGGCAGTAAACATAGCCGCAAGCGCAATGGATTGATCAATGGAAGTGAAGGCTTCATCCATCCGATACCGGTCAAAGCTGGCAGTCGGATGTTGTTCTGCACCCAAAATAATCCGCACCATAGCTTCAACAGTTTGCACCGGAAAACTACCTGCAGCTGTCTCAGCCGAGAGCATTACCGCATCAGTACCATCGAGCACCGCGTTGGCCACATCGAATACTTCTGCCCGAGTAGGCATAGGGCTGTTGATCATGGACTCCATCATCTGCGTTGCGGTGATAACCACTTTGTTGAGCGCGCGAGCACGTTCAATAATGCGTTTTTGCACACCGATTAACGCGGCATCGCCAATTTCAACACCCAAATCGCCACGGGCAACCATAACTGCATCGCTAGCGCGAATAATATCGTCCAGGGTTTCATTGTCAGCCACCGCTTCGGCACGTTCTATCTTGGCAACAAGCGCAGCTTTACCACCGGCTGCTTCCATTAACTTGCGGGCTTGGTGCATGTCTTCCGCACAACGCGGGAAAGATACGGCGAGGTAATCAACATCTATTGCGGCAGCAGTAATAATATCGGCAAAATCTTTTTCGGTTAACGCTGGCGCCGTTAAGCCGCCACCTTGACGATTAATACCTTTGTTATTTGATAAGGGTCCACCAATGGTCGTTGTAGTATAAATCCGCGAGCCTTCAATGCGGTCAACTCTCAGCACCACCCGGCCATCATCAAGCAACAGCATATCGCCAGGAACGCAGTCATTTGGCAATTCTTTATAGTCAATACCCACTTGTTCCTGAGTGCCTGCATCGCGTTCCAACTTTGCATCCAGAACAAATTTATCACCCACGTTCAGGTAAATTTTGCCTTGGGCAAAGCGTGCTACACGAATTTTAGGGCCTTGCAAATCACCCAATACCGCGACATGGCGATTATGCTTTGCAGCAATTTCACGTACCATCACCGCACGGCGACTATGATCTTCAGGCGAACCGTGCGAAAAGTTAAGGCGCACCACGTTAACGCCTGCCAGTATTAGTTGTTCCAATACTTCAGGAGATTCAGATGCGGGGCCAAGGGTACTGACGATTTTTGTGCGTCTTAACATGATAATGCGTTCTCTTATTATTTAGCTGACATAAGTGCAAGGGTGTTATCTAACATGCGGTTGGAAAAACCCCACTCGTTATCGTACCAGGCAAGGACTTTTACCCACTTACCGTAGACTTTGGTTTGCAAAGAGTCGTAGTTAGAAGAATGTGGGTTATGGTTGAAATCGATGGAAACCAGTGGTTCATCAACATAAGCCAAAACACCTGGCATTTCAGTTTCGGCCGCTTTTTTCATGGCCGCGTTGACAGCTTCTACGCTCACATCTTTTTCTACCAACACGTTCAGATCAACCAAAGATACATTGATGGTGGGTACGCGCACGGAAATACCGTCCAACTTGCCTTTCAATTCTGGCAATACCAAACCCACGGCTTTTGCCGCGCCGGTGGTGGTTGGAATCATGGATTGAGTGGCTGAACGAGCACGGTAGATGTCTTTGTGAAACACGTCAGACAAAACCTGGTCGTTGGTGTAAGAGTGAATGGTAGTCATGGAGCCTTGCACAATACCGAAATTATCATTCAATACTTTAGCGATAGGTGCCAGGCAATTGGTCGTGCAAGATGCGTTGGAAATAATAGTGTCAGACGCTTTTAACACTTTGTTGTTCACACCGAATACAACCGTTGCATCAACATCAGTACCAGGTGCAGAAATAATGACCTTTTTCGCACCGGCAGCCAAGTGTAAGCCCGCTTTTTCTTTGCTGGTGAATATGCCGGTACATTCGTAAACCACATCAACGTTCAATTCGCCCCAAGGCAATTTGGCAGGATCGCGCTCTGAAGTGATGCGAATCACATCGCCGTTAACGGTCATGGAATTGTCCGCATATTTAACAGTGCCGTTAAACACACCGTGCACAGAATCATACTTGGTTAAATGCGCATTCAAATGGGCATCACCCAAATCATTGATGCCAACAATCTGGATTTTTTCACGTTTACCTGATTCGTACAGTGCACGCAGTACGTTGCGACCAATACGTCCGTACCCGTTAATTGCTACTCTGATAGTCATTGCATTCCCCTAAGTTAAAAAATATGTTGGCGCGCTGTTTGCTGCGCCTTGATTCATTAAGGGCGCAGCAAACAGCGCCCAAGGTTTAAACATTTATTAACGTGGCAAGCTGGCAGCTTCACGGGCAAGACGTTCGATCTCATCCCAGCGACCGGCTTTCATCATTTCTTTAGGTGCCATCCAGGTACCGCCTACGCAAGCTACGTTGGGCAATGCGAGGTAACTCGGCGCTCTCGCCAAATCAATGCCACCAGTGGGGCAAAAGGTGATTTGCGGCAAAGGGCCACCGATGGATTTCAACATGGGTACGCCACCGGCTGCTTCCGCCGGGAAAAACTTTTGGTGGGTAAAACCTTGCACGTATAAATTCATCGCTTCAGTGGGTGTTGCAACGCCGGCAAGCAATGGAATTGAACTCGCTTTAGCGGCTTCGATTAAAGCCGGAGTCGTGCCCGGGCTTACCAGAAAAGTCGAACCCGCTTTCACTGCAGCTGCTAAATCTTTTGGTGTGATAATGGTGCCAGCGCCAATCACGGCATCTGCTGGCAAGGCTTCTACCATGGCGGTGATAGCATCCAGAGCACAAGGCGTACGCAGAGTAATTTCAAGTACTTTGAGACCGCCCTTGTAAAGCGCCCAAGCCAAAGGTACGGCGTCTTCAATACGGTCAACAACCATAACCGGAATTACCGGGGCTACTTTTACAATTTCATTGATGGTTAACGCCACTGTGTATTCCTCGTTCTACAAAATAAATTCAAAAAATGGATATAGCTTTAAGGTGCCCAATAAATACTAACAGGCACTTGTTGCTGCTGTAATACTGCGCGGATAGGCATTTCATTTATATCCGTACCTGCTTGCGCCTTACGCAATACCGCTAATTTTTCATCGCCGGTAATTAATAACAGCAAACATTTGGAGCGCAACAAACCGGCAAGGGATAAGGTCATTCTGTTGGTAATTGCACCGGTGACTTCGCTTTGTTTAGCGGTAATGGCCGCACACAGCTCCATCGAATCTGGATTAAGCGCAGCTTCAAGGCCTTCCGCAAATGGAAAAAGTGATGCAGTGTGCCCATCGGAACCCATACCCAGAATGGTAACGGCAAAAGGTTGTGCCAATTGTTGATAAGCAGCTTCGCAGTCAGCCAAACCTTCCTGAGCGGTTTCTGCGGTATTTTTCATACCCACTAAATTAGCGGCAGCTGCATTGTTTTGGATAAGGTGTTTTAGCGTAAAGGCTTCGTTACTTTTATCGTGATCAAGATCTACCCAGCGCTCGTCTACCAACGCCACATAAACAGATTCCCAATCAAGTTCGGTTTTGCTCAAGCTTTGATACAGCGGCTCAGGTGTACTTCCGCCCGATACCATAAAAGTAGCTTCACCGCGGTCTTCGATGGCTTCGTTGAGCGCCGCAACACATACCGATTGCAGAGCAACGATCATTTCCTGGCGAGTTTGAAACAAATGCTCAGTTACCATTTATTAACAATCTCCAGCAGGTTCATTTAATTCGTCGATATTGAACCAGCTGCGGCCATCGCTGGCGAGCAATTGTGCAGAAGCAATAGGCCCCCAACTGCCAGCCATATAGCCGTGCGGTTTATTTTCCGGGCGCTGCCAGGCTTCGATAATCGGGTCAATCCACGCCCAGGCTGCGTCCACCTCAGCGCGATGAATAAATAAGCTCGGATCATTCGCCGCTGCATCCAGCATTAAACGCTTATAGGCATCACTGAAATAATCTTTATAGGCAGCCGCTAAATTGAGATTCAGAACCACCGGCGATAACAACATTTCATGCTTGCCCAGATTTTTGGACGTCATAATAATTTTGATGCACTCTTCCGGTTGCAAGCGAATCACTAACCGATTAGGTGTTGTGGGACCAGCCGATTCCGGGAATACGCGATGAGCTACATCTTTGTATTCGATAACGATTTCCGCAAAACGCTGTTTCATGCGTTTGCCGGTACGCAGATAAAACGGCACATTTGCCCAGCGCGAATTATCGATATGGACACGAATTGCGGTAAAGGTTTCGGTATTGCTAGGCGCACCTAATTCGTCAAGATAGCCGGGTACGGTGGTACCGTTCATATCGCCGGTAACATATTGACCGCGCACGGCATTAAATCTGACGGTATTGCCCGTCAATGGCCGCAAGCTTTCCAACACTTTTAATTTTTCTGCACGAATACGCTCTGCCGTCATTTTGGTAGGTGACTCCATGGCCACCAAACACAACAACTGCAATATGTGGTTTTGCACCATGTCACGCAAGGCGCCGGCACCGTCATAGAAGCTTGCACGACCTTCCAGGCCAACGGTTTCCGAGATAGTAATTTGCACGTTATCAATGGTGCGAGCATCCCACAGATGCTCAAAAATCCCGTTGGCAAAACGCAACGCCAAAAGATTTTGTACGCTTTCTTTACCCAGATAATGATCAATCCGAAAAATCGCGGTTTCAGCAAAATATTCAGCGATTTGACTGTTAATTTCTTCTGCGGTTTTCGCATCGTAGCCAAGTGGTTTCTCCACCACTACGCGCGAATTTTTGGTGATCAAGCCGCACTCATGCAAATGCTTGCAGCACACGCTGAACACCGAAGGAGGAGTTGAAAGATAAAATACTCGCTGACGGTTATCACCGCTATTTAACAGCTGAGCCAAATCATCCCAATGCTGATCTTTTTTCGCGATATCAACAAAAATGGGAAACAAAATTTGTTCGTAATTAGCCCAGGCAGTCGCATCAAATTCATTTTTATTGAGATGCTTCTGTGCCGCTTCGCGCACGATATTTTTATAGTCCGCCACCATCTCTGCCTTGCGCAAAGTAGTAATAATTCGCGTACCCTCAGGTAGTTCGCCATTGCGATGCGCGCGGAACAAGCCGGGAATTAACTTACGCAATGCCAGATCGCCGGCACCACCAAAAAGAACAAAATCAAATGCTTCGAGCATGAGGTTAATCCTGTAGATACTTTTTTAAAAAACTTCCCGTATTTCGCTTGGCTAGATACGCATTAAACAATTTCGTCATACTCGCAAAGCGGGTATCCAGCTCTTAAAACATGGCTCCCCGCAAGTGGGGGCGCCTAGCTGAGGATGACGTTCGAGCTTTCATGATTCAATAAACATTTACCAGGTAAAAACCGTAGCACCTTCTTCCGCCAAGCCGACAGTTGCACGGAGCGGAGCAAATAATTCACGACCCATACCTTCATGGCTAGCGGTTAAATCCGCTTGCGCGTGCTTACGCGTTTGCAACTCTGCGTCGCTGACCAACAATTGCAAACTGCCGGTTTCTGCATTTAGCTCAATCATATCGCCATCCTGAATAAGACCAATAGGTCCGTTATCCAAGGCTTCCGGCGTTAAATGGATTGCCGCAGGCACCTTCCCGGACGCGCCCGACATTCTACCATCAGTAACCAGCGCCACTTTAAAACCTTTATCTTGCAGAACACCCAAAGATGGGGTCAGCTTATGCAATTCCGGCATACCACAGGCCTTGGGACCCTGGAAACGCACCACAGCAATAAAATCTTTGTTTAATTCACCGCGTTTGAAAGCAGCTTGCATATCGTCTTGCGTATGAAACACGACAGCGGGTGCAGTAACTTTGCGATATTCAGGTTTCACCGCAGATACCTTAATCACGGAGCGCCCAAGATTGCCTTTCAATAACTTCATGCCGCCTTCAGCACTAAAAGGTTTGGTCGCAGGTCGCAATACGGAATCATCGAGGCTTTCCCTCGGAGCATCACGCCAGACTAACTTACCGTCTACCAGGAATGGCTCTTTGCAATAGGCAGCCAAACCAACTTCACCCATCACGGTTTTCACATCGTTGTGCAAAAGCCCGACAACCAACAATTCTCGCATCAAATACCCCATACCACCGACTGCTTGAAAGCGGTTAATATCGGCCAGACCATTGGGATAAATACGGCACATCAAGGGAATAATGTCAGACAGATCATTCAAATCCTGCCAATCAACTATCACACCTGCAGCACGGGCTATAGCCATGATATGGATAGCGTGGTTGGTCGAACCACCCGTTGCCAAAAGACCTACGATACCGTTGACTATCACTTTTTCATTAACGATTTCAGCCAAAGGCGTGTAGCTGCCAGCGCTGGTAATTTTTGCGAGCTGATGCACTGCAGCTTCAGTTAAGGCGTCGCGCAAGGGGGTCTCAGGATTTACAAATGAGCTACCGGGCAAATGCACGCCCATAATTTCCATCAACATTTGGTTGCTGTTCGCCGTGCCGTAGAAAGTGCAAGTACCGGCGCTGTGATAGGACGCGCTTTCCGCAGCCAACAGTTCTTTCCGGCCTACCTTATCCTCAGCATAGAGTTGGCGAACCCGCACTTTTTCAGCATTAGGCAGGCCCGGCGTCATTGGCCCGGCAGGGATAAAAATGGTGGGCAACTGGCCAAATGACAAGGCACCTATCATTAATCCCGGCACAATTTTGTCGCAAATACCCAGGCAAATAACACCGTCAAACATATCGTGTGAAAGCGCAATCGCGGTAGACATCGCAATAACATCGCGGCTAAACAGCGACAAATCCATACCATCGCGGCCTTGAGTGACACCATCGCACATGGCCGGTACGCCACCGGCAAATTGTGCCGTCATACCAACGGCATGAGCAGCTTGTTTGATCGGCTCAAGATAAGTGCCATAAGGAACGTGCGCGGAAAGCATTTCGTTGTAGGCAGATACCACACCAAGATTGGGTGCATCACCTTCTGCTAAAGCTTCCTTATCAGATGTACCACAAGCCGCAAAACCGTGCGCCAGATTTCCGCAGGAAAGGCGTTTGCGAGCTGGGCCATTACTGCGCATTTTGTCTACTTTGGCAAGATAAGCGGCACGGCTGGTGCGGCTTCTGGCAATAATGCGGTCAGTAATATCGATAAGTCTTTGATCAGTCATGGGAATACCATTTACGGTTGCGTTCTAGGTACATCTGTTTAGTAGGGAGCTCCTATTGGGCCACCTGTTTTTACAGCTGTCTATTTATTACGGCTGCTGGTTTTACAGCCCTCTAATTTTACAGCGATCTATTTTTTTACCGCGATCTATTTTTCAGCGCGATCTGCTTTTTTACAGCGATCTGGCTTTTTTATAAAACTCAATTAAATGACGGGTCGAAGCATCGTGCCTGGGATTAACCGCATTTTCAGGTGCAAGCTCCGGCTGAATACCCGCGGCCAACACTTTGCCTAACTCAACGCCCCATTGATCAAACGAATGGATGCGCCAAATAATACCCTGAACGAAGATTTTATGCTCATAGAGCGCGATCAAAGAGCCCAATGTTTTGGCATCGACTTTCGGCAACAACAAAGTATTGGTAGGGCGATTACCGCGATGCACCTTATGCTCAACAATGGCCTCTATGCGCTCGGCAGGTATACCTTTAGCCGCGAGTTCACGGCGAACCTGATCCGCATCAATACCCTGCATCAAGGCCTGTGACTGTGCAAAAAAGTTAGCCATTAAAGTATCGTGATGACCGGGAACATCGATAGCGCTGGTAATCGACCCGATGAAATCTGCCGGAATTATATCCGTACCTTGATGCAGCATTTGATAAAACGCGTGCTGACCATTAATACCTACCTCGCCCCAAATTAAGGGAACGCTGCGATAATTAATTTTTTCGCCAGACCAATTCACCGACTTACCATTACTTTCCATTTCCGCCTGTTGCATATAAGCCGGAAAGCGGTGCAAACATTGGTCATAGGGCAGCAAAGCTTGCGCAGGATAACCGAGGAAATTACTGTTCCAAATACCGACCAGCGCCATCATCACCGGCGCATTCTGGGCCAAGGGTGCGGTTAAAAAATGCTGATCCATTTCATAAGCACCCTGCAGCAACTCAGCAAACGCTTCATAGCCCAAGGACAAAGCAATGGGCAAACCAATGGCCGACCAGAGCGAAAAGCGACCGCCCACCCAATCCCACATATCAAAAATATTTTCTTCCTTAATGCCAAATGCCGTAACCAGCTTGCGATTAGTCGACACAGCCACAAAATGTTTAGCAATGGCAGCGTGACTTTGTGCCGCCGCCATAAACCACTGTTCAGCGGTTTTGGCATTAGTCATTGTCTCTTGAGTGGTAAAGGTCTTGGAAGAAATTACAAACAATACGGTTTCAGGATTCAGCTGTGCCAACACTTGGGCAATCTGCAACCCATCCACATTGGACACGTAATGCATTTTTAAACGGTGATCACTATAAGCACTCAGTGCTTCAGTGACCATCAATGGTCCAAGGTTGGAGCCACCTATGCCAATACTGACAACGTCGGTAATTGCCTTACGGGTATAACCTAACCATTCGCCCGAGCGAACCTTATGAGTGAGCTTTTGCATGCGTTCCAGCTCGGAATTAATGGCCGGGCGAACATCAACACCGTCAATCATAATCGGGTTTGCCGATTTATCGCGCAGCGCAACATGCATTACCGCGCGATCTTCAGTCGCATTGATATGCTCGCCACTAAACATTTTAGTGCGCCATACCTCAACCTCGGACTCTTTGGCCAAGGCCAATAAACCTGCTTTGGTTTCATCAGTAATAAGATTTTTGGAGTAATCGAGAAGAAGCTGGGGAAGCTCAATGGAAAACTGCGTAAAACGCGTGTCATCAGCGACAAATAAATCTTTGATATGACGGGCTTTGATTTGTTGGGCATGTGCCGTCAAAGCTTTCCACGAGGGCAAATCTGTAGGACAAGTAAAGGATTGAGCATTAGCCATTTACTACTCCAAAACGAAAACAAGAAACTGCGGGGTGAATTTCTATAATTTTTGCCTCCAGACTATCAAACAGCAGCCTCGAACATCAAAATTTAACAAAAATATTGGCAGCGCAAAAAGGCCGCTATGATAGGCAGATGCCCGAAGTGTGTCAATTGAAGCCACCGCCCTAGCGCACTAAAACGACACCTATATTTAATAAGTTTTAGAATTTACACTAGCGCCAGAATAACCACTGCGAGAATGCTTATCTTGAGCAAAACAAACATACCGCCACTGGGCATCATTGAAGGTTTTTTTGGTCGCAGCTGGTCATGGAACGATCGCAGCCGTTATGCAAAATTTCTTGCCCTAAATGCGTTCAATTTTTATATTTACGCACCAAAAAGTGACCTTTTTTTACGAAAGCTCTGGCAACAGGATTGGCCCGCAGATGTTAAGCAAGAACTCATTAAACTGCGGGAAATTTACCGCGCAGCAAAAATAGACTTTGGCATTGGCTTGAGCCCACACGAAATTTATTTGGACAACTCACAAGATAATCGCGCTGCGCTGCGCAAGCGCGTCAAACAAATCAATGCGCTGGAACCGGATATTTTGTGTCTACTGTTTGATGATATGCGCGGCGACTTACCTGATCTTGCCAGGATTCAAATTGAATTCATGCATGAAGTTGCGCAAACGAGCAATGCCAAGCGCATTATTTTTTGCCCTACTTACTATAGTTTCGATCCGGTTCTTGAAAAAGTGTTTGGCAAAATGCCGCTTAACTATTGGCAAGACTTAAATAAATATCTGGACAAAAAAATTGATATTTTTTGGACCGGAGAAAAAGTGTGCTCAGCAAATTACTCAGCAGCACATTTATTAAATGTGAGTGAATTGCTAGGTAGAAAGCCTTTTTTGTGGGACAACTATCCCGTCAATGATAGCGCCATGAAGTCCAAAATATTACAATTGCGAGCAGTGGATAATTTACATAGCCAGCTACAAAACCTTGTTGCAGGCCATGCACTCAATCCTATGAACCAGCCCTGGCTTTCGCAAATCGCGCTGGCATCACTACCACGCGCTTATGAAGAGCAAAACAACTACAACGCAGCGCATGCATTAAATGAAATTTGCGTGCAACTGTGCGGTGAAAAATTAGCGGGAGCCTTATTGCAAGATATTCCTTTGCTACAGGAAAAAGGTCTTGGAAAATTTACCGCAGAAGAAAAAAATGATTTGCTAAAGCGTTACGCGAGCTTCGCAAAAAATCCCTTTTGCGATGAAATATTAGCCTGGTTAAACGGTGAATATATTTTTGATCCGGCGTGCCTTACTGAATAATCGAAAGCAAACCATCATTGCAATATTTTTTGCAACCAACGGCTAATCGCGGTGATTTGTTTCGCACACAAACTGTGCTCCATCAAATAGGATTCATAAACAACATCATAACCACGCCCATGTAACTGCCCGTAAGCGCGCTGCCCAAGTGACTCATTAACAACACTATCTGCACTGCCATGCTGAATTAAAATAGGAATCTTTTTATTAACAGCATTAAGCGCAATGGTTTCACTGGTTGCAAAATAAGTCGATAAGGCTAACAAACCAGCCAGGGGTTTTGCAAAAGTCAAAGCTGCCTCGTAAGCCACTGCACCACCTTGCGAAAAACCGGCAAGAATAATCTTGTCACTGGAAATACCACGCGCAATTTCACGTCCAATTAATGCATGAACCTGCCCCGCACTCACACGCAATTGTTTTGCATCGACCTTGCGATCCAATCCTGCTTCTAAAATGTCATACCATGCAGGCATCACATATCCGCCATTGATAGTGACGGCGATACTCGGCGCATGGGGAAAAATAAAACGAATATTTGGCGCTGCAGGTAACCGCAACTCTGGCACCAGTGACGCAAAATCATGTCCATCTGCGCCCAGGCCATGCAGCCAAATAACCGCTGCACTCGCAGGAATTTTCGGGTTTGTTTCGACTTCAAGGCAGGGGAGATAACTCATACAGACTCACTTTTGGTTAAATAACAAGCAAACGAATATTGCATTGAAAATGGTTTATTTGAAAGCGGAATTTTAGCGCATACAAAACCAATAAAAATACACTACACTTCTATTACATAAACAGATGCTTAAGTATTATAAAACTACATAAAAATTAACGACTCATTTCGCAGCCTAAACGCGACACTAAAGAGAAGCTCATGTCACATCATCATCCCTACAAAACCTTTACACAACACAATGGCAACATTGAAACGACCGATGCCGTTATCGCCCCGCTGGGTCAATTAAATGTCTTATCTAAAAGTGAAGTGGCAAAATTATTAGATTCCAGCCAAAGCGGTCTCTACAAATTATTCCGCAACTGCTCATTAGCAGTGCTCAATACCGGCAATGATCTCGATGATGGTAAAGAGCTGTTAGAACGCTACCATGATTTTGCCATTAGCATTGTGCAGCAGGAGCGCGGCATTAAATTAGCAGTTAAAGGCGCACCAGCCAATGCTTTTGTCGATGGAAAAATGATAAAAGGAATTAGCGAACACTTATTCACCGTATTGCGCGATGTTATTTATAACAACGACGAAATTAACGGCAACTCTAAATTTAATTTAACCACCACTGAAGGTATTACCGACGCGGTATTTCATATGCTGCGCAATGCAAATTTATTTGAACCAGGGCTCGACCCGAATTTAGTCGTTTGTTGGGGCGGTCATTCAATCAGCCGCGGCGAATATGATTACACCAAAGAAGTGGGTTACCAACTTGGCTTGCGCGGCTTGGATATTTGCACTGGCTGCGGCCCAGGCGCGATGAAGGGCCCAATGAAGGGCGCCACCATCGGCCACGCCAAACAGCGCGTTAATAATGGCCGTTACATAGGTATCACCGAGCCGGGCATTATCGCCGCTGAAGCACCCAACCCCATAGTTAACCAATTATCCATCATGCCCGATATTGAAAAGCGCCTTGAAGCATTTGTGCGTCTGGGTCATGGCATTATTGTATTCCCGGGCGGCGCAGGTACCACCGAGGAAATTCTTTATATTCTCGGCATATTGCTCCACCCCGACAACAAACATATTCCCTTTCCCCTAGTATTTACGGGCCCCACCAGCGCAGCAGATTTTTTTACGCGCGTTGATAAATTTATCGGTGATACACTCGGCGCCGAAGCACAAGCACTCTATAAAATTATTATTGATGATGCCGAAAGCGTTGCCCGCGAAATGGTTGAGGGAATTAAAAATGTAAGAGCTTTCCGCAAGGGCAATGATGATGCCTATTATTACAATTGGGCCCTCAAAATAAGCCCTAATTTGCAACAGCCATTCATTCCCACCCATGAGAATATGCGCAACCTGGAGTTGCATAAAAACCAGCCCAGTTATTTATTAGCCGCCAACTTACGTTGCGCTTTCTCCGGCATAGTCGCAGGCAATGTCAAAGAGGAAGGCATCCGCACCATCGAAGAATTTGGTCACTTCGAATTGCATGGCGATCCTGAAATCATGCATCCGGTAGATGAAATACTCACTATATTTGCGCAACAAAATCGTATGAAATTGCCGGGTCGCGAGTACAAGCCTTGCTATCAAGTTATTAAGTAAGCGCTCACGTTATTGATAAAGTGATCAAGTCGAATAAACATGATCACAAGTTTTAGTAAAAATCCGGGCAGGCCGCGAAATCGATCTGCCCGGATTTTCATTTCTTAACACTTCCAAACAAAATTCATTTCACAGTCGGCTAAACCATCATCGTGATTGTTTACAATGATCACCCGCACTCATACAATCAGCGCACTATTTTTTTCGTTTTTTCTTAAATCAATTACTTCGGACGCAAACCATGATTACCCATGAACCCAACCCGGTTTATTCAGCTAACCCTGAACGTTACACCCGCATGAAATATCAACGCTGCGGCAATAGCGGTATTCGCTTACCGCGCTTATCACTGGGTTTATGGCAAAATTTCGGCGCGGTAGACTCACCAGCAAATTGCCGTGCAATGCTACGCTGCGCATTTGATTTGGGCATTACTCATTTCGATCTCGCCAATAACTACGGCCCGCATTTTGGTTCCGCTGAAAGCACCTTTGGCAATATCTACCAACAAGATTTTGTGCATCATCGCGATGAATTAATTATTGCCAGCAAAGCCGGTTATGACATGTGGCCAGGACCTTATGGCATTGGTGGTTCACGTAAATATTTGGTGGCAAGTTGCGATCAAAGTTTAAAACGTACCGGCTTGGATTATTTTGATATTTTTTATCATCACTGCATGGATAACGAAACACCATTGGAAGAAACCATGCAGGCGCTGGATTATATTGTTCGCTCTGGTCGCGCCCTCTATGTCGGCATTTCAAACTACTCACCAGAAAAAACCAAGCAAGCTGTCGATATTTTAAAAGCTTTAGGTACACCCTTATTAATTCATCAACCACGTTACAACATGCTTGATCGCTGGATTGAAGATGGCCTGACCAAGGTATTAAAACAGGAAGGTGTTGGTTCAATTGTGTTTTCACCTTTAGCCCAAGGCGTGCTCACCAACAAATATTTAAACGGGATTCCGGAAGGTTCACGTGCAGCGCGCGCGGAGCAAATTTATCTTGGCAATCGCGATATCACTCCGGAAAAAATTCGCAAAGTACAAGCCCTTAATGCCATTGCAGAATCGCGCAACCAATCACTTGCGCAAATGGCCATAGCCTGGACTTTACACAATGATGCAGTCACCACTTGCCTTATAGGTGCAAGCCGTCCCGCACAAATTCAGGATTCAGTAGCAGCTTTGGAAAATTTGGAATTTAGTGCAGCAGATATTAAAAACATTGATGCGATTATTCGCTAAAAACATCAACAATCTCACAGCATGCTTTGCGGATGCTGTGAGATTGTTGAATTATTTCTTACATCGCTTGGAATCGTTGATCCAACCAAGCTGTTCGTGCGTTTAACCAGATTTTTAGCTGATTAACTTCACCGTCATAAGTATTCCAGATGTTGGGATTTGGCCAAACCAATATAGTGAGAATCGGCCATGTTTGGAAATTATGAGTCAATGCAGTGGTGTTTTTTAATTGCGTCGCCGTGGCATCTATCCTGGTCGTAAGCGCTATATTTGATAAGGCAGTGAGACGTAAGCTTGCCCAGCGAGTTTTCAGTTTGTTCACGAAATAAGGATCAGTCAACAATTTATCCCACCAAAAAGGGACGGGAAAAGCCGTTTCACCGGGACACTCACTGGCATGATTGTAAGCCCAGCCGTAGGTTCGCTCAGCGCCGCACCAACCAGCATTACCAAAAGCCAAATTAAAATCCCATACCGGGCCCAGCGAAAGTTTTTTATTTTTATCTTTAACCAGATACTGGCTTAAATTAAAACCATCGACATTACGGCTTAATTCATTGAGAATAAAATAATCGATAAAACTATCAACTTCAATATAGTTACGGTAACCCGTCATTTCATCTTTAAAATTTTCGCTCGCCAAAGCCGCTTCAAACTCGTGGACATAGTTTTGAATGTAAGTTTTTTGCTGTCCAGTAATATCTTCACTTTTGGGTTCGTTGTAAATAAAATGATGCTTGTTGTTAAACGCATCATCAACCTGTTCACTCACAAAACTAAAACTGTCCAAATATGGCCCTTCCCCAAATCAAGTGGGTGTCATTTTCGGATATAAATCCAATCC
>JAZKHP010000009.1:0-45382 GCA_040385335.1 Pseudomonadota bacterium
GTGGTTCGGGTATTATCCGTGTTCAAATTATTTAGTGGAAGCCCTCTTATGAAATTAGCCAGTCGTGTTTTACTGGTCACCTTATGTGTGTTTAGCCTTACCAGTTGTCGATTTTTCCCCGGTGTTCACAAACTTAACATTCAACAAGGCCATATTATTACCCCGGAAATGGTCAGTAAGCTTAATTTGGGTATGAATAAACGGCAGGTGCGTTTCGTCCTGGGGAACACTTTACTACCTAATACCTTCGATGATAATCGTTGGGATTATTACTATAGCCTGAAACGCGGCAGAGACGGGACATTGACTACCCATTTGTTTACCGCTTACTTTGAAGGCGATAAATTAGTAAAAACCGAAGGCGATTACTTACCGGGTCCAGCACCGATTAGCGGCGATAAATCTGAACGCTATTTGGACGATGTAAGGCGCGATATGCCCTTGCCAACTAACGACGCTCCTGCACCTCCCGTTGACGCACCTGTGCCGAAGGAAGACGTTCCTTTGCCGACTAACACTAAATAATCCATTGTCAGGCGCGATGATCCAGGGAAGGATTGCATCAGCAATGAATACTGTTGGTACTTTTCTTAGCGTCCAGGCTACTCCTCGGCAATTATTTATACCTCCTTTAAAATCAACAGCTTGCTTGACAGTTTTTCATGCTCAACTAATCTGAAAGTAACAGGCTCCTTGCCTATTTTTCCTATTTTAAACAATGCATTCAAACCTGTTGCAACTCAAATCTACCTAAACAGTGTTTCTCCGAAATAATGGACTCTTTTAATAAAAATTGGTTTTTTTTACGGTGGCGTTCACTTCTGCGCATCATAAAAAAGCAATTTAAAATTTATGAGGCTGACCCTGCGGTTGCGGCAGGTTTTCGCGCGCAACAAGTGCAAGCAATCTTAAATTTAACCCCACTCACTATGCTTGCTAATGTGTTCAACATTTGCATTATTCTCGTTTCTTTTTTTCATACACCGGATTTCCGTAGCTTGGTGATATGGGCTAGTTTTTTGCTCTATTGTGTTTACAACAGCACCCGCGCCTGGCATTTACAACGAAACAAACCATCGCTGGAAAAAACATCTCCACGCGCATTAACGCGCGCAACGCAACATGCTGCAACCCTGGGACTTATCTGGGCAGCGCTACCGCTGTTGGTGATCAATAATGATGATCCCCACCTTTCGCTTTTATTAGCCATCATTTGCACCGGCACCTTATTTGCGGGAGCATTCGCCTTAGCATCTATTCCTCAAGCAGCAGTCGCTTACGTGGGATTACTGGCTTCGGGTTATTGTATTGCGCTACTGCTAAAAAACGTCTCACTCAATTGGGACCTCGCCATTTTAGTCGTACTTTATGCTTGTATTGTGTGCGCTGCAGTTAAGGCGACCGCCAGAATTTTTGGTGGGCGTTTAATGGCAGAAGCTGAAGCATCACATCAACAACAATTAGTGAGTTTGCTCTTACATGATTTCGAAGCCCATACCAGTGATTGGTTATGGGAGCTGGATGCAAAGGGGTTGCTGCATAACCCTTCGCAAAAATTAATCAATTTATGTGGATACAGCGAAACCATTCTCCATTCCAGGGCCTTTGTCGATTTGTTTGATATGGATTATACGAATGACACTGATAACGTCTCCTCCGGCATTTCTGTTAGTAACTTGCGCAATTTATTAAATAACACCGCCCCGTTTCGCGACCTTACTTTGCCGATCATCATTAAGGGTGAACGGCGCTGGTGGCAACTTACCGCTAAACCACTTTTTGATAGCTATCAAAAACCCGTAGGCTGGCGTGGCGTAGGATCTGACGTTACGCAAAAACGTATTGTCGAATTGGAAATGAGTCGACTCGTTAATCTGGATACACTGACGGGCTTAGCCAATCGCCATCATTTTAATCAATATATTGAAAAAATCAGGCAGTCCAATGAACAGGAAGTATTTGCCTTATTTCTGTTGGATTTAGATAATTTTAAACACATTAACGATTCGCTGGGTCATGAAGTGGGTGACCGTGTATTGCAAACAGTAGCGGCGCGCTTGCATAAAACTATTCGCAGCAATGATTTACTCGCGCGTCTAGGTGGCGATGAATTTGCGTTACTCAGCTATGGTGATAGCTCCTCTGCTAAAGCTGGTTTATTAGCGCAGCGTTTGTTAGAAACCTTAAGCACACCCTGTAATATTGACGGATTAAGCTTGCCGGTGAGCTGCAGTATTGGCATAGCGCTTGCCCCGGAACATGGTCACGAACCCGGAGTATTACTGAAAAATGCGGATATGGCGCTATACGTGGCTAAAGCTGCGGGACGCAATACATTTCGTTTCCACGAAGTAGGCATGGAAATTATTGCGCAAAAAAAATTGCATTTACTCAACGACATGCGCACGGCTCTGGAAGAACACAGCGCTACGCAGCAACTATTAAACAAACGCTTTTCGCAGGATTTGATCTGGCCAACGACGCCGATAAGCGGTCAATTCGAAATTTATTTTCAACCGCAAATTACCCTGGCAACACAAACCGTTATCGGCTTTGAAGCGTTATTGCGCTGGCATCATCCCGAAAAAGGATTAATTTTACCCGCGCAATTTATTCCTCTGGCAGAGGAATCAAATTTAATTATCCCCATAGGTACATGGGTACTCATTGAAGCCTGCAAATATGCCGCAAAATGGCAAAACAATTGGCGTATTGCGGTCAACTTATCGGCAGTGCAATTTCGCGAAGGGAACATCGTTGAATTAGTGCGTTGGGCGTTACGCATCAGCCGTCTGGCTCCGGAACGCCTGGAATTGGAAATTACCGAATCCTTATTAATTCATGACACGGTTGCCGCCGGGCAAACACTTACCGCGCTACGCGAATTGGGTGTGCGCATTTCCCTTGATGATTTTGGCACTGGCTATTCATCGCTGGCGTACCTGCGTAGCTTTCCCCTCAACGCCTTAAAAATTGATCGCTCATTTGTTAGCGCGTTGAATCAGGACGCCAGTGCGCTCGCCATTGTGACTGCTATTATTCAACTGGCGAAAGCCTTAAAACTTGACACCACTGCCGAAGGTGTTGAATCACAAATCGAAGCTGACATTTTGCAAAATTGTGGTTGCACTGAAGCTCAGGGATATCACTTTGGCAAGCCTGTGCCGCTTCTTAAAGCAATGGCTTATGCGCAAATATTTGATCTTCAACCTAAGCTATTGCGCAGTAACGAGACCCTTAAATCCTAAGCGTCCTGGTAAACCTTATCTATACTGAAACTACCATGAATAAACTCAGTTCATTTTTTTGAGACACTTAGCCAATGCTTAAACGTATTGCTACAAAAGATTTGCGTTTAGGTATGTTCATCGCAGAACTGTGCGGCTCATGGATGGAGCATCCCTTTTCCAAAACTCAATTTCTTTTGGATGACGAAAAAGATCGCGATAGCATTTGTTCAAGTGGCATTCGAGAAGTTTGGATAGATACCAACAAAGGCACGGATGAAGCCTCGCACCCCACCAAAAGCGCTGTGGATATTAATCAGGAAACTGAGAACTTATTGCTGCGTGTCGCCAACGCCCAAAAAGTAACTCCGGTAAGCATCCAGCAAGAACTCGCATTAGCAACCAAGGTATGTGGCCGCGCTAAAGAAGCGGTGATGCAAATCTTCACTGAAGCACGTCTGGGTAACACCATTGAGGTTAGCTATGCGCAAACAATCGTTGAAGAAATTTCAGCATCGGTATTTCGCCAACCCCATGCACTGATTAGTCTAACGCGCTTAAAAAATAATAATATGGAATACACTTACATGCACTCGGTAGCGGTCTGTGCACTAATGGTTGCGCTCGCGCGGCACATGGATTTAGACAATAACTTGGTGCGTGAAGCCGGGCTTGCCGGTTTACTGCATGATATTGGCAAAATTGGTATTCCTCATAAAATTTTAAACAAACCGGGCAAGCTAACTGACAGTGAATTTAATACCGTTAAAAATCATCCCGAGATCGGCTGGAAATTATTATTAAACAACCCCATGATCAGCGCATCGGTGGTGGATGTTGTATTGCATCATCATGAAAAAGTAGATGGTAGCGGTTACCCACATCACTTAAAGGGCGACACGATTAGTTTGTTTGCCAAAATGGGAGCAGTGTGTGATGTGTATGATGCAATTACTTCCAATCGTCCTTATAAAAAAGGCTGGCCTCCCGCCGAAGCTATTCGCAAAATGGCGGAATGGAGTAAAGGTCACTTTGATGAAAAGATATTTCAATCATTTGTAAAAACCGTCGGCATTTATCCGACCGGTTCACTGGTGAAGCTGGAAAGTGACCGCTTGGGTGTAGTGCTTGAACAAAACGAAAATTCCTTGTTAATGCCGAATGTAAAAGTATTTTTTTCTGCAAAATTTAAAGCACCCATTTTGCAAGAAGTCATCAATTTATCGCTGTTGGTGGGCAAAGATAAAATTGTCGGTCGCGAAGCACCGGAAGACTGGGGCTTTCGCAATTTGGATGCACTCTGGATGGACGATTAAATTTTGCTAAAATTAACGCAGAATAATAATGGTAAGGCTCAACGTTTAAACCTACTGCCTGGTGTTAGCTTTTAAGTTGTTACCCGGTGAAAATGCTTAACCGGTTTTTGCCCAGATATCGCGAAGTTGATCAGCCAAAAGCATGGGATCGAAAGGTTTTGCAATCACACCCGCCGCACCCAAGCGCAGATATCCTTCCACTTCCTGCGGCTGAACTTTGGCAGTCATAAATACCACTGGCGTAGACACTAGTGAAGGCAGCCTACGCAGCTCTACAAAAGTTTCCGGACCATTTATTCCCGGCATCATCACATCCAACAATATTAAATCGGGTTTAAACATAACCGCCTTGCGCAAGGCTTCATTGCCCGATGAACAGGCTTCCAGTGTAAACCCATTAATCGTTTGCAATACCATGATCGTAATCGCCTGAATATCAAGGTCATCTTCTATGTATAAAATTCTGTTCAGTGTTTGCTTCATTATTTTTTCCCTGGATCTAAAATAAGCCGAACCTTGAGTTACACCTACAGCTTCGGCTAGATAAAAACTTCTTTAAATTCTGCGTAAAAATGTGTACCGGCAATAGGCTTACTCACAAAACCAATTCTGCCGCCCATGTGCTCCACCAATTCTTTACTGATGGCCAAGCCCAAACCTGCGCCACTGTGCTGACGCGTATCCGATGCATCCGCTTGGGAAAATTTTTCAAACATATGCACTTTAAATTTTTCTGGAATTCCCGCACCGTAATCACGCACTGAAATTCTTATCCAACTATTCACTCGCGTAAGTACTATTTCCACCTGACCACCGCGCGGCGAGTACTTTGCAGCATTGGATATAAAGCTACTTAATATTTGCTGCAGCCGAAAGCTATCAATGTGAATTAATGCTTGCTCAATATGATTTTCAATAACAAAAGTCACTGTGTAATGATCAGCATAAGGTTTATTTTCGAGCATCGCTTGCTGCACCAGCGGAAACAACGGGAAAAATTTCATATCAAAATGCATTTTTCCCGCAAGCAATTTTTCCATATCCAATAAATCATTGATTAACATGGTTAAGCGCTGACTATTTTTATAGGCGATGGTTAACATCGTCATGGCTTTTTCTGGCAGTGTCCCTAACATACTATTTGCAATTAAACCCAAAGCTCCTGAAATCGATGTAAGTGGTGTCCGCAATTCATGGCTAAGGGTAGAAATGAATTCCGTTTTCATTTGCTCCAAACGTTTACGTTCAGTAATGTCAATCGCAACTTCATAGACACCTAACACCCTGACAGCACCCTCTACGCCTTCTTCTACACGTGGTAAATAACTCATTGCTAGCACCGTGCCTGACGCCAGAATGACTTCAATATTAACAATCTCGCCTTGCAAACAAAGTGCAATGGCTGCGGTTATTTTTTTTGCAATATCGCCAGCTAATAGTTCCATCGGCGCTTTGTCGATCATATCATCCGCATCAATGCCCAGCCAGTCTTGATATTTTTTGTTAACAAAAGTGTAGCGTTGCTGCGCATTTAGTTCGCCAATAAAAATTGGCACTGCATCAGCCAGCGCTTGCATGCGCACAGAATATTGCTGCATAACGTCGTGAGTTTTTTTTAAACGTAACAATTGCATCACTTGTCGAGCAAGTGCTTTCAATGAATCAAGTTGGCCAGAGTTTAATTGCCGTGGTTTATAATCAATGACGCACAGTGTACCCAGGGCGAGGCCCTCATCTGTGACTAAAGGTGCACCCGCATAAAAACGAATGTGCGGTGGGCCCAACACTAAATCATTATCACTAAACCGATTGTCTTTCGTGGCATCTTCAATAACCAGTACTTCATCAGGAGCCAGGATAGCATGCGCACAAAACGCGACATCCCGTGGAGTTTCACTCGCATCCACGCCAATGCAACTTTTAAACCATTGGCGATTAACATCGACTAAGGACACTACCGCAATAGGTACATCGCACAACTGCATTGCCACTTGTGCCACGTCATCAAAACTTTGCTCACGCGCGCTATCCAGTATTGCTAAATCGTGCAGCGCTTTTATACGAATAATTTCATTCACGGGCAGTGCGGCTTTCATACTTTTTATCTCAAGAAGTAACTTGTGCAGATGCCGCCAACGCGATAATGATGGCCGCAATAACGTTTGCAGCCTCAATCGGTTTTTCTAACCATTGGATATTGCTATACATAGAATCATTTTTAATTTCCTGACGCAGCTCATCGAAGTGAGATGAAATAACCACAATGGGAATACGTTGCGTGCTGCCATCCGAACGCAGCTGGCGAATAAGTTTTATTCCGCTGATGTCCGGCAAATGCAAATCGATTGTTATCGCCTGATATGTATAAAGTGCCAGACGCTCCAAGGCCATTTGGCCATTGTGAGCAATATCAACACGGTAGTTATTGGTGCGCAACATCATGGCAATTAATTCTGCCGCATCGTAATCATCTTCGATAACTAAAATTCTTTTTCCGGTTGGCAGGCGTTCATTCTGTTTTTCAATGTAACGCGGCTGCATCTCTTCACAAGGCAACTCAAAATAAAATTGCGCGCCTTGTCCGGCAATGGACTCAAACCCGATGTTGCCGCCCATCCGTTCAATCATTTCTTTACCAATGGCCAAACCTAAACCAGTGCCGGCTTTTTGGCGCGCATCAGGCCCGTCGGCCTGATTAAATTTTTGGAAAATCTTGCTGTGAAACTCTTCCGGGATGCCGGGACCTTTATCAATAATAGTCACGCGTGCTACGCCAAAGTTTTTTTCAATTTTAATTTTTACCACTTCATTCAATGGCGAAAATTTTGCGGCATTGGATAACAAATTTGCCAACACTTGCAATAACCGCTGGCCATCCGCAGTAATTTTAATATCTTCGGCCCACTGGCTATTAAGCTGGTAAGTTACATTGTACTGTTCAGCGTAAGCAGTATTCGTTTCAATGGCTTGTTGCACAATTGGTAATAAGAGTTGTGGCTGCATATCAAAAGTTGCTTTGCCCGCAATTAATTTATCCATATCCAACAAATCATTGACCAAATGAATTAAACGCAAACTATTTTTGTGGGCAATGTTCAGCATTTTTATAGCAGTGTCGGGTAAGGCGCCGGCGGAGCCACTTTTAATAATACCGAGTGCGCCGCTAATCGAAGTTAAAGGCGTACGCAGCTCATGACTTACGGTCGAAATAAATTCTGTCTTCATTTGATCGATACGTTTTAATTCACTGATATCACGACCTAATTCCAAATAGCCAATAATATCACCGGCGGAATTACGTAATGCAGTGACGCTGAGTAAAACAGGGAAAGTCGAGCCATCTTTACGAACGTAGGTCCATTCATTTTCATCTTCATCGCCTTCGCGCGCTCTTGCTATAAATACATCAAAGCCTGGCGCTATTACCGAACCAAACTCGCGCGATAATACTTCAGCTGCTTTAGCAATTTCTGTTGGCAAGTGCAAACGCGCAGGTGTATTAAGGTTAATCATTTCTTGTGCATCCCAGCCCAGCAATGTTTCTGCGCCGTGATTAAATGTTTTGATTAAACCGTGTTGGTCCGTTGAAATAATGGCAATACTGGCAGCATCAAAAATGGCTTCTCTAAGCGCATTGGTTTCTTGTAACTTAAGTTCAGCACGTTTTGCGGCAGTCACATCGGATTGAAAACCATGCCATAAAGTGCTGCCATCACTTAAGCGCTCGGGATGGGCGATGGAGTGCACCCATATTTCTCCGCGAGTTAGATGGGTGACACGAAATGTTGCTGCCCAGGGCGTTAATTTGGTTGCCGAGGTCGACATGGTTTCACTCATCCAACCCATATCTTCCGCGTGGATACGGCGAAAAAATTTCACTGCACTTTCTTTTATTTCCTCAGGATTAACACTGTAAATTGCGCTTACGCCCGCGCTGGCATAGGGAAATAAACTTCTACCATCAGGATGCAATTGTAATTGAAAAACAAAACCCGGCAAATTTTCACTCAGTTTGGTAAATCTATCGAGCAATGTCTGTTGCTCAGTTTGATGTTGCCAGCGCTCTAAAGTGACGCCTACCCAGCGCGCAAACAGCCGCATGAAATTTTTATCCAAATCATCATAAGACTGATGACGAATATTCGGCGAAATAAAACTTAAGGTGCCGTAAAGCTGGTCGTTAAGCCAAATAGGTGCACCAATGTAACTGGTTATTTTGTCGTTGCGGTGCATGTTATGTGTGCTGTAAGCGCTAGCGCCAAGATCATCGCAAGCAAAAATATCTTTCGCTCTATAAGCGTGTTCACACAAATAATTAGACAGGGGATTAACAGTATTTTCAGCATTGCTATTATCGGATGCGACTTGCACTTTGATGATGTATTGATGGCCTTTGATAGCACTGACCCTACCAATGGGCAAACCTAAATATCGCGAACCTATGACCAGGGCTTTTTGTAATTGATCTTTTGCATCCACTGCAGAAGCCGATGCGATTTCGTTCAGTGCCTGCAGTGCGGCTTGTTGGCGAAGAACAATAATTTCATTATTTTTACGTTCCGTAATATCCGTGTAAATTCCCAAAATTAATAAGGCTCGACCATCGGATTGCCATTCGACAACTTTGCCGCGCGTTAAAATCCATTTATAACTACCGTCGGCAACGCGCAACCGATATTCACTTTCCAACATCGGTGTTTCGCCTTTGATATGACGAATCATTTCAGCGTAACTCACGCGTTTATCGCTTGGGTGAATCCGTTCCAGCCACTCTTCGGTATCAATATCGCCGCCGTCATTTTCCGGTAAGCCGCACAACTCTCGCCATTCTTTGGATAAGCGCGCGCGATTGGTCGCAATATTCCATTCCCAAAAACCCGATTCTTTACTTACCAAGGCTAAGGTTAAACGCTGCCGGGAATGTTCACTGGCGCTACGCTCATGCTGAACCTGTTGCTTGTAGCCGCCCACGACATGAGCTAAACGTCGGTAATTACTGTAGAACAAGACCAGCAGTGCCAGCTCTGCCAGAATAAGCTCCAGTAAATATTTATAGGCTATTGCTGCACGTTCAGCCCTGTGCGTTGCCACCGCTTTCGTGATATCACTCCACGTCAGTACCATTACCTTGGCTGACAGGAGTAGCGCCTGCTGATCAGAATAATCTCTTGGATGAGTAGGGCTAAGTAAATAATCTTTGCCTTTGTCATGCATCATCCAGGGTGTCTTTCGTTCACCGATTGGATTGGGTAAAAGGCCCTTGGTTACCCACTCTTTAGCCAGGGAATGAGTGAAGGCTTCAAGACCCCACTGCCCTGAGGCCAGGTTGGCATTGGCTTGGATTTTCGCGCGCATTTCATCGAGGAGCACTTGATTGACAAGCGACGGATGCAATAAAACCGCTTGCCCTTGCTCAGTTTGGCCGTTTTGAAGGGACGCTGGCGACAATAATGCCAAGCCAACTTCGACACCCGCTATAGCACTACGCCCTTCGGGTTTGTCTAATGCAAACACGGGTATTACCGCGCGATAACTGCTACCAAAGCGACCGACCTCCATGCCCGCTGTCGGTATCCCCTGCTTGATAGCGTTAGCGACCATAGGTCTGTCCTGGGCCAAGCTATCACCAAAGCGATCCAGTTTTTGCGCACGGAAAAACACTGTCGCATTAGCCCCTAAATAAATGTTAAGTTGCTTAACTCCTGCAGCTTCCATCCTGCGCCAGTAGGGTTGCAGCACAGCATTCAGCTGACTGCGCAACTGCATGCTAGTTAAAGCACCGCCGTTTATGCGCTCTTCTTCATCAGCTACATAGGCTGCACGAATGAGCTTTATCACAGCCTGGTCTTCCGTCACCAATTGCGCTAGGAGCATCGCTTGCTGGGTTACGTCCGCCTGATTTGCCAACAAGGATGCCTGCAATGCACTTTGTTGCTGGGACCATTGCTTCTGCCATTCCTGCTCATTACGCGCTAACTCATCCCATAAGAAAAACATAAATAGACTTAAGATTGCCACGGCTAAAAGCCATGGCAAACTCTTGTATATTCGTTTGTTTTCTATATCCATTCATTTCTCACAGGAAAAAGTCGCCCATTTAAGGGAGAAACGCTTTTATCCAGTGTAGTGCAGTTTTTTTCAACAGCAGGGGAATTACGAGGAATAGCAGGGGTTTGGGCGTTATCTACCCATTAGAGGTGGGCGACTCGTCAGACAACGCATTTTTTTCCGCGCGCTTGCGACGCGCATCTTTAGGGTCGCAAATCAGTGGCCGATATATTTCAACGCGATCGCCTTGATGCAAAATATGACTTGCCGCTGTATTTTCGCCTTTATTACCTAATGACTGCCCAAAAATACCCAGCTTTAAGTCGCCCAGATCAATATCGGGGAAGAATTTAACTATGCCTGACCGCTCAACCGCTTGCAGCGCTGTTGTCCCTGGCTTGACCAGCAAGCCTATTATTTTTTGCTGATGTGGTAAGGCATAGGCCACTTCAACATTGATTAAATCGAAATCTGCCATAGGCCAGCTGTGCTCTCAGTAGGTAATTGAGTGAGTAATTCTGGTAATTCACTTATCGCTATTGGTTAGCTTTGCTATAGATCTGTTTTGCCCGTGCACACAATGCATCCACTTGCTTACTGGCAACTGATTCAAACAGTTTGCCAACGGCCAACCCCAGAAATTTATTTTGCAGCTCAAACTCCAATTCGAAATTTACTTTACAAGCATCCACGGCCAAAGGCGTAAATTGCCAACAACCTTCCAACCTTTTAAACGGCCCGTCTACCAGGGTCATGGTCATTCGTTCGGGTGGCTGTAAGTGATTGCGAGTAACGAAACTTTGGCTGACTCCAGCTTTGCTGAGTTCCAGCCGCGCTTCCAGCCAATCGCCCTCACGCTTGAGAATTTTAGCGCTACTACAGCCATCCATATATTGTGGATAGGCCTCAATATCATTCACCAGGGCAAACATTTGCCAGGTTGAAAAGGTAACCAGCGCCGAACGTTTTACTGAATGCGACAAACAAATTTACTCCGTGACAACCAGCAGTGACAGTACGGGATAGACACCATTCACAATAATCACTAGCACGGCTAAAGGTGCAAAATAACGCAATAAAAATTGCCAGGCGACGAATAAGCGGGGTGAATCCTGTTGCATTTCATGCTTGGCCATTTCAGCTTTCATTACCCAGCCAACAAATATCGCAACCAATAAACCGCCGATAGGTAAGAGTATATTCGCCGTGAAAAAATCAATACTGGTCCGGAAATTCATCCCCCAAATAAGCTCTTGATCGGACCATTCGTTAAACGATAAGACTGAGCCAAGACCCAGTAGCCAAGCCGCTCCCGCTATAATCAAACAGGCGCTAATGCGATGAAAGTCAAAGCGTTCATTGAGATAGGCAACGGCAGGCTCAAGCAGTGAAATTGTCGATACCCACGCGGACAAAATGACCATTAAAAAAAATGCAGAACCAATATACAAACCCGCTGGCATGGAGCCAAAGGCAACGGGCAATGTTACGAAGATCAAGCCAGGCCCTTGGCTAGCTTCTATTCCGGGCGTTGAAAATACCACTGAAAACACAAACAGACTGGTTAGTATCGCCACTATAACGTCCAGTACCGCCACTATTAGTACGGTTTTACCTATGGCAGCAGTGCTGGGCATATAAGCACCGTAAGCCATAATGGCACCCATACCTAAACTCAGCGTGAAAAAGGCATGTCCCAACGCAATCAGCGTGGCGTTCCAGGACAAATCGTCCAGGTTAAAACTAAACAAAAACCGCGCGCTGGTGAGTAGCTCACCAGTGGTGTAGGCGTAACCCAACAGCACCAGTAATAAAATAAATAATATGGGCATGGTCCAACGAATAACATTCTCCAAGCCTTTATTAACACCAAACATTAATACCAGCGCAGTCATTGCCATAAACAAAGTATGGGATTGCACTAAACGGCTGCGGTCAGCCAACAGGGCGTCGAACAATTTATTAGAGCTTTCACCGTCTAAACCAGCAAATTGGTTTTGCTGTGCCAGCACAAAGTAATCCAGCGTCCAACCGGCAATGACGGTGTAATAAGAAAGTATCAGGAAGCCTGCTATCACTCCCAGCCAACCGATTGATGCCCAAAACCAGGATGCGCCAGCTTCTACACGTATATTGTTCATGGTGGTTATGGGGTTAGCGCGACCGCGACGGCCCAGCATAATTTCCGCCATCATGATGGGAATACCCACCAGCACAACGCACGCCAAATAAAGCAGGACAAATGCTGCACCGCCATTTTCACCAGCGATATAGGGGAATTTCCAAATGTTACCCAACCCGACCGCAGAACCTGTTGCGGCCAAAATAAAGCTGCCGCGTCGACCCCAAATAGTGTGTTGTTTTAGTCTTTTCACTAGGAAAACCCTGCGAGAATAGTTGGCACTGATTGTAACGGGAATATACTGCCAACATAAGCCTAGACCGTCACAGCGGCAAAGGAATAGTTATAGGATTGAGTTGGCTCAACGTGACACTTTTCTGCGTATAATGGCCTTCAGTTCAATAGAGACAACACAGATACATGGCTAAGAAAACGCAAAAAACCAATGGCACCACTATCGCCGTCAACCGCAAGGCTAAGTTTGATTATCACCTTTCGGACCGTTTTGAGGCTGGCATGGTATTGCTTGGCTGGGAAGTGAAAAGCTTACGTGCGGGTAAAACCCAGCTAACAGATTGTTATGTGATTTTTAAAAATGACGAGGCATGGCTGTTTGGAGCGCAAATTAATCCCCTGCAAACAGTGAGTACACATTTTGTCGTTGACCCTACGCGCAGCCGTAAATTGCTACTCAACCGCCGCGAGATCACTCGCCTGCAAGAAGCGTCGCAACAAAAAGGTTACACCGTAGTGGCCACTTCTATGTATTGGAAAGAGCACTTGGTAAAGTGTGAAATTGCGCTTGCTAAAGGTAAGCAGGAGCATGACAAGCGCGAGACTGAAAAAGATCGCGACTGGCAGCGCCAGAAGCAACGAGTTTTTCAAACCGGAAATAAAGCCTAACTATTGTTTGTAAGTGTGTTTAATCACGGAGCCGAGGAAAACCATGAACTCAACCATCCACAACACCGCGTCCCCGCTTCCCGTAGCGGACGCGCTATGGGAATCCATTCGCAGCCAAACCCGGAAACAGGCGGAACACGAACCCGTATTAGCAAGCTTCTTATATTCCACCATTCTGAATCACGACACTTTGGAAGCAGCGCTCAGCTTTCACCTGGCAAATAAACTGGATAGCCCCGCACTACCCGCCATGCTGGTGCGTGAAGTCATTGAACAAGCTTTGTCAGCTGATGCCAATATTAGCCGCGCGGTACGAGCCGACCTGCTCGCGGTGAGCGAGCGCGATTCAGCCTGCTGCTCACTGGTTACACCATTTTTATTTTTCAAAGGCTTTCACGCTTTGCAGGCTTATCGCGTAGCTCACTGGCTATGGTTGCAAGGCCGCAATTCACTGGCATTATTTTTACAAAATCGTATTTCCTGCGTTTTCGCGGTAGATATTCACCCCGCGGCTAAAATTGGCCAAGGGATTATGTTTGACCATGCCACTGGCATAGTGATTGGTGAAACCGCAGTAGTGGAAGATAACGTTTCCATTATGCAGTCCGTCACCCTCGGCGGCACTGGCAAAGCCCATGGCGATCGCCACCCGAAAGTGCGCAGTGGAGTCTTAATTAGTGCCGGAGCAAAAGTGTTGGGAAATATTGAAATTGGCGAATGTGCCAAAATTGGTGCTGGCAGTGTGGTGTTAAAAAACGTCGCGCCACGAACTACCGTAGCCGGTGTACCGGCTAAAGAAATTGGTGCTGCAAGCTGCACCCAGCCCGCGCGGGACATGGATCATCAAATCAATTAATGTCCATTAAAACGAGATCATTTATTCTATCTAAGGGAAGCCAGGTTTTAAGGAATTTAAGCCTGCGCTTGGGGCGCTTTAAGCACTTCCGTAAGCTGGTCATCTTTAAGCCACCAAACTGAACATTTACACCCCAGGCGCCTGCTAGTACTTAAGCATCATTTCCTAATTCAAATACCCTATTAATTCCCTCTCTTCCGCTAAACGCAAACGCCTTCTTTGAAACCAACTACACTGATACACATAACTCATTCACTATATCTTTTCCAACCGACCTGTTTAGGTTTAATGGCACAATAATCTATGCTCATGCCTTTCAAAAAATCACTTCATCTTCGAAGTTATTCTCTGCATGTATTATTTGCGTTTATATTAATAATTACGATTTCATTCAAGCCGGTGAATGCCACTAACATTCCCACGCAAATCGACTTTCAACATATTTTAGAAAACAACGACATTGCTTTAGGTGAAGTACCTGCGATATTTCAGGACAGCGAAGGATACCTGTGGTTTGGTGGCGAAAATGCCCTCATTCGCTACGATGGCTATGAGTCGCGAGAAATTAGACTGGATACTGCTGATGAAGCGACCCATGAAAAGACCGCAGTAAAATTTGTTACGGATATCATTGAAGATAGCCATCGTAATTTATGGATTGCAACACGAGATGGACTCTATCAATTCAATCCTTACCAGGAAAAATTGAGCAAAATTAAAGACGATGATAACCAAAAATTAAAAATCTCCATCAGCAATATTCGTCACGTCATAGAACTAGCCAGCGGTGAAATTCTTGCCGGGTCCGTTGCCGGTCTGTTTGTGGTGGATTCCACCTCACATTCATACTCAATCATTGTTCCCGATGCAACAAAAAAAAATTGGTTGCAAAGCACGCGCATAAATACTGCTCTTATCGACGGTAATAATGTTTGGTTAGGCACCGAAGCAGGGCTGGAAAAGATCGACTGGAAAACCAAAACTTTTTCGCTTTACAAACCCTACGCAGAAAGATCGGATTTAGTTCCGGATAATCGTGTAATGGATATTGTTGCGGATCAACAGGGTAAATTTTGGGTGGCCACATCCAACGGACTGGTTCATTTCGATCCGCAAACCCAACAGACAGTTCGCTACGTCAATGACCCGAAAGATCGCTTTAGTCTTGGCAGCAATGATCTTTGGCGTTTACTCCTGGATTCCCAAGGTGTGCTTTGGGTGGCATCAGACGGTGGTGGAGTATCCGTTTTCAATAAAGAAAATAATCGCTTTATCAATCATAAATTTGAAGCAGGTCGCATAGGTTCGGTGAGCTCAAATCAAATACGCACCCTGTTTGAAGATAAAGTTGGCGATATCTGGGTAGGTACCTATCCAGTCGGTATCAATTTTTTTGATCGCTCCAGCGCTCCCATTATTACTTATACCAATGACAGTGCTAACCGCAACAGCCTTAGCCACAATTCCGTGTTATCTGTAGCAGAAGATAAAAAGGGAAATTTATGGATTGGCACTGATGGTGGCGGCCTAAATTATTTGGATCGAGAAACCGGCGAATTTACCCATTTTAAAAGCGATCGTGATAATGCCGCCACTATCAGCGGTAACGCCGTCCTCGGCGTTTATATCGATTCCACCGGTTTGATATGGAGCGGGAGCTGGGGCGGAGGCATCTCTAGTTACAACCCAGCCAAGAAAACCTTTACCCGCTACCCATTTGTAATGCAGCGTGAAAACGCAGAACGCGTTCGCACCTCTGCCGCTCTGAACAATAGCTACATCTGGAACATTAGAGAGGATAAAAATAAAGACATCTGGATCACCACTCATTTTGGCGGTATCAGTAAATACAATCGCAAAACAAAATTATTTACGCACTATATGCACGTTGCCAATGATCCTGAATCTTTATCAGGAAATTTAGTGTGGAGTACATTCGAAGACTCCCAGGGTAATTTTTGGGTGGGCGCAAACTCCGGCTTAAATCTTATGAACCGCGAAAAGGGAACATTTACGCATTACGTAAAAGATCCCAATGATCCCTCCAGCATCAGCAATTCATCTGTACTCATAATTTTTGAAGACAGCAAACAGCGACTTTGGCTAGGAACAGATGCGGGACTGAATCTTTTTAATTCCACCACGCAAAGCTTTACGGTTTATGACAAAAAAAATGGCCTCACGGACGATACTATACGCAATATTTTAGAAGACTCCGAAGGCAATTTATGGCTCAGTACCAACAATGGATTTTCTTCTTTTAATCCGGCATCAAAGGAAATAAAAAACTACACTCGCCTTAATGGCCGCTTGATTGGGGGATTTGCAACCAAAGGCGGAATAGTTAGTCATCGCGGGGAAATTATTTTTGGTGGCATCAATGGCCTGCGGATATTTGACAAGAGAGATCTTGTTGAAAATAAAAATGTACCGCCGGTGGTGTTAACAAATTTTAAAATATTTTCTGATTCTGTTGCCGTGAATGGACCCGATGGAATCCTGAAAAATGGCATCAACTATACTGATGCTATCGAACTTGATCACAAAAAAATAATGTTTGAAGTTGCCTTTTCCGCGCTTAATTTTCGCGATTCCGAAAAAAATAAATACGCTTATAAATTAGAAGGTTTTGATAAAGATTGGCTGGATGCTGGCAATCAGCGCCTTGCCAAATATACTAACCTCAATCCCGGAAAATACATTTTTAAAGTAAAGGGCAGCAACAATGACGGCGTATGGAATGAAGCCGGTAAATCAATCACTATTATTCAATTGCCGCCACCCTGGAAAACCTGGTGGGCCTATGCGCTTTATATACTCGCAGTAACCTGTGGAGTACTTTATTACGTGCGCGGGCAACAAATAAAAATTGCTCGAGAAAGAGCCATCAACACCCAATTACGCTATGTTGATAAATTAAAAGATGATTTCCTGGCCAACACTTCACATGAATTGCGCACTCCCTTACATGGCATTATTGGTTTGTCCACCTCATTGCTGGAAGGCGCGGCAGGTGAAATATCCAAAGACATGAAAGACAACTTGCAGATGATAGCCACCAGCGGAAAACGTTTGGCGACCTTGGTAAATGAGATTTTGGATTTTTCCCGGTTAAAAAACAGCATCGTTAAAATTCAACAAAAACCGCTGAACTTACGTCATGTTGTAGACACAGTCACCACCATGAGCAGGCCTCTGCTCGACAATAAAGAAATAGACTTGACCAATACGGTAGACGAACTCTTACCTGCCATATACGCAGATGAAGATCGACTACAACAAATTCTTTTTAACTTGATCGGCAATGCGATTAAGTTTACTGAATCAGGTTTAATTACTATTTCGGCAGAATATAACAACCATAAAATTTGGATACATATTAAAGACACGGGCATTGGTATTGACCCCAACATGTTCAATAAAATATTTGAATCCTTTGAGCAGGTGGAAAGTCATTACGATCGAAAATACGGAGGAACTGGATTGGGCTTAGCGGTCACCCGCCAGCTGGTAGAATTGCACGGAGGGGAGATAAGTGTTCAATCCGTTATTGGCCAGGGCTCTACCTTTAGTTTTTCTATGCCAAGCACAGATCAACCGGCGCTGCAGGAACACATGGATACCGAAATAATTTCCAGCCTAATGCCTGCTGGATCTACGGACAAGTATGAATTGATTAAATCGCCCGATGAATCTTTTGCTAAATTTGAATCTACAGCAATTTCATCGCAGAAATATAGCGAAGCAAGTAAAATTGAAAATGCGCAATTCAGGATATTAATTGTTGATGACGAACCCATCAATCGTCAGGTTTTGCATAACCAATTAGGATTACAGGGTTACCAAATAGAAGAAGCTGCAAGTGGCACGGAAGCGCTCGACATGATGAGTAGGCATGATTCTTATGATCTCATTCTTTTGGATGTCATGATGCCGCGCATGAGTGGCTACGAAGTGTGTTCGGAAATTCGTAAAAAATTTACCATGCATGAATTACCCGTTATCTTTCTAACGGCAAAAAATTTAATATCCGATCTAGTGGATGGCTTTGATGTAGGCGCCAACGATTTTTTAACTAAGCCAATTGCCAAGGGAGAACTTTTATCAAGGGTAAAAACGCATTTGCAATTATTGGATATTAATCGCAATCTGGAAGAAAAGATTCGCACTCGCACCTATCAGGTCGACGCCGCGAATCGCGTTTTGGAAACTCTTGATGGCATAGTAGCCACAATTAACCAAGAGGTCGTTTTCGAAAAATTATTAGAGGTTTTATTGCACGAAGCCCAGCATCTTTTTGCCGCAACAGAACGCGCTGTTTACTGGAGCTTTAGTGAGGGTTTAGATATTTTCGAGCCCTTGGCCGCAAAGGGATATCCGATAGCAGATGTACAAAAAATTAAAATAAGTAAAGAATTAACACTTGCTCGTATTTATCAGGAAAGCAAACAACTGGCCAAGGATATCTACTTATTAAAACCTACCATAACAACACCCGGGTACTTAGCGTTAATGCCAACCATAGCACCCCAAGCGGAGCTGATGTTAATTATTCAGGATGGCCCAATCATCATAGGATTTTTGTCACTCATCAATGCAAGTTCTCCGCGTGCTTTTGATGACATTGATTTGCAAACACTGCCGCGCTTTCATGCTCATGCGAAGTCAGCCATATTAAAAGCACAATTAATGCAAGAATTAAAAGTTAAAAATGAAACGCTGGAAAATATCAGCTTAACGGACCAACTGACCGGATTGCGCAATCGTCACTATTTAGTGAAATTCCTGGATTCGGATATTGCACTTGCCTTGCGATCTCATTGTGGTCAACCGGCTTTGGCGCGCCTTCCTGAAGACTCGAATTTATTATTCTTTATGCTCGACATAGATTTTTTCAAAACAGTTAACGATGAACACGGTCACTCCGCAGGCGATCAAATATTAATTAACATGAAAGCCATTTTAGAAACTATTTTTCGCCATTCGGATTTTTTAATTCGTTGGGGCGGCGAGGAATTTTTAATAATTTCAAGATTTAGTCATCGCAGTGCAGCCCCCGTAGTGGCAGAACGCTTAAGGTTAGCGGTAGAAAATTTTGCATTCACCTTAAATAGCGGATTGGTGATAAACAAAACATGCTCTATAGGCTTTGCCAGCTTTCCCTTTTTAGTGAGTGATCCCCTGGCACTTGATTGGATGCAAGTCGTCGACATCGCCGATATGTGTTTGTATGCCGCCAAAAAAAGCCAACGCAATTGTTGGGTGGGAATTGAATCAAATCCTGACCAGGAAAAAGGCATAACCTATCACACGGTTATCACTCAACCCAGTCAGTTAATTGCAGAGAACAAACTCCAACTGCATACTTCTGTTCCATCCGACAAACTCATCAAATGGTAATTTGTTTTATTATTGAGCCCCGGGTTGAGAGTAAACCCCGTCGCAATGATCAATCAACTCCACAGCAGCCACAATCAAATGATAAAGCGTGCTGGCTGGAGCAACATCTACCACCACTTCATCTTCCGCACCGCGCTGATCTATATAAGACCCGGGTGTTGCTGCGCAAAGATAGTAATTAAACAAATCCTTGACGGCTTTTATCGCGATCTTTTCTGCCCCCGGATGACCTTCCCTTATTTGTACCAAACTGGCTTTGATTAATTCTGTGATTCCCCAGCAGCGTTTATTTTTGTCAATGACACGACCATCAGCTTCGACAGCGTCAAATAGCAAACCCGATTTATCCATGCCAATGGCCAAGCCCTTTTCAAACAGCACCCGCGTATATTGGCTGACCGGACGACCACTGCGACGGCCATACCAATCAAGCAACCAAACCCACTCCATCATATGACCAGGTTCAACGACATCGCCTTTAGCATCGGCACAACGCTGCCAATCATTTTGAAAAAACTCGAACAATACCTGCTGCTCTGGATCGAAAAAACGACTTTGAAATAATGCGAATAACTCCCCGACCCTCGCTAACCACTTGGCATCACCGGTCGCATCATAAAGCGCAAGGAAGGCCTCGAATAAATGCATATGCGGGTTCTGCCGACGGCAGGGATATGCGTAATCACCTTCAATCCAGCCGCCATATACTGAGCCAAAATGCGTATCCAAATGCGCCACTAATCCCTCTGCCGTCGCAAGCGCTGCTTTATCCCCAAACGCCCGGTAATACCATGCGTTAGCCAGAATAGAAAAGGCGTGATCGTAAATATCTTGCTTGATGTCTACCACTTTAAAATTTTTATCCATTAAATGGGTGTAGCCACCGCCCGCCGTTGGGTGGGCAGCATGCTTTTGCACAAAACCCAACAGGTTTTGTGCAGCTTCCTGACCTTGATGACACCAACCACGATCTGCCGCTAAGGTAAAAAAGAATGCCTGCCGCGCTTGTACTCTAACGCGGACATTTGCCTCTAAATCAACCGCGCCACTGGGCAACAGGCGCTCATAATGCGCTTGGGTTTCGGGATCCATACCACGTTCCAACCACAGCGGTATAGCGTCATTTTTGATCCAGTTTTGCAAGCGATTTGCAGCTGCTCTTAATTCTGCAGACATATGATTTTCCTGGTAATTTCAAGCGGGAATATTGATGTGCGCTACTATAACGAGATTTTTCAGAAGGGAGTAAATTTCTAACAAAAAAAGCCCCAGCTAAACTGGGGCTAAGCAACAACAAAGGGATAACTACAATCAACATGCTCACAATGCCAAAACTACTTACTCAGCAATTAAACGCGTCTATAAAAACATAGAGAAGGAACAAATAGACTGCCTGACTATATTGCCAACAAATGTAATCGGTTACAATACTTTGCGTAGCTTTTCAGCTAAATTAGGTATTGCGACTTAATTATTGTGACTTAAGCCGCATTCATATTAGTGAGCCAACTCATTTTCAATAGCTTGTTTCAACTTATCGGAATCCGGGCTGGTCATGCTGCCAAAATGTTCGACAACTTTTCCACTCTTGTCGAGCAAGTACTTGTTAAAATTCCATTTTGGCGCACCCGCTTCACGATTTAGGTATTTAAATAAATTGTTAGCTTCGTCGCCGCGAACATGGGTGGGCGCTAACATCGTAAAAGTAACACCAAAATTCAAAAAACAGATTCCTGCTGCTTTTTCTTCATCCTTATCTTCTTGATTAAAATCATCACTGGCAAAACCTATAATCACTAACCCCTTATCTTTATAGGCTTTATGCAAGGCTTCCAAACCTTTAAATTGCGACGTAAACCCGCAATGGCTAGCAGTGTTAACGACCAACAAGGTTTTATTTTCCGCCAACTGACAAAGAGTTACTTTTTCGCTGGAATGCAATTTGCGATATTCGCCCTGCAAGTAATCGGGACAATTTGCACTTGCAGCACTCGATAATATGCCCATGATCAATAAACCCCCTAATTTTACGATGTTGTTCATATGAGTAACTCCAATAATGTTTTGCTCATTATACGGTGCGAATGTGAATTTAGATGGTAGCGAAGAAGGTCAAAGTCAGCTACCAGAGCAACTGACTTTGATGATATACAGACGGATTATAAACAGATGGATGGTAAAGCAGATAGATTTTTAATTGGAAGATTAAAACCAGAAGGATAGATAAAAACGAATGACATCGGCATCAAGACTATAAAGATTCTCATCCCCTTCTTCGAAGCCGCCTTCCTTCATGAAATTATTAAAATCATGGAAATTATCGTAATCAATTTTCATATGATCCCAATAAAAGTTCGCGGTACTCTTATCAAAACCAGGTATGGCCCAAGGCATTTTATAGGTTACCCCCAAACCAATACTTTGCGATGAAAATTGACTCAGCTCTTTGTCACGCGCAAGAAAATCCTGTGCATCTCTATAGGGAAATAAGTCGCTGTAAAAGTCAGCTGCTGTTTGGCTATAGACTCGATATTTCACTTCGACTAAAACATCTTTATAGACTTCCTGGGTATAGCGCAGCTCGGCATTTTTTGCTTCTACACCCCAATTATCCGTAAATCTACGAATGTCCGCGCGAATAGATGCACGGTAGGGTAAATGATAAATAGCCCGCAAGCCGATAGCATCGGTATTGTGAGTAAGCGGATATTTTTCTGCTTGCCAATCAAAACCCTTTGCCGAGTTGGATACATACCGCACCTGGCGTTGCGGATTATTAAGGCAGCTATCGTTTTCCAGCGGGTTGGTACAATGATCGGAGCCCGCATCGATACTTAAATCAGCAATAAGATTTTTCGTAATAATTTGTGAAAGCCCGAGAGTATATTTGCGGCGATCTTTTTCTAACACACGAAATGCCGGATCCGGCTTACCATTTTGATTTTTTCCTACCAGATCCTGACCAAAACCCAAACCAAAACTTAGGGTAGTTAAGTCACCAAAAAAAGACTGGCTCACACCAAAATTATAGGTCTTTGAGTTGTAATCATTTTCTTCACTGGTGGTGTAACCTAAGTTGAATGTCGAGCGATCATGAATATATTCAACACTAATATTTTTTTCAAGACGCTCTTCACTGTACTTACTAGCGCCGGATATTAAATCTTGAGCTGATTTACTGTATTGAACATCAATTGATGCGCTGCTCACCATATCAACATAATAATGCCCGGATACGGAAACCACACCGCCAATATTTTTACGCACTAAAACTGATGGCCCGGAAACTTGTATGCCCCCACCGTCATACACGTGCCCCAACAAATCGACACGTTCATCAGGTAACACCGTTGCATTAACAGAAACAATACCGATAGAGATAAATATCGCTGCGCCAATAACTGCAGCGCGCATCCCAACATAAACTAATTTTATTTTTTTTAATTGATTAATTACAACCACAACCGCCTCCTGCACCGCCATCTGCACCACTGGCGCCTTCACGCGCATCGCGCACGTGCGAAAGATAGCTATCAGAAATCGGATCACGGCTAAAACTCATAATCGGATCTGCAATATTTTGCCGCTCATAGGGCTTCACCCAGGGCTTGATAGGTTTTATATAACCACATCCCGATAGTGTGCCGAGCAACAACAGGCTGAAGGAAATTCGCTTTAAATTCATTCGCGAATTAACTCCATAATGTGCGCGCGATATTTTTCTTCATCGCCAGGCTTATATCCCTTAGCAATAAAACGTAACTGGCCTTTTTTATCAATGAAGACACTGGTGGGCATAGCATCAACGTTATATAAACTGCTTAACTTACTTTCAGTATCAAACAATATCGGAAAGGTGACACCAAGATCTTTTAGCATTTTTTTTGCGTCAGTATTATCTTCCTCAACATTAATGCCATACAACACAAAACCCATCTTGCTATATTTTTTGGAAATGCCGTCCAGCAAAGGCATTTCTTGCCGACACGGGCCACACCAGGAAGCCCAAAAATTTAGCATGACCACTTGACCATGCAATTCAGCCAAGCGAACGTTTTCGCCAGTGGAACTTTTTAATGTGAAATCCGGTGCTGGTACTGGGGCTGCTGCAGAGGCAAAGGTATTCACCAGCAATGCCACTGCTAAACCGCCGATTAATTTTTTAACGCAAGATGTTATTAACATAGATACCTCAAAATTAAATGTTACGAACAATATTTAACGCAACGCATAACAATTCATTAAAAATAAATCGACATACCAAAGCGGCCTTCCAAATTATTGGTTTTTTTGCGAATACCGAATAACTCATGGGTAAAGGCATAATCACGCATACTTAGATCCATTGAGAACCAATCGGTAGCGTAAAAACGCAACCCTGCGCCGAAGTTATACGTAAAGTAATTTTTGTCCGCAAAATTTGTATTACCTGCACCCGCGATAAAATAAATATTGGTATCAAAATGCCAATTTTTTGTAATGTAAACCTGGCCCGGCATTAAATTGTAACCAAGCGCTAAATTATAGTAGGTAAGATTACGCTGATCATCGGTCAGCAAGGGAATGCCGCCACTCAACAACTCATAGCTGGTTTTTTGAAGTGTGCTTAGACCATAAGCAGCTTCAGTAAAAAAGTTTTCGGTGATGTGATAAGAGAACGTTACACCGGAAACTTCGTTAGTGCCAAAATCTTCCACGGCGAGTAAACCGTAAAACAAACCTATTTCAAAATTTTCACTATTCAAATCCGCTTCTTTAATGGTGCGGCGTTTGATATCGGGGGTAATAATTTTTCCTAACTCACCATCTTCGTTATCAGTTGATTCTTGCGCATAGACAGATACACTGAATGCGAATAACACACTGACTATTAACGATGTCACTAAAAAAATACGCTGAAACCGACTTTCCATTCCTTAACCTCTTCGTTGGTATTACGACTGGTGAGCACGTAATTGTTGACGAGCTCTACTCGCAGAAAAAAACGACTTGTTACATGCACATATGCACCAATGCTAGCTTGCAATAAATTATCTTCGCGATCTTCGGTTTGCACGAGCGTTGCGCTGGGCATGGTTTTCATAGTCCCTGCACCTATGCCCACGAAGGGGGATACCGGCCACTCCGGAAAAGGCTGATGCAAAATCGCTACGGCGATAATTTGGTTATCAGAAAACTCACCGGTGTTTTGCGCCAGGCGTAATTCTGTTGATAGATTTCTCGTGAAGCGATAACCGATATTTAAATCAAAGGCTTTGGCGCCAGCGAAATCGCCAAACCCGGCACCCATTTCAAATCGATCAACCAGATAATCCGACTGATTATCTTTTTTAAATTCAGGAACAGCACCATCGGAACTAAGTGTTAATAAAATATCGTTACGCCTTATCCATCCCTCAAGATCGCGCGATGTTTTTATTTTGATCCAATCGGTATGCATCTTTAACAACGTGATAAGTTCACCGCGCTCCAGCACATGAAAAATGGGATACCCACCCCCTGGGCCATTGTGAACATTAATAAATGCATCGTTGACCGTGACCTCTAAGGGCTCATCGGCCAAAGCTGACAAACTGAGTGCAATAAAAAGGAAGCCTATTAACGACTTCCTCCAACACAGCATTTTTTTTAATTGTTGTTTTAACTCACTCAACACAAATCAGCTCATTTTGAAATTAAGGTTCAACCGAATCGAACGGGTTATTGTAATAATTCGCGCGCAAATCTAACCATTCAGATAAAAGTTTAAGTTCACTCTTATTAAGATAGTCGCTATGAGCACCGCCAGCATTAAATCTATTAAAGAATCTTGAACTCGCGCGCGCGCCGTTACGGCTCATGGGTGCAGCAAGTTGCGCTGTGGTGGTAAGAGGTATGGGGTTACCTGTTGCACCATCTAATAATACCGCACCGGTTATTGCATCTTGTTCAAAGGGGCAATCGGTAACACCAACGCAGGTTGGTAAGTTATTAGCATCCAGAGTAACGACGCATTCAGGAACATCATCAATATCTACCACAAATTCACACACTGGAATAAGCGTAGTCAGTGTTCCGCCATCATTCAAAATCTGTTCATCTCGAGCATTGAGCAACTGATTATAAGAAAGCATTTCGTCATCTGCGTTAGCTTTTGCTCTGCCGAAATCCAATTGTCCTGCTGGTACCCTTGCGGTAGTAACCTCGTCAACCGTCACCGACGGAGAGTGGCAACTCATACAAGCCCCAGTTGGCCGCTCCCGCTCCCAGATGGGTTGAATATGCTGCTCATAGTTAATGATGATGCGGCATAAACTTGTCCAGCCGTCAAAGGTTGCGCAGGCCTCTGATGTGGGCGCTTGTTTATTCACAAAAACTGCGGGATCCAAGTTACTGTAGCCGCTTTCTGCAGATAAATCGACACTGAGGGTACGTTTTAGATTTTCGTTTGCAACTAGATTATTGATAGCGGGCAATTCAGCATCGGTACGTCCGTGGCCAGAGGTAAGGTTATTCGCAAGATGGCAACCCTTACATTCACGTACTTCGCCGGGACGCAGCTGGAGCCAATGGGGTTTTGTGGCATTGTTATTGATGCGCTTGCCGTCTTTATCGAGCACCTCAAGTGTGAAAGCGACATCCGCAGTAACCTTGGCATAAATTGAACCATCTGCTTCAACAGGTGCATAACCGAGTATTTCCCTACGGTTAGTGAAGCCGCCAAATATTTCGCCATAAGTATTATCGGCAAGGGCATCTTTAGTGTCTTCGTCGGGGATAGACACTGCCTTGATAAAGCGTACAAAGTGTGCGGGCCGATCATCGGCCGCAGCCTGGGTCATGGCCACTAGGCTGTTAGGCGCATTGGCAATACCATAATTTGAAAATACACCGTCAAAATCGTAAATGCTTTGAATATACAACGCACCCACTCCGTCTTTGGCCAGGTTCAAATCTATCTTTGGTTGTTGGTAAGTAGGTGACGTGCGTACTTCTATAGTCACAGGTTCAGTAAACATTTTTCCCTCTTGCGCTAATACGACTGGCCGCTGGGATTGATCTGTCATATCGTAAATCCAAATTCCATATAAAGCCGGAGCCTCTATAATTCCGGGAGTGGTTAGCATGGCATCTGTACAAGCGACAAACTTTGTAGGTGTTGCGGGAGCAGGATCAGTTGGATCAACCAAGCGGCACTGACTCCAACTAACAAGCAAACGATTGGTACCATCATAGAGCGGAGCAAGCGCAGCAAACCGTCCATGTTTCGAGAATTCTGGCACTTCAGCCGTACCTATATTGATATTGACCGGCAAAATAGAAATAGGATTTTGTGCTGAGCCCGCACCGCCGCCCGCAGGAATTTGTAAATCATTTTCGAAAAAGTGTGACGTATCCACTACCACCATATCACCACCGAGAAGCGCGGCATCAGGTTTAAGAATGGCAGCGATGCGACCATCACTCATTTCCTGCGGTTTGAACAGGCGATTCATTGGGGTGTCGTTTGCCGCCGGGTTCATACTGAAATACCCATAGCTACGCTCAATCTGAGTTCCGTCGGGGTTGACAGTGTAAAAGCTGAGTTTATTACCGCCAAACTGATCCCAATGCGTGTAAAGCACACGTCCATTTTGCAGCACCGTCGGCTGCAAGTCGTGACTCTGATTATAGGTAATCTGTTGAATATCACTGCCGTCAGCCTTAACGGTATGCAGCTCATAAGCAGGCATATCGTCGCCTTCTTCCTGTGCGGTGAATTGCGGCTTACCATCATCCAGCAAAATCGCTTTACTACGTGTTTGGCGGGTAGAGCTAAATAAAATACTGCCATCGGCCAAATAACGTGGGCTCAAATCCTGCCCCGCTTCAGCCACTATGTCAGAGTTAATAATGCGGCGAAGGGTTTTCGTAGTAAGGGTGTATTCCCAAATATTCCAGGTAGGTTGATCCTCAGGATCTGCATCTTCGATATTCGGTGCGTGCATAGCAAAGACTAATTTTTTACCGTCGGCACTCGCGGATAAATCCTTTACGTCATAACCTTTGGTGGGGTCCGCGGGATCATAATTAGGATCATCTTTAAAAGCATCCTGAGTAATATCAACAGTAGCCGCAAGCGCCGTAGCGCGATCTTTAAATAAAATTTTTGCACCGGGGTTAAACGCAGCAGGATCAAGCAAATCCGGAAACAGTGGGTTGCCATCCTCATCCACAGGAATGGGGCGCTCTATGTAAGCAATGGGTAAGTCTACCGCCACGGGATCAGGTTTTTGTCCCCCGCCTGAACTGCCAGAACCGCCGCCGCAGGAAGAAAGTAGCAAAACTCCTATTACAATCAACGGCGGCATAAAGAATAGCGGCGGCTTGACAGAAAATGTTTTTAAGCTGAGCTTCATACTCAATTACCTTATTTTTTGGCCTTGTTTAGCACTTTGGAAGAATAGCGCAATTTTGATGAGCCGATTACTTATAGCCATGGCGTCGCTTGCATTGCATTGTCAGCTAACTCACTTATGCATTCTCTCGATTTAATCACGAAACATCTTCTAGCACGGGTAGAAACTGTTAGGCGGGCAAAAGAGCCTAACGAATGGAAAGTCTTTAACGTGATAATTCAATCATTATTAAACTAATAATTTGTAATTAATGCGCAAAATTTCGCTTCCTTGGCGGCAAAATATGAAAATACTTACAGTTATGTGATTCAGTTGACAGACGCATCTGCTAACCGGCCACAGGTTTGAACCGTTCGGCCACCTATAATGAATTATCGGCCTCATCGCCTGCTAGACTGAAATCCAACGCCACTTTATCGCAATGCTATTTTTGCACACACCTATTTAGGGAGCAGCCGTGACTCTATCAACCATCACCCGAGGCCTCTCAACCGCCTTACCGCACTGGCTTTTCAGTCAACGCATAGGGCTTAAAGCAATTGTTTTGGGTGTTGGGTTTTTAGCCACCACCGCCTACGCGGGACCCCGTGAACAAGCGCTGGAAATTCATAATAGAGTTGCAGGAATTCCACCGACAGAGGATGCGTTTGACTATATGGTGACGCGTCTCAGTGTGAATGACTCCACCAGAGCACAGAATGTAGCGGAAGCAGTCAATAAGGCGATGGAGAATGAAGCCTTTTATAGTGTCGTGTTAAAAAACATGATCACACCAGCGACCAACCGCGAACAAACAGTCTTTGCGCCGCTTAACGATTACACAGCCACCGTCATAGGTGTGGTTCGCGATGATGTGGATTTTCGCGGCATACTTTCCGACGATATTCTTTATGTTGGCGCCGATGGCTTGGGTTTACCCGCTTATGCTAATAACAATAACCTTCATTATGCAGCGCTGGAAACCAGCGGAATTGAACTTAACGATAAGACAAAATTTATACGCATAGCACAGTCCGCTAAAAATCCTGCGCTTGCCGGTGCAACCGCGGGTGTTATGACCAGCCGCGCCGCCGCCGCTGCTTTCTTTAAAGCGGGAACCAACCGCGCCATGTTTCGCTTTACCCTAATGAACCATATGTGTCGCGATCTCGAGCAAGTCCATGACACTACGCGCATCCCCGACTTTATCCGGCAGGATGTCAGCCGCAGTCCCGGTGGTGACAGTCGTGTCTATCTCAATGGTTGTATGGGTTGCCACAGCGGGATGGATCCTCTGGCCAAAGCCTTTGCTTATTATGATTATGAATTTACCCCAACCGACGAAGATCCCGACGGCTTATCAAGCGGCAGCATTCATTACAATAAAGTCGCTGATCCAGTTACGGGCAGCCTGGTCGAAGCAAAATACCTGCAAAACAGCGCCACCTTTCCTTACGGTTATGTCACCACAGATGACAGTTGGCAAAATTACTGGCGTGCCGGTATCAACGCCAATCTGGGTTGGGGTTGGGGCGGCAATGCACCAACCAGCAGATCCGGGGCCAGCTCTATGGGCCAGGAGCTTGCTAACAGCCGTGCTTTTGCCAGCTGCCAGGTAGAGAAAGTATTCAAACAGGTTTGCCTACGTAAACCCGCTAGTGAAGATGATCACAAAGCTATTACACAATTTACCGACAACTTTAAAAGTAAGGGCTTCAAGCTAAAACAGGTCTTTACTGACACCGCGGGATATTGCCTTGCAGGGATACCACTACTATGAAAACAACATCATTTTTCCTTCGCCCTGCGATGATTATTCCAGCTTTGTTAGCCATGAGTTTATTGATAGCAGGTTGCGGCTCAGGTAGCTCGGCTAAAAACCCACCTAAACCTAATACAAATGGAAGCGGCACCGGCGGCGGTTTTGTTTACAAAGGCGAAAAGCCCGCTGCCACTGGCGATGTGCAAAAGTTCCAGGAAAAACTCTGGATAAATCTTGCGCCCAACGACCGCTGTGGCGGTTGCCATAGCGAACAGTCTCCTAGCCAATCCCCCATGTTTGTGCGCGGCGATGACATTAACCTTGCCTATACAGCGGCCTTCGCGATCGTAAATTTACAAAACCCTGACCTATCACGCATGGTAGAAAAAGTGCGGGGTGGCCATAATTGCTGGCAGGCAGATGCAGGGGCTTGCGCTGACATTATCGCTACTTATATCAAAGCCTGGGCAGGTGACGCAGCCACCAGTGCGAATACCATTGCACTTACCGCACCTGTAGAAAGGAGCGTAGCAAATAGCAAAAGCTTTCCTGCAGAACCTCCTGCAAGCTACTCCGACAATCTCTATGAATTACTCAAAGAATATTGTTCAAGCTGCCACTCTGAAAGTGCGGTTACAAAACAACAACCCTATTTCGCCAGCGCTAATATAGACGTTGCCTACGCCGCCGTAAAAACTAAAATTCGCCTGGATAACCCTGCCGCTTCGCGACTTGTACAGCGCTTAAGCACAGATTTTCACAATTGCTGGAGTGATTGCACTGCTAACGCTCAAGAAATGGAAGCTGCCATTCAGGCTTTTTATGACGCCCTACCAGCACCAGCACAAATAGACCTTAATTTAAAAACAAGTTTGGCTGTAGGCTTAGCGGACGCTTTCGTATTGAGCAGTGGTGGGCGTATTGATACAGATCTCATCGCCAAATATGAATTCAAAACAGGCAAAGGTTCCATTGCTTATGACACTAGCGGTGTAGAACCTGCTGCTAACCTCAGTATTTATAACGATATTGGCTGGAGTAGTGCTTGGGGTATCAAAGTAAAAGATACTGGTCGGGCGCAAGCTACTACAACCAGCAGCCGTAAATTTTATGATCTGATCCGCGGTTCTGGTGAATACAGTATTGAAACCTGGGTTATTCCAGAAAATGTCACCCAGGGTGAGAATGACAATGATCCAGCGCGCATAGTTACCTATGCAGGAAGTGATGCAAGCCGTAACTTCACCTTGGGTCAATATGAATATAATTACAGTTTCCTTAACCGCACGGACAAAAGTGATGGCAATGGCCTGGTTGAACTTCATACAGCAGATGACGATGAACGCCTGCAAGCCACACTACAACATGTGGTAGTCACTTTTGATCAAACCAACGGTCGCCGTATCTATGTCAATGGCGAATATACGGGAGACGATGACGCGGATAAAGGCGCAGCCCTGAAGGATTGGGACCCGGATTATGCTTTTGCAATCGGCAATGAAGTGGGCGGTGTTACAGGTCAATGGCAAGGCAGCATTCGCTTCGTCGCAATTCATAAGCGCGCCATGAACCTTACCGACATCAAGGCTAATTACAAAGTGGGTGTAGGTGCAAAATACCTGTTGCTGTTTAACGTCTCCTCCTTGATAGGTACGCCAAATAGCTTTGTGGTTTTCGAGGTGCAGCAACTTGACGACTATGGTTACTTATTTGCCAATCCCTTCTTTACCAATCTGGATGGCACCTCTGTCTCCAATGTTGACTTGAAAGGTTTACGCATAGGAATTAACGGTGAAGAAGTATCCACCGGCCAAGTCTTTGCCAACCTGAATACTGTTCTTAATTCCAGCAGTATGGTCAATGGCCGCCAATCCCTATCGACCTTGGGAACAGTTATAGAACTTAAGAGTGGACCAGACCAGGATCAATTCTTCCTTACCTTTGATCAGATTAATGGCGGAACGCCCTATGCTCGCGAAGAACCTGAAGCTCCCGAGGCAGTTGACCCTGCCTACACTGAGCTCCCAGCACTGATTGGCATTCATACCTTTGCAGAAATTAATGCGACTTTGTCTTATTTAACAGGCGTACCGCAAAATTACAACAATGGCGCTATTCGTAACTTGTACACTAAAGTTCAACAGGCGCTACCTATCCTGAGTGATATGAACGGCTTTGTAGCGGCGCAACAAATGGGTATTACGCAATTGGCTGTCGGCTATTGCAATGCGTTGATAGGAGATGCTGCGCTACGTAGGCCCTATTTTAAAGTTGAAAATCCAGAGGTTTTTCTTGTAGATGGTTTAACCAGCGATCTAAATAGTGAACCCAAACGCAATGCGATTAATAACGTATTTCTGAAGCGATTAGTAGCCCATGACCTCGGCGGAGGAGCCTTGACTACTCAGGCTCCGCCTGGCGAATTGCTCCCAATACTGGATCAGCTGATGCGTGATATAGCTCCCTGTACTACTGGAGCCAGCTGTCCCGACCAGGAAAAAGTACTAACAGCCTTAAAAGCCAGCTGCTCTGCCGCTTTTGGTAGTGCAGTAATGTTGGTGAAGTAAACGATTCCGGTCAACACCTGACAATAGACTCCCGCAACCATGGGAATTAAAGAACGAAAACTCCAAGCCTAGGGTAGGAACAACATGGCCAAGTACAAAGCCCCACTTCATCTGGATGCACCGCTTCTGCACAATGATCACCCGCGCCCGGTAACGCGCCGTGAGCTTATTTCGCAAGGTTTTATGGCGGGCGCTGCGACCTTGGTAGGCGGTCCACTCCTGGGTATGTTTGCACCCTCAGCCCAGGCCATTTTGACAGAAATGCTCGAACCCTGTGATATTCAAGAGGCAGGCGCCGATAAGATCCCCTTTATTTGTTTTGATCTTTCCGGCGGAGCCAATATTGCCGGCTCCAATGTGTTGATTGGCCAGCGCGGCGGCCAACTGGACTTACTCAGTGCTGGTGGCTATAGCAAACAAGGCCTGCCAGCAGATATGACGCCAGCTTCATCCACTACCAATTTTGTCGATCAAAGTCTCGGCTTGGCGTTTCATAGCGGCAGCGGCTTATTGCGCGGTATTAACGCCAAGATTCAAGCCACTACTGCCGCAAATATCAATGGCGCCGTAATACCCGCGCGTTCGGAAAATGACACTGCCAATAATCCCCACAATCCTATGTACGGTATTTATAACGCGGGCGCTAATGGTTTGCTGCTGCCTTTAGTGGGCTCGCGCAATAGCGACTCGGGCGGTAACTCTATGTCTCCTGCCAGCATGATTAATTTAGAGGTTAGGCCGACCAAAGTTGACAATCGCAATGATGTAACGGGCTTGGTAGACGTGGGTGATTTGGTAAGCTTAATGAGTCCGGAAGAGACAGTTAAGGTAATGGAGTCCATGTACCACATCAGCAACAAAAAACTTGATAGCGCATTTACAGGTCTTGATACTCTTAACTTCGGACGGGACAAAGAACTCAAGGATATGATGCGTTGCGGCTATGTAAAAAGTGCGTTTATGGCAGAAAAGTTCGGTGTGATCGCTGATATCGACCCAGCTAAAGATGCTGATATGGTGCCAGGTATTTTTACTGAAAATGAGGTGTTAGGTGGTGGTGAATTCGCCAAAACTGCAGCCGTCATGAAACTGGTCTTGGATAAAAAAGGCTATGCAGGCGCAGGCACTATCCAAATGGGCGGGTTTGACTATCACACGGGTGACCGCGCCACAGGTGAAGGCCGTGACGAACGTGCCGGTCAATGTATAGGTGCCTGCCTTGAATATGCTGCGCGTAAAGGCAAACCCTTAATGATCTACGTATTCAGCGATGGCTCGGTATTCAGCAATGGCATGATTGACGGTAGCACGGGCGGACTAGGGAAAGGCGTATGGACCGGCGACGATCAGCAAACTGCCTCGTCCTTCTTTCTGGTCTACAACCCTGCCGGGCGCCCGGTTTTAGTGGGTGGCACCAGTGCCGATCCAGCAACACTTACTGCGGAGCAAAGAGTTCATCAGCAAATTGGTTATATGCGCGCTAGCGGTGATGTAGAAACTGCTTCCAGCCCTGCGGCCAATAACGTTAACTTGCTGGTGGAAACCGTCGTGCTTAACTATATGGCACTGCATAATGAGCAGGGTCAATTTAAAATACGATTCCCAAATAGTTCTCTTGGGAGCACTGCTATGCTCGACAAACTTATCGCTTTTCAACCAATTTGCGATGGAACGGTTACCCCTACAGTATAAGTTGTACCTTAAAGCCGACACACTAGGTGTGTCGGCTTTAGTAGTTTACTCATCAAAGTATTGCCGCAAAATTACGGAATAAGCGCCCTTCACAAATCAATAACTCCCAATTCATCACTCCAGGCTTTCAATAAATAAACTCAAAATGCAATATTATGTGACAGGGACCTAGGTTTCCTGAGCCACTTATGGTTAAAATGCGCCCGTGATTTTGAGTTTTATTATTTAACAGCAAGGAAAGAGCTAGGATCTGGTCAGAATTTGCTTACAAAATTGTTAAGTCCTTCGTTTTGTAAACCTGCCATCTCTATTCCCTTGCGCTGCGAATATTCCGCGCTGCGTGCGCTTCTATTGGGATTTAGTACGTCATGGTTAGTACCCGTCGTTTTTACCATTTAGTTCTTTTAACTTTATTAACCTCAATATTGCCCGCATGCGGTGGCGGCGGAGGTGGCGGCGACAAAAATCCACCCGTTACGTCTACCCAATCTATTGCAACGTCTCAAGCTATTGCTTCATCAGCACCTACCAAGTCTACTGATCCTGAGATTCCCGTATTCGAGACCACACTCATCCTGGGCGCCCCTACTTCCAACCCCATAGTTATACCGCCTTCGCCAACGGGCGTACCTGTTAAATTTCTCGCTGTTGTCAGGGGTACTTTTTATCCTGAGCAGCTTGCCATGGATGAGGTAGATAAAAGCGGCGCTATTGTGCAAACCAATGTGCTGACCCTAAAAGATGATGGGGTGGACTCAGATGCTTTTCGCGGTGACCGCACTTACTCCGGCCAATTAATACTGAACAGCGTGTTCTCTGCGGAAAAAATGTATCGCGTTCACGCCTCACACAAAGGTGCTGAAGTCACCTCGGGCACAGGACGCTTTTGGGTCAGTGGCTGCCCATCGGTTGCACGTCCCTCCAATCCCGCCAGAGCTGTCCTGGATTCGCAATCCGGCGGCTATGTGTTTGCTAATGAAATGCTGGTTACCCTGGCAGATACGGTGCCGCCCGATCTCGGCGAGATCAACGCCATAATGTCCGATGTGCAGGGTCAAGTGGTGGGTTGCATACCCGCACTGCGTCAGTATCTAGTGGAAATTGCTGGCAGTACTACCAGCAACGCCCTTTACTCCGCCATTGGCACGTTAAAAAATAACACGAACGTTGTTGATGCTACGCCCAACGCCTTAGTGCTGAACATGCCTGAAGGCGACAAAGTCGCCTGCGATGGATTGGAGTGCCAATGGTATCTCGACCGGATCCGCGCACCCCAAGCCTGGTCCCTCGTGGGTGGCGGCGATGAACAAGCCAGCGTCGCAGTCATTGATTTCGGTGTGAACTGCAATAACCCGGAATTGAATTGCAATAGCAGTATTGTTTCTGAAGACACTATTGACCACGGTACTGGAGTTGCCAGTTTGATTGGCGCGCGCAAAGGCGATGGAACCGCCATGGTGGGCGTGGCCTGGAATACCGAGCTCTACCCTTTTAGCTTTATTGGCAGTGGCGGCAGCCAATACAAAATGAGCGAATTGATTACTTTGAGCATGGCGAGGGAAAGCATCCGCGTCATCAATATCAGCGCAGCAACCGCGACCGACCCGGGCAACCAAATTCGCAATGCCATGTGTAGCGCCATCGACAGCGGACGCCTGATAATCGCCGCCGCTGGTAACGCCAGCACTGCCAATAATTGCCAATTGGCTAACGTCTACCCGGCCTTTTACAACGGCATGGGGCAATGTGCAAACGGTGCCAATTTAGCGAAAGGTTTGCTGGTGGTAGGCGCTACTGATGCCGACAATAATTTAGCCCAATGGGAGGACAATAGCCTCTGCTCTAACACCCTTTATGTAGATATTTTTGCGCCGGGAAAAGACATCTATGCCGCAAATGCCACCAGTGGCGGCTATTCCGCTAAAAATGGCACCAGCTTTGCCGCACCCTTGGTAGCCGGTAGCGCCGCTGTTTTATGGGCGGCACAACCCAGTCTCACAGTGGCAGGAATTCACGACAAGTTAGTAGCCAGCGCCGCCACCTTTAGCCAAACAGCAACTGGCGTTCGTAGCAAGACCATGGATGCTCGACTTGAAGGCAAGCAGTTAGTCGATCTCTACGCTGCCGTAGGCGGCAAAGAAAGCCAGGTCAATCCAGATGTGGCTCCAGAAGTATTCACTATCCCTAACAATAACCAGGCAGATCGCAACACCGAAGTTAAATCCGCTCCTATTATTGTCACTGGCATTGATGCAACTGTCCCTATAGATATTAACGGCGGTTTTTATTCCATTGATAACGGCCCTTTTACTAGCGCTGCGGGAACTGTAGGCCCCAATCAATCAGTCGTAGTGCTACTGCACAGCGCTGACTCTGCACTCGCCAACACTGAAGCTACTCTCACTATTGGCACTATCAGCAAAACCTTCCAGGTCACCACCGTTGTTGCAGCAGCTCCACAACCCGATAATTTTGATTTTTATGATGTTACCCAAGCGCAACCCGGTGCTCTGGTCACCTCCAATATTCTCCGCATTGCCGGAATAACCGCAGCGACGACTATAGCCGTCACCGGTGGTGAGTACGCTATTAACGGTGGTGCCTTTACCAGTGCAAGTGGCACTGTCGGCCCCAATCAGGACATTCAAATTCGCACTATAGCAGCCTCTACTCCAGCCACTACCCTAACTGCTGTAGTAACTATTGGTGGGGTAAGCGATAGCTTCAACGTTATTACCCGCGCGGTAGATACCAATCCGGAACCCTTTATATTCACTGGGCTAACCAATGTCAGCCCCGGCATTCAGGTCGAATCAAACACCATTACCCTGGCGGGAATTAATAGCGCCGCACTCATCAGCATCAGTGGTGGCGAATACTCCATCGACGGCGGTAGCTACAGTGCTACGGCCAGCGCTGTAGTTGCCGGTCAAACTGTCAAAGTACGCCACAGGAGTGCAACCGCATTTGCCTCAGACAGTTATAGCACACTCACTATCGGCGGTTACAGCGCCACATTCCACTCGCTTACCTCGGGCAATACGGCGCCAGTCGCCACATCCGTTAGCATCCTCGACAGCAACGGCGGCACCGCTGAAGCAGGAGATAGCCTGACCGGTAGCTACAGTTACACGGATGCTGACCTTGACCCTCAAGGTGCCACCAGCTTCCGCTGGTTGCGCAATGGCGCTACGATTAGCGGCGCTACTACCGCAAATTACACACTGATTGCCAGCGACACAGGTAAGGATATCCAGTTTGAAGTCACGCCCCGCGCCATGACCGGTGTGCTGGTGGGTGCAGTCAAACTGTCCACTGCAATCACCACCACTAACAGCGCCCCCAGGGCCAGTAATATCACTGTCACCGATACCAACGGCGCGCCTCTGGTTACCGGCGACACCCTCAGCGCTAACTACAGCTATCAAGATGCGGATAACGATCTTCAGGGCATTAGTACTTATCGCTGGCTGCGCAGCGGTATCGCTATTTCGGGTGCAACCAGTGCCAGTTATATAGTCACCAGTACTGACGTGAGTCAGATGCTCACTGTTGAAATTACTCCTGTTGCCTTAACCGGCAAACTCACGGGCACTGCCGTAGTTTCCAGCGCAATTCTATTGGGCAACACGGCCCCCCAAGTTACCGGTGTCAGTATTTCCGGCGTGACTGCAGGGAAGTCTGTCGTGGGCGCTAACCTGACCGGAACCTACAGTTTCAGTGATGCGGATGGAGATATTGAAGGTAGCAGCAGCTACCGTTGGCTGCGCAATGGTACGGCTATCAGCAGCGCAACTTCGGTGACCTATTCAGTCACTGCAGCCGACAGCGGCCAGCTATTAGCATTTGAAGTCACCCCCATTGCGCTGACAGGTACGGTTCAAGGCTTAGTTGCAGGTTCAGGCAATGTTGCGATTAACGCGATACCTGTAGCTCAGCTTGCCACCATAGTCGACAGCAACGGTGGCAGCCTGATTGTGGGCGACAGCCTAACCGGTACTTACACTTATCTCGACAGCGACAGCGATGCCCAAGGCGTCAGCAAATATCGCTGGTTGCGCAATGGCGCTGCTATCAGTGGCGCGACCTTAGCGACCTATGTACTTAACGGCGCTGACTCCGGGCAGAGTATTGTGTTTGAAGTAACGCCCGTGGCAAGTACAGGTAGTCTCTCAGGTATAGCTGTAAAATCAGCGGCCCTAACCACAAGTAACAGTGCTCCAGTGGCTGCCAGTGTCGCACTTGTTGATGCTAACGGCGGTACTGCCACTCTCGGCGATCTGCTCAACGGAATTTATAGCTACAGTGATAGCGACGGCGACAGCCAGGGCGCGACAACTTTCCGCTGGCTTCGCAATGGCACAACTGTCATAAGCAGTTCACAAAGCTATACATTGACTGCAGCAGATAGTGGCCAAAGTATTCAGTTCCTGGTTACTCCCAGGGCATCAAGTGGTGTAGTGCTGGGCACTGAAGTCGCTTCAACTTCCCTCGCGGTACTTTCATACGTCCCTAACGCTTTTGTCTTTACCGCCGCAACCAACGCGGCGCTCAACACAACCATTATTTCTAACACAATTACCATTTCGGGCATTAATACTGCGGCACCTGTCAGTATCAGTGGTGGCCAATATTCTGTCAGCGGCGGTGCCTATACCAGCGCCGCGGGGAGTGTAACCAATGGACAAACGGTAACCGTGAGATTAACCAGTTCCGCCACGAGCAACACAGCTACTCAGACGGCTCTGACTATTGGTGGGGTTTCAAGTGTTTTTTCAGTCACTACCCTAATTACAGACACTACACCAGACGCCTTCAGTTTTACTGCTGTCACCAATGCAGCCGTAAGTACAGCTACAGCTTCCAATGCAATCACCGTATCCGGTATTAATTCGCCTGCAGTTATCAGCATCAGTGGCGGCCAGTATTCTATTAATGGCGGCACTTTTACCAGCACTGCGGGTACTGTAAGCAACGGGCAAACAGTGGCTGTTAGAGTAACAAGTTCGGCCAGCGCCAATACTGCTACGCAAGCAACACTGAGCATAGGCGGGGCAACGGGAACATTCAGCGTAACCACCGCAGTGGCACCTGACACCACCCCTGACGTTTTTAACTTCGCTGCGGTCAGCAATGCCACCGTCAGCACGGTAGTAATTTCAAGCCCAATCACTGTTTCAGGCATTAATACTGCTACACCTATCAGCATTACAGGCGGCGAATACGCCATTAATGCTGGAACTTATACCAGCACCGCAGGAACTGTATCCAATGGGCAAACGGTTACAATAAAACTAACAAGCTCAGCCAGTATCAATACCAGCACTCAGGCTGCCCTAACCATTGGCGGTATTGCAGCGACTTTTTCTGTAACCACGGTATTGCCGGACACAACACCCGATGCGTTCAGCTTCACCCCAATTACCAATGCAGCGCTTAGTGCGGCAGTGACTTCAAATGCAATCACCGTTTCCGGTATTAACACTACTACGTCTATTAGCGTTAGCGGTGGACAGTATTCTATCGGGGGCGGAGCATTTACCAGTACGGCAGGCACTGTAACCAGTGGACAAACAGTAGCCGTTAAACTGACAAGTTCATCCAGTACCAATATGGCTGCGCAAGCGGTTTTAACCATTGGTGGAGTTGCAGGTACTTTTAGCGTTACCACTGTATTACCAGACACCATTCCTGATGCTTTTAGCTTTACCGCAATTACCGATGCAGCGCTTGGTACGGCTGTAACCTCAAATGCAATCACCGTTTCCGGTATCAATACTTCTGCGTCGATTAGCGTTACCGGTGGGCAATATTCAATTGGTGGTGGAGCATTCACGAGTGTGGCGGGCACTGTAGCCAATGGGCAATTGGTAACGGTTAAACTGACAAGCTCTTCCAGTACTAATACATCGACTCAAGCGGTTTTGACCGTTGGTGGAATTGCAGCGGCTTTCTCTGTGACCACTGTATTGCCAGACACAACACCCAATGTTTTTAGCTTCACCCCAATTACCAATGCAGCGCTTGGTACGGCTGTAACCTCAAATGCAATCACCGTTTCCGGTATCAACACTACTGCGTCTATTAGCGTTACCGGTGGGCAGTATTCTATTGCTGGTGGACCATTTACGAGTACAGCAGGCACTGTAACCAGTGGGCAAACAGTAGCCGTTAAACTGACAAGTTCATCTAGTACCAATACAGCTGCGCAAGCAGTTCTAACCATTGGTGGAATTGCAGCAACTTTTTCTGTGACCACTGTATTGCCAGATACTGCTCCTGATGTATTTAGCTTCACCGCCGTCACCAATGCTGCGCTCAGTACACCAGTTACCTCAAATACCGTCACTGTTTCAGGTATTAATACGGCTGCATCTATCAGTATTACCGGCGGCGAGTATTCAATTGCTGGAGGAATGTTTACGAGTGCTGCAGGCACCGTAACCAATGGGCAAACCATTGCAGTTAAACTGACCAGCTCTGCCAGCACTAATACAGTTGCGCAGACAGTTTTAACTATTGGTGGAATTGCAGGCACTTTTAGCGTCACTACTGTACTGCCAGACACCACTCCTGATGCTTTTAACTTCACCGCCGTCTCCAATGCTGCGCTAAGTACACCATTCACTTCAAATACCATCACCGTTTCAGGTATTAATACGGCTGCACCTATTAGTGTTACAGGAGGGCAGTATTCTATCGGCGGTGGAGCATTTACCAGTGCGGCGGGCAGCGTGACCAATGGGCAAATTGTAGTGGTTAGATTGACCAGCTCGGCCGGCACCAATACTACAACTCAAGCCATATTAACTATCGGCAGTGGTACAGGTAATTTCGCGGTCACCACAGTGTTAGTAAACACCAGTGCCTTCCTAATGGGAGGTGCCATACAAGGTACTCCCCTCAATATAGCCACAGTTGTCAGCACACTGGCCGGCAAGAGGCTAGGAGAAGATGATGTTGGTACAGCAGCAAGGTTCCGCCAACCAAAAGCAATTGTCCGCGACGGCAGCAATCTTTATGTCGCAGAAGTTGATAACCACACCATTCGTAAAATCGACATAGCTACCGGCACAGTTAGCACGCTTGCCGGTACAGCGGGACTATCCGGAAGTGTTAACGGTGTAGGCGCAGCAGCACGCTTTTATTACCCCTATGGCATCACCTCCGATGGCACCAATCTCTATGTAGCGGAAATGGGTAATAGCACTATTCGCAAAATTGTTATAGCTACAGGTGTAGTGACCACTTTCGCTGGGGCAGCAGGAGTTAGGGGTGGCGATGACGGTACAGGGACTGCTGCACGTTTTTGGAATCCCAATGGCATCACTACTGACGGCACCAACCTGTATGTAACCGAAGGTTCTCATTGCATTCGCAAAATTGTCATAGCCACAGGTGTCGTTACGACACTCGCAGGTACTAAATATATTCAGGGAATTACCGATGGTACAGGCACGTCAGCAAAGTTTGCCTCCCCCGATGGGATAACGACCGATGGCAGCAACCTCTATGTGGCAGATATGGGTAACAGCACCATCCGCAAGGTTGTCATAGCGACCGGCGCTGTCACCACATTGGCCGGTTCCGGTGTTCGAGCAAGCGCCGATGGCACAGGCACGCTAGCAAGTTTTAATCAGCCTGCAGGGATTACCACTGACAATGTTAACCTCTATGTGGCAGATACCGGTAATAACACTATCCGTAAAATAGTTATAGCAACAGGTGCAGTTACCACATTCACAGGTTCCGTGACCGGTGGTAGCGCTGATGGCATAGGCATGGCGGCGAGTTTTTACTCTCCTAAAGGCATCACTATTGATGGCGCTAATCTCTATGTTGCAGATACCGTCAACAATACTATTCGCAAAATAACCATAACTTCGGCTGCAGTCACAACACTCTCGGGTTCGGCAACAGATCTAGGTAGTTTCGATGGCACAGGTACAGCCGCAAGTTTCCGTAACCCCAACGGCATCACCTCTGACGGTACCAATCTCTATATGACACAATCTTCCGGACTCACGAACAACACCGTTCGCAAAATTGTGATAGCAACGGGTAATGTCACCACACTTGCAGGAACTCCCCTTTGGACTGGGTCTGGCAGTGCCGACGGTATAGGAGCAGCAGCGAAGTTCAAGAATCCAAGTGGTATTACAACTGACGGCGCCAACCTTTATTTGTCAGACCGCGGGAACCATACGATTCGGAAAATCACTATAGCCACAGGTTCGGTTACCACTTTGGCCGGTACAGCGGGTGTATTGGGGAGCGCTGACGGCGTAGGGGCGACAGCCAGCTTTAACAACCCGGAAGGCATCACCACAGACGGTACTAATCTTTATGTTACCGATGCCGGTAGCTTCACAATCCGTAAAATTGTTATCAGTACGGGTGCAGTAACCACCCTCGCCGGCACAGCGGGAATTGCCGGTAGCGCTGACGGCGCAGCGGCAACAGCAAGTTTTAACAACCCGGCAAACATTACTACCGACGGCACCAATCTCTATGTCGCCGATACTTTCAACTACACTATTCGCAAAATTGTTATCAGCACCGGAGCAGTCACCACCCTAGCCGGTACAGCAGGAGTTATGGGTAGTACGGATGGTACGGGAGCCACAGCAAGTTTTTATGCTCCCCGAGGCATCACAAGTGACGGAACCAACCTGTATGTGACAGAGAGCAATAGCTCTACTGTTCGAAAAATTGTCATAGCAACAGGGACCGTTATCACCTTAGCGGGTACCGCCAATATTATGGGCAGCAGCGACGGAATAGGCTCAGCTGCAAGCTTTAACTACCTCGGCGGTATCACTACTGATGGCTTTGGTCTCTTTGTAGTTGATTCAAATAACAACATTGTTCGCAAAATACATTAGTCAGGCTTAGTGGATAAAAACTTAACCGCTCGCCTTACCAGGGGCGGCTAAGTTTTTTATTATCTCTACATTCAAGACGCCAGAAGACCAAACCATTATCAAGTTACAAAATGCAAAGCAGATACAACCGTTCGATAAAAACTCCGTATTATTTCCCATTAAAAATATTAACGGTATGTTCGCATGAAAATTATACTCATCTCACTTGCACTATTAACTTCAAGCTGTTTCGCTGCTGAAAAGCCGGCCACCAGCGCGACAAACTCTTGTAACTTTGCAAGGGAATCATTGAAATTTTCAGCGCTTAAAGATCCCGCAATAATTAATAGTTATTGGCAACATACACAAGATTCAGAAACTGAAGAATTTGTTGATAGATTATTCATTGCTTACCGCAATGGCGATTCGGCTGTAATAGAACATAAGTACTGCCTTATTTATAATTTCAAAGCATCCTATTACTCCACTGCTGGCGAACACACGCAAAGCATAGAAAAACTCGATCAACTTCTTTTCAACTTGCAGGATTTGAATGCACTAGCGACCAAGCTCTCCGTTATCCCCAACAAAAAAATCATTGCTGAATTAAAAAAAATTACGTTTAATCCAGAGAAGCCTTCTAGAATAAATTTTGATGCCACCGATAAAGAAGCGGTAAACGATGTAACCTATTCCTTTTCATATGATCCTTTAGGAAGCTTGGGTATGCTTGGAAGCATGGTTTCACTCTATGTGGCCTACGGTAGCAATTAATGCTCAAGGTAATTAATCAAAGTTTTACTCAAATTTTTCGGTTTAGAACCAAAATTAGTTTTAATTTTGATGCACGAATGGAATAAAAATCATGAAATTACACAAATCCTGCTTTTATCTTTTGATGGTTTTTTGTGTCTACGCGGATGCAACACCAAAAGAAAAAATTCCCGAATTAGCATGCCCCTATATATTACCAGCTGAAAAAGATTTTCCTGCCAGTTGGGTGACTCTCGGAAAAATAACTGTTGATAGATTGCAGCTTAGAGAAATTGGAATAATTGATGGAAATGCGACCGCAGAAAAGAAAAGGGTATCTGAGGCTAAAGAGAGAATGTTCACCGATTATATAATGGATGAATGGAAGGACTTCGACGATAGGTCCGAATCTGTAGCAGAGTATGATGAAAGCCACAGCGAAAACGCATTGAAGTGTACCTATGGTAAAACAATTGCGGATTCTAATGATGTTAATCGGAATGTTGTGTTACTAATTCCATTGCCACTAAAAAAATCAGTCACTTGTTTGGCGATCCGGCGTGATGTTGACCCGACACACGAGATATCCTGTAAGGTAAAATAATCGAATTGATTTTTTCTAAAAATGTAAGCTGCGCTGTAAAGCTCCATATAGACTCGAATATTTTCATCCACAAAAATCCGATTAACTTGTTGTTCGTCTTTTTTGGATGAAAACTGAAATGAGTTCAAGCTGGATGTAGAAATGGTAGAGAAATGCATCATGAAATTTCTTAAATATTGCTTATATATTTATTGTGTTTTTTTTGCAGCTGTGCAAATGCGACTCCAAAAGAAAAGATAAATGAGTTGGCATGCCCATATGCATTACCAGCCGAGAAAGACTTTCCTGCTAGCTGGGTTACCGCAAGAAAAATAATTCCCGGAAGATTGAAGCTTGAACAAATAGATATAGCATTTGGAAGTGTGGCTGAATTAAAAAACAGTCTTGCGCCTAAAGAAAGAAAGTTTAATGCAGAAATAACGGATGACTGGACATACATTAAAGATAGGGCTGAGTATAAAGCAGAATATTCTGAAGATCATGATGAGATCACAATGATGTGTACTTATGGAAGAAACCGAAAGTAATCTTCTGATGTTAATTTGAATGTTGAGTTATTAATACCACTGCCACAAAAAAAGCCGATAACTTGTTTATTGGTTAGGCGCGATGTTGACCCAACGTATGAAATGTCTTGTGAGATAAAATAACTAGATCGATTTTTATCACAGCCTAAATTTATTTGAAACACTAGGGCACAGTCTATATTTTAGTAGACAAAACTGAAATTTATTTTAACTTTATGTACAAATGAATAAGAAATCATCATGAAGCTTCATAAATGTCTTCTAAATTTTTTAGTAGTTTTTTGCAGTTGCGCGGATGCAACTCCGAAAGAAAAAATTTCGGGGCTCGCCCACTGCTGTCCCACAGTTTTAAATAAAAGAAAAGCCTGTCTCCTAAGTTGATAC
>JAZKHP010000010.1:0-7959 GCA_040385335.1 Pseudomonadota bacterium
GGTGGATTGGATTTATATCCGAAAATGACACCCACTTGATTTGGGGAAGGGCCATGAATCAACAGGTATTTTTGAAAGTTTGAATTTTTTTTGCACCGGAATTTTACTCCATGCCAAAATATTTAGTCGAGCCTGTAGGTTGAGGCTAAGCTTGCGCAGCCCAACACGACCATTTAGCAGCACGTGCCGTGAATCAGAAATGTGTGATAAGTTTAGTTGGATTATTTCGTCGTAAGATTGTGTATACCTACTCCATCCCTTAGTTCAAGGGAGGGATGGGGCGCCGCCAGGGGAGGGTTTTACTTTTGCCAGTGTTTCAATTTTCTTTTTTCTTACTAGGTTCAATTAAATTTTTTGGAGAACCCAAGGTTTTTTCTTTTTCTAACTCTTTTTTAATATCATCAGGTTTCTGCTTGAATATTTCAGCAGATGATTTTTTAAGTTGCTCCTCAATTTCTTTAAGTCTTTTTTCAGTGTTCATATTGATTTCACCAAGTAATGAGGGTTTCCTTTAAGTGCACCTTTGTAAGAAAATCCACCGTGTGCAGAGTAGTAACCTATTAGTTTTTCATTTGTCGGATTCATAATTCGTAGCTTATTAGCTCCGATCAGTTTGCCATATGCTTCATATGCGATAAGAGAAACGCCGAACATCTCACCTGAAAACAGAGGGTTTGTTGCAAATTTTTCTATGAAGTCAAGACGCATCTCATTGCCGTTATATGTAGGACGTCCCAATGAAAGCGAGCAAAGACTGTTTCCGTGCCAAACAGAAAGATCAAATGCTTTTGGATAGCGAAGGCAGTATCTTGATGCAAAAATCCAGTCCCAACTTTCAAGGCGAGCCTGGTTGTCTTGTAACGTTTTAAATGAAGCAATAGCTTTATGGTCAACTGCGGAAAGTGACAGTATTTTTTTAAGATTATTTGGTAACGCGTTTTTTGCCAACTCTCTGGCCTGAGTTCGAGGTTCATTGTACCGATTGATTGTATTTAAATGTGATCCACGCATGATTACTCCTTATTTGTACAAATTAACGAATGACACCAAGGTAATGTAAAGTTACTCCCTGATACAAAGCCATCTAGAAGCAATTCAAGAATCTTACAACACTCGAGCTTTATTTGGCTAAGGTTTTTTCAGTCATGCCGGAATAGATGAATGTGACGGTTCTGCATAAAACAATGAGACCTGCGCAACCTATCCTTTGTTGCGCACTGTCGAAATTGGATATCTACCGGATTCCAAATATTAGCCCACAAAAAAGACTTAGGAGCAAAGTAATCGCCCATTTTTGCTTTTATTTCTTTCAGTGAAATATCACCAACGCCGAATGCAGCTCACCCCTTACATTATTTACCATAGCTGTTTTTGTGATCACTTCGCGAAAAATACTGGCAGTAAAATGCATAGTAGCGCGGATAATGTTGCCACCCCTTTGACAAGCCTCCCCTAACCCATTAATGTTCATCCCACTAGAAAAACATAAGCGGTCTTCCGCAACCGATAGCTTTTTTTGCGATTTTGAATTTTCGTAAAAAAAAGTGGCGCCCGCCATATGGCTTAACATACACACGGGTACCTATCATGACTAATGCAACTACATCGACTCTTTCCGAAAATCCCGCTTCACGCATCAAACAGGATTTAGTTGACCTGTGTGATTCCTATAAACGATTCCAATATTATTGTGCGTTTTATTGTAAATCCAGCAGCGTGCTGGTCCGCTGTTGCAATATGGAACTGGATGAAGATTACGTAGAAGGTATGGCGCGCTTTGCGCAGATGGTGATTGAGCAGTCGCAGGAAATTGATCTGCAGTTAAAGAAATTACTGCGTACGGTTTAATTTTTCTTGCGTTTGTTTTTTGAAGAATATGCAGCGGCATGTTGCCGCTGCTATCGAGATGACGAAAGGTGGCGGAGGAATTTTAAAAAGATCAAATTGTTTGAAATTAAATAGCTCCGTCACTTTTAAATCCCTAGGACACATAATACCGCACATAAAAACTATAATTTCATGAACTCCAATATTGCAAAACTTTCAAATAACGGACTATTTAATTCTTGCTGCTTTCAATTGTATTTAATAATTTTTTTACTTGTTCCTTAGCCAGCTCCAACTCTTGTGGTGATAATTTTTCTTCAGCAGACGTGCGGAGTTTAACTGCAAATTCAAATTCATTTCTGGCGGATATGGAAGCCCAAACATAAGCTTGCTTGTAATCTTGCGGAACACCTTTGCCGTTAAAATAAATAGCCCCTAAATTGAACTGCGCTTCTGGAAGATTTTGATTAGACGCTTTGGCATACCAGGCTAGGGCCTGTTTAAAATCTTGTGGGACACCTTTGCCTGTATCATACATATACCCTAGATTGAGCTGTGCTTTTGCATGATTTTGATTAGCCGCTTTGGTCAACCACCCAACGGCCTGTTTGTAATCTTGTGTGACGCCCTTGCCTTCATCGTATATACCCGCTAATTCGTATTGCGCGTCTGCATGATTTTGGTTAGCCGCTTTGGTCAACATTGCTATGGCCTGCTTGTAATCTTGTGGCACGCCTTTGCCGTCAATGTACATACAGGCCAATTCGTACTGCGCGCCCGCAAGATCTTGATTAGCGGCTTTCCTGTACCACTCAGCTGCCTGTTTGTTATCTTGTGGGACACCTATGCCGATAGAGTACATACACGCTAATTGGTATTGGGCTCCTGAATGATTTTGAGTAGCCGCTTTTGTCAACCATGCCAAGGTCTGTTTGTAATCTTGCGGGACGCCTTCACCGTTACTGTACATAATCGCTAAATTGAGCTGCGCTTGTATTAAATTTTGATTAGCAGCTTTGGTGTACCACTCAACGACCCGTTTGTAATCTTGTGAGACGCCTTCGCCTTTTTTGTACATAATTGCTAAATTGAACTGCGCCTCTGCGTGGTTTAGATTGGCCGCTTTGGTCAACCACTCAACGGCCTGTTTGTAATCTTGTGTGACGCCTTTGCCGTCATGGTACATACCCGCCAATTCGAACTGCGCATCTACTTGATTTTGATTAGCTGCTTTGGTCAACAAAGCCAAGGCTTGCTTGGAATCCTGAGGAGCGTCTTTGCTTTCCTCGTACACACTCCCTAAATTGTTCGGCGCATCTATAGGTTTTGTTGCGCAACCAACAATCACACAACTTGCTAATAAAAACAAAATAAATGGCAAGTGAAAAAATCTCATTTTAATCCTCAAAAATCAGTTAATTAATTTTGCTTAGGCTTGTATTTTATAAATAATTCTGACGGCGCCATCTTCCTCGACATCAAACCAGATTGCATTATGTTTTTCTTCGATTACGATTTACCTTCGAAGCTTTCGACCAAAGCGGATATTGTTTAATAGATCTTGAATACTCAACAGCCTAACCGTTAGCCTTTATTTTTCTGACGTGCCTCCTCTAAGGCGTCTAGTTCTTCCGTTGACGATTCCAACCATTCTTGGTAGATGGGGGCTCGAATAAATCTATCCGCATGAAATGACTCTTCAATGCCAACCTTTCCGCCTAGCTTATGAGTGAAGAAGCCAGCCAAGATTCCACAAAGCAAGTGTGCTGCTCGAAACGCGTTCTCTAAAGAACCTGCATGAATAATGGTTTGATCCAAAAATTGTTTGTATCTTACCTGGTCAACCGTAAAAGCTTCTCGATCAGAAAAAGCTTCTTTGCCTAGGTGTGGATTGCCGCTGTTGTGTTTGGAGAATGACCAAGACCATTTAGCAAGAAAGAGTACATCATCCAAAATTTTGCGTGGTTCTCCAACAATCCCGGTCGATTCACATAATGCATATTCCAAAGCAACTGCAGAAAAGGTTTCCGTTCCTGGAGCATCCATAAAATCACTCAGATTGCGCAAAGCTACTGCGTTGTGCGAGTCCAGCTCCAACGCTCTATAAATAAGTTTTGCTCCTGTAACATGACGTCCAGAGAAAAGAAAAACGTTAAAAGCATGCCGAGCAAGTTGATTCGCGTTCAATTGTTTAATCACAGTTGGTAGAGACATACATTTGACCTAGCGCCGATCAAGGCGGCGTTTGTAAATTATGGTTTCGTGGAATATATTTAAAATTTATCACAGAATTCGGCCAAAAGCGGACATTGACGCTCAGCTTTATGTCCACGATTAAAACCACAGGGCCTATTTTTTCTGTGCTCGGCTGGAGGCCTAGATATACTCGTTTAAAAAATAAATAAATTAATTTCGGATTTTTTTCACAGTACATTTGTTTAATGGTTGTAACGACAACTACCAAAGTGCCTCTAGTTGTCACTTAAATTATGCCGACTAAATGGGAGTTATATCTAATTCTCTAATAAAAGGTGACGGACGAATTTTAAAATGAAAAAATTATTTGAAATTAAATCCCTCCGTCACCTTTTATTTTTTTAAGTATGGCTAGTTTTTTTGTGGTGATTTGATCCTCGCTTTTGTAGTCAATGTCTCACATTAAAAGACGAATTTTTCTATTTGTGATTTTTAATCTTTACGTGTAGCGTAGCTCCGTTATCTCAAATAGCTTTTCGAGATAGATTTAAGTTTGAGATTTCTTTTTTATGGAGTTTAGGCGGCAGCATAATGTTTTACACGTCATTAAACTTGTCGCAGTTTAAACAAAAGCTTAACGATTATGTAAACTATTAAGGAGTTTTTTATGAGAAAGCTATATCTTTTAATACCTGTTATTTTATCTCTCGCCATTACTTTCCCAACTTTTGCCCAAGATGTTATCGAGGTTGAGGTTGTGGGGACACGTCCAGGTGGCAGTGCTTGGGGAAGTGGAGGTAGCGGAGGCACACCAACGGGTCCAAGAAAAAATATTAACGAAGCCGATCGCGGTGGCGGAATTGAAGCTCTAAAAAGAAGGAGGCAGTACGTCGAATGCTATAACCAATATATGACTCTGACTGCGGGAACCACACAGATGTGTGTGACTAATGCTGGAAATACAGCAGTCAATGTGCAAGCTTCATGTTTAGCTGGTGCGGTAATTGTTGGTGGTGTTGCTGTTTATGCGGCATCTCCAGAAATTACGTTGGTCGCCATCTTAAGAGGTTACAAAGCAGTAAGTGCAGTTGGAATAGCAATTGGAACCAGTATCTTTACAGGGTGCCAGTCACTTGCAGGAACAATTAGAACCTCACAGGAAGGGGATTGTAGAGCTGATCAATTCCGGTCTATTACAGCTGCTTGTGGCAATCCACCACCATAATCGAAAGGTTCATACTAGATTCATACTAGCAATCAAGTTTAATTTTATGAATGAATTGTAGTGAGGAAATTATGTTGAAAACTAAAAATTATGTCTATGGCCTCTTTTTTGTAATTCTCATAACGGTAGCCGTTTATTCTCTGCTTTTTAAAGAGAGCAAGAATCTTGTATTGGTGCAATCTAGTGCAGTAGTGGGAACCTCTACTATTGATCATTCAGATTTATCAGTCACAGCTTCTTCGGCGCCTGTTGCAAACAAAATAGTAGGGCTAATCCCCGGAACTTCAGCTTGGACTGTAATGCTAAACGATTTTAAACAGTGGTCGGAAGATCATGGTTACCCTTCTGCTGAAAAAAATTCAGATTACAATCAGTATGAAGAATCTACTTTAAAAAGTTTAGCCGAAGGTGGTGATTTAAAGGCAATGATGCTGCTGGGAGATAATGCAATAAAGAATAATGATACAGAGAAGGCAGAACATTATTTTGAAATTGCTGCATTAAGAGGTTCAACGTTTGCTATTGATAGATTAAGTATTCTCTCCGCTCCTAAGCAATTCAGCGGGTATGCACCAGAAGCCGAAAAAAATCAGTCATTTTATGAGACGATGGCCTATGCTGCTGTAGCTGAGATGAGAGGCGATACTTTTCTTGCCAATTCCAGACGCAATAGCCTCATTGAAAATGAGAAGCTAAATTTTAATTCTGATGATTACGACCATATAGACACTAGAGCGAAGGAGATTTACAATGATTTTCAAGCACGGCGTATACAATTAGGGTTAGGGGATTTTGACAATACTGCTCCGACTCCTTACAGATAATTTAAAAAATATTTCCATTTAAATAAAAATTTAATGCCCCATTTTTCGGGGCTTTTTACTTTTATCCTGTTATAGAAATATCAAAGCTTAAACGGAAACCCATGCGCATGAAAACCAAGACTTATGTTTTAATTTGTTTTATCGGAATAGTGCTCGCCGCCTATGCTGCATTTTACTACCATGTGAAAAACATTAAGGTTGAAACTTTCCCGCCCTCAAATATTTCAAGCGAGTTTTATAAGAATGAAAGTGTTAAGGCGGAATATATAGATTGCTTAATCATGGAAAACAGCCTCACCAATCTTGAATTACAACAATGTAAATTACGTGCTTCGAAATCCTGGTTTACGCAGTCATTGGAAGAGGCAAACTGTGCCGTGTCGCAAGCCAAAGCAGCCGAACTTGCATGCGAAGCTATTATTGCGCCGTACCGTAAAAAACAATAGGGTATGTAAAAGGCGACGGAAGGATTTTAAAATGATCAAATTGTTTGAAATTAAATACTTCCGTGACTTTTTATTATGCTACAGCGCTTGGTAATTTTTTATTACTTCACTATAAGCAGGATGATTACTACCCTCGCTCCACTGAGAATCATACAACTCTTTTAATTTTCCTGAGATTTTGCCAATCTGTACTGAAAGATCAGCTGCGTCATCAGAAACTTGTTCGTCCTCTTCTATTTGAATATGTAACTCAACTTCTTCTTTTTCTACCAGCCTAATTAAAGTGGCTAACTCTGATAACGTGAAGTTCATTTTAATCCCTAATCATTGTGCGTTTTGTATATCCTGAAGATGTTCGAATCAAGCGAACGTCTAACTCCCTCCCCTGCCAAGGGGAGGGTTGGGGCGCCCGGCTAGGGGTGGGGTCGCTCTTTTTCATTATAAATATCACTGCTCCTCTACAACAGTATCCCAGATCTCCCCGAAGCCCGAGCGCTTAATAAATCCACTAATTGAATACATAACTTTTTCACTCCAAAACTCAGCGCCTTCCGGCCAAGGGAGTTCTTCTTTTTCTTCAATTGCAATTGAGCAGTCAATCATTCTCCAATAAAAGTAACTTAAATGCTTAGCGTCTTCTTCAGTTAATACATTTTGCTCGCTGAGAATTCTTTCAATGGATTCATCTTTAAGCTTTTTTGAAAAATAAAGTATGAATTCTTTTTCTTCAGGAAATTTATATTTAATCATAGTACTTTACCCGCATTACGAATGACGGTCATTCTTTGAGCCACCAACTTTAATTTTTGTATGAGTGTAGATAATGGCATTCTCTCTGTAGCTGTTAAATAGTAATGCTCCGGGCTATCTTGATCTGCAACAAACTTTAAACCACTCGGAATATCTGCTCCTTCAAGAACCCAATAAATATTAATTGTCTTTGTGGGGTTATAACGCTGCTTAGTTTTGTAAACAGCGCTGAGATTTTTTAAAGTGGCAGAGAACGATAACCCCATTTGGTTGTGCGGCTTCACCCACTTATGATCTTCAGATAAGCACCAGTCTTTGACTCTAACACCTTTAATAATAATTTCCTTTTTGCCCGCATCTCGTAAACGATACAACGTGGGATGACTTAATTTTAAGGTTGGTCGCATTAGGATAACTTCATACTGTTTTATGAGTTCATCCAAGTCATCTAATGTTTTAAATTGCTCAATCATTTGCTCTCCTTATCTGATTATTACCGTTTTCGTAAAAGGCGCGTAAACAGCGCCCTTTTGACTAACTAGTAAAGCCAAGCCATTACGGCTTGGCAACGTGACTCAATATACCCCGCTTTAAAACTAAGAACTACTTCGAATTGCCCTAATAACCAAGCACCCTCTATACACATTCACACGCAAAGGCGTGCCCGCAGTAAAGCCTGCTTTATTAAGCC
>JAZKHP010000011.1:0-202369 GCA_040385335.1 Pseudomonadota bacterium
CACGTACGGTTCTGTGAGGGGCTGACGGGGAAGTGCCGCTGGTCTACTCGACCTTATTGCCTTTTGAGACATCTGAAGTAATACGCAAGACCTGATCATTGTTTTTAACTGTCAGCGTGTGTCATGGAAAGAAGCGTACTTCTTTGGTAGGAATTAAATTGCGCGGGATAGGATGAATTTTAATAAATGAGATTTTAATAAATTATTTAATATTGTGATTTTGCGCAAGATGGTCATGTTGGGCTTCGCAAGCTCAGCACCAACCTACAGGGCTGAATAAATTTAAGAGCCACCGTTTATCGCCGTGTTAAACGGCGCAAACTCCAAGAGACACTATCAATGCAACACTACGATCTCGCAATTCCAACACTACCGTGCCGCGCTGTGAGCGCGACAGTTGCGTTCTACAAACGCCTTGGCTTTGACGGTGGTGCTCACGATTTCAATAGCGAATACGCCATAATGCGAAGAGGCACCATTGAGCTTCACTTCTTCGCGCACGAAGAGCTGGTGCCTTCCGATTCATCTGCAGGCTGCTACATTCGCGTGTTAGATGCAGAAGAAATTTACAACGCCTTCTCATCCAGCCAGCTACCGCGTATAGGTATTCCGCGGATGGATGCCCTGGAAGACAAGCCGTGGGGTCACCGAGAATTTGCCATAGTAGATCCCGATGGCAATCTGCTGCGCATCGGACAAATCATCGTACGCTAACCGCATGCTCCGACATTTATAACAACGCTATGAGCCACATTATCAAAATGAAAAAATTATTTTTAATTCTAATTTTTGTGACTTTTAGTTTCGCTAGCATTGCTAATGATCAAGCGATTATGTCGGCCTACGAAACTCAAACCAGTGATATTCAAGTCGTTGGCAGTGGGCTTGTTGTAAAAATTATGTCTGACGATAATTCTGGTTCACGGCATCAGCGTTTTATTCTTAAGCTATCAAAAGGCCACACTATTTTAATAGCCCACAATATCGATCTGGCGCCAAGAATTGATAACCTGAAGGTTGGTGATAATGTTGAGTTTGATGGCGAATATGAATGGAATAATAAAGGTGGCGTAGTGCACTGGACCCATCGCGACCCAAAAGGTCAGCACAGAGGTGGCTGGCTTAAGCACAATGGTTCAGTTTATGAATAGGCCTATATGCAAAACCAAGCTCACAAATCAAGCGCGGCCAATAGGCCGCTGTCAGCTATAGGGAAGTTAAAACATTAAGGTAAGTTTACGGTTTAATCCCCCTTGGGTTGCCAGCGAATCGCCATTTACCGACTTTTCTCGTCAGTGGCCGACATTCACAAGACATCAGTTTTAGTTTGTCCTATTGTTACCACACACCCACAAACAACCCCTTAAAAGGAAATCTTATGTCTAACCTTAATCCAAAATCCACGCGTGTTGTACTCGGCGCTATTATCGTCATCATAGGTGTGCTTGCACTTATGGATAAGCTCAATATTTTTGAAGCGCGTAATTTGTTTCAGTTTTGGCCCACCATTTTTATCGCCGTGGGCTTTTTAAAAATGTATCAATCAAAAACGCGGTCAAGCATTTTTATTGGTGTTGTTCTTGTTGCCATAGGTGTGATCATGACACTCAATCACCTGGGCGTTATTCATGTCAGCATGCGTGATTGGTGGCCTCTTATCCTGATTGTTATAGGTTTGTCTTTTATTTTTAAAGAACGCCATTCGGACCCCTCATCTAAAGAGTATTTTATGGGCGACTATGAGTCGGGAAGTAATTCGAGTTTAGATATTACTGCGGTTATGAGTGGCAATAAAACGGTTAATAATACGCAGGATTTTAAAGGCGGTGAAGTTACGGCCATCATGGGTGGCATTGAACTGGATTTGCGTGATGCATCCATGCAGTCGGAAGCTGTGCTCAATGTGTGGGCTACCTGGGGCGGTATTGAGATCAAAGTTCCGCGCGATTGGATCATTGTTAATCGCGTAACGGCCATCATGGGTGGTGTTGAAGATAAATGCGCTCCTGCGTCAGATTCGAAGAAGCGTTTGATTATTACCGGTACCGCGATTATGGGTGGGGTAGAAATTAAAAATTAAGATGTTGACGCTAACAGTAAAGATATAAACATCATGCATCCAATATTGTCCCGGTTACGCACGCTGCTATGGTATGTATTTGCGTTAGGTGTCGCGGGTGTGGCACTGGCGTGGATCTTAGTCTTAACGCATTCAGCAGAGTGGGGCGGTGCCTTGTTATTTGCGCTGCCCGGATTACAGCTGCTGGGTTTTATTCTCACCTCTGCGTATTACGTTTGCCGTTCCTTGCCATTTGCGCAGCGTAAAGCGTTGCGTGTGGTGTTTATTTTCAGTGGCTCATCGCTCTTGTCGGCATTTGCCTGGTTAAGTTTGTGCGTGCTGTGGAATAATCTGACCAAAAATCTGGATGTGAGCTGGGCTGGGGTTGCGCTGTCACCTTTGTTTTCTATCTTACTGTTTGGCACTGCCAGCTTACTGTTTCTAGTATCACTGTTAGCGCATGATGTGTTAATTGCCTTTGAAAATATTCGCGATGGTGAGCGGCGTCAGGCGGCCACTCAGCTTCTCGCACGCGATGCGGAGCTGCAAGTTTTACGCAGCCAAATTAATCCACATTTTTTATTTAATAGCCTCAACTCGATCAGTGCACTGACCACAATAGATGCTGCGGCAGCGCGCAGTATGACGATTGAATTGGGCAGTTTTTTTAGAAAAACCCTGGCTGTATCGGAGCGCCTGAGTATTACGTTGACTGAAGAGCTTGAGCTTTGCGAACATTTTTTGGCGATAGAAAAAATTCGCTTTGGCGAAAAACTGCAAACCACTATTGAGATAGACCAGAGCGCCCAGGCTGCAAAAGTTCCTCCCATGTTTCTACAGCCATTAATCGAAAACTCGATCAAACACGGCATTTGCAATTTGAATGACGGCGGTATGATTACTCTTAAAATGGTCACGCATAATGCGCAATTGCTTATCTCCGTCAGCAACCCAATGGATCATCAGCCAACCAATGCTAGCGGTACTGGGACAGGCCTTAAAAATCTTAAGGCTCGCATTAACAACCTCTATGGCGAAAGGGGTTACGCCAGTTGGCGAGCGGCAGACAATATTTTTTGTGTTGAGATAATGATTCCTTTGGAGTTTTCATGAACAGACCTTTGCAACTTTTGATCGTCGACGATGAACCCCTGGCACGACAACTTATGCGCGAGTATTTGCAGAAACATACGGATATTCAAATCATGGACGAATGTGCAAATGGCGTAGCAGCGGCGGAGGCGATTAGCAGCCTGGAGCCCGATTTAATTTTGCTGGATATTCATATGCCGAAACTTAATGGCTTTGAAGTGCTGGAGCTTACCGGTCGCACCAAGGGTGTTATTTTTACGACGGCATACGATCAATACGCACTCAAGGCGTTTGACTTGCATGCCGTAGATTATCTGCTCAAGCCTTTTTCGCAAACACGGTTTGATGAAGCTATTGAACAAGCCAGGGCACTGCATAATAGATCGCAACAAACTATTCCTGCGTTGCTTGCGCAGACGCAACTTGAGCGAATGGTGGTGCGCGACCGTGGGCAGATCCATATTATTCCACTTGCCGGCATTGATTACGTTGAGGCCCATGACGATTACATTTGCATTCACTGGGATGGTAAATCCATTCTGAAGACGCAGAGTCTTTCCGCACTGGAAGCGCAACTGGATAAGCAGGAGTTTGTGCGCATTCACCGATCGTTTATTGTCAAACTAAGCGCTGTAAAATCTATGGAACGCATCAGTAAGGATGCGCAAGTTGTGGTGTTGTATTCAGGCACTAAATTGCCAATGAGTCGCTCAGGCTACGAGCGAATTAAGCCGCATATTAAGCAAGCGGATAAATAAATTAAAAAACTCCTGGTCAATTGGAATTAGCAACGCGCCGAGATCAGCTACGCACAAGCACTCGGCATCGTATTTTGTGTAAATGATTAGCGATTTGCGCAATCCAATCTGACGATGACTAGTTGGTTTGAAAGTGAACGATGCAGAGTACACGATACGCTATGTAAAGCTGATCAGAATTACAAAAAAAATTAATCCGAGGCTATTAAGTGAAAAGAAAATTTATTGGCGAACTAACATCGAGCGATAAAATGTTTATCTATTGCTTGTTATGGTTGATGGCGTTTATTCCAGCAATATATTTCAACTCGAGGCTTTTAGCATTTACTACGCTTGGATTATTTAACCTTTGGATTCTGGCAATTCTACTACGCAACATGTACTACGGCTTTGCATCGGTGAGCTGGACTAAAACTCCAATAAAAACAATATCGAGTGATATTGAAGATGCTGGTGATTTAACTCAGAAGAAAATCCAACTTACAGTTACCTATGAATATGACTTTCGTTTTAAAGCATTCAAAAACCACAAGATTCGATATCCTTTTTGGTCAGTTACTGACAATAAAAAAATAGCCCTTCACACTGAAATAAAATCAGGAAATGTAATTTTTTGCTATGTAAACCCTAAAAAAAATCATCAAGCTAGCTTACTTAAAGGTTTCGAGCCATCCGATATTCCTTGGTATGTCATATATTTGGCTTTTACTTTTTTTTCTATAATAATATATTTGATAAAAACCTGAGTATCGATCACGCCTATAATCTGCTACTTTTTGACTTCATTGATCAATAATATAATCGAGTGATGCTAAAGAGTCAGCGTCTGATTCTCTGTTATTGTGGACTTTGTTTAATAAATTGTTAGAAAAAACCTATGCTGTCGTAAAAGTGTCGTAGTATTGCCGTCTTTTTATCGTTGTTTAGTCGTAAACGTTTCCTGAATTTAGGTAGAGCATGTGGTTGCCTCAACAACTAACAGAGTATGAGTACGTATGAAAATAAATGCAGAATTGGTTCTTGAACTTCGCACCAAGAAGTTCTGGTCACAAGAAGAGCTGGCTTTAGCTGCCGGTATAAATCTAAGAACCATACAACGAATTGAGAAAGAGGCTACAGCATCGTTGCAATCTAAGAAGGCTTTAGCTTCTGCATTTGACATACATATCTCTGATCTGGAGCCTCAGGAAGTATCAAAAATGAAAAAGTATGAATATAAAACTCTTGAAATCCAAAACAAAGAAGGATTCTTGTCTGGTATAAAAAAGCAAGAATTACCGGATTTAGCCGGTATATTAAACAAAGAAGGTCAGGATGGTTGGCTGTTAGTTCAGATTCTCAGCCCTGAGCTTGCTCAGGGAATCTGGTCTGGAAAAACCGGTAATTGGCTTGCCCTCTTACAGCGAGAGGTAAGTGAATAAGTCCTGGCAATTAGTGGGTTCGGACTCCATCGATTATGCAGAAATAAAGCGGCTAGTAGGCCAGTAGGCCGCTCTATTTTATTTAAGATGCGCATTAGAAAATCCTGCATCGATAAAATACATCGACCAGGTTTTGATTGTCATCGTGTATCATGAAAAGAAGCGTGTTTCTTCGCTAGGAATTAAATTGTGCAGGATATATAGTTGGGGCTGTTTAACCAGCTGTTAGTCTAGGATAAAAAAATGCCTAAATTAAAACTATATGTCGACTCTCAGTACGCAAGCCCATACGCTCTCTCTGTGTTTGTTGCGCTAACTGAAAAAAATCTATCTTTCGACATCGTTGAAATAGATCTTTCCAGAAATGAAAATTTAACGTCTGAATTTTCACTCATTTCTAAAACAAGCCGAATCCCGGTTTTAGAGCATGAAGGTTTTAGCCTTTCTGAATCCTCTGCCATCGTTGAATATATCGAAGAAAATTTTTCTGGCGAATCACTATATCCAAAAGCATCTCAGGAAAAAGCACAAGCCAGGCAAATTCAGGCATGGCTACGTAGTGATTTGATGCCAATTAGGATGGAGCGCTCGACGGAAGTGATCTACTACAAGCCATCTGAAGCTCCTTTATCTGTTGTTGCGCAGCAGGCCGCAAAGAAATTATTTTTTGTTGCAAATAGCTTTTTGCGCAATAACCAAGAGTACCTTTTTGATTCTTGGTCTATAGTTGACGTTGAATTATCTTTAATGCTACAGCGTTTAATTATTAATGGTGACGTTGTTCCAGAAAATTTAGTGCATTATGCAAAAAGCCAGTGGCTACGGCCATCGGTTCAACAATGGGTTAATAAAAATCGTCCAGCGTTGTAGAGTGCAAGACCAACAAACTGTTGCAATTTTTACTCCGCCATTTTTTGAGCCCGGCTTGATGACAATTTTTGAATACATTATCTTTGGTGTTGTTGCAGTGACATTTTTTCCATTTTTTATATCAATATGGCTATATACGCCATTCTACGTGTTTCTATTGAAAAAGCATGATCCAGACAACAGCACGAATTTTTCTCTTGAAGCATGGTGGAACCCTGATACATACTTCTCTGTCATTCATTATTTCTGCACGAAAAAATATTTATCTTTGAACAACAAGTTACTCAGTTGTCATGGAAAAATATTAACCTGGTCTCTTGGCTATGCGGGAGCATTAATGTTTTCATTTGGCTCAATAATATTCATTTATCTTTGTTTTTTTGAACCTAGCTTTTAATAACATTTTGCGTTTGCTATCATTCCTGCACTACACGCATCTTGAAACCCCAACCGCCAAATACTTCCGTTAATTTCAGGATAATTTCATTGTCACCTTTATTAAGGCTAAGATAAATCGCATCGTTATAATCCACCAAACCTTTGAATTGGGGTTCGCGAGATTTGAAGCCTGCACGCCCGGAATATAGGGGGCGACGATTTTGGAAAATTGTTACATCATCGCTGTAACCAAACTCAAGTTTAACGCGCTGTTTTTTTTCGGATTTAATAATCGTTCGCGCATAAACCACACTTGCACCGCCATTAACGAGTGCTCGGTAGCGCGACACATTGACGAGTCCGGAAGCCTCTGGTTCAACTGATTCCCACTCGCTTGAATCCAGCAGCGCTAAATTTTTACTCGCAGGATCATCGACAGAAAATACTTTGGACAGGGACCACTTTTGCACGGCGCCTGCAATAATTTTTTCAGCGGGCGCATCAGCAAAGTTTACGTTTGACATTTTTTTAAGACGGAAATTTGCCATATAAACTCCATCACCTCCGTTGTTAAGCACTATTCTACCGGGGCCGGATTTACCTTTTAAAAGCGGAATCGAGAGTGCCGGTGAATTGAGGTTGTCCACGAACACGCGGGCCTGTGATCCCTTTACCTCGATAGTGAGTTTTACCCAGCGGTCAGTAGGTATATCCAGCTTCGCTGTGTAGCCTTCGCCATAATAAAGTTGCCAGGCTGTTTGCTGGTTATAGGTGGGCGCATATTGAATTGCATCTGCTTGACCGGAAAGATGCGGGCGTAAATAAATATCTTCGCTATTGCCAGCATTATCGGAGCGAAACGCTATACCAGGAAACGAACGTGTGCCGTTGGTTTTGATATCTACTTCCATAACGCTGTTAGCGAAAAGTGGCTGATTCAATACAGCGGAGCCGGTGATGGTCTGTCGCCCGTCGATTTGCTCAACTTTAGCTTTTGCGAGGTCCCAAAATTCCGCGGTAAAGGGGATATCTTTGTCTTCCATGCTGACCTCGGCTTGCACCGGCAACACCAGCCAAAATAACAGCAGATACATATTGTTGAGTTTCATTATTTTTTCCCTAGACAGTTTGGAGTGTCAGCTTACTCACTGTAGCAAAAACAAACTTTCACTTTTTACCTAATAACTTGCACAAATGTCCCAACTTTGTATGATGAGCCCGAGTCCTTGACGCTGAGCCTGACGATGAATATAAAAAATCAGCCCTTCCCCGTGCGAACCCATTTAGATTACCAAAAGGTCAGCATTCTTAAAGGCAACGAGCCAATCCCACTTATCGCTCGCCAATACGAGAGAGGGATGCATATTCAAAAAAGTATGCATCAACATCCGGAGAGCGAGATTTGTTTTATGCCGAGCGATTCCGGCGTGATGTTGATTGAGGGGATGGCTTATCCTTTTTGTCCAGGCGATATGTTTCTGATTCCCGGTAATACCTACCACCAGCCAGTATTTGATAGTCAGCACAACCAGGGTTTGGTCGTTGTGTATTTTTCCCCTTATCTTATCGATCAACTCCCTAACAATTGGAGTGATTTGAAAACCTTGCTAAATTCTCCCTACTGGCCTGGGCTACAGATGAGCCTAAACCTGCAGGCTACGAAATTATTAGTGGAGATGCGTGAATTACTGCAACGGGATGAGGAGGGAATCGATATTATTTGCCAGGGTACTTTTTTGCATTTGCTGTCGTATTTTAAAAGGGAACTTAAAACACAGGATCTACATTTATCGCAGAACAATAATGCTCTGATGAAGAAATTTTCGAAAACACTTAGCTACATTCACTCCAATATAGCTCGCAACATTGGCTTGGCTGAGTTAACTCGCCTCGCGGGAATGTCACGATCAAGATTCTCAGAACAATTTAGGGAATGCTTTGGCATGACTGCAAATCAATACATTCAGCATGCCCGCGTCGAGAAATCCAAGGAGCTGCTTTGTCATACGTCCTTGTCAATTACTGAAATTGCTTATGCCTGCGGCTTTAACTGGCCAAGTTTTTTTAATCGGGTTTTTAAAAAGAACACTGGGACCTATCCGTCAGGTTTTCGCAGAGATTATCAATGCAATAAAAAATAAAAAAAGCGCGGTCGTTAAAAGCATTTTGCTAGTTCAAGCATGAGGAACAACCATGCAATGGAGTAAGGTCAGTCACCATTTTTCAGGGCATCCCGATGATCTTATAGAGGTCTATTTTCACGGTATGGATAAAGAGGCTTGGCGAAAGCTTTTTAACTGGCTGGATGGAAAAATAATCTATTTACGTGATCAGGATAATGTCGATCGCTCAAACAAATTAAATCTGGATTTATTTTTAGATGGAAGCTTATGCTATATCGCTGATATAGAGATGCCCCATTTAAATTTATCCCTGGGTATTATTGATGATGATCAATTAACCATAGATATTGCGAAAAGCGATATTCAGTCAGAAGAAGTATTTGCTGATTTTCTTTCATCTATCAACACCATCGCGAGTGTTGTCGGTTGTACGGATTATATTGTCTGTCCTGAATTTAGAAAGAATGAAGCTTTCGTCGTTAACGGTATTATTGACTAACTAAAATTGTAGAACCATCGGTTTAGACCTAAGCCGATGCTTTATTGTGATCGGCACGTTTGAAAATGATGGGCTAAAAATAATTTAATCAGTTCTAATTTTTTTCGAATAGTCTGATATAGCTTTGATGTGCTGGTAGTTGCAATGCATTGGGACGAGCTGCACGTACCCGCTGCATCACCTGTTTCCACGGCAAACCCTGCTCAAGTAAAATGAGCGCGGCAACTAGCCCCGCTCGACTTGTACCGTTCTTGCAATGTATGGCAATACTTTTTCCTGATGTCAACAACTGATGAACTGTCGATTTGTCAGTTTGCCAAGCTTGGTGAAATGCTTTCTCCGGAGCATGATTCTCTTCAATTGGAAAGTATAACCACTGCAATCCGAGTTGAGCACTTAACTCAGGCAGGTCGGTTACCGCATTACGCTGCATTTCTTCTAATGGCATTAGTGTTATTACCGCCATTGCACCAGCAGCTGCTAGTTGCCCGAGTGAATCGCCAAGGCTAGCTTCTTGGGTTCCCGGGCAAGGGGTCAGTAGAACCTTGCCAATGCCGCGACCGATAGTTATAGGGAAAATGGGATGAGCTAACGGCATGGGTGTTCCCTTTATAGGTAGATTGCGTGTGCATACGTTTGTAAACAATTTTAGGATCATTCACGCAGCACATTTATTTAATCTTTTTAGATCCTGATAATATGATCTATATATATAGGATGCTTTGTTAGCGCATTGGTATTTTTAGGTGGCTACTATTATACGATAGCGATTAAACAGTAGGCAGCTAGTGGGAAAAACAATCTCTTGAGCAAATAAATAAAATTGTCCCAACCTATCTGCAATCGGCTATTTCATCGCGCAAATTTTAGCGCTTACTTGTCCAGTTCCTTTTTGCACAGTATGTTTTTTTAGAATCAATTTTTCTATAACCACTTTGCGTTTTGGTAAGCTGGAGCTACCCACTTTGTAGTGGCATCCTAAAGTGGGTGGCCCGGTCAACCCTAGGGGTCAACTACATAGTAGTGGGGGGAATGGAATTTTGGATCAAAAAACTCCAAATGCTCAAAACAACTTCACGCAGCTTTTTGGTATTTTATAGGAGAGCAGTTCTTGATCAGCTGAAGGTGGTAAGGAAGCGTACTTCTTCGCTAGGAATTTAATTGTGCGGCATTTATAGTTGACGCTGCGCATGGCAACTCAGGTGGAGATCATACTTTGGATGTAAAAACTGCAAATAGACCAGCTTGGCCAAAAGATCTTACTGTTTTTCTATTTGCTCTTTCGTGGGGTATTGTTTCAGTTGTGCTTTTTGTGGCATTAGAAAATAAAGTGGTTAGCGCTTGCATAGTTGCCATCGGCATCCCACTTTTTATAATGCAAATCACAGTTCAAGGTGGAAGAAAGGGTAGGCCCCTATACTTTAACTTTCAGGATTAATCGGAATAAATTCACTATAAAGACCCGTTTTATCAAAGCTGGCAATTTCAAATTCGTACTCACCTTGTAAATAATTAAAATAATAGGCATCGGTAAAGCCATCGTTAATAACAATGTTTGTGTAATTGGTATCTGCTTTTAATTTGTAACGTACTTCATATCCACCAATTTCAGTAATATCCAAATACTCACCATTTTCGCGCGTAACCGGAGCAGACCATAATAATTGCACGGCACCGTCCAGGTAGCTTGCAGATGTCGCTGGTGCGATTGAAGAAGCTGATGAAGATTGAGCGCTAGATGGTAGGCTGGATGAAGGTTTGGAGGAGGCGACTAAGGATGACATGGCGCGCGCCGATGAGGTGGATGCTTGTATCGCAAACGAAACATTCGCGGAAGAAACAGCTTGAGCTTCTGAAGCAGTCACAACTTGTGAAGTCACAGTTTGCGTTTGTTTATCTGTATTGCCGCTGCTATTCGCCCCGGATCCGCCACCACAAGCTGCTGTTAATAGCGGTGCAATAAAGACCATCACCGCTGTAGTTGCTTTTAATCTACGCTGCCAACTCAAATTTACATCGAGTTGATGACGGCTAATGAACCCAAGCTCAATGAATATTTCACCAATTTCAAGCTTGGTGTCTATAGCAAAGATATTGGAATTTTCATATCTCGCTTTTTGTAAATTAATTGCTTCGCGTAACTGTAGTGCTGAAATCAAGCCCTTCTCAACAAGAAGGTCACCAAGACGTAATGACTTATGGATATCTTGCATAGTAAATTCTGCTTTTAACTTCAATTTGTTGTATGAGTCTTCAAACTTCTTCTCATAACAATAGATGATTAAATGAAGTTATGAACAAATTATTTGCTAATAGCTTTGTTAATCAATAGCAATAGTTATTCTATGAGCGAATTTTGGAAATCCAGGGAGATCACCCTTTGGAATGCTTTATTAGAATTGGAATTTGCAGAAAATTTTTAAAACACTTGGCGTCATAATTTATAGTAAATAGTATAAAACTCAAAAAACATTTTTGTGATTAAATCGATTCACTGCTTTACCTATTCATGTAGTCCATGCACTCACTTAAAAAAGCGTACAAAAAAATAATTCAAATCAAGTTGTAAAATAGATCTGCCGCACTTTGTATCACTGTGCTCATCACCTTCGTAGTTTACATGGTCGGTCGCTTCCTATCGTTACTAGCTCTCTCTGCAGCACTGCGGAGAAAGTATGTACAGAGTGTTTACCCAGTATCGTCAATTAGTAGGGACACTTAGGCGCTTTAGATAATGCCTTAAAAACTAAACATCCCAACCCTATTTGTTGCCGGCCGGTCGGATGGTTTGGTAGAAAGCCATTGAGATAGGGTTATGGCATGTTTCTGTGAGACATGTCGCACACTTCAAAGTGATTTTGTCGTCTGGAGCATTTTTAATAGACCATTTAAAGTGCGCTACTCGATTAATGCCCTTCAAAAGATCATGAATGGAAGCCTAATCGAACCAAACCTGGTCCAAAAAAATAACACCCTGGGAGGGGATTATGGAAGTATTTATTCTTGTCGCACTTGGCTTGATGTTTTTGATGTTTCTTCGTCGGCAAACCAGTGCGCTCTCCAATAAATAAAATAAAACATACTTTTATTTTGTCGGCTCTAAGCAAGATTAATCGTTAAATCACAGAAAGGGCATTTGGTTCAATGAATCAATAGGATTATCCTGTTGATTATTGTTTATGCGCGCCCAGGCATGGGTACGAGGCAGTCCTGCACATTTACCCAATGGGTCACACTATTTATGACAGCTCTCGCTATTTTTGGTCTGTGCATCGCAACCGTCATTGCACTTTTTTCTGTGTTAGTCGTCATTGCCGGTGGCAACTCCCTTGTACTTGTCGTTATCTTTCCTGCAATTGCCGCTGACGCCATTGCTGGCGCGCGTGGGCTTGGATTTAATCGCCGGTCTTTTGTGTATACTAGCCTGTTCTGTTTGTTTGTTTTAATGCAGCTGTTGGCATTAGCCGCTATTTTCTTTGGTGCCTACTGTTTATTTTTTGGGTTTCCGATTGCAGCGGCAGAAGTGACTGTCGCGAACATTCCCCTATTACTTCTTATCAATAAAATCTTACTGGCATCAGTAAGCTATTTTTTAGTCAGGTTTATCTACAGCGCGATTCGGTATCGCGAACGATTTAAAGATCTAAAAGGTTTTCGTTTCTTTTTATACCGCATTGCCCCGGTTATTTCGTTCCCGCTCGCATTGATATATTTGCTGGCTTGCCATAACTATTTATTGAGCCTTCCCAGCGCAGAAACCATTGGCTTATTGCCAAAAATTGCATCTTTTGTTTATGCCGCTTACCTGATTTACTCTTTGGGCATGACTGCCTTCAACCATTTTCATATATTTCGTCACGGCGCTTCAAGTTTACAAATCAATCATTGGGTCAATCTGTTGATTGGGATAGTTTACAATGTGACTTTCCTCTATTTCTTCTATCAGATTAATGTGTCGTTGTAGCAGGATATATGATTGGAGTTGTGTATTAAACTGTTAAGCTAAAAAGGAAATCACGATGCGGGAAAATATTGCACCAACACTTAAATCAATAGATCATGTTCATATTCATGTTTCTAACCGGGAATTATCTGAGCGGTGGTACAAACAAGTTCTTGGTCTGCATCGTGACAAAAAATTGGAATTCTGGGCTAATGATGGAGGGCCTCTGACAATTACCAATAGTGATAGCAGCATCCACCTTGCATTGTTTGAGTCTGAAAGTAATCAGCGCACAGTTGTCGCATTTGCAGTGTCAGGTCAAGAATACATAAAATGGTATTCGCATTTAAGAAATGCAGGGTTGCAGGTTAAGCACAATAATCATGAAGTATCCTGGTCTGTGTATTTCAAAGATCCTAATGACAACCCTTATGAAATAACAACTTATGATTATGAGTTTGTAACACAAGCTTTAGTGAATAGCAAAAACGAAGCTTAGCGAAAATATAAAAAATATTTCGCGCCGATGCTGTATTCATTCTGTAGAACCCAGAAGCGGCCAATAAGCCGCTTTATTTTTATCCTAGATTTGTATGCCTATATTAACGAGGTTTTATAGTGAGCGAGCCGACAATCCATTTAGATAGTATCAATGAAGCCTTTCTTAAGGACTATATGCCTGTCGCTGAGTTTTCAGTTAGCAATAATATTGCTGAAGAAAAAATTATTGCCATGATTCGTGAGGGATCTTATTCGGGCCGAATTAAGCATGGCTTATGGTTTGTGCGGCGCGATCAGCCTAAAGAGAAGGTGGTTGAAACCTTAGTTGTTCGGCCTCCCTCCAGTAACCTTGTTCTAAAAATTCTTCGCGGGAGCTATGGGTTAGGCGTTACTTTTTGGGGATGGGGTGCCTGTGGTGGCTTTTTGTTGGCTAGTTTATTAATGATTCCGATTGAGGGGCTCGGCACTGATGTATTTATTGTGCCATCTATCTTGCTGTGGTTTGTTTATATAACGGTTGTGTTTATTGGTATATGGCGGTCAGACAAAAGCTTTGGTGTTTTGAGTTTAGCATCCAAGCTTTTTGTCTTGGTTACATTTTCCGGTTTGGCATTTTTTCTGCTTTATGCTGTGGCTTTGTTAACTTCCGATTATCCAAATCATTAATTTTATCGGTTGCCACAATTTGCTGTGGTGTCGCAATTTAAATTAGCAATTGAGCGTTGGAATTAAGGAGAAAATATTATTAATATAATAGAAGATGAATTGCGAGGCATGACCTCAGAAAATTGTTTTGCGGCTGCAATGCGGGCAGCACTGCGCGCATTGCCTTTGCTGATTCTATATAGTGAGGGTATTAATAAACAATATTTTCCTATAAAACCATTTGGCTTTTGGGATAGCGACAGCGTTAAATCGCATCTATTGGCGTTGATGAAATTTCATTGTCTCGGTATTTTTCTGGTGCATGAAAAGCTGCCGTCCATTAAATTGTTAGTCGACATTGCCAATGCTATAGGAGATGCGAGATATGAAGCTGATATAGCTTGTGAGTCTGCAAAAAAACGTACCCTTTCTTTCAGTTCTATCGCGCGCTCCAACGCATTTACTGCTGCAAATTTTTCTGCATTTCATTCCATTGATTGCAATTTTTCACTCTTTCCTTGCATTGATACCGCCTTGCTAGATGCGCAAGCCGAGTTTGTTAATTCGCGTGAGCTCGCTGCAATTACTGCTAAGCAAGTAGCGGCCCTTTACTCCGCGGCAGTTGCCGCGTCTACATCCTTAGCTGAGGGCGATGGCTTTAAGAAGGAGCGTGCCGAAATTATTGAAGCTGCAGTTTCTGTTGCTGCTCATACCTCCGCACGTTTAAATAAGCTGGTTTCATTTGCGTTGGATGTATCCACTGATTTGTCTCTCACCGCTGATGTGTCATCGGCCTTTGCTAAAGTTGTTGCTGCTGGAACAGTTGCTAGTGAAGCTTTTGCTGCAGTAGCACTACACGCTCACGCGCTTAACCTTACTTTTTTTAATGAGGCACTCACTACTGCTATCTCTGCCACGGAAAATTATGAGTGTGCACGATTGACTACGCTGGCTTGTAATGTTGATTTTTCTGTGGATATGTATGTTGGCATTGATCCTCAGGTATTTGATTCTGTACGCAACGCTTTAAATATAAATTTTTGTACAGCCTTTACAGAAGCGGCTGATTCGGCTGAAGCCATGGTACGCGCTTTAACATTAGCTGCAGAGAGCAGTACTCATTATGATAATGTGAGATCTGCGTTTGATAATTTTCGTGTGAGATATGAGCGTCTTTACGATCTGCGCCCTATGACTGCAGAGCGAATTTACTATGGGGCCTGGAGGGCCACCGTCATTGCTTTAGATGCTTTTTCAACTGTAGAATTTTACCAAGGATATCTTCAGCGGGTCGCAAGCGAAAATACAAATAATTTTAACTATAGGGCCTGTATCTGCGCAATGGAGGCAATAGTAACGGCGAGTCGTGCCTTTAATGCGGACGTTGCTGCCTACTCCAACTATAATATTCGTGCAGCTCGCGAAATGTTTGAACAATCGGTTGTCGAAGATGTTCGCTTTCTTGAGACACATAACAATAGCCAATTATTCGAACAGCCGATATGGTTAGCACTTGATTCAGATGTTGAAAATAAGTCTGAGCTTGACGCTATTTCTGAACCTGATGTAAATCCAAAAACCATGTGGAAAAATATGTGGCAAACATTCAAGCAAGAAGCGCTGGCTTTGGATGCTGATTTCAATATGTGGTTAGCTTGGTACGATGAATTGTTTGCGGGCAATCCAATTGATATTGAAAAGTTACGCAGTTTTCTTGAAAGATCCGTTGATATGAAAAATACCTGATCTTTGTAAGACATAACAGTGATGAAAAATTTGCAATATAATATTCGCTAAAAATTCAATATCTACGGTATATATAGTTGGCTCCGTTTAATAAACCCTTCTAATTTAAAATAATATTTCTGGCTTTTAAACGCTATGGAAATACCAAGGAGTAAATATGTTGCGAGTTGCAGTTTTTATAATGTGTTTTTTTTATATTTCTAATGCATCCTGCGAAACTATTAAAGGAACATCTTTTAGCGAATACACCATTCAAGATAAGGCCGGACGTAATATTACCTACTATTTGAGTAAGTCCAATACCAAGGGGGCTCCTTTATTGCTAATGATTCAAGGATCAGGTTGTGATAGGGTTTTTAATAAAAGTCCTGAAGGTGCGTATTCAACAATTTTTAATTTAGTCAGTGTTGCTAGTGAAGATAGATTTTCGGTTTTAGCCGTTGAAAAACCATTTTCTGGAGTAAGGCAAAATTCTGAGGGAAATGCTGTTGAATCTACTTGCACCACAGATTTTCACCAGGATTTTACCGCTGTTACTTGGGTGGCAGCACTGAATGCAGCGATTAAAGATGCTAAAGTTAAATTGAATTATACGCCTGCGCAAATATTAATTTTCGGCCATTCTGAGGGGGCAGGTATTGCATCTAAAGTTGCCGTAGAAAATTCACTTGTTACACATGTCATTGCCAGCGGTGGTTCAGGCATATCCCAGATGTTTGACTTCGTTGCTTTTGCCTATCAAAATTGCTTTGATCGTTCTGCGTGTGTTGATCAAGCATATCGAGAGCTTGATAATATAAATCTGGATCCGCAAAGCTCTACAAAATTTGCCTGGGGTCATCCTTATAAACGATGGAGTTCATTCTTTCGTTTAGACCCTGCTGAAAATCTTCTTAAGGCAAAAGCAAAAGTCTATTTAATGTTTGGTACATCCGATACCGCCACCCCGGCACTTTCACAAGAAATTATAGCGGTAAAACTAAAGTCCGCCGGAAAGGATATAACCGTTCGAAGAATTCCTGATGCAAACCATATGTTGCAGCATTCGAACTTTTCAAATTTAGATGACCTTACCCGTGAGTACAATTTGGCATTTGACTGGTTTTGGAATAGCTTGAGTCATTAGCTAAATCGCTCGGAATATAGCAGCTCAGAATAGAGTGCGCGAGGCGATGCATCGCTTTTATTTGCGGAAGTGAATGATTTTTTAAGCAAGGTATTTTTCAATAATTATGAAATGATATTTTGTGAAGAGACTATCGAATAATAAACTTGCATGTCTGCATCGACATTCAGATTGTGTTACGAGAAATTTATACTTATCGTTTACTTTAAGAAGCGTTGTCTATGAAATCATTTGTTTTTATTTTATCGCTGTGCAGCCTCAACTTATTTTCGTTGTCAGCCGTCGCCCAAAAACTTTGGTATGAGCAACCCGCTGCGCGTTGGGAGGAAGCCCTACCGCTCGGCAACGGAAGATTGGGCGCGATGGTGTATGGCGGAGTTGTAAAAGATGAAATACAGCTCAACGAAAATACGTTTTGGGCCGGCGGGCCACACAATAATCTTAATCCTGCTGCATTGACTGCTTTGCCAGAAATTCGTCGCTTGTTAGGTGCTGGTGAACACCTTGCCGCCGAGAAGCTGGCAGAAAAAACCATTACTAGTCAGGGAGCTAATGGCATGCCCTACCAAACGGCTGGCAGTTTGCATTTGGAGTTTCCCGCACACGCGCATTACAAAAACTTTTATCGCGATTTGGATTTAAGTAATGCTGTTGCCACTACGCGCTATGGGGTGGGTGATGTGATTTACAGTCGCGAAGTATTTACCTCTTTTGTTGATCAGCTTGTTGTGATTAAACTCAGCGCTAATAAGCCAGGCCAGTTAAGTTTCACTGCGGCTTACTCACATCCTGTTGCTATGCAATTCAGTCAGGATGAAAAAAATAGCAGCCTGATAATGACTGGTATATCGCAAGATCATGAGGGTATTAAAGGTCAGGTGAAACTCCTGTCACAAACTAAAATTCTGAACCAAGGCGGCAGTGTCAAATTTGTTAATAATCGCATTCAGGTAAGCAATGCGGATTCAGTCATATTATTGGTATCCATGGCGACCAACTTTATTAATTACGCCGATATTAGTGCTGATCCCGACGCACGAGTGCAAGAATACTTTTCACAAGCCGAGCAATTTTTTAGGCAAGGTGATTACGAACTGCGCAAGCAAGAACACATTAATTTTTTCAAAAAATATTTTTCGCGTGTGGCATTGGACTTGGGTAAAAGTGATTTTTCGAATGAGCCTACCGACAAGCGCATTAGATTATTTGCCAATCGCCATGATCCTGAACTTGCCAGCATTTACTTTCAATTCGGACGTTATTTATTAATTTCGTCGTCGCAGCCTGGCGGTCAGCCAGCGAATTTGCAAGGCCTGTGGAATCACAAAGCGCAGGCCGCCTGGGATAGTAAGTACACGCTAAATATCAATGCGGAAATGAATTACTGGCCCGCGGAAATCACCAACTTGAGTGAGATGCACGAGCCCTTAATTCAGCTGGTTCGCGATTTATCAATGACTGGAGAGCAAAGCGCGAAAACAATGTACGGCGCACGTGGTTGGATGGCTCACCACAATACGGATATCTGGCGTGTCACTGGTGCGGTAGATTGGAGCTGGGGTTCCTGGCCCACGAGTAACGCATGGCTGAGCCAACATTTGTGGGAAAAATATTTATACAGCGGCGATAAAAAATATCTCGCCGAGGTTTACCCAATTATGAGATCGGCTTGTGCGTTTTTTACAGATTTTTTAATGAAAGATCCCAACAATAATTGGTTAATTGTGTCTCCGTCTATGTCACCGGAAAATGCTCCTAAAGCGACCGGTGTAAAAATTGCGGCCGGTGTGACCATGGATAATCAGCTGCTGTTTGATTTGTTTTCAAATAGCATCGCCACCGCAAAAATTCTCAACGAGGATAAAAATTTAATTAAAAACTGGGAAAAGATTTTGCAGCAATTACCGCCCATGCAAATTGGTCAGTATCATCAGCTGCAAGAATGGTTACAGGATTGGGACGATCCACAAGACAAGCATCGTCACGTTTCCCACTTGTATGGCTTGTATCCGAGCAACCAAATTTCGCCGCTACGCCAACCTGAATTGTTCAACGCTGCGCGCGTGTCCATGGAGCAGCGCGGCGATCCATCAACTGGATGGTCAATGAATTGGAAAATTAATTTGTGGGCAAGATTATTGGATGGTGACAGGGCATTTAAATTAATGCGCGAGCAGATAAAACCGGCAGGCGACACACAAGGCGGCGTGGCAGAATCGGGTGGTACCTATCCCAATATGTTCGATGCTCATCCTCCCTTTCAAATTGATGGCAATTTTGGTTTTACTTCAGGCTTGGCGGAAATGTTGGCGCAAAGTCATGATGGGGCCGTGCACTTGTTACCGGCCCTGCCGCATGAATGGCCAGAAGGTGAAGTGAAAGGGTTAGTGATGCGCGGCGGTTTTGTTGTGGATATGAGTTGGGCTAAAAGCCAAATTCAGGAACTCAAGATTCACTCCCGTTTGGGTGGCAATCTGCGTTTGCGCACCAATGCCAAATTGCCGAAAGTAAATGATTTTAAAGTGTCACAAGTTAGTCGCAATAAAACCAACGCTAATCCGTTCTATCCTCAAGCGAATATTAAAAAACCACTAAAACACACAGACATGGTTATGCCGATTGTATCACTCGATAATAGTTTCGTTATTGATGTGGCAACACAAGCTGGGCGTGAGTATCGCTGGAGCGCTAGATAAATTTTGACGATTTTTTTTATTGGGAGAGGAAATAAGTGTTACAGAAATATCAGTTGCCTCGTCAGAACTTATAACGATTCTTCCGCTGTAGAGCTTGCCCGCTTTGAATGAGAGTTTGGCTTGCGCTATTCCTCGCGGTGAGTCTGAAAGGCTTATACGTCGACTGTGCTTGCCGACGTATGGATTAATTTCATCCAGAGTAATGGCGGAAATTGGGCCGACACTCGTCCATTTACGATTGAAGGACATGGCAGCGCGTCTATCCGTGGGAAACGGTGCTTCAATTTCCTGGATACCGTAATAAAATTTTCGATCATCAAAAACTTCGCTCCACAAGCTGTGATTAATCAGGTTGCCTATGTGCTCAATAAATCGCCATACATAAATGGCGAAATCGCTGGAAATTTTTCATTTACATTGACCGTACTTTTAATCGGAGCAATGGCAGTCATGGCAGCAGCGGAAGCTGCCGCATAAGAGGGAATAGCGCGAGCCGCTAAAACCCCGAAGGAACCCAAAATCATGTTGCGTCTGGCGAGAAGTGAAATGTGATTATTCATTTTTTATTTTTCCTCAAGATGAACCGTGCTGTTTTACCGCCAAGCACTCACTGCGTCGTCATTTGTGCGCTTGCGATATCAGCATCTTATAGTTATATTGACTACATGAATACTGTTTTGCCGAGTCGGGGTTATTTGCCGACGAAAATGTGTTCCCCGTGCATTGAAGCTGCGCGTACCTAAACCAACATTTATAAAAAAGGAGCCAACCGTGAGTAAGCTCGTAAGCGTTACATTCGGCAATTTTCAGTCCCTGCAAAAATCGAAACAACCTTTTCGCCAAGCCTTAACCCTTGCCTTCCTGGCGATGACATTCCTGGTCAACGCGGATGAGCCTAAACCAATCCCCGCCTACCAAAATACTGCATTCAGTTTTCAAGAGCGCGCTCAGGACTTGATTGCGCACATGACGCTGGAAGAAAAACTTCCGCAACTTATCAGCGACGCGCCCGCGATTCCGCGCTTAGGTGTGCGCGAATACAACTGGTGGAACGAAGGCTTGCATGGGGTGGCCGCACTGGGCGATGCCACGGTTTTTCCGCAGGCAATCGGCATGGCAGCAGCGTGGGACGCGTCACTTTTGCAGCAAGCTGGTGATGTTGTCAGCACCGAATTTCGCGCAAAACATTATGCTAAACAGCACCGCTTTGGCGGTTCCGACTGGTTTGCCGGTCTGACTGTGTGGTCACCCAACATCAATATTTTTCGCGATCCCCGCTGGGGTCGTGGGCAGGAAACCTATGGTGAAGATCCCTACCTAACGTCTCGCCTTGGGGTTGCCTACGTGAAAGGCTTGCAGGGGAGTGATCTGCGGTATTTAAAAACCGTGGCTACGCCCAAGCACTATGCCGTGCACAGCGGGCCAGAAGCGGGTCGCCACCGCGACAATGTTCAGCCCAGCCCAAAGGACCTGGAAGAAACCTACTTGCCTGCCTTTCGCGCGACTGTTATGGACGCCGATGCGCAGTCGGTGATGTGTGCCTACAACGCTATCGATGGCATCCCGGCCTGCGCGCATAAAAATTTACTGCAAGACAAATTGCGTGATCAGTGGGGCTTTGGCGGGTTTGTCGTATCCGATTGCGCCGCCGTGTTTGATATCTACCACAGCAAGAGTCACAAATATTCCGCCACCCCGGAAGAAGGTATCAAAGCTGCTTTCGACAATGGCACAGATTTAATTTGTGGGGATGCCAATGAAGTAGACAACATTCGCACTGCGCTTAAAAAAGGTCTTATTACCGAGGCGCAGTTAGATGTATCTCTGGTTCGCCTGTTCACGGCGAGAATGCGCCTCGGTCAATTTGATCCAAGGCCCAGCGTATTTCCCAACATTACCGCAAGCGATAACGATACCGAGGCGCATCGCCAACTGGCGCAAACCGTGGCTGAAAAATCCCTGGTGCTGTTGAAAAATAAAGAGGCGTTCCTGCCGTTCAAAGCGCCCATTAAAAACATCGCGGTGATCGGCCCCAACGCCGACAGCCTGGAAGCGCTTGTCGGTAATTACAATGGCTCGCCTTCGCGTCCGGTGACAGTGCTCAAAGGATTGCGCGCTCGTTTTGGTGAAGCCAATATTCATTACGCAGCAGGCACAGGTTTGCTCGACCCGGTGCAAACACCAGTTCCCAATAACCTGCTCTGTGTCGATGCCAAATGCAGTAAGTCCGGTTTAAACGCTGAATATTTCACCGACAAAAATTTTAGCCAAAAGCCAAACCTGAAACGCGTGGACACCAATGCAACCGTCAGCTGGCGCAATCGCATTGCCAGTGGCGCGGTACGTTGGGACGGTCACTTGAAAGCGCCAGAAACCGGTACATATTCCTTGCGCTATTTGGCCGACGGCGGCTACCGCATCTGGATCAATGACCAACTCGTTATCGATGCCTGGAACGTTGATTGGCGCCCCGTTATCGCGAGCGGTGCGACCGACATGGTTGCGGGCCAGAGTTATCGTTTGAAAATTGAAGCTTTCCAGCGCGGTGAGCAGGGCAATGAGCAGCTGGTCTGGAGTTTGCCGTCCAACCCGGGCGTTGAATCTGCACTGGCTGCCGCGCAGAAATCCGATGCTGTGGTGTTTGTTGGCGGCTTGACTGCGCAAGTAGAAGGCGAGGAAATGCCGGTTCCCATGCCCGGTTTCAGCGGTGGTGATCGCACGGATTTGTCCTTACCCAGTGCCCAGCGCGAATTGCTCAAACGACTTTACGCCACGGGCAAACCGGTAATTCTTGTGTTGATGAACGGCAGCGCCCTGGCAATTAACGAAGAAGATGCGCAGGCCACTGCCATCGTTGAAGCCTGGTACGCGGGTGGCCAGGGTGGCGACGCGGTTGCTAAAATGCTGGCGGGCGATTTCAGCCCGGCGGGGCGATTGCCGGTGACATTTTATCGCTCGCTCGAGCAGTTGCCACCCTTCAACGATTACTCAATGGCCAATCGCACTTATCGTTACCACAAGAGCGAAGTCCTTTATCCATTTGGTTATGGTCTTTCCTACAGCCAATTTAATTACAGCAAGCCAAAGGTATCGCCTACACAGTGGAACGCTAAGGGCGAAGTGACAGTGTCCGTGGATGTCACCAACAGCGGCGGCATGGCTGCCGACGAAGTGGTGCAGCTTTATATCACTCGTAAAGATATTGAGGGTTCACCCATTCGCGCCCTGGCGGGGTTTCAGCGGATTCATATTGCCAAAGGCAAAACCCAAAAAGTCACCTTTGTATTAGATGACCAACGCCTTAGCACCGTCGATGAAAAAGGCCAGCGCGCGCTGGTGCCCGGTGATGTCACCCTGTGGGTTGGCGGCGGCCAACCGGCACAGAGGGCGGGTTTACCCGCTGCTGCAGGAAATGAAACAAGTTTTGTAATCAAAAAAGGGAAAATGTTGTAGCGCTCGTCTTTGGCAAAATCAATAGCAAATCAATAGGGCTAGACCTATTGATAATGTAGAAGTTAAGAAGCGGCCAATGGGCCGCTTTATTTTTTTAAGATAATAATTTTATTAGCGAAATCTAACTGTGCAAAAATTCCATCTTACATACTTCGAGTAATTTAAAAAAATCTTAGGGTATAAAAATGAACAATAAACCTGTCGATCAAAACCTGTTAGATGATATTAAGGTACACGTTAGAATAAAAATTTCTGCTTTATGGACAACATTAGTGGCGTGTTACATATACGCGGATTATTTTGAATTATATGTTCCGGGGAAGTTGACCGATATGCTAGCCCAAAATATCGGTCCTTTAGGGGCTGTGACTCAAGCTAAATTGATAGGTACATCCATACTGCTAGCAATTCCAATCCTTATGGTTTTCTTAAGCCTTGTTCTTCCATCCAAAATATCCCGTTGGGCTAATATTGTTTTCGGTGTGGTTTACGCTTTAGTCGCCATTGCCACAATATGTTCCCCTGGGGCCTGGATTTTCTACAGATTTTTTTGTGCGGTTGAGATAGTGCTCACCTTAATCATAATTTGGTATGCGTGGCATTGGCCTAAAAAACAAATTCACCAGCCGAATGAGTGTTAATTACAGTGCGCTTGTCAATTGTGTAGTCGCGATGATTGCCCCAACAATGCTTGTGGGGGTAGGTTGGAAAAGATACAGGCCCTGGTGCAAAGCGAGAGTGCTAAAGTGGTATGGTGAGGCAACAATTAGTTGTACACACCGCATTAAGGAAAAACTTTGCTGAGTTTCTTGATCGATTAAATAAAAGCTTGAATAAATAGTTTCAAATTAACGAGACTATTTCAATTAGCCTATAAATGTTTGCAAGTAATGGAACGGTTTCTGCCCATCGTTTAATTAATATTAAAGAGTGATTGTTCATGAACGAAATCATTACGGCATTTGTCTCTATTGTTTTTCTGTCTTCTTGTGGTGATTCCAGCGAATCATCAAAAACCCAAAACTTGTAACTGGCTATAAATATCCTGTATTTTCAGAATTACGCTTTGGGTGTTTCTGCAGAAACTGCAATAGTCTCGTTTACAATTGAGAATAAAACAGGCAGTATTTTTGTTTTTGCCAAGAACAATAATCCTGAACTGGTTGACAAAATATACGTCAATTTATCAGCATTAACAATTTATCTGGCGTACCCGGTTGCATCAAATTTGAAATCGGGGACCTATCAGGGATCAATTGCTGTAATGCTTTGCAAAGATTAAAAATGTAAAATACCAGTTTCAGAAAACGAACAAATTATCAATATTGCTTATGGTGTCTTGACAAATCTTAGCTAAAGACGAGAAACAAAATATGAAAATTAAAATTTTTATTGGTGTCATTGTCGGTTTTTTTCTAATAGCGGCTATAAATAGTTTCGGCAGCAACAAATCTTTCTGCGCTGACGGAAAATATAAATTAGGTGGCTCTGCATGTTGGCTAATTAACTATTATGCTAAGCCACGCCTACAAATTCAAAGTCGAGGTTCAGACTTTAAAAGTTATGTTGCGGACTTTAGAATTCCTTTTTTCTTGCTAGGCAAGCCAAAATATGGAACTTATGGGCCACACTCCATAATTTCATTGGAACTAAAAATAGTACCTAACAACAAACACTTCAGTAAAAAATATTTTGAAACCACACTTGTTTTTGACTTGCTAAAATCAGAATTAGTTAATGGGTTAGTTGCTAGTGCAGAAAATTTTAAAAATACAGAACAGTATAAAATGATTAAAGAAACAGATACTTTCAAGCTGTATCAGCACTCTCGATTTGCACATGGATTTACATATTATGTACCAATAATCCAACCACAACGAAATCTATTTATAGATTGCATGAGAGTTTGCAACTTGCATAGCAGCTACAAAAATATTTCATACAATGCATTTATCCCTATTGAATGGGTAAATGACTACTCGAAATTGCAAACCCTAATAGAATTGTTTTTGGATTCTGTGATTGTAGAAAACTAATATTAATTATGGAATAATTTGAAATGCCTAACGCTATCACTTGGAATTTAAACAGCACTAATCACGCCAGCAATATTACCTTGGAAGATGTTGCCAAAATGCAATCTCTGTTTAATAGTGGCGATCGAGGAGGTGCATATCTTTATTACTATCAACTTACTGGAAGTGTCCAAACTTTAATACAAGCACAAATTACAACAGGCAGCGGCACTTTTGGTGGCGGAGCACTTTATGGTAATTATTTAGCAAAGTCATCTGAGGCACTAAGCAGCGATGGGTATTATGACTTAACTTTAGAAGATTTTTCTACACGTATTTTGCAAGCGAATATTGATGCAATTCAGATGGATATTTTAAAGGGCGATAGCGGTCACTATGGAATTTTAGATGATGAAACCTTGCAAGGCATTGATCAAGCAGTTTGGACTGGCTTGGGAATGAAAGGGCTTTTTTCTGGCAATTTACAGTTTCCCAGTCAAGATCCCTATAGTGCAATAACTCCTGGTTTTTTCAAACAAGTGCAGTACGGACCACACTCTATTAATCCGCACATTTTTTGGTAGCGTAGCTCCTCCGATTTTGAAGAATTTATGACAAAATGCAGCGAACAAGAGTGGCGAAATTTATTTACGCAACAAGCTGCCTGCAGTATTTCCGCACAGCAATTTTGCAAAGAAAATGGGCTTTGCCCAACACACTTTAGTGCGTAAAAAAACTGGGACTGCGTGGCAGCAGCCATAAAAAGATTTTCATCCGTGTTGCGCCAGCGGCACCGATGGTCAGGGTTTGTTTGAAAGATTTAGTAATTTTAATTGGAGTTAATGATCAACAAATCAAACCCACTTTAAACCGCATCCACTCAATAATGGACTCTTCTTTAATTTTAGAAGCAATATACTTTTTAAGAGTGAAGCGAGATATTTCCGGCAGATTTTTAAACGCAACACCAAAGCGATTACCAGAAACATGGGTAATGACGCCCTGAACTTTAATAATACTTTTCTTTTCATCGATGGGCAGCTCAATGATGAATGACACTGCCGCATTAAGATTACAATTTTTAAATCCGTGGGTAACCGTGATGCCTATGCCGCCAAGACTAATGTCATTGGCTTGTAAAATATCGATAAAATTTTCGCCATTAATGTTGATGTTAATGGGCTCGTTAGGCGGTGGCACAATGCGTATGCCATCGCGTATTTGGGGGGGATTTATTACTGCCGCTGTGTTCATACAGGTAACCCGAATGATGGCGTATAAATCATTATATGTTGCATTTTTCTGAATATGTGAAGTGTTTATCATTAAGTAAAATCATTTACGTCTTAATAATTGCCAAAGTTGAAGTCGCTGTTATAACTGCAATGTAAAGGTTATTAGAGTTCTTGATAGGCATACTTTTACTTCTGACGAATGGAGTTCCATAAAAAATCCCGCGGTCGTTTTGCGACTGCGGGATTTTTTTAGGTCTCTGGATTCAGTAGCCAGAATTAGTAAACCAGGGTTTGAATAGCGTGTGCGGGAATCGTGACTTTAGTTTCATTTAAGCCAACATAGAAACGATAGCTAATTTCCTTGTCACTTTGATTCATGACGATAGTGGCCATCTTATTGTCTTCATTCAAAAATGACGTTGTTAACAATGCACTTCTACTGCTGGTTGAGCTAACACGTTGCGCGTTGGGGCGAATGAATTTTGAAAAGTGGCCGATGTAATAATAGGTCGGTGTATAGATTAAGTTGCCGGTTTTACTATCCGCGTGAATGGCTGCATAGCAGAAGTTACCCACATGATTTGGCCCACCTTTGTCATCCAATAAAATGTTCCAGTCGGTCCAGCCTACGCTGCCGCTATTAAAGTCATTAATCATGGAGTTACCGTATTTTTCACCATTCGGCCAATACTGGTAGCGCTCCGGGTTGAATTTTTCGATGGCGGCTTCGGTCAATAGAATGTGTTTGTCCGGGTATGACTGATAAACATCGCCCACATTTTTAAACATAGGATCACCACCGGTCCAGGTTTCATACCAGTGATAGCCAATGCCCCAGGCATATTTGGCTGCTTCAGGATCATCAAAAATGGTATTCGCGCGGTTATTTATCAAGTCACGATTGTGATCCCAGACAATAATTTTTTTATCTTTTAGACCTTCTTTATGCATGATGGGCCCCAGATGATTTTTGAGAAAATCACGCTCTTCCTCGGCGGTGTAAATCATGGACTCCCAAGTTTGTTTGGCCATAGGTTCATTTTGCACAGTGATACCCCAAATGGGCATGCCTTCTTTTTCGTAGGCTTTAATAAATTTGGTGAAATAGGTAGCCCAGGCATTATTGTATTCAGGCAGTAATTTTCCGCCTTGTAACATGTGATTCGTGGTTTTCATAAAAGCGGGCGCGCTCCAGGGGCTTGCATATAAAGTGAGTTTGCCTCCGGCAGCCGCAATCGCTTTTTTAATTAATGGAATGCGAAATTCGCGATCGTGGTCAATGGAGAATGTCGTTAGCTCTTTATCGCCCTCTGTAACGTAGGTGTAACTACCGCTGCTAAAGTCAGAGCTATGAATGGTGGTCCGCGCCAGGCTATAGCCAATCCCATTGTCTTTACCGTAATAGGCTTGTAAAAATTCTTCTTGTTTTGTGGGCGTTAAGCTGGCAAATACTTCAGCACTGGAATCGGTGATGGCGCCGCCAATGCCGAGTATTTTTTGAAAACGGCTATTGGGATTTACAAAAACAGCGATTTCAGTCTCGGGGGGTTGTTGGCCTTGGGAAAATTTTAATGTGTCAGTCAGAGCCAGGCGTTTCTCAGCATCTTTTGCGGTGGTATAAACGTTAAGAGTTTTGCCATTGGTCGAGAACTCCTTTACCTTTAATGTTTTTTGCGAAGCGCCAGCAGTTGCTAGTTGCGTACCGGCAATAAACAGTGCAAGTGCTGCGGTAACGGTTATAAGACGGGTTTTCATTAGGTTGTTCCTTTGGTTGTTTTATTTTTAATGAATAGGCAATTAAATAGTGCACAAGGAGTGCATAAACAGGGTAGTGGTTAATACCTCCACCTTGGTATGAAAGTTAGGATAGCCGAATTAACTCTATTAATCACACCGTGCCTAGGTTCTGCGTTAAGTCATTGCGCTTGGGCCTTTTTTTATCCACACTTCTCCCCCACAGATTAGACTCGCCCCAAGCAAGGCGCCTATAATAGAAAGCTGTTCGCAAATCAGTTCATTTTTAGGGCAAAACTCAGTGATTACCTATTTGTTAAAGGCATTTGCAATGATTTGCGCCCTTACTTTATTGGGGTTTGCTGGTTTGCAGCTCAATGACCCGGATCCGATAAGATGGGTTAGCTTTTATATTCTCTGTGCGTTAGTCCCGTTGTTCCTGGTATTTAATATTTATTCTTCACCCTTATTTTTGTTGGCTGTGGCTGCCTGTTTACTTTGCCTGGCTGTTGCGGGTCCCGGCGCGGTGGAATACTACCGACATATGGATCAAGAACTGCTTATGCAATCGATGAATCCCGATAAGCCTTACATAGAAGAGGCGCGAGAGTTTTTGGGTGCATTGATTGCCCTTGGCCTGGTAATTATCAGCGGCTTGATGGCACGCAATCGTTATTTAAAAGTTTATATCCGTGCCTTTAAGGGCAAAAAAATTACTGTTCCTGATTGACCGCTATAAAACCGTTCGCTCACAATCATTTTCACTATCACTACAAATGACTGACTACTATGAAATTACTAAATCGTCTTTTTAAAAAAACGCCCCCCCCCATTGCTACTGTTGATGAGCAAATTAAAGCGCTTGCGCTTCACTCCAATGAACAATTAGTGGCGGTCGCGACCACCAACAGTGGCAATGACTCTGTCCGCGAAGCGGCGATTGCTAAATTGAGTTACGGCAGTGAATTGCTCAGTTTAATCACGGGCCCACATACGGCACGCATTCAAGCGGTAGCACGTAAACGTATTGGGCAATTGTTGGATGATAAAATCATTACGATTGATCAATTAGCGAAAGAAATTGCCAACCCGATTGAATTGATGGCCGTGGTTAGTTATTCGTCGTTTGCCAGCTTTGCTGTGCTCGAACAAATTACCGATGCAGAGTCATTGCTAAAACTTGCGAGTGAAGCGAGTACAACACAAATTCGCCAAGCCGCAGCAGCCAAAATAACGCAACGCGATCAACTTGAGCAGCTCGCTAAAGCCGCACAAACCAAAGATAAAAATGTATACAAATTAGTGCGAGCACGATTGGATGTCTTTAAGTCTGAGGATGCAAAATTTGCGGAGATCGAGGCCTTAGCCCTTATCATTTGCACCAAGTTAGAGAAACATTCGCACCTGGAAGCCGATACCCTGTTTAAAGCTCGCTTATCCGTATTGCAACAAGAGTGGTCGGCTTTGGGTGAAGGTGTATCCGCAATAACCCTGCAGCGCTACTTGGCAGCAGTTAAATCTTGCGAAGCTAAAATTACTGCGCAAGCTGACGCTATTGCGTTAGAAGAAGAAAATGTTGCGCTTGATCAGCAAGCCCTGGCCCTGGCGAAAGCCGCAGTAGAAAATTCAAAAACATTTATCGCAGATATTTATTCTGCTGCGCATATCGATGAATTGTTGGCAGTCAATTACGAACATAAGCTGCAGGAGTTGGCCCAGGCAATTCGTTTGGCTGCGAACCGTAATTTACCCATGGATTCGTTGAATAAAGAATTTGAGCTGCGTAAACAACAAACGCTGCAATTGGTTGAGCAGATAAAAAATTCGGGCACTGTGGCACAGCTAACGGAACAGTTGCAAAATGCTGAGAACGCTATTGAAGATAATGATACGGCGAAAGCTGTAAAACATAAGCTCAATCAGTTGCTTAAGCATGCGCAAGAATTTACCCAGGAACAATTGCCGGAAACTGTTGCTAATGCACAAGTGGCGGTAAAAAACTGGGTAACAAAACACAACGCAGTTGAACAGGCCGCGAAAAATTCCTTGCGCGAATTAAATGAATTAATTCGCAAAGGTTTGTGGTCAGTCGAACAAGGTTTTGTGCGTAAAGCGCGGGCCATTCAAAAAGAATTAAATGAAAAACGTCAGCAATTACCCGATTTACCCAAAGCGATTCAAGCAAGGCTGGAGGAGTTTGAAGAGCAAATTATTAAATTAGGTGATTGGCATGAGTTTGCGGTTACACCCAAAAAAGAAGCTTTAGTCACACAAATGCAAACCCTGATTAACAGCCCCATGGCACCCGAAGATTTAGCCACTAAAATTCATGAGCTGCAAGATAGCTGGAAAGAAGTGAGCAAAGGCGGCCAGCAGAAGGATGAAGCACTTTGGCAACAATTTCACCAAGCCTCAGAAGTTGCTTTTGCGCCTTGCAAAGAATTTTTTGATGCACAAGCTGCGGCCCGCGAAAAAAATCTCGCCAAGCGTCAGGAGATGGTGACACATTTGCAACATTATTTAGCAAGCTACACTTGGGATAAAGCCGATTGGGCGGGAGTTGAAAAAACGCTTAAAGTGGCACGTCAGGAATGGCAATTATATTGGCCAGTACCCCGCAAAGCGGGCAACGAATTGCAACACACCTTTGAAGCTTTGATGGAACAATTGTTTGGTAAAATTACCAATGAATACGAAACCAATAAATCTGCCAAGCAACAGCTTATCGAAACAGCACAGGGGTTGATTGCAGCAGCTGATGTTCGCGCAGCAATAGATTCCGTCAAAAAGATGCAAGCGCAGTGGAAAACCATTGGCAAAAGTTGGTACAAAGAAGATCAGCAACTATGGCAAGATTTCCGCCTACATTGTGATGCTATTTTTGCGCGACGCAATCAGGAAATCGAGGCTGGTAATCAGCAGCGTCAAGAAATACAAAAGCAAGCAGAGGCTTTGCTTACAAAATTAGAGGTTTTCCTTGCACTTCCTCTGGCTGAGTTGGTAGCTGCAAAAGCAGAGATCGAAACGGTTAAGAGTGAATTTTTTGCATTGGAACTGCCGCGCGATACTGCAAAAGTATTGAATGAAAAGCTTAATACGATTGTTGCTGCTGTAGCTGAAAAAATTGATCGCGAGCGCAATAAAGCTGAAGGCCAAAGTTGGTTGGATATGTTCAGCGCTTGTGATGCCATTCGCGATTTTGAATTGGCCGTTATAACTGCTAAATCCGAAGCTGAAATTCATCAGAAAAAAACTGCTGTGGAAGAATTGATTGCTAATACTCCGCGCTGGCCAAGTGGCAGTCAGTCGGTGATTCAGCAGCGCTTTGCCAAAGCCGCTAGCATCACTGTGGAAGATCAGGAAAAAAATACGCAGAATTTACGTACACTGACGGTGCGCGCTGAAATTTTAGCGGGCAGAGAAACGCCAGCGACAGATAAATTATTACGTATGAATTATCAAGTACAGCAAATGCAGCAAGCCTTCGGTAGTCGCGACAGCAGTTTTAATGCAATGGTGTTGGAGTGGATTACAGTGGGTGGTGTAGCTAAAGATACCTACACTGAATTGCTCGCGCGCTTTGATAGCAGTCGCGAAGCTGGTGTGAAAAAGTAATATCGACTCTATAGCATTTGTTAGTATCAAAAAGACCGACTAAAGACGAACCTGGGAAATCCATGAAAAAAACATTTAAGCTGCATATTGAAGGTAAGAATAGCGACCGTATCCTGGAAGCTATTAAACATGAGGTGCGCAAGTACCTGAAACGCGAAAGACGTAAGACCTTGCCTGCGGGCGTGGATTATTGGGATTTTGATTGTAAATTTGGACAAACAGAAGCTACCGCTGAAGATGTTCATCTGGCGGAGATCATTAAAAAAATGGATGAAGTTTCGGTGAGCGGCGGTGAAGGATTTTATGTGGAGATTTTAGCTGCCCATGGTATCCGTCAAAAACGCCCAAGAGTTTATGATGAGTCCGAAGACGCGTAATTTTTTTACTTCAGTTATAAATTAATACACTGCAAAAAAGCCGCAGACACTTAGGTGTCAGCGGCTTTTTTGTATCTGTTATTTACTACGAACTCATTAGTATATCGTTAAGGTTTAGGCCTTTTTAACAAACTCAGACTTCAACATCATTTCACCAATCACATCCACTTTGCAGTCAATATTATGATCGCCATCAACAAGGCGATTAATTTTTGCTTTGGTACCTACTTTTATTACTGACGAGGTGCCTTTAACTTTCAAGTCTTTAATTAAGGTAACCATGTCGCCGGCAATTAAAAAATTGCCATTAGCATCGCGCACGGTGAAAACATCTTCATCGTTTTCTGCGATGGCATTGGCACTCCATTCGTGTGCACATTCCGGGCACACCAACATTGCACCATCTTCGTAGGTGTATTCAGAACCGCATTTGGGGCAGGGGGGTAAACTCATATTTTATCCTGGCTTATAAAATTAAAAAAATGTTGAAAGTTTTGTCGGCGATGCTTTTTTGTTAAACCCAATTTTCCATTCGCAAACCTTTTACTCGTGCAAACTCGCGCAAATTGTTGGTGACTAAAACCAACCCCTCGCTGCGAGCATGACCGGCAATATGCACATCGTTAACGCCAATAGGGGTGCCTGCACGTTCAAGATCCCCGCGAATCTCACCATAGTGTGCAGCAGCTTTTAGTCCGTAGGGCAAAACTTCCAGGCGCGATATAAAATCTTCCACTTGCAATAAATTGCGTTCGGGTTGCGCGCTCTTTTCTACCCCGTGGAGTAGCTCTGAAAGTGTTATGGCACTTATGCACAATTGATTCGCATGTGCGTTGAATTTTTGCAGCGCCTCAGGTGGCCTACGCTTGATAACGTAGATGGCAATATTGGTCTCGAGCATATATTTGAGCATTAAAATCCTTCTCGTTCTGGTTGCTCCTGGGTGGCACGCTCCACCATAAAATCATCGCTGACTTGTTCTGTGTCTAGAAAAAAGCTGTCCCAGGTGTTTTCTATGGGCGACAAGATACGATCGCGACCAAGGACGCGTACCGAGACCTTTTTGACGTTATCTGGAAAGCGAGATTCGGCAGGTAGTCGAACCGATTGGGTGCGGTTGTTAACAAAAACTGAACCAGTTGACATGAGGTTGCTCCTCTAGGCAGTGCTATATACTCGACATATATAGCACTGCCTGATTGGCAAAGTAAAGATTTTTCTTGCCGCCTAATACAAGAAGGTAGCTGATGGGATGGCTATCGTTTCTTCGCCCCTGTATTCATCGCATTAGATTGTTTAACGCCTGATTTTTTTGTACCTGTTTGCTTCACGCCACCGGTTTTTATTCCCGCTTTATTGGTAATTCTCGCCTGCTTTGCCGAGGATACGGGCGTGTCGTTTTTGGCTTCAGAGCGTTTGGTCGCAATACGCGTTTCAGTTGCCTTGTTGCCCATTTTTGCTTTCGCGTAAGCGGGTTTTTCTTGCAGTGATTTGATCAGCGGTTCGCGATCCCCCACTTCGTAGCCTTCCATAAAAATACGTTTGATGCGCGTACCTATCATGGCTTCGATAATGGACAGGGTGCGTTCTTCTTCACGGCTGATAAAGGATATTGCCGTGCCTTTGTTGCCAGCGCGACCGGTTCTGCCAATGCGATGTACGTAGTCTTCCGGCAAAAACGGCAGGTTAAGATTTACCACAAAATCCAGCCCCTCAATATCCAGGCCACGTGCAGCAACTTCGGTCGCTACCAGCACCTGGATTTTGTTGTCCTTAAAATCTTGCAATGCGCGGCGACGTGCGCCCTGGGTTTTGTCCCCGTGACAAACTGCGGCAGATATGTTGTCGTCCTTGAGGGATTTAATCAGCTTATCGGCCTGCTCTTTGGTGCTGGTAAAGGCGAGCACTTGAAACCAGTTTTGCTGACGAATTAATTCGTTGAATAATTCATATTTACGACGCTCCTCAACGGGGTAACACACGTGGGTGACTGTGTCCGCTGTAGCATTTTGTTTCGATACCGCAACCGTTTCGTGCCGCGTTAACAACTGATTGGCTAGCAATGTCACTGCATGAGAAATCGTGGCCGAAAATAACAGGGTCTGATGTTTGCTCGTAGCGCCCTTAAGCAGGGTTTGGATATCCGTAATAAAACCCATATCGAGCATGCGGTCAGCTTCGTCGAGCACCACAAATTCCACTTTGGATAAGTTCACGTTGCAGAGTTCGATATGCTCCAGCAGGCGCCCTGGCGTCGCCACCAAAATATCCACCCCGGTGCGCAACTTGGTTGCTTGACCGGTCAGCTTTACGCCGCCATACACAGAGGTGATATTGAGCGATAAAAATTGCGCAAATTGTTTGATGTTATCGGCAACTTGTTCGGTCAGTTCACGAGTGGGTGCCAAAATGAGTACGCGTGGACTACATGCCACCGCTTCTTTAGGTGTATCAAGCATTTGCTGCAAAATCGGTAGTGCATAAGCAGCGGTTTTTCCGGTGCCGGTTTGTGCCGTGGCAAGCAAATCGCGGCCGCGTCGGGCGGGTGGAATCGCCTGCTCTTGAATCGGCGTCAAGGTTTTAAAACCGCAGGCTTTAATGGCTTGCAATAATTCGGGGGCAAAGCTGAGTGAGGCAAAATTCATAATTAAGTCGACTAACTAAAGAGTGTGAGGAGGCATAAACCGAAAACAGGGCGTGTAGTTGATACAGAGGCGCGCAGTATAGAGGATAAGCGCTATAGATTGGGATTTGTTTTGGTTGAAAAGTAGGCGGTTACCAAGCGTTTGGCCCGCTGCTACTTGGTTACCCTTCGTAACTCATCCTGCTTATTATCTATAAATATGGCGTAGGATTAATTCTTTTGGCCTTGTTGGCAGGTATAATCAAGCGACAATCTTCGCCCTATAATAAAAAAACTGGTAAAAATTTAACCCCGCTGAAAATTTGACCTAATGTTATGACAGGCGAAAATTTCTAGCTGGAAGAGATAGAGGATCAACATGTGCGGTATAGCGGGAATCTTACCGACTGAAGGTTTAGTGGCGCGGGAGCGGGCTTTATCGACACTCGGTGCTATGGCTGATGCTATTAAGCACCGCGGACCTGATGCGCAAGGATTCTATAGCGATGACTTTATCGGTTTAGCGCACCGCCGTTTAAGTATTATTGACCTTGCAGGCGGCGCCCAGCCCATGCAAACCCCTGATGGCGATTTGTGCATAACCTTCAATGGTGAAATTTTTAACTTTATTGAGTTGCGTGCGCAGCTGGTGAGTAAGGGCTATGAGTTTGTCTCGCAATCCGACACTGAAGTTATTTTGCATCTTTATCGCGAATACGGACTGAATTTCCCTGAATATCTTAACGGTCAATTCGCCATCGGCTTATGGGATAAGCGCGAGAAAACATTAATTTTAGTCCGCGATCGGGTGGGCATTTGTCCGCTGTATTATTTTACCAATGGCGACCTTTTTGCTTTCGCGTCAGAAATTAAAGCCTTAATGCCTGCGCTGCCCAATAAACTGGAAATTGATCCGCAATCCCTCGATGCCATTTTTACCGGTTGGACTTGTGTGCCGCCAGCGACGATTTTTAAAAATATTTTTCAGGTAAAGCCCGGGGCGCTGTTAGTCATTAAAGGGCGCGCTATAACCGAAAAAATTTATTGGGATTTACAATTCCCAACGCATCGCGATGAATACGACAGTCGCTCTGAAAGCGTGTTAGTAGAAGAATTACATGAGCGACTTTTAGCTGCAACCAGATTGCGGCTGCGCGCAGATGTACCCATAGGGGCTTATTTGTCCGGTGGCCTGGATTCGTCAGTGCTGGTGGCCTTGATGCATACCCAAACCAACGCGCGCTTGCGAACTTTTTCGCTGGGCTTTGCTGATACTGCGTTGGATGAAACTTATTTTCAAAATCAAGTCGTGAACTTTCTCGGTACCGATCATTCGCGCATACAGGTTGATAACACACAAATTACACAACAATTCGCAAATACCATTTGGCATACCGAGTCACCCATTTTACGCGCGGCACCTACCCCTATGGGAATCTTATCCAAGCTCGTGCATGAGCAAGGTTATCGCGTAGTGCTGACCGGTGAGGGGGCGGATGAAGTGCTGGGCGGTTACGATATTTTTAAAGAAGCAAAAGTTCGCCAGTTTTGGGCAAAGAATCCGCAGTCGAAATTTCGCCCCTTGCTGTTAAGCCGGTTGTATCCATATATGGATTTACCAAAAGGCGATGCTGCTGTTTATTTAAAACGATTTTTTGGTGTAGGTTTGGATACTCCAGAGTTATTGTGGCATTCGCACTTGCCACGCTGGCAAACCACCAGTAAAGCCAAGATGTTTTTTAACGCAGACTTAAACGCACAATTAAAAGGACACTTAGTCGATAATCAATATGAAACAAAAATAGTCAATTTGTTTCCCGCGCAAGCGAAAGATTGGCATCCGTTCCACAGGGCACAATATCTCGAAATAAAAACCTTAATGTCTGGCTACTTGCTCACTTCGCAAGGTGATCGAATGCTGGCAAAAAATTCTGTTGAGGGCCGTTTTCCTTATTTGGATCATAACTTAATAGAATTTGCCAACCGCTTGCCGCCAAAAATAAAAATGAAAGCTATGCAAGAAAAAAATATTCTGCGAAAAATGGCGACGCGGTATTTGCCAGCAGAAATTAGCCAACGTCACAAGCAGCCCTATCGTGCACCGAATGTGTCGGCGAGCCAGGCATCACTATTTGATGGTGAATTGAGTGAATATTTGAGCGAGTCGGCCATAGAAAAGGTTGGGCTATTTGATGCAAAAAAAATTGCTTTTTTACTCAAAAAGGCGCGCGGCGAAAAGTCTATAAACACCGCAGAGTCACAAGCTTTGACGGGAATTTTAACCACGCAAATTTTGCATAAACAATTTTGTTAAACATACATTATAGGACTGGGCGGAAATTGAGATGAGAGAAGCTTGCACCACAAACATACAAACAAGCACTATAAATATTGATGAGATTCGCCAGAAGCTCCGTCAATTTATTCTTGAAAATTATTTGTTTAGCGATGATGAAGCTACGCTAAAAGATGACGATTCTTTTTTAGATGGCGGCATTCTTGATTCTATGGGCATTCTGGAGCTGATTGAATATCTTGATGAAGGTCTGGGTATAAAAGTGGAAGGGGATGAATTGGTTCCAGATAATCTGGATTCGATTAATAACCTGCTCAAATTCATTGGTACAAAAACGCAGGCATAGCGCAAACATGACCATGGAAATTCGCCGTCTTTTATCTGACAGTTTGACGATTGCGAGCAAGTTGCATCCGCAAAAAATTGCCGCGCAAGTGGGTAATGAAAATTACTCCTATGAGCAACTTTATGAACAGAGCCAGGCCATAGCCGCCTATTTACAAAACCGTGGCTTGCAACGCGGTGATCGCGTGGCAATTTTTATGGAGAATGCCTGGGCGCTGTTACCGAGTCTCTATGCCGTGCTTTATGCTGGCGGTATTTTTTTGGTGGTAAATCATTTAACCAAAGCTAATAAGCTGGAATATATTCTGCGGGATAGTGGTGCGACTTTTTTATTAACGGATGCAATAGTAGCGAAACAATTTTTACCCGCTGTGGTGAATTTGCCAGATCTTCGTGAAATTATTTATGCCGGCACTGAGCTTAGCGAAAAAGAGCTTAATGATAAGGGAGCAAATGTATATTGCACCAAACCGCTGGTACGATTAATTAATGTATTGGATGCGGCATTGCATACTAAAAATGTTATTAAAGGTGCAACGATTAACAAGGATCTCGCCGCGTTGATTTACACCTCGGGCAGCACCGGCGACCCTAAAGGTGTGATGATGACACATGCCAATATGGTGTTTACTACCGACAGTTTGGTTGAGTACTTGCGTCTTGATTCCGATGCAAAAATTATTTGTTTTCTACCCCTCGCCTTTGATTATGGGCTGTACCAAATTTTAATGTCGGTGCGTTTAGGTGCGTGCCTTATCATTAGTAAATCCTTTGCTTTTCCCAGTGTGGTATTTGCAGAAATACGCGATCAGTCGGCCACTGTGTTTCCCGGCGTGCCTACGGTTTTTTCTACGCTTATTGGTCTCCATCAAAAATCGCCATTGTGTTTTCCCAGCGTCACTCGAGTAACCAATACCGCTGCAGCCTTGCCTCCCGAATATGTATTCCATTTAAAGCAAATATTTCCCAATGCCTTAATTTATAAAATGTATGGCCTCACCGAGTGTAAGCGCGTGAGTTATTTGGAGCCAGAGGACGCGGAGAAATACCCTAACTCTGTCGGCAAGGCGATTCCTGGCACCGAAGTGTTTTTATTAGATGATGAATTAAAGCCGGTGCCCGCCAATAAACTAGGAACTCTCTATGTGCGCGGTGCACATGTGATGCAGGGCTATTGGAACAAGCCGCAGGAAACACAAAAAATGTTGCGCAACAATCTTGATCCCCATGGCAGCGTGCTCTGCGCGCAAGATCAGTTTGTAATGGATGAAAATGGCTATCTTTATTTTCATGGTCGCGTGGACGATATTATCAAATCGCGCGGTGAAAAAGTCAGCCCGGTTGAAGTTGAAAATGTTCTGTATCGTTTGCCCGGCATTCGCGAAGCGGCGGTTATTGGCGTGCCTGATTTACTTGAGGGCGAAACCATTAAAGCCTTTGTTGCGCTTGACCCTGGCACCACCATGGACCCCAAAAAAATTCGTCAGCATTGTATTGCTAATCTGGAAAATTTTATGGTGCCGCGTGAAGTGGTTATTCTTGAATCTTTACCGAAAACGGATTCCAATAAAATCAGTAAAAAAAGTTTGCGTTAATAAATACACATTTATTCATAATGAGAAAGTCGCCATGATGGAGAATATTGCAACAATCAAGAGCGCGCTGGCAATTGATGCAGCGGCGGAAGTGACTCGCATCACGCAGAGTATACGTGAGCTACTCAGAACCAAGATTAATCGTCGCGGCCTGGTGATTGGCATATCCGGTGGTGTGGATAGCGCTGTCTGCGCTGCACTTTGTGTAATAGCTCTGGGTCCCAAAAAAGTGTTTGGCTTGTTAATGCCAGAGCAGGACTCTTCGCAAAATAGTACGTCACTGGGTGAGCTGGTGGCAAAGCAGTTAGACATTGATTACGAAATAAAAAATATTTCGTCAACCTTAACGGCGATTGGTTGTTATGAGTGGCGCGACAAGGCCATTAAAAATCTATTTCCTGATTACGACGGTTCCTGGAAAAATAAAATTATTATTGAAGGCGGGCTGGAAGGAAAAATTAATCATTTTAAATTAGTGGTAGAAAGCCCCGATGGTGAACTACATGCTGCGGTGCTACCCTTAAATGAGTACCTTACGATTGTTGCGGCCACTAATTTTAAACAACGCGTGCGCAAAACAACCGAATATTTTCATGCCGAGCGCCTCAATTACGCGGTGATAGGAACACCTAACCGGCTTGAATATGATCAAGGTTTTTTTGTGAAAGGTGGCGATGGGCTTGCTGATATAAAACCTATTGCGCATCTTTACAAAACTCAAGTCTATGCCCTGGCAAAATATTTAGGTCTGCCCGATGTTATTTGCAATTCTGTTCCTTCTACTGATACTTACAGTTTGCAACAAGGGCAGGATGAATTTTATTTCGCTCTGCCTTATCAACAGATGGACCTTGCGCTCTGGGGCTATAATCACAGTGTAGCTGCGAGCCTTGTTGCCAGCGAGCTAAATATTCCTGCGGAAAAAATTGTTTACGCTTACAAGGATATAGAAACAAAGCGCAAAACTACCCGCTATTTGCATATGCCAGCACAAGTGTTGGCTGAGTTGGAAGTTGGCAGTCACGGGTTAGTGAATAAAAATTAGTTAAAAAAAGCTAGTTAATAAAAAGTTAATTCATCAAAAATTAACCAAGATAAAGTTAGCCAGTAATCAGGTGAAATAGTAATGACAGCAACAATTCTTCGGGGTGCGCGAATGGCAGGTGTCGCTAGTGCAGTGCCTGTTACGGAATTTGATAATGTGCGCGATACGCAACAATTTGATCCTATAGAAGTGAAAAAAGTGGTTGCCTTGGCTGGTGTAAAAGCCCGCCGTATCAGTAATGGAAATCTGTGCAGTTCTGATTTATGTCTGGCGGCGGCGCAAGATTTATTAACAGGTTTGGCTTGGCCTGCGACCTCCATTGACGCACTGATTTTTGTTACGCAATCACCGGATTATTTTTTGCCAGGCAGTAGCAGCCTTATGCATCGCGATCTGGGTTTGAGTCATCATTGTGTTGCCTTCGATGTGGGCCTGGGATGCTCAGGTTACCCCTACGGGCTGTGGCTGGCAAACATGATGATCCAAACCGGTTCTGCTAAACGGGTGTTGGTATTGCACGGTGATACTCCGAGTTTATTTACCGATAAAGAAGACAGATCAACTTATTTGCTTTTCGGTGATGGTGGCACAGCAACGGCGATTGAAGCATCGGGTAATAGTAACGAATGGGGTTTTTGTTTGCATACGGATGGTGCTGGCTGCAACGATTTAATTATTCCCGGAGGCGGCTTTAGAATGCCCAAGCCGGAAAACGAACGCGATACAAAATTGCAAATGAACGGCCCCAATCTTTTTAACTTCACGGTTGCACGTGTCCCTGAGGTGATTAACGAAACACTTCAACTAATGAATTGTAGTGCCGAGAGTGTCGACATTTTCTTTTTTCATCAATCGAACCAATTTATTATGAAGCACATCGCTAAAAAGTGCGGGCTGGATCTCGCCAAAGTGCCACTCACTTTGGCAAAGTTCGGCAATATTGGCGGAGCATCTGTGCCTTTAACCATGACGCAATATCTTGCGGAAAATATGCTGGAGTCCACAGTTAAAGTTATGTTGTTAGGGTATGGTGTAGGTTTATCCTGGGGTTCAGCTTTTGTTGAGTTAGATAAAAATATTTTCAGTAGTCATCGCGAAGTTGCGGAGGTTGGTTAAGTCATGTGGTCGGTAAGTTGGGATGATTTGGATAAATAGTTTAGATAAAGAGTGTGGTAAAAATAGTTCAATAATATTCGTGCGATTAACAACAGAGCAAAAAATATGTCATCCATAGCACCCATAACAGTTACTGACTTATTGCAATTAACTGAGCAATTATTAAATCTTGATGAGGGCTCGCTCACCATTGAAACATTATTGGTCGATGTGCCCGGTTGGGATTCCATGGGCGTGTTGCTATTAATGGCAGAGATGGATGAGCGATTTAACATCACCTTGAATGAAGTGACTTTGGCTAATTTAAAAGGTGTGAAGGATATTGTTGCAACCGTTAAAAATGCTGGCTTGCTAAGCGAATAATATGAACCAAAACTTCGTAAAAATTTCTAAAGTTTTAGCAAAGTCGCTCGGCATTACTGCTGAAGAGCTAATGCAATCCTATGATCGTGCAACGACGGCGGATCTTGCCGATGTTTGCGAACTTATGCATCTTGGTTTTGGTGCGGCTGACAACGTGAGTAAAGAAGTTATTGCGTGGCGTTATTTTGATTCGTCTAATAATCCATCAGATATTTTTGTGTTGCGTTATCAGGGTAAACTAATTGGTGCTATTGGTGCTGAACCTATTAAAGTAAAAGTTGGCGATAATCATTATGAGGGAATAATAGCATCGGATATTGTGGTGCATCCCGAGCATATGAAGCGTGGTATTGGTGCCTGGATGAATTTATATTTACAAGAAAAGTTCCCTATTGTTATTGCCATGGGTTCTAACGAAAATTCCGATACTATGGTGCGCCGTTTATTTAAGCCCATGAATTGCCGTCATCATTTTAAAATGTTATTTTCCATAAAAAATTATCTTGAAATTCGTCAGTGGCCAGTTTTTTTTGTCACGCTTGCGTCAATGTTGGCGGTGATACCTTTGGCATTGCTTCGTGCCCCCTTTTTAAAATCTTTACCGCTTGGCTATACATTAAGCTGGACTAATAACACAGACAACCTATTAATGTTCTTTAATGATGTTGAATGCCAATGCCGAAATCTTAATGTTATCTCGCGTTCCGCAAAATATTGTCGTTGGCGTTATGATCTCAATCCAAAATCGCAATTTAAAATTCTGGAGCTGCGTAAAGAAAATCGCCTGCTGGGTTATGCCGTTGTAAAAGATAAGGTGGCAAGTACCTTGGTGAAAGATTGGCAATTAATGGATTGGGACTTTTTGCCAGGTTTTCGCGATAAACACCATTTGCAGATTTTGTTGAGTGCGGTAGCCAAATATGCGGTAAAAAATGCTGCGCATTCATTAAGTGTTATGGCGAGTGATGAGTTATCGCGCACGAGCTTGCGCCACACCGGCTTCAGTCATCGCGCTGCAGATGATGGTTTTTTTCTCTGGTCACAGAGCCAGGTCGATGCTTCAGTACTCAATGAAAATAATTGGTTTTTAAGTCTGTGTGATACAGATGAAGCGCTTTAATCTGCGTCAGGTTGTACTATGAATCTTGTTAAATCAGAGATGCAGAACCATATAAAAGTGTGGTTGCAAGCGTGGAATAATCATAATCTTGATGGTGTCATGGACTTGCTGCACGAGGATGTAGTTTTTGAAAACTGGACAGGTGTGGTTATAACGGGCAAAAAATTCTTGTATCGCGCCTGGTTCCCGTGGTTCCTTCATCATGGAAATTTTACCTTTACCCTGGCAGATATTTTTGTTGATGAATCGGAACAGAAGGCGCTTTTTAGTTGGCAATTGGCGTGGCCCTCGCTAGAGAAAAAATATAAAGGTAAGCTGGAAACCAGGCGCGGAGTTGATGTGTTGCATTTTGTTGATGGAAAAATTCACAAAAAATGCAGCTATTCAAAAACCACTATTGTGATAGATAACTGCCCGGTTGTACTCAGTGCCGGTAGTTGAAAAATAAACTACTCATCGGAAGTTGATGCGTTACGTTAATTATGTAGAACTGCTGGGATCATAAGAGGTTGCTATGTCGCAAGACACTATCTTTCAAAATTTACTTAGCTTATTGCAAAAAGAGTTGAGTGTCTTGCCAGACAAAAGTGAAGAAACCCCCAATAATACTTTGCGCGCATTATGGCATACCGCTGCCGGACAATTGGTTTCGCCAATTGCTGCGGAAAATCTCCCGCTGCCGCGTTTGTCACAAACACAATTATTACAGTTAGACGAATTAATAAAAAGTAGGCTGGCTGGCGTGCCACTAGCGCATTTGACAGAGCGGCAGCAATTTATGGGCATGGAATATATTGTCAATAAAGGACTCTATATTCCCCGCAAAGAAACTGAATTATTAGCGCATGCTGCGATTGAAACCGTGAAGAATGATTATTTGTCGGGAGCAGAAATCACCGTGATAGATTTGTGCACAGGCATTGGTACAGTTGCACTTGCCGTAGCATTCCATTGCAACAATACACGTGTGTTGGGTTCGGATATTTATACGCCTGCTATTGAGGCTGCCATTGTCAATGCGCAACATTTTGGTTTAACCGAACGCGCAACTTTTTTTAATGCGGATTTATTTAGCCCCTTTGCATCGCTGCAGGGTTCAGTTGATATTATCGTGAGTGCCCCGCCTTATATAACCTCAGCCAAAGTAAAAAACATGGCTGAAGAAATTGCCCAACATGAACCCGAAGAAGCCTTCGATGCGGGCCCTTTCGGACTCTCGATTTTTAATCAGTTGATTGCCTTGGCACCCACTTATTTGCGAGCAAATGGCTATTTAATTTTTGAATGCGGTTTGGGGCAGGGTGATTTTTTAGCAAAACGGATTAGCGCCAATAAAAGCTATTCCAGCGTGACCAAAATCTGCGATGAAAACGGTAATCTGCGGGTTTTAAAAGCAAAGACGGCTGCTTCCGATTAAGGGTTCCTTAAATTACCGGTTCCCCTTAGGCTCACTGTCTCCTTCGGATAATGGCTCCGTGAGTCTTTAGCTTGGGTTTATTTGCTTGTGTGTGTTCGGCTTGAACGTTGATAATACGCCATCAACTTTAGGCAGGAAGTACATGTGTCGGATTTACCAGAAGAGCCTCTCACTGAAGAACAGCTAGTAACCACCAAACCCAGAAGTTTACTGCGCTCCAGTTTATTAACGGGCTCAATGACCATGGGCTCGCGGGTGTTGGGATTGGTGCGTGATATCGTCTTGGCCAGCGTGTTGGGCTCGGGCGGCGCTATGGATGCCTTTGCTGTAGCGCAAAAAATCCCCAATTTTTTTCGCCGTTTGTTTGCCGAGGGTGCCTTTTCCCAGGCATTTATCCCGGTGCTGTCTGAGTATCGCGAAAAGGGCTCCCGCGACGCAGTAAAATTATTAATTGATAATGTTGCCGGTTGCCTGGGATCTGTTCTGCTTGTAGTGACATTAATTGGGGTAGTTGGGGCATCGGGCGTAGCATTTGTGTTTGCTTATGGTTACGTTGATGAACCTGACAAGTTTACGTTACTGACAGATTTAGTTCGCATCACCTTTCCCTATTTAATGTTAATTTCGCTCACCGGTTTTGCCGGAGCGATTTTGAATAGCTACGACCGTTTCGCTATTCCTGCCGTAACGCCTATCTTCCTCAATGTCTTTATGATTGCTGCTGCCTTGCTGTTGACGGACTTCTTTCCCAGTCCAGTCTTCGCACTTGCCTGGAGCATTTTTGCCGCTGGCGTATTTTCACTGCTATTTCAATTGCCTTTTTTGCGTCAAATTCATTTGTTACCCTCACCCAAATTGAATTGGTCGGACCCAGGCGTAAAGCGTATTTTACTGTTGATGACGCCAGCCTTGTTTGGTGTATCCGTCAGCCAAATCAATTTGCTGCTGGATACAATCATTGCGACTAAATTGGTCGATGGCAGTGTTAGCTGGTTGTTTTACTCGGATCGTTTGGTAGAACTACCCTTAGGTGTTTTTGGGGTCGCAATTGCCACAGTGATAATGCCGAGCTTATCGCGTCAAAGTGCCGCGCAGGCACCAGAAAAGTTTAGTCGAACTCTCGATTGGGCGATTCGCTTTGTTGTACTCATTGCCTTGCCTTCCACCCTGGCTTTGGTGATTTTGGCGGAACCTATCTTATTTACGCTATTTCATCATGGGAAAATGACTGTCGATGCATTACTCATGTCCAGCTACAGCCTGAAAGGTTATGCCTTGGGACTGTTTGCTTTTATGCTGATCAAGGTATTGGTGCCCGGCTACTTTGCCCGGCAAGATATGAAGTCGCCGGTGCGGATCGGCGTAATCGCAATTATTGTTAATATCATTTTGAAACCCATAGTCGTGATTCCTCTGGTCATTCTCTGGGGGCTTGGTCATGTCGGTTTGGCATTAACCACTGCGCTGGCGGCTTACGTCAACGCTTATCTGCTGTATCGCGGCTTGCGTCGCCAGCAGATTTATAACCCCGCCAGTGACTGGCCAAAACTATGGCTGCGCTACGGTTTTGCAAATCTGCTGATGACCATGACGTTGCTGGTGGGTATGCAATATTTGCATGGCTGGCATGAATGGAGTACCTGGCTGAATATTATCTTCCTGACAATACTCTGTTCGGCGGGGATGGCAGCCTACCTTCTGGGTCTAGCCATGATGGGTTTCAGGTTGAAAGATTTTCGTGCGGCGCAGTAACTCAGCGTTAGCGATAGGAAGCACTGCTCCTGTATACTTCAACCCTTTCACTTGGCAACGATTCAGGTAACGGCAACCCGTGCAGCAAGAATTTATTCGCGGTTTACATAATCTTCGTCCGGAACACAAAAATTGTGTGGCGACGATCGGGTCTTTTGATGGGGTTCATCTGGGCCATCAGGCAATATTGCAGCAGCTCATTGGCGTTGCGCGCGCACAAAATTTGCCAGCGGTCGTGATTGTATTTGAGCCGCAGCCCCATGAGTTTTTTGCGGGTGATCAAGCCCCCGCGCGGTTGATGCGTTTGCGTGAGAAGGTATGTGCTTTATGGGCAGCTGGTGTGGATCGCATTTTGTGTTTGCGCTTTAATCAAGAGTTGCGAGGATTGTCTGCTGAGCAATTTATTGATCGCGTATTAATCAGCGGCTTAGGCATTAAACATTTAGTCGTGGGTGATGATTTTCGCTTTGGTTGCGATAGACGTGGCGACTTTAACTTGCTAAAAAGTCGGGGTGGTCAACTGGGATTTGTTGTTTCCGATAATCAAACCCTGGCTATCGCCGGCGAGCGAGTGAGCAGTACCCGCATTCGTGAATTGCTGGAGTTGGGTGATTTTGCGCAAGCGGCAAAGCTCCTTGGCAAGCCTTACTCAATTCATGGTCGCGTTGTGTATGGCAAACAACTGGGCAGGCAATTAGGGGTACCGACTGCCAATGTCGATTTACGTCGTTATCGCTCACCACTGCATGGTGTATTTGCAGTCACCGCAAAATTTGCGGATGGCAGCAGTTACCAAGGTGTCGCCAATATTGGCGTTAGGCCAACCCTTAAAAAAAATGGCGAGCCCGGAGATAAGAAACCTTTACTCGAAGTTCATTTGTTTAATTTTTCACGCGATATTTATGGTGCAGTGATTGATGTAGAGTTTCGGCATAAATTGCGCGACGAGAAAAAATTTGGCTCGCTCGATGAATTGAAATCACAATTGCAGCTTGATATTTTGCAAGCAAAGAATTTTTTAAAAGCAGACCCTGGCTAATAGATGCCGAAACGTTTGGCCAGTTTTTTGTAAAGACCAAATGAGATGAATATGAGCAATGTTTTGCAGCAGATCTCCGCTACGGTGGCGGCCGAATTTTCGGATTTGAACGATGTAACCGAAATAACACAGCTGAGTGTCCGTTTATTAATGGCGGCGCTGCTGGGCGGCATTCTCGGGTTTGAGCGTGAACAGCGGGGCAAGGCCGCAGGCGTAAAAACTCATATGCTAGTTGCCATTGGCGCCGCCTTTTTTGTATTTATCCCGCAGCAAGTGGGTATTGTTGATACTCATTTAGGCCATGTCATTCAAGGCGTTATTGCTGGCATTGGCTTTCTGGGCGCTGGTGCAATTTTAAAAGGTGACGATGAACAGCATCTCAAGGGCCTGACAACCGCCGCCAGTATTTGGTTAACCGCAGCAATCGGTATTGCGGCAGGTCTGGGGCGTGAATCATCTGCGATACTGTGCACACTTTTAGCCTTATTGGTTCTGCTCGTTATGCCAAAAATTATTGATCTAACCGATCGTAAAGAGAAACAATAATTTTTTTTGGTGATTATTTTTAATAAATTTTGTTAATAAGCTGGCACTGGATTTTAGCCAGCTTTCATTGCCGATTTAACGCAACCACTACCGACTATAAAACAACCATGACCGACCATAAAGAAACCATGACCGATTATAAAGCGACACTCAATTTACCTGTTACCGATTTTGCGATGAAAGCGAATCTCGCTCAGCGCGAGCCTGACATGCTTAAGCAATGGACCGCCAATAATTTGTATCAAAAAATTCGTGCCGCGCGCGCCGGCCGTGAACAATTTATTTTGCATGACGGTCCACCCTATGCTAACGGCGATATTCATATCGGTCACGCTGTGAATAAAATTTTGAAAGACATTATTATCAAAAGTAAAACACTGAGTGGTTTTGATTCGCCTTATGTGCCGGGCTGGGATTGTCATGGTTTGCCCATTGAGCATAACGTTGAGAAAAAACTTGGTAAAGCCGGTGATAAAGTTGACTTTAAAACCTTTCGGCAAAAATGCCGCGAGTACGCTGCCAAGCAGGTGGAAGGTCAAAAGGCGGATTTCATTCGTCTGGGTGTACTCGGTGATTGGCAAAATCCTTATCTCACCATGGATTTCAAATTCGAAGCAGACATCATTCGTTCGCTGGGCAAGATTGTAAACAATGGCCACTTACACAAAGGCTTTAAACCAGTGTATTGGAGTGTAGTGGGCGGCTCCGCGTTAGCTGAAGCGGAAGTGGAATACCAGGACAAAACATCATTTTCTATCGATGTGAAATTTGCTTTTGTTGATCAGTCTGCGATTGAAAAAGTTGTTACCGATATAAATGGTAGTGGAAAAATCTCCCTGGTGATTTGGACTACTACGCCCTGGACCTTGCCAGCCAATCAGGCGGTGAGTGCTCATGCTGAAATAAATTATGCACTCTTGCAGGTTGGTGGTGAGCGTTTATTAATTGCAGAGGTTTTACTCGCTAATGTGTTGGCTCGCGCGCAAATAACAGACTATAAAATTGTTGGTTTTGTAAAAGGTGAAGCTTTAGAAAACCTCCAATTACAGCATCCATTTTATGCGCGTCATGTACCTGTGATTCTGGGCGAGCATGTTACGACTGACGCCGGTACTGGCTTTGTGCACACTGCGCCTGATCATGGTGTGGACGACTTTACAGTGGGTGTGAAATATAAAATTGGTACGCTGAATTATATTGATGACAATGGTTATTATCGCCCTAGCGTAGAAATATTTGCTGGCGATCATGTTTACAAAGTCGATGAAAAAGTTATCGCATTATTAATTGAAAAAAATGCCTTGTTGGCGCAAAGCAAAATTACACACAGCTTCCCGCATTGCTGGCGTACGAAAACGCCATTAATTTTTCGTGCTACACCGCAATGGTTTGTGAGCATGAGTAAAAATAATTTGCGCGATCAAGTTGCGCAAGCAGTTGACAGCGTGCGCTGGGTTCCAGATTGGGGTAAGGCGCGCATTGATGCCATGCTCGCGACGTCGCCAGATTGGTGTATCTCGCGGCAGCGTACCTGGGGCGTACCTATCGCATTATTTGTGCATAAAGAAACCCAGGAATTGCATCCCGAAACTGCGCGTTTAATTGAAGCTGTTGCGCAAAAAGTTGAACAACATGGAATGGATGCCTGGTTTGATTTGGATGCAAAAGAACTGCTCGGTGCCGATGCAGAAAACTACAGCAAAGTCACCGACACTTTGGATGTATGGTTTGATTCCGGTGTTACCCATTATGCAGTCCTGGAGCAGCGCGAAGGTTTACGTTTTCCTGCAGATTTATATTTAGAAGGCTCAGATCAACATCGTGGTTGGTTTCAGTCATCACTGAAAACATCAATGGCCATGAACGGCGTGCCCCCCTATAAAACTGTTTTAACTCACGGTTTTGTGGTGGATGCGCAAGGCCGCAAAATGTCCAAATCAGTGGGCAATGTGGTGCCGCCACAAAAAGTAATGAATGATTTAGGTGCGGATGTTTTGCGCTTATGGGTAGCAGCCACAGATTTCAGCACTGAAATGAGTGTGTCCGATGAAATTTTAAAACGCACAGCGGATTCCTATCGCCGCATTCGCAATACCGCGCGTTTTATTTTATCCAACCTCACCGGATTTAATCCGGCAACCGATTCAGTTGCGGTAGGCGATATGCTGCAGCTGGATCGTTGGATTCTCGGTCGCACCGCAGAATTGCAACAAGAAATTATTGCCGCTTACGACAATTATCAATTGCATTTAATTTATCAAAAACTGCATAACTTCTGTGTGGTAGAGCTCGGTGGTTTTTATCTCGATATCATTAAAGATCGCCAATACACCACCAAGGCGGACAGCCTTGCGCGCCGTTCAGCGCAAACCGCTATGCAACATATTATTGAAGCTATGGTGCGTTGGATCGCCCCCATTTTAAGTTTTACTGCTGACGAAATGTGGCCAGTCATCGCTGGCGATCGCAGCCAATCGGTGTTTGTGGCGGAATGGTATGACTTACCGCCAGCATCGTCTGATGCATTCGGCAATGAATATTGGGAATTAATTGCGCAAGTAAAAAATTCCGTTAACAAAGTGCTTGAAGCAAAACGTGGTACGGGTGAAGTGGGCGGTTCTCTGGGCGCAGAAGTTGTTTTGTATTGCGATGAAAAATTAAAAAATGAATTGCAAAAACTGGGCAACGAATTGCGGTTTGTGCTGATTACCTCAACTGCTGAAGTGCGCGCTCTTGCGGAGGCCCAAGGTGCTGTCGCAACCGACCTGGATGGATTACAAGTATCGGTAAAAAAATCAACTTACTCTAAATGCGCGCGTTGCTGGCATCACCGGGCGGATGTGGGCCGTTTTGTAGTACATCCAGAGCTATGTGAACGCTGCGTAGAAAATGTGGATGGCAAAGGCGAATTACGTAAGTTTGCATAATTTATTCTTTAGGATCGATAATGTTGTTTAAAATTTCCCGGCAAGCGAGCTTATGGTATCTCCTGGCACTTGCCGTAGTGGTGCTTGATCAACTTAGTAAAGCATGGGTATCCCATCATCTTACTTATGCTGAGCCAGTTGAGTTAACGTCTTTTTTTAATTTCACGCTGCTGCATAATCACGGTGCGGCATTTAGTTTTTTAAGTGATGCGGGCGGTTGGCAACGTTGGTTTTTTACGATTATTGCTATTTCAGTCAGTGCTATATTAGTGATTTGGATTGCACGCGCTGTGGTGCACAACAAGCGTGAAGCTTTTGCACTCTCCCTTATTTTGGGTGGTGCTTTGGGGAATCTGGTGGATCGAATTGCGCTTGGCTACGTCGTTGATTTTATCGTAGTGCATTACGACGATAATTTCTTCCCCGCATTTAACCTGGCTGATTCAGCCATCACGCTGGGCGCATTTATTTTAATAGCAGATATGTTTTTGACGAAAGAGAAAAAATCTCATGCGTAATTTAGCTCTGGGTCCAGGTACCCGTGTAACTTTGCATTTTGCCTTGCGCTTGCCAGATGGCGAAATTATTGATTCAAATTTTGAGCGCGAACCCGCTACCTTTACGGTAGGTGATGGAAATTTATTGCAAGGCTTTGAAAAGGCGATATTTGGTTTGCAAGAAGGCGATCGCAAAACCTTAACCATTAAACCGGAAGATGGATTTGGCCAACGTAATCCAAACAATGTGCAAGAAATTGCTCGCAATCAGTTTGGTGCGGATATTCAATTGGAAGAAGGCTTAATGCTATCGTTCGCTGATGCACAAAAAACTGAATTGCCCGGCGTGGTAAAAAGATTTAACGATGATGTGGTAATAATAGATTTCAATCATCCACTTGCCGGCCATGATATTTACTTTGAAGTTGCCATTTTAAAAATTGAGCCTGTTCAAGTTCATTGACGATGATGTGCAAAAAAGTAGTTTTCAATACAATGATTTTTAAGCATTAGGTGCTGCAGTTATGACGCAAATTAAACTTGCCAACCCGCGCGGATTTTGTGCCGGTGTAGATCGCGCTATAGATATTGTAAATCGCGCCCTTGATGTGTTCGGTGCGCCGATCTATGTGCGCCATGAGGTAGTGCATAATAAATTTGTTGTCGATAGTTTGCGCGAACGCGGCGCCATTTTTGTTGAAGAAATTGAGCAAGTGCCAGACGATGTAATTTTAATATTTAGCGCGCACGGTGTATCGCAAGCAGTGCGTACTCAGGCACAAGATCGCGGTTTGCAAATATTTGATGCGACTTGTCCGCTAGTGACTAAAGTTCATATTGAAGTTACACGTTACAGTCGTGAAGGTTGTGAGTGTGTGCTAATCGGTCATGCCGGTCATCCCGAAGTGGAAGGCACCATGGGGCAATACGATAATAGCAAAGGCGGTGAAATTTATTTGGTGGAAGATGAGGCCGATGTTGCTGCGTTAGTGGTAAAGAATCCTGAAGCCTTGGCTTATGTAACACAAACCACTTTGTCGATGGACGATACTGCAAAAGTTATCGATGCTTTGCGCAAAAAATTTCCGAGTATTAGTGGGCCGCGTAAAGATGATATTTGTTATGCGACGACTAACCGGCAAGATGCAGTGCGTCAATTAGCCTTGGAGTGTGATTTGGTATTGGTTGTTGGTTCGCCCAACTCTTCTAATTCAAATCGGTTACGGGAATTGGCCGAACGCTGCGGAACCCAAGCTTATTTAATTGATGGGCCGGATGATATTGATCAGGAATGGATTCAGAATAGAAGTTGTATTGGTATTACCGCCGGCGCATCGGCGCCTGAGGTGTTAGTAAAGCAAGTGATCGAAAAATTACAAGCCTGGGGCGCGACTCCTCCGGAAGAGTTGTTAGGCACACCTGAAACCATGAGCTTTTCATTGCCCAAGGCATTACGGTTGAATAATTAAATTTAGTAAATACGGCAGCGTTTTTTCTCGCTGCCGTATTTGTGGTATTCATCCCTTTTATTTTTCATCTGCTTTAATTGCTTTTCATCGCGTCTTGAATTAAATAGCATTGCATTTTTAATTAATTTTTATTGCGCGTTTAATTAATTCTCATCGCATTTAGCAGCACTAATTTCATTCATTCTCATTCTCCCGCTGCGGGCTAGCGTCAATTCAAAGCCTGCGCCCTTGGGTGCCGGGCACACTTTAAATGTTCCTGCTTGAAATGCTCCGCTGTTGTATCCACCAACAAAACGACTTTCACCCGTGCCGATAAAAGAAATATAATTTTGTAGAGGACGGTTGGCCGTGATGCGAACACCTTGAGTTTTTTCGTGTGATAGAAAAAGTTTTTCCTCTTCGTCTCTCAGGCCATTATTATTGGTATCTATAAACGCCTCCCAACCTTTTTCCCAAGTACCTTGGTGTTTCAACGTTGCACGGTTATTGATGGATACTGCTTGAGTTCGCGTAGCTGCAACGGCTTCTAATAAGCTCAATGTTGTAGTCTTCAGTCGAGTATTTTGGATTTGTTTGGAAAAACTGGGGATGCCCATGGTCATTATTAAAATAAGAATAACCAGGGTGATTAAAAGTTCGAGCAGTGTAAAGCCGCGGTTGTACATAAGTATCCCTCCATGGAAATTGTAAGTTGGCTAAAAGGTACGCAAGTTTTTGTACCATAGAAGCCGTTCATTCGTCCTTGTTGACCACATATCTCACCGATAAGAACTGTTTCCACCGCATGTGATAGGGTGAATCAATATAACGGCCAGATTAAATTTCGTCTAGCCTTGGTTTGCAAACAATCTGGTTAGAAAATCCATAGCAATACATAGTTGGTATAGATATGTTTAAAAAACAAAATGGTTTTACGTTGATTGAGCTGATGGTAGCTCTTACTGTAATGGGGGTTGCCATCGCGATTGGGATACCTAGTTTTAATAAACAGATTATGAATAATCAATCAGTTGCTTTGGGTGAAGATTTCGTTTCGGCTCTAAATCTAGCTCGTGTTACCGCAGTGACCGGTCGCAAGGGGGCTACTCAAACCCTTCAACCACGAGCTTCTATTTGTGCCAGCGTTGATGGTGCTACTTGCTCAGGGGCGGCAGGTGGGTGGTCTCAGGGGTTTATTGCTTTTGTTGATATGGCCACATCCGATAGTGCAGCAGCTCCTATCGTTGGAACTGTTTTGCAAGTTTGGCCTAGGAGAGGCAATCGCGCTGATATTACCGTGCGGCTTAATGGCAGTGATATATCATTTGTTCGATTTACGTCGGTAGGGACTTTAGCGCGCATCAATAATGTTAATTTTCCCGTAATAGTAAACGCTGAAATGCGCAAGTGTAGTGGAAATGCCGGACGCACAATTACCGTTGGTCTTTCTGGCTTATTGAGTGTGGTTCGTAAAGTTTGTGTCGTATATTAATTTTTTAATTTAGTCCGTAGGGGTTTATATGAATGGGTCTGCAGGAGAGTACCACCAAGGTGTTGGCTTGATAGAAGTTCTAGTTACGCTTCTCGTGTTGTCATCGTCTTTGATGGCGCTGGGGGCGTTACAAACTCGAGCACTGGCTTTCAATCAGGGCGCTTACATTCGCTCACAGACCAATATTTATGCATACGATATTTTTGATCGGATACGCCTTAATACCGCCAATTTAAATAATTATAACGTTGCTGCCGCGCCCTTTAACCTCGCTACTGCGGTAGTTACAGCACCTCAGGCGGCTGCGGACATAGATCAATGGCGCCGCAACATAGCTACGACCACTCCTAGTGGAACAGGTGCGATTGCGTGTGTTGTTGCAACTCAGGTGTGTACTGTGACGATTACCTGGAATGAGCTCAATAATTCTGGACAGGCTGCAGAAGATATATCTACTTTCATTTACACGGCGCGACTCTGAGGTATGAATGTTATGCGTAGGCAATCAGGTTTGTCGCTTGTTGAACTTATGATTTCTATTGCACTTGGTTTGGTATTGATGACTGGTGTAGTGCAGATGTTTCTGTCTAGTCGAGTGGTATTTTCCACTCAGCAGGGGTTGTCTCGTATTCAGGAAACGGGGCGTCTTGCAGTTGATTTTATTTCGAAAGATATACGTATGGCTGCACATTATGGTTGTTATCGCCCAGCAGCTAAAAGCTCTATAGATAATCCAAAGTTGAAGCTGAAAGGTGCAACTCTTGCGATTGGTGCCGGGTTACACACGGACTTTGATGTTGGAATTATGGGGTATGACAGTTTCGGAGCTTTACCTCATGGCGCTGCCAATGATCTTGGAGCGGTAACGGCCATAGCCGGAAATATCTTAGTAGTACGTTCTGCAAATAATGCGGGTGTAGGCGTTGTACTTAATGCTGCGAATACAGCTGGCGCATTAACAGCTTATACCACCGAAACAATTGTGAACAATTGTGTACGTGGTATTTGTGTTGGCGGCGCTGCAGTTGCAACAGATTGCGCGGGTGCTTATGTTTTCCCGGTGAGTGCATTGGCTAAAGCCGGTAATGTTTTGACGGTAAGTCACGTAGCTGCATGGAGCCTAACTGATCCTTTACAATCTTTTGCGCTGGGTGATGAATTGTTACCTGTAAATACTACAGTTTATTTTTTGGCAACAGGTGCGGGTGGAGGCCCGAGTTTGTGGCAAAGAACTAATACAGATGCCGCTTTGGAGTTAGTAGAGGGAGTTGAGAATATGCGTATTACTTATGCCACATCAGCCAATACTACCTATCGATTAGCCAGTGCTCTAGCTGCTACGGAATGGGACTTTGTTCAAGCTGTCCGCGTAGAGTTATTGGTGCGTAGCTTGGAGAACAATGTTTTGAATGAGCGGCAACCATATACATTCGGGGGGGTGCTAACAACTCCTCCTGTAACGGATCGTCGCATGCGGCAGGTATTCACTACGACAGCAGCTATTCGTAGTCGTATGGTTCTTAATTAAATAAGGTGAAACGTTATGAAACGTAATTCTTCGATGGCGCAGCCCAATTTACCTTCGTCACAGCAAGGTATGGTGTTAATTGTCGGATTAGTAATGGTTCTGCTGATGAGTGTTATTGGTCTGGCTGCCATCCGCGGTGCGGGGTTGCAGGAGGCTATGGCGGGTAACATGAATGATAAAAATATTGCATTTCAAGCCGCAGAATCAGGTCTGCGGGTATGCGAAGTTAAGCTATCCCCAGCTAATAAAACTGTTCCACCACCAAAAAGTATTGCTGGTGCAGGTAGTACTTTGGATTTAAATCAAACGCCCGCTAACTCGGTACTCAATAGTGATTTCTGGATACCTTTAGCGTTCAACACAGCACTTAATTTGCCTGATATTACCGACCCCATATGCCTTATAGAAGAGCTGAACGCGAACGTTGATTCAGCTGCTGCCGCTACTGGAGGTGCGGTGGGGGTGCACGGCTTACAAGCCCTAGGGGTACCATTACCTTACCGTGTTAGTGCGTTAGGTACCGGACCGTCAACAAATCCCGCGGTAACCCAGTCAACCTATAACCGTCGTTTTAATTAAGGGGTATCTAGCATGTTAATGCAAAAATCTTTTAGATTTTTTAAAAAAGTAAATGAATACCTTTCCCGTAGGCGGTTGAGGTTGGGTTTTGCATATATAGGATTAATTTTGATCGCACATGATGTTTCTGCTATTCCGGATCAGACGCCCTTGTTTTTAAAGAATCCGGTGGTGCCTATAATGATGCTCAATATGTCAAGAGATCATCAGTTGTTTTTTAAAATTTACGATGATTACTCCAACATTACGGATTCAAGTGGTAGTTCAACCCCGGATCTATTGAATATTCCTGATACTACCTTTATACATGCCTATGAATATTATGGTTATTTTGACAGCAATAAGTGTTACAAATATACCAGTAATCGTTTTGAACCTAACCGTGAAACACAATCAGGTGCTGGTAATGAGCACTACTGTAACTACTCGGGTGGTACCGGGGAGTGGAGCGGTAATTTTCTGAACTGGGCAACTATGACGCGGATAGACGCTGTGCGTAAAATTTTGTATGGCGGTTACCGTTCTACTGATACCGCGACAGAAACTGTGTTAGAACGAGCTTTTCTTCCAAATGATGCGCATTCTTTTGCTAAGTTTTATGACGGCAATGATATTCAGAAATTGACTCCTTTTAGTGCGTCTGACGCACCGCAGGCTATTAATACTGCCGCTACGGGCATTACGATTTGCAATACAACTGCGGGAGCGGGTTACTCACAAAACACCACTGCGCCACCGTTAATGCGTGTTGTTAAAGGTAACTTTAGCCTTTGGGCGAGTAATGAACGCTGGCAATGTAAATGGGGCTCTGCTGCCAATGGCAATCAAGCAGCGGCTTCTGGAATTAATGCTTATTCCTTTGCGCCGCCCGATGACAATACTTATAAATTAAGAATTGACTCTGCCAATGCAGAATATTATGTTCGAGTTAAAGTGTGTGTTGATGCGACGGAGAGTTTAATTGTCGCGGCAACACCCACTTCTCAGGAGCAAGAGGGTTATGGTTGTAAAAAATACCCAACGGGTACGATCGCAAAACCGACTGGACTTTTGCAAAAATGGGGTGAGAGCGGCCAGCTGAGTTTTGGTTTGGTTACAGGTTCTTATGGCAAAAACAAATCGGGTGGCGTGTTGCGTAAGAATGTTGGCACAATGCTGGATGAAATTAATACAACAACGAATGGTACTTTCAAATCTGCCCCAGCAACGGGTGGAATAATCAATACTATAAATTTGCTGCGCCTTTATGGTTATAACCACGACAGTGGTATCTACAATGATGCCAGTCCCGGGGACAATTGTGAGTGGGGGAAATCGTCTTTCGCTGAGGGAACCTGTTCTAATTGGGGTAATCCACAGTCGGAAATTTATCTGGAATCACTACGTTATTTGGCAGGCAAAACATTGGCGACACCTGCATATAACGCTACCGACACTACTTATTTTCCCGGATTGACGAGTGCTGCATGGGTTGCACCCGTTACGAGCGCCAATTACTGTGCGCCTTTAAACGTACTTCAGTTTAATGCGTCTACCAATTCGTATGATGATAATGACGTTGTTAATAATGCCAATGGTTATAGCTCTATTGCCGATATTAATAGTTTACTTACGACAACGGCTATGAATACCAATACCAACTTCATTGGTACTAAAGAAGGTGTTGATTCTACATCTCGGTTTGTGGGTCGGTTAATAGGTTCAGCGGTTAGCGATGACTATCAACTCTGTTCGGCTAAATCAATTAACAGTCTTTCTAATGTGAGTGGTACTTGCCCTGATTCGCCCCGCCTGGAAGGTGGGTACAATATGGCCGGTTTAGCTAATTTTGCACGTAGAACAGGTATTTCTGTTAATGGAGTGTCGGGAACTAGCAAGGTGCGTACTTACGGCGTGGCCTTAAGTCCAGCTGTGCCAAAAGTTGAAGTTACTTACGCTGGGAAGAAAGTTGTTATTCAGCCCGCCTGTCGTAACAAGTCAACCGGCACCACGGAAACAAACTGCGCAATTGTTGATTTTAAGATTGTTAGTCAAAATACAGTCTCCTTTAGTGGTAGAACCGGTGCGGAAAGTGTTCTCAATAATGAGACTGGTGTAGAAGGTAAGTTGTATGTGAACTGGGAAGACAGTGAGCAAGGTGGTGATTATGATCAAGATATGTGGGGTGTCATTACTTATTTTATAACTGCATCAAAAGTGTTGGTTAAAACTCAAGTTATGGCGCAGTCAACACCCAATAAAATGGGGTTTGGCTATGTCATTTCTGGAACTAATGATGATGGATTTCACGTTCACTCTGGCATCAATAATTTCGAATATGAAAATGCATCTGATGGGGCAACTTGTTCTTTAGCTGTTGGAAATAAATGTACCTGTCGTGAAGATGGAGGTTATGGTGGCTGTGATAGTAACAATACGCCCTCCGCTGCCGCTGCCGCTGCCGCAGCGGCGAGATATGGCTCTTACAGTTTCACCACATCATCTGCGAGTTTCTTGAGGTCACCACTTTACTATGCGGCCAAATGGGGTGGTTTCAGTAAAGCTTTTGAAGATGACGTTATTAAAAAGGGTTTAAATTTCGACGTCGAGTTGAATAAAGTAGATCCGAGTGGCGATACATACTTTTTTGCGACTGATCCGAAAACTTTGGCCAAACAACTTGATAAGGCTATTAAACAAATCACTGACGACACCGGCACTTCTTCTGCTGTAGCGACTAACTCGTCTTATTTACAGCAAGGCTCTTTTGTCTTCCAATCAGAATTTAACAGTGCGAATTGGAGTGGCAAGTTAAGCGCCTATGAATTCCTGGGTACCGGTCTTTTGAACACAACCCCTGCTGCCGTTACTTCTGACTCGGGGAAAATGCCAACGAATGGATCTGGCCGTAATGTTTATACCTACAATGGATCAAGCTTAATTCCTTTTGCTTTCGAAACCCTGACTCCTACTCAAGTAACTGCTTTAACGGTAGGGAGTGATCCAGCGCCTTCAGCAGTAACTTGCCCCACTACTTGGGTTGAGTGCCGTGTGAGTTGGTTGAGGGGAGATGATACTTATGAATCCAAAGGCTTGCGCAGCCGCACTTCAATAACAGGCAGAAATATTCTTGGTGATTTGGTTAACTCAAGCCCGGTTTATGTCGGGGCGTTAAATCAACGTTATTATAATTTACCTGGTACTGCGGGAACTTCTTACAGGGATTATCTTGAAGCTAAAAAACTTAAAACCCCAATGATTTATGTTGGATCTAATGATGGAATGGTGCATGCGTTTAATGCAACGGGCAGACTGGCTAATGGCACTATTTCGTCCAATATGTTGAAGGAAGAATTTGCTTATATTCCTAATATAGTATTCCCAAAATTAGCGAAGTTAGCGGCTGCTGATTATGGTAAGACAACTAATGCGCACCAATATATTGTAGATGGTCCGATTGTGGCTGGTGATGTTTATATCGGTGGTGGCTGGAAGACTATTATTGTTGGTACTTTAGGGGCTGGGGGTCGAGGCGTTTATGCATTGGATATTACTGACCCCAGCGACCCCAAAGTGCTGTTTGAGTTTAATAATAATTCTCTGCCTAGTGCAATCTTTAGTAAGTTAGGGTACGTAATGAATGCACCGCAAATCGTCCCTATGAAAAATGGACGTTGGGCTGTGGTATTTGGCAATGGAGATAGTAGTGGTACCAATGGGCAGTTGTTCATAGTGGATATTGAATCGCCATTTAATACTACTTACACCAAGGTTATTGATACAGGTTATGCGTATGGTTTATCCGGGGTGGAGTTGAAAGCAGACTCTACGGGTCAAGTGGTTAGCGCTTATGCCGGTGATTTGGGTGGTAATCTCATTCGCTTTAGTTTGTCCAGCACTAGCGCCGGTTCGTGGGTGAAAGATTATCTTATGTTTTCAGCTACAGATGCCGGTGGAAATAGACAGCCAATTTATGCAGCCCCAACCTTAGGGATTAACTCCTCTAAAGGTGACGTTATTATGGTCTACTTTGGTACTGGTAAATATTATGACACAGCTGATAATACGGTTCCCGTAACACCTATACATAGCTTTTATGCTATTGCGGAGATGGGGGCAACGGTGTTGCGTTCGAGTCTTCAACCAAAAACAATGGTGACGTCTTATAACGCTACAACACCTTCACTTTCTACGCGCACTGTAACTGAACCGGGAACAGCGTTTTGGGCTACTAAAAATGGTTGGTATCTTGACTTTAGTAGTCCGATAGGTGAAAGAGTGACGACAACGCCACTGTTAATTGCAGACAAATTGGTTTTTCCTACATTAATACCCTCTGCGAGTCCCTGTGCTTATGGAGGTACTAGCTGGTTAATGGAAGTTGTGGCTATTGGGGATAAATACATTAATGAGCACGTATTACCTAATAACTTATTTAAAGACGCTTTAATTCTTGGTGAATTGGGGATAGGGCTGACAGCAGATGGTGCAGGGAGGCTTGTTGGTGTTGACTCCAATTCGAAAACTGTCAACGAGAGTATTACTATTCCGCCTCGTATGTTAGGTCGTCAGTCTTGGCGTCAAATCCGTTGATAGTGAGGGTTCTTAAATGAAAAAGCGTCAGACATATCTAGGTTTTACGTTGGTGGAGCTAATGATTACCTTGGCAATTGTCAGCATACTTGCAGCAGTTGCTTATCCGTCATACATGAACACTGTCCGTAGATCCAATCGGGCAGAGGCAAAAACAGAGCTGATGGATATAGCCCAGCGCTTGCAGCGTTGTTATACCGCTTATGGTCGGTTCGATGACCCAGGCAACCTAAATCGTTGCACGGTTTATGAGCAAATGACGTCAATAGCGCCTAATTATATAACTACAAGAGGCAGAGGTTTTTATCGTATAACCATTACTCATCCAGGCTTACCAGCTACGTCTTATACATTGACTGCTACGGCGAATTTGGCGCCACAAACTCTGGATGTAAATGGTTGTAATGTGCTGACATTAACTTCTACCGGCATACAGGGGCCAGTGCCAGCTGCCCCCCTACCTCCTTGCTGGTAATTTAAATAGCCAAACATAAATCTTGCGGCGGTGGATTTTTATGTTTGGCTATCTATCCTGAATTATTCATCATCCAACCCCAACTTCTGCAACCTATACCGTAACGACCGAAACGTGATCCCCAATTGTTTTGCTGCCAAAGTTTTATTCCACCGCACTTGCTCAAGTGCATGACACAAAATTTCTTTTTCAACATCCAATAAATAATCGTCTAATGAAGGATATTCGGCGCAGCGGGCTGGATAGTCCGAGCGGTTATTTACTTTAATTTCTTTGTTGATGTCGGTCTGAATTTTTCTCTCTGAAAATTCTGCTCCTCTAAAAATACCAGTATGGGTTGTTCCTGCCTGCAGCTGTAAATCTTCGCTATCAATTATCGCGTTTTCACAAAGCGTGAATGCTCGCTCTAATATATTTTCAAGTTCACGCACATTGCCGGGAAAAGAATAATGATTGAGTGTCGTTAATGCGGAGGGCGAAAGCTTGGGTGTTGGGAGATGAATTTCCTGGGCAATTTTTTCAAGAAAATAATTAACCAATAATGGAATATCTTCTGCGCGTTGGCGCAGGGGAGGAACATTCAATTGAATAACATTCAAGCGATAAAATAAATCCTGACGAAAACGATTTTCTTTTACTTCGTTTTCAAGCGATTTGTGTGTGGCGCAGAGTATGCGTACATCCGTCAATAATTCTTCAGCCGCGCCCACCGGGCGTACAGATTTTTCCTGAATCGCGCGCAATAGTTTTACTTGCATATCGAGCGGTAAGTCTGCCACTTCATCGAAAAATAAAGTTCCACCTTCTGCTGCTTGAAATAATCCTGCCTTGTCTTGATGTGCCCCAGTGAAGCTACCTTTTTTGTGGCCGAAAAATTCACTTTCCATTAACTCGCGTGGAATGGCGCCGCAATTGACAGCAATAAAAGGTTTGGTTGCGCGCGGACCAAGTTCATGAATTGAACGCGCTACTAATTCTTTGCCCGAACCAGATTCACCGCTGATGTAGATGGGTGCTTGTGAGCGCGCTAATTTTTGAATGCTGCGCGTTAAATCCTGAATGGCTTTGGAGTGACCGATAATTAAGCTTTCGGCGGGCAATTTTTCGGCGGTAGATAATTGACTGGATTGAATCGCCGTACTCACGAGTTTGCGCAACATCGTTAAATCTACGGGCTTCGAAATAAAATCAAATGCACCTGCTTTCATCGACTCAATAGCAGCATCAACGCTACCATGTGCAGTGATCACGGCAACAGGCAAGCGCGGAAATTGTTGTTGAATAAATTCCACTAAACTCAGGCCGTTACCGTCAGGCAAATGCATGTCAGTGAGGCATAAGTCGTAAGTATTTTGTTGTAATAAGTGTTTTGCGCGAGCAATATTTTCTGCACAATCGGTTGTTAGTTGCATTCGGCCCAGGGTTATTTCAAGTAACTCACGAATATCCGGCTCATCATCAATAATTAATACGCGTTTATTGGGCATGCAAGTTACTCTGCGTTGATGACGGGTTTGTTTTGCACTAACACCCAGGGCTTAATGACCACTGCCCAGAGTAAAGTATTTTGTTCATACCATTGCTGTGCTTGAGTATCTGTTACGGCATCGACTAGACCAGCAGCCATCCAGGATTTGATTTGTGCTGCATTATCTTGCGCGATTTGGGTGGCTACATCGGTTAAGTCTAGTTGAGCATCTACCATAATTGCATGGCCACCTGCGAAAAAACGTTGTAGCTCGGTCCAGTGAATTTGTGCGGTTTCGTGGTTGAGCTGATCTTTGAGATCTTGTGGCTCGATAATAGAGTTAGTCATAAGTGAACAATTGTTTAAAAGAGGGATTTGAAGGCTGGCTATTCAACACGTAAACGAGGTGGATGTGAAGAATTTTTTGTCATTCGCAGTTTAGTGAGGGCAAAAGTTATTGCTATTAAAAGGGATGATTATGGTCAATATCGTAAATAGGAAATACTCAAAACAAAATGGAGAGGTGATTGACCTCTCCATTTTGTTAATACGCGTTCTATCTTCGCTATTCTTGCGGAGTTTGTATTACTCCACCAATAACTGCAGGAGCACCTGTAACTACTGGCATATCACCAATATCGGCATCACCAGTGATGCCTGTAGGTACTGGTGCTTCTGGCTCGGTGAGTGTCAATGATGTGCATTCGCCATCGGCAGCTTGCATGGTCCCTTCAACTTGGCGGGCTTTTACAACGAACTCATTCTCTGAGCCGATAAGAGTACCGTCTGCAATGTTAAACACCGGGTTGTAACGGCCATTGTCGGATTGCGCTCCAGGTATGCCCCATAAATTGCCGCTGCCGCCATAATTCAGCATAAATAATTTATTGTCGAAGGCTCCCGCATTGCCACTGCGATCCGTAGCATCGGTATGGGTGTAAGTAATTTGAATAGGTTTGTCGAAGGTTTGAATCACCCCGTTGCTGTCTTTAATAGAGGTGGTTTTATTAAAATCATTGAGCCCGGTTTCCCATTCATAGAACACAGTCACTTTGGATGAATTATGAATGTCCCAAGGGTTCGTTAATTCTGCGTAAACATCGCTAGTAATCATACGACCTGAGCGAATACCCCATGCATTGGGTGAGTGTGATTCCTGCAGGCTTGCTTGAGTAATACCATCGGCATATTTAACGACTTCATCGTTAGAGTCGCGAATCAACGCTAATGGATTTTCACCGTCATTATCGATAGTGAACATAATGGCATTTTCTAAATCAGTCACCCGTGGTGAATAGGCTGAGTCCCAGGATGCTAACTCAGTTTCACCCAAGGTTCCGACAGGACAGCGGTCAATGCACACTAGCGTTGCGGGGCCATCGACAAACAGATTTGTTTCACTGCCATTGATAAATTCTTGTTTGAAGAATGTTAAGGAGCTATTGCCCTCAGTAAATTGAATGTTGCCGCCCAATTGCTGGGAATGCATATGCAGTGATTCATGCTCGCCCAGAACAATCAGTACAGGTGCATCGAGTTGCATCACCATGGGGCCTTGATCACCATTTTGACTACCTCCTGTTTTGTAGAAGCCATCGACTTCAACAGGATCATCAGTGGCAGTTAAGTATTGAACAATCCAGTTGTTAAAATTACTTTGCTGCGCATCCTGACTCCAGTAAGAGAACTCAATACCGTGCGCTTCACTTAGCACAAGCTCTTGTACGGTATTTTTTATCAAGCGGCCAGGTGCTTTGATAATGGTGTAGTCAACGGTTGTTTGAGTGCCGGGAGTCTCGACGCGAATAGTGGCACCATTGGCTAACGCATCTGGCTTTTCTGACCATACCCCCCAATAACCGACATGCCCAAAGCTATCAAAGGTTGAATCGTCATCGCTATCGTATTTAAATGCTAAGCCAGAATTTAGCTCTACACGGCTACCGTCAGCAGCATAGTAAAGATCATAACGCCCCACGGTTTCATCAAACGCGGTACGGTTTAAACAGCTTTCTGTGCCCGATCCATCGTTGCCATCTTTATAGGGTAAATTTGCGTAACTATCGGCAGTTTGTAGTAATACATTGCTTGCGTTAAATGCCAAGCCAAAAGCATTTGCTTGAGATGAGTCGCCACCGCCACCGCCACCACCGCCATCTCCACCTGAATTTTCATTAGAGGTCAGTGCAATTCCCGAACTGCGATCAGCGCTCATAACTACGCTAGCGCTTTTACTGGACGTGCGTTCTTCTCCCAACTCATTTTCAAAAAAAGTAAAACCAATCTTGTTGGGTATATCGATAGTTTTGATTTCGCCGCCGCCTTGAGAGTTTCCAGCAGCAAAAGAATCAAACATGGCAAAATTGAAAGTAAAGCTGCCGAACGGATTTTCCTCGCTGGCGCCCTTGCTAATAACGGATTTAAATTTAATGGATGATGATTCATCTTCGCCGCCGCCGCCCATTTCGGGCATCCATACTTTAACAATTACAGGGTCGGTTGGTCCATCGCCGCGGGTGGCTTCCACAATCACTTTTACATAGGCGGGGGTGTTGGAAGAACCTGCAGATTGTGCTGATTCATCGCTATTACCTTCGTCTTTAAAGCAACTTTTTTCATCTGCCAAGGCGATGTAAGGGCCAGCATTTACAAAACTGTTTGCTTTAAACTGTCCCGTAAAGCATAAGATGCTATTGACCAATTCAATGGGTTTTAATGCCTGGTTCCATACATGATAACGCTGTGGGTCGGCAGTGTAGTCGGTACCTGCATCGTCAAATGCTGCCCATGCGGTAGCGGTTGTACTGGCTATGGCGAGCGCGAGAATATTTTTCATCGCTAGGTTATGAAGTGATTTCATTTTGTAACTACCTCCAGGCTTTCGGGAAGAACTAAGCTTATAGTTGCAATTGCAGATGCGGCGCTATCGCTTGATGCTGTGTTACTGCTGGATGCCGCAGTGGCTACACTTGAGGTGGTTGCAATTGATGCGGCTGTGCTGGAAGCCGTAACACCAATACTTGATGTTGTAACGCCTGCTGCCGCGCTACTCGCTTTGGAGCCCGAACTGCCACCGCCACAAGCCGTTAATAATACTGTCAGTCCGGCAATGCCGAGCCAATAAAGCGTTTTCTTTTGCATTCTGCATACTCCTAAAATTTTAAAAAAATATCATTCGCCGAGTTATTCGCTACCGCGCACGAGGTGCCGAAAACGACTTCAAAAACTCATGAACTAAACCATAGTTGGTAATTGGAGAGATGCAATCGCAGAAAAAATAAGCGCCAAAAAAATTAAAACTTCATTCCTTCACAAGCGTAAATTATTTATTTTTCAAGTTTTTTCCTTACATTAATTTTTACTAAATAACTATTTAGGTGGCGATTTTGCAATAAGAAATAGAAATTTATAGCGTCGATATAGCGATAATCATGAAGTGCGGGAATATATATTGCGAAGAGTGTTGGGTTTTAGCGCATAGGTATAAATACGCCTATCAATGTTGTTCAGTAGAACATTGCATCATAAGTGAAAAATTATTTTTTATATCAAGTTAATAGAAAATGCTGAGAAAAACCGGAACAAAATAGTTAATTGATTGCGCCACAACTCTGACGGTTTAATGCTTGCGCTGCTTTAGAGCCGGTAGGTCTGCCAAGACTTTGACAAATATTATTGCCGGCAATAATTAATTTTTGTAAATCTACTCCATGATGAATGCCTAAACCATTTAACAAATAAACCAGGTCTTCAGTGGCAACATTGCCGCTGGCTCCTGCAGCATAGGGGCAGCCGCCAAGACCGGCGATAGAGCTATCAATAACGCTTACACCCAGCTCTAGCGCAGCGAAAATATTGGTGAGTGCCTGGCCATAGGTGTCATGCATATGTACCGCGAGCTTTTCGATAGAGATATCTTGCGCGAGCTTTTCGATTAAATGTTTTACTTGTCCTGCGGTGCCTACGCCTATGGTGTCGCCCAAGGAAATTTCGTAGCAACCCATGGCTATTAATTCTTGGGCAATAGCTGCAACGTTTTTTACCTCAACAGTACCTGAGTAAGGGCAGCCAAGGGCGCAGGAAATGTAGCCGCGCACGGGAATTTTTTGTGCTTGCGCTGCGGTCATTAAAACTTCAAAACGCTGTAAGCTTTCACTAATGGAGCAGTTAATATTTTTTTGACTGAAAGCTTCAGATGCTGCGGCAAAAATAGCGACTTCATTGGCATTCACCGCAATCGCTTTTTGGTAGCCCTGTAAGTTTGGAACAAGCGCTGCGTAAGTTACCTTAGGTTCGCGTGCGATACCGGTAAAAACTTCCGCGCTATCTGCCATTTGCGGCACCCATTTTGGATTAACAAAACTACCCGCTTCAATGTAAGTTAGTCCGGCATCGACAAGCTGGTTAATTAATAAAATTTTTGCAGCGGTAGGAATAATTTGTTTTTCATTTTGCAGGCCATCGCGCGGGCCCACTTCAACGATACGAACTTTTTTGGGTAAGATCATCTTAATCTTCCCCCCAGCGCGGCAATAAATCCTGGGCAATGCCCAGCTGATCTAAAATGCGCGCCACAATAAAATCAATTAATTCCTGAATCGTTTGTGGTTGCATATAAAACCCGGGGCTCGCCGGAATAATCACTGCACCGAGTTGTGTAAGTTTCAACATGTTTTCCAAATGAATCGCCGAGTAAGGTGCTTCGCGCGGTACAAAAATTAATTGGCGCCGTTCTTTCAGTGCGACATCCGCCGCGCGCTCAATTAAATTGTTACTCGCGCCGTGAGCAATCGCCGACAGCGTGCCACCACTGGCCGGACAAATCACCATAGAGCTTGGCGAGCTGGAACCTGAAGCTACTGGAGAAAACCAATCGTCTTTCGCTAATAACTGCAATTGGTCTTCATCGGCTTCAAACATCTGACTTAAAAAGATTTGTTGCGCGCCCAATGTTTCTGGTAAATCTAAATCTGTTTCAGTGCGAATGACGACCTCGGCGGCGCTGGATAATAGCAAATACACTTTGCAATTTGCGGCGAGCAGGCATTGCAATAAACGTAAGCCATATTGCGCGCCAGAAGCTCCAGTCATGGCAAGAGTGATTGTTCGTTGCATAGCGAGTTAATCTCCGAAAGTCTATCTTTTATTTAGTTACCTATTTATGTTTCCAATTTAAATATTCGTTATTAAAGCGCGTTCTTTTTTAGCTGCTCGATTAATTTCTGATGCACACCGCCAAATCCACCATTGCTCATAATCACAATATGCGTGTTGGTTTCGCAAAGCGAAATTGCACAGTGAATTAATTCATTCAGGTCGCGCAATAACCTTGCGGGCACCGGGCTTTTATTAACCACCTCATCCATCGCCCAATCGGCATTGGCGGGTTGATACCAAAGTACATCATCCGCATCGGTGCAGCTTTTGTTCAGAGCATTTTTATGCACGCCCATGCGCATAGTATTTGAGCGCGGTTCTATAATCGCGATAATTTTTTCACTGCCGACTTTTGCGCGCAATCCGGCCAGGGTAGTTTTGATCGCCGTAGGGTGATGCGCAAAATCATCGTAAATTTTTACGCTGTGTATGTTTGCCAGGCACTCCATCCGGCGTTTTACACCAGCAAATTGTGCGAGTGCCTGCGCGCTGACTTCCGGGGTTACACCAACGTGGCGCGCGGCAATGATTGCCGCTAAACCATTATTAACATTATGTAATCCAGTTTGCTGCCATTGAATGTGTGCAACTTCATTGCCTTCGTGCAGCACAATAAATTCTGAGCCATCGGTTGTTTTTATTTGTGCTTGCCATTCATTTGCTTGTTTAGATTCAGTGTTTTTATGTGGCGCGATCGAAAATTGTTGTTTTGGCGTCCAGCAACCCATGGTAAAAACTTCTGCGATGGCATTGTCGTCGGCTGGTGAAATAATTAATCCATTATTAGGAATGGTGCGAACTAAATGATGGAATTGTTTTTGAATCGCTGCAAGGTCAGGAAAAATATCGGCGTGGTCAAATTCCAAATTATTTAAAATGACTGTACGTGGGCTGTAATGAACAAATTTGGAGCGCTTGTCAAAAAAAGCGCTGTCATATTCATCCGCTTCGACAATAAAAAAGGGTGTTGAACCGAGGCGCGCGGAAGTAGGAAAATTATTAGTGACGCCGCCAATTAAATAACCGGGATCCATGCCTGCAAATTCTAGAATCCACGCGAGCATAGAGCTGGTGGTGGTTTTCCCATGGGTGCCAGCAACGGCTAATACCCATTTTCCTTGCAGCACGTGATCGTGTAGCCATTGTGGACCGGACGTGTAAGCTATGCCTTGGTTAAGTACATATTCCACCGCTGGATTGCCACGGCTCATGGCATTGCCAATGATGACCAAATCGGGTGCTGGTTGTAAGTGTACCGGGTCAAAACCTTGCATGAGTTCAATGCCCGCATTTTCCAGCTGCGTACTCATTGGCGGGTAAACATTAGTGTCGCTACCGGTGACGCGATGACCTAAATCTTTTGCAAGTTGCGCAAGACTGCCCATAAAGGTGCCGCAAATGCCGAGAATATGAATATGTTTTAGGGGAGAATTTTGCATGCTAAAGCTCGTGTCACTTTTGAATAACGCGAGCTTACCATGAACTATTGTGTGGTTGAAATTCTGTTGCAGCCGTCCGGGTAAAATTTATACTGCGTACCTTCACCACTAGCCTGTGTTTGGCAGCTTTAGGGAGTGACGATTAATTGCCGCTAGTGCGATATGAATATTGCAAAAATAGCGATAAATAGTTTTGTCGAATTAGTGCAACAATAATTGCTCCTCCTGTTTAGCAATATGTTCACTGTAAGGTGATTTAATTTGGATGAGTTTACCTTGAGTGGTATCGAATTCTGCATGTTCTTGCAGGGTGCTGTCTAATAAGCTGGTGCTGATAAAAATTTCATTTTTTATCGGAGTAAGTGGGTTATTAAATTGAACAATAAAATCATTCAGTAAATTCTGCTGAATGGGTTGTTCCGATGTTTTGGTTGTTTCAGCGGTTAGCTCGTTGCTGTGGTCATTATTTTTAGTCGGTAAGGGCGTCGCTGCAAGCGGTTGAATATTTGCCGCTAATTGTAAGCGCGGACTCGGGTTGCGCGCGGTCATGTTCATCAGAATTTTTGCACAGCAGAGTGCGCGAAAACTGCAATCGTGAAGTTCCTCGCCAATAAAATCAATCAGTAGTATATCGCCCGTTAATAATTGCCGCTTGCCGTTGTAAATGCTCAGCAATATATGCAATTGCTTTTCAAAGCGATTTAATACAATGCCAAAGCCTTCGCTATTGAGCTGTTGGTAAAGTTTATTAATATTGACAATATGAATGCTGAGTCGCACCGCAATTTGTACCGGCGCCGTCCTGGTTGCCAAATCATGCTCCGGGGCCGGCTTTGCTTCGAGAAATGCTTCGGGAATCGTCGGCAAGCTTTCTACTACAGTCGACACAATCGTGTTAGCCGAAGGAAATTTATCGCGCAGTGCGGACCACCATTGGCGATAAATGGAACGCCAGATAATCAACAATGCAATGGCGACAGCAAGTGTCCAATAACATAAAAATAAAAGATCCTGCGCGCTGTAGTGCGGGACTTCCAGGGTGACTTCCAGATAGCCCACGACGTTGTTATGCAGCGCAACAGGAGCGGTAAAGCTGTAACGTTTTCCTTGTGAATTTTGTTTGGGTTTGTAGCCGCTTTGGACCAGTAATTTATTGTCGACATTATGCAGGGTAGTGCCTATGACATTCGGGTATAGGGCTACGTCCTGGAGGATAGCTTGCAGGCTGACCATGTCTTGCGTAAGCGTTGCATCTACCGCTTGGCGTGCACTGCTGACGGCCAACATTTGTCCATAACGTTCAATATGGATTTTTTGATTTTCAGCGCTGCTATAGAGATAAAAAGCGGCCCCTAAAAAACCTAAAACGAGCAGCAAGACGGTACATAAACTGAGTTGGGGATAACGGCGATAATGTGTGAAAAGTGACATGTGTATCCCAATGAGTTTAATTTATTAGCATCATCCATAATCTAGCAATGCGCAGGTTTTAACAATGAATATGCATGGGTTTAATTTGGCGCCTATTCTAACGTAATTTGATCTGCCGCTGTAGACCGTTAGGCTTAACTTTAGTCCAGGTTCACAGTTTAGCCTATTAGGCTAGGGCAATGATTTAGGCTAGAATGCTGCGCTTTCCCCTATGGATACTGTGGAGTTACAGTGAATAGTATTTTATTGATTAACGCCTCAGGCGTGGACAAGCCGGGTGTCACTCGCGCTATCACCAAAGTGTTAACGCATTATCAGGCCACCATTCTTGATATCGGCCAAGCAGTGATTCATGACACGCTCGCACTTGGAATTCTCGTTGAAGTCAAGCTAGGCGACGCGCAAAAGGCGGCACTCGAAGCGGAAATTCAACAGCGTACGACACCTTTGGGTATTCACGTTCGCTTCCAAAATATTACTCATGAGCAATATGTGCACTGGGTAGAACAGCAGGGTAAAGCTCGCTATATAGTGACTTTACTTGCACGCCAGGTCACGGCTGAACACATAGCTGAACTGACCGCCATTACCTCAAAACACGGTTTGAATATTGACAGTATTAATCGGCTCTCAGGCCGCACATCACTCGATGTGATTAAGGGTCTCACGGACAATCTAAGTAATGCTTGCGTAGAGTTTTCGGCACGCGGTACCCCCGATAGTATTGCGGCATTACGTTCGGAGTTTATGGAGTTGTCGGGACGAATGGATATTGATATTGCCTTCCAGCGTGACTCGGTGTATCGCCGTAACCGTCGTTTAGTCTGTTTCGATATGGATTCAACCTTGATTGAAGCCGAGGTGATTGATGAGTTAGCCAAAGCTGCGGGGGTGGGTGACCAGGTCATTGAAATTACTGAAGCTGCAATGCGCGGTGAATTGGATTTCAAGCAAAGTTTTGCACGTCGCGTGGCCTTGTTGAAAGGTTTGGATGAATCTGTACTTGAAGGTATTGCGGAAACCTTGCGACTGACAGAGGGCGCCGAAAAATTAATATTTTCTCTGAAAAAATTGGGTTATAAAACCGCCATTTTATCCGGAGGTTTTAATTATTTCGGGCGTTATTTGCAACGTAAGTTAGGGATTGATTATGTGTATGCCAATGAGCTGGATATTGTTGATGGTAAGGTGACCGGGAAAGTCATTGGCATTGTGGTGGATGGCCAGCGCAAAGCAGAATTATTGGCAATGCTTGCACAACAAGAAGGTATTGCGCTGGAGCAGGTGATAGCAGTCGGTGATGGCGCTAACGATTTGCCAATGCTAAGCGTCGCGGGTTTAGGTGTAGCATTTAGAGCGAAACCTTTAGTGAAAGCATCTGCAGAGCATGCGATATCGACTTTGGGGTTGGATGCAATTTTGTATTTGTTGGGGTTTAGAGAACGCGATAAGTTGTTGTAATTCTCTTGCGAACACCATAAAAAAACCGGCGCTTGCGCCGGTTTTTTTATGGTGGGAATAATTTAGGTTTCCATATTGAAATCGTAATTTAAACTCTGGCTGGGTTCTTGTAAGTAATGCCCTTGAATATAATGTGCTCCAGCTTGCCAAAGCGTTGACAAAACACTGGCGTTTTCGACAAAGGGTACGATGGTAATTTTATTTTCTGCATGGAGTTGTTCAATTAAATGAATTAGCGCAGCAGAGCTTTCGTTTTTATGTTGGATGTCAGTGGTAAAGGAGCCATCAATTTTAACAAGCGTTACCGGGATATGTTTGAGTGCGTTAAAGGGTGTGAGGGAGCAACCAAAATTAGTAATGGAAAAGTGCGTGCCGAGTTTTTGTAGGCCTTCGGCAAAACTTTTAGCAGCATTTAAGTGATTAGTAACGTCTACCTCATCGGCTTGAAAAGTAATTGCATCAGGTGCTAATTTTGCTGCTTTAAATGCGACTGCAAGCCAGGGTAATAGTGTTTCATCGCACAAGGATTGACGGCCAAGGTTGACAATTAATTTGGTTTTATTGCCTTTGCTGCGATGTTGCGACAACATTTTTATGGATTCTAAAATAACCCAGCGGTCAACCTTAATGCTTGCATTTATTTTGTTGGCAGACTCAAGGAAGTTGTTGGGTGATATGTCTTCACCCTTCTCATTGATCATGCGTAAGTAAACTTCGTAGTATTCTTCTTCAGATCCGCGCAAGCTAATGATGGGTTGGAATAGCAAACGGAATTTATCATTGTCGAGCGCATATTGCACTTCGTTACCAATATCACGTGGCGCTGCAGCAGGTGCTTCTGGTTCAAACAGGAATGCCGCGTTACCTTTTTGCGTGCGTACTTTTTCCATTGCCAGGCGCGCTTGCTCAACGACGGTGCCAGCTTTTGTGGATGTTTCGTTGACGATGGAGATGCCGATGCTGCAGGTTAACTGCAAGGTTTTTCCATCGACATCAACAATGTGTTGCTCTAGCACTTTACATAATTGTTGCGCGCGATTTATCGCAGCGTCGGCTTTAATGTTAGGGATCAATAATGTAAAGCAGGAATCACCAAAGCGCGACAAAACATCAGTGGTGTTTATCTTTCCACGTAAGAGCGCAGCAATATCACTTAGCACCATGTCAGAACCGGCAACGCCAAAGGCTTTGGGCACACGTTCAGCAAAGCTATCCAATTCTATGTAGAGTAAGCTGAGTGACTGCTGCCCTTCTACATGGTCAATGGTGTTTTCTAACAGTTGTAGCATATGCTGGCGATTGAACAAACCGGTCACTAAATCTTGCGATTTTATTTGTTTAAGTTGTGCTTCCAACTCATCGTTATTGACCGTGTTTTCAATATGGCTCGCCCGCGCTAAAAATTGAATACAGGCCTCTTCATCATGGGTAACGTGTGACACTTCAAGGCTAATGGCAGAAGGGCTGCCATCTTGCTTAACCCCTTCAAAGGAAAGTTGGCCTGCGCCACTGTCTTCACCTTTTAACGTAAATTCTTTCAGGAAATTTTTGAGTTTGTTTTGTTCTTTATCGGCCACCATATCCATAATGGGCATGCATTCAATATCATCGCGATTTTCGTAGCCAAATAATTCGGCGAAAGATTCATTGGCGTAGAGGTACAGGCCATCTTGCACATAGGCAATAGCATCACGGGAAGAGTCGAGCAATTGTTGGCAGCGCCGTTCAGCTTCGCGAAACCGTCGGTCGGCAATTCGCTTTGCCTGGCGATCATGGTGGTTAGCTATTTCGCGCTGGATGACTAACAAGAGGTGCTGGTCATCATCGAGATGGACAACGTCTGCGGCACCGATTTTCAAGCCTTCTACTATTGCCGAAGTAGATTCTCCATCTTCATACAATAAAATAACCGGCACATCTTTGTTAAGTCGGCGAATATGTTTGATCGTTGTTTGTGGCGTTGGATGAGTGGTGGAGTCGTCGCCGATGAGTAAATCCCAGGTTTGCTCTTGCAGCAGTTTCACTAGCGCTTCTTCGCTTTCAACATGTTGCGCACGGTTGGTTCGACCAGCATTATTGAGCATGCTGATGAGGCGCTCTGCTTCGGCTCGTGAGTTATTAAGAATAAGTAAACGGATTGTGCCTGATGTCATAAGTAGTCTCTATGCTTTCCTGCCAGCCTGGATTAACCACAGGTGAGGGGTGTCAGCGTCTTGCATCGGAAGTAATTGTCAGCAATGTAAAATCGTAAAATCTGAATAAGTGAATGATACCTCAATATTGCTCATTATTGATTTTGCTCATCATGGTTAATTTAGCGAAGTCGGTTAGCAGCCGGGATATTGTTTTGATTCTTGGTTCGGCTGTGCAATACATTTTCTCCTAGGAATCCCATACCGAATCAAAATCATCAGGTTTTTCGGGCTCCTTTGGTTTGCCCGTGACTAATTCGCGATAGCTAAACTGGTTGAATGTACCCGTGGCAAAGCAGCGGCGAGTTAATTGAATGCTTTGACTGGTGCTTTCGCCATCTTCCTGGGTGGCGCGACGATATAGTCGCGCCTTGCTGTACTCGCGGAATGAAATAGCGTTGGTAATCAGCGTTGCCGGCTGATTAATCGCTTTCAGCATAGGTATTTCCAGCGCACGCAAGTATTCAGATGCTTCACCACTTTTATGGATAATGGCTAAACCCACCGGTGTGGCTTGGGGGGCTAAAATTTGTATACCTAGCTGAGTGATACCCTGGGTTTGATTGGCCCAGCGTACTACGCCCAGGCTCCAGCGATTGCGTACCTGATCGCGTAAGCCGAGCAACTCTCCGGCTTTAACCTGGTTAGGAATTTCAGTTCGCCACTCAATACAATAACCGCTTGGGCTGGAATCTATCATGGGTACTTTGTAGATCGGATGCGCTTCTTTAAATTCGCCTTCTTCACTTGCGCGAATGGAGCTTTCAATACTGCTGGTTGAAACTGTTTTACCGGCGAGGGGTGTGCCGGAAATGTCAAAGGCATCGCCCCAGGGGTCTTCGCTTTTAGATTGCGATGAATCTTTCAATTGTATTGTGCGGTTCTGGAAAATAACGTCCAGGCCATTAGTAGCACGAGTTCCACTTAGCTTGTTAAGAAAGTGAGTGAAATTGGTGCCCAGCGCGAGGTGATAGTGAATGCTGCTAATCCCAACAGTCACGTCCAAAAACCCACCGGTTTCCTGCCGGTCAAAGTTGCGTTGCGCTAACAGATTCCACGCTTGGCTTAAATGTTGAGTGAGCGCGGATGTCAATTGCAGCTCGTTGCGTAAATGATTTTTTTCAGCCGGTTCAACGCCTGCGGCTTGGTCAATTTCTTGTAGTCTTTTACTGAGTTGGTTGGTATTGAGTTCTAATAATAGGGTGTAACCCAAACTCCGCAATCGGGAAATATATTGGGGCGGATGGTTGCTATTGAGTGCTACTGCGTAGAGGTTAGCGAGCTCAGGATTAGCATTGCGGTCAGCCTCTGTATCCAGATTTTGTAACTGCGCCAGGCTGGTTAAAGTGTTTAATGCTTTATAAGTGGCAAGTACTTCGTCTTGTCCTAATTGATTGGGGCGTGAACAGGCCAGTAATAGCACGCGTGTGTAAGCAAGCGTGATGGTCGAGCAATGTTCATGGTTAAACAGTGGTTCTTCTACCTCGAACTCACTCACATCAAGGTGTAAAGCGATTTGATAAAGGCTATGGAGTTCAGTCCAAAGTTGCCCGGAAACCGGTGTGTAAAGTTGGTAATACCTGAGCAACAACAAACCCATTCCGGTGATTGCGCGATGAATACTCAGCGCCAGGAATTCCAGTCGCGGGGTAGATTCTTTGCAAAAATCCCGCAAGCAAACCAGGTACCCGTTAATCATGTGCTTTTGCAGCGCTTGCGCAATAGTAGCGGTTTTTACTGCGCTATCAGGCAAGATTAACGGTTGATTCAGGAAACTTTGGGCTAGACCTTCAATGGCTTGTTCAGTAGGTAAACGCAGGGTTTCCAAGATATTAAGACGATTTCTGACACCGGTCTGAAAGCGACTAATATCGGGTAACGCTTGGTAAAGTAAGCCACTGACAAATTGGCTTTGGGTTAGTGGTAATGAGCGCACCCAGTTTTTAATACTGGCTTCGCGACTGCCATCGCAAAAACTCAATTGCGCCAAATCCTGGATCGGCACATGGAGTTGTCCAAGCAACTGATTAATGGATTGAAGTGTAGTCATTAGCTATTCGAGTCGCTCAACATAGTTCACTGGTGTATACAGTTCTCGGGTGTATATACGTATATCTCTGGTGTAAAAATATTATAGCTCAATTCTACTAAAGGGCTCCGCACAGGTAATAGCTGGACAAGCCCCGGTAAAATTGTTCAGGTTTACGCGTTTAGCTCAGCATCAAGCAAGCGTAAACGTTCTGGTGTGCCCACATCGCTCCAACGCCCGCGATAAACTGTTGCGGTGATGTGTTGTCTGGTTATGCCGTAGCGTAAGACTTCTACCAGTGGAAATTTGTGGCGCTGTTGCGGATATTGGCTGATAAGTTTTGGATCAATCAAGCTGATACCGGAAAAAGTGTATTTAGTGAGCTGGTCATGCGCAACTGCCTCTTCATTAACTATCCAGCCCTGGGTATCAGGAGCAAAATCTCCGCGTGGATGAAACTCGGGATTAGGGACTAATATCAGGTGAGCTAATTCATTCGCATTAAGCGAATATTGACAGAGGTCTCCTAGAGGAAAATTGCTCCATACGTCGCCATTAATCAGTATGAAAGGAGCATTGCCTAGCAGGGGAAGTGCGTGAAGTATTGCTCCTGCAGTTTCGAGCGGTTCTGGTTCGGGGGAGTAAGTTACGATTAAGCCAAACTGACTGCCGTCGCCAACAAATTCAATTATTTTCTCACCTAGGTGAGCGAGGTTAATAATCACCTCTTGAATGCCGTTCTGCGCTAAGGCTTCCAAATGATATTGCAATAACGGCTTGCCACCAGCGCTTAACATGGGTTTTGGCAGATGATCAGTGAGTGGGCGCATGCGCTCACCCAGTCCCGCCGCAAGAATCATGGCTTTCATAGATTATCCCCGGCATGTTGATAATCGCTGTACCAAGCTTGTTGCTCGATGCGTGGCAAGAGATTAATTTTGAACCATGCCGCAAAGACCTGGAACTGTGGATATTGCTCGCTGACTTCTAGGACGTAGCGAATCACTAAAGGTAGGTCATGCAGATAGTGATGTTTGCTATCGCGTAGATGTAGGCGAGCAAAAATACCTAAAACTTTGATATGACGTTGCAACCCTATCCAATCAAACCAGCGTAAAAAATCGGTTTCGCTAACCTCGACCAGCAAACCTGCAGAAATTGCTTGTTGGCGATAGGCTAATGCCCAGGCTTTCACTTGCGGCGTTGGCCAGCGCACATAACAGTCGCGTAACAATGAGGCAAGATCGTAAGTGCAGGCGCCCCAAAGTGCCCCTTGAAAATCTATTACACCTATGGAGTTAGTCTGCAAAATTAAATTGCGTGAATGAAAATCGCGGTGGACCAGGGTTTGTGGTTGTTCAAGTGCAGACTTCTCCAGGACGCTGAATGTTTGGGCGAGGATGGTTTCATCTTGTGCATTCAGTGGATAGCCGAGTAACTTTTCGGCAAACCATTCGCTAAAAATGAGTAGCTCACGATGCAGTGACGGCTGGTCATAAAGTGGAAAAAGTGTTTCATTATTGGGGCAATTTTGTAAATTGACTAGGGTGTCGAATACTCGCCGATATAACGCATTTACTGTATTAGCGTTGAGCTTGCCGTCGAGTAAATCATCGCCGAAATCCTCAACTAATAAAAATCCTTGAGCTTCATCTGCCGCAAAAATTTTAGGTGTGTTAACACCATGTTGACTTAAATAGCGGGCCAGGGCTACGAATTGCCGCGAATCTTCCGTTTGCGGTGGAGCATCTACGGCAAGCCATATTGAGGGTGTTGCAAAACGAAAGTAGCGGCGAAAACCAGCATCGCTGGCAATGGGGGTGAGTGTTACTGCTGGTGTGCTTGAGGATAATTGTGCGGCAACCCAGTGCGCTAATTGTTGTTCGCGCTCGATCAAGGTATTGGGCATAGTTGGCGAAGGTCCAAGTTAATAATTACCGCGATTCTACCTTAGCTAGGAACAACTCAGGCAAAACTTGCGCTATCCCCGTAAATTAATCGCAAGCGAGGGTTAATTCTTTGTGGTTTGCCACCGAATAGATTTTTATTATAAAAACACACCTCGATGCATGCCGCGAGGTGTTTAATTTCCCTGTCTGCTCTGATTGCAGTAGAATCGCGACAATTTTTGCAGAGGTGGCCCCTATTTTTATAGCGCCGCTCGTCGATGAGACAATAGTTGATGGTTTTATTCCGAAATTTCCCCCTAGCCTTGCGTGTTGTAAATCTGCGTCAGCCCAATTTAATGGCTGTGGTGTTAGTGGCAGCTATGGGTGTGTTTCCAGTTTCAGTGTTAGCGAGCGACGCTAAACTTTCGGATAAGGAACTCAAGGAAGCCAAACTGCTTGATTGGGTACCTTTGGCTGAGTTAACAGAGGCCCAGAAAAAAGAAGTTCCTACGGCTTGTTGTGGTGCCTATGTTGCACCGACTCGCACCGATGCCGATGCCAATATAGCTCCGGAACAAGCTTCATTGCGGGCCACTGCCAACGAATCACAAACCGAGCAGCAAGCGCACCACAGTATGAAAGGCAACGTCCTTATCACGCAAGGCAATCGTTCTGTGGCAGCTGATAATGCTGATGTCGATCAGGGGACACGACAGGCGGAGCTGTCAGGCAATATTATCTTGCGTGAGCCAGGTTTTGTATTTCGTGCCGATAACGCCACAATGGATATGGATAGCGGCGCGGCGCGCCTTGATAATGTTACCTTTGTGCTCTACGAAAGCCGTGTGAACGGGAAGGCTCGGCAATTAAAAAGATTTGGCGATAATATTATCAAGTTGGAAGACAGTCGCATCACTAGCTGTGAACCTGGCGATAATAGCTGGTCAATGCAAGGCTCGGAAATTACGATCAATCAAAGCGAGCACTATGGTACCGCTAGAAATATGCGCATCAATATTAAAGATGTGCCCTTGGTTTATGTGCCCTATATACGGTTCCCTGTAGGAAAAGAGCGCCTTACCGGATTCCTTTTTCCTTTCGTTGGGCAAAGCTCGCGCAACGGTTTTGAAATTGCTGCGCCGTTTTATTGGAATATCGCTCCTAATTACGACGCAACCATTACCCCGCGCTATATGTCCGAGCGCGGTGCTGTGTTTGAAGTGGATGCTCGGCATATGTCTGCAGACTTTGATACGGAAATCAGCGGCAGTGTGATCAATAATGATGGTGGTGGTTATAGCAGCTTTCTCCAAAGCGAAATTAGAGAGGGAAGAATAACCGAAGCCGAAGCCTATCCTTATCGTGGTCGAGATCGTTGGGTTTACGATGTAAAACAAGAAGGCGGACGCGGTCAAGCTTGGTCCAGCAAAATTCACTATACCGACATGAGTGATAATGATTTTTTGCGTGATATGAATAATAGCGCTGTAGATGCTAATCGCCAGGCGTTTGTACAACAACTGGCGTCGTGGGATTACCACACAGAGCATTGGTTTGTCGGTGCGAAAGTCAATGAATTTCGCTTGTTAACACCGAAGCAACTGCCGTTTCGTGAGTTGCCCCGCATTCACTTTAATGGCAATTATCGTGAGGGTGACCTGGTGTTTAATCTCAATAACGAATACGTTAATTTTGCAAAAAATCTTTATTTTAATGAAACCACTGCTGCTGTTAATCCAATCACGAATCAATCTATTTATAACACCACTGTTTACGGTGAGCGTTTCAATACTGATTACAATGTGATTTGGGAAAAATCATCTGTCTGGGGTTTTGTAAAGCCGAGTTTCATTGTTAAGGGGCTCACGTTTCGCTTGGAAGATGAAAATATTGCGGGAGGTAAAGATCGTTCTCCCGCTTTTGTTGTACCGCAAGCAGCTGTAGATGCCGGGCTTTACTTTGAGCGTGATACTCATATTTTTGGCAGTGATTATTTGCAAACCTTAGAACCGCGCGGATTTTATTTTTATAGCCCCTACAAAAATCAGAATTCGCTCTATAACTTAACGACAGATGCATCGGCAACCAATAATAGCGGTTATATAAATTTTGATACGAGTGAGCTGACATTCAACTACAACCAGTTATTTCGCACATCGCGTTTTGCTGGGGGCGACAGGATAGACGATGCCAATCAATTGTCTCTTGGTTTGTCATCGGCCCTGGTGTCGCAAAGCACTGGATTGGAACGATTGCGTGTCAGTGTGGGTAAGATTTTTTATGCGCAGGATCGAAAAATTACCAGTTATGACCTGGTGCAAGTGCGTGAGGCTTACGAGGAAGAATCAGCGAGCAATCCTGATTCGGACTTGGCGAGAAGACTTAACAATATATTGCAAACAAATACCGATATGAATACTCGCCCTAGTTCACCTTTAGCGCTACAACTTACTAGCCAACTAATGCAGGGTTTGCGTATAAGCGCAGATGCTGCTTATGATCAACACAATGCTCAGTTAGATAGCGCTAGTGCTGGTATTCATTATATGGATGATCAATATCGTATATTTAACCTTGCCTACCGATATACATTGCACCCGCTGATTACTAGTCCGTCACAACCACCCTTGCTTGCTGATCAATCGCTTAAACAAATAGACGCTTCCATACTTTGGCCACTTAGCAGTAGCTGGAGTTTGATAGCGCGCTCTAATTATGATTTAAATTATGGTGTGGAACTAGATACCTTTGCGGGGTTCGAATATAACGATTGTTGTTACCGGGTGCGTTTGATGGGCAGGAAGTGGTTGAAGTTTGATTACAACAGTCCTGCATTTTTAGAAAATGTCACAAAAAATGATTATGAGCGCGGCGTTTCTATAGAATTACAATTAAAAGGTCTGGGCAGTATTGGCCAGGGAATTAGTAAAATGTTGAATAAAGCCGTCACCGGTTTTAGTGATCGCGAAAAAACCTTACGCTAAATAACAAGTGAAAATATTATGCAAAATGTTGTTGTTAGAAAATCTGTAGTGGCAATGCTTGTCGTTAGGAAATACTTAAGCGTAATGATGTGTAGCTTAATATTCATTGCTCCCTTCGCCAATGCGTTAAAACAAGTTGGTCTTGATCGTGTAGTGGCCATTGTCGATGAAGATGTCGTACTTGAGAGCGAACTGAATGAGCGTATGCAATCAGTATTGTCGCGCTTAAAAGACCAATATACAGAGCTGCCGCCGGAATCGGTGATACGTAAACAAATACTCGAGCAGCTGATTATTGAGCGAATTGAAATTGGTCTTGCCAAGCGTTACGAGGTCAAAGTTGAAGATGCTGAAATTGATCAAGCTATTGAGCGCGTGAAAGAAAAAAATAAAATGAATCAAGAGCAATTGGTGGTCGACTTAAAGCGCCAGGGATTAACCCTTGATGGTCTACGCAAGCAACTGCATAACGAGTTGGTTATTAATCACTTGCAGCAAGGCATCGTCGGTGGCCGCATTAAAATTACCCCTCAGGAAATTGATAACTTTCTTGCTTCCAGCGATGGCAAATTTGCTACATCTCCTGATTTCCATATTGGTCATATTTTAATTGCCGTGTCTAGCTCAGCCGATGCAGCAACCATTGCTACAGCTGAGCAAAAAGCTAAAGATATACATCAACAATTACAAACGGGCGCAGACTTTTCACAATTAGCAATTGCCAATTCGAATGATCAAGCGGCGCTGCAGGGTGGCGATATTGGCTGGCGTAAGTTGGCGCAATTGCCAGAGCTGTTTGGCAATCAATTGATTAACTTAAAAGTAGGCCAGGTGACCGCACCATTTCGTAGTGGTGCCGGCTTCCATATACTTAAAAATATTGAACAGCGTGGTGGTGGTGCGTTACTCGTTGAGCAAACCCATGCGCGGCATATTTTAGTTAAATTATCGGAAATTGTGGACGATAACCAGGCCCGTGAGAAATTGTTAATTCTGCGTGATCGTCTTGAAAAGGGCGCGGATTTTGCCAAGCTCGCGAAAGAAAATTCCGAAGATCCAGGTTCAATGCTCAGTGGTGGTGATTTGGGATGGTCTACGCCCGGTATGTTTGTGCCAGCATTTGAAGATGCCATGGCGAAAACCGAAATCGGTAAAATTTCTCTTCCGTTTAAGAGCCCATTTGGCTGGCATATATTGCAAGTTCAAGAGCGTCGTAAAGAAGATATGAGTGATCAAATGAAACGGAATCAAGCGCAAAATACGATTAAATCGCGGCGGTTTGAAGAAGAGTTTCAATTGTGGCAGACGCAAATTCGTGAGGAAGCTTACGTGGAAATTAAAGAATAAACCGCATTGGGTTTTCTTAATAAGCTAAAACTACAGCGTCACTGAAAACTAAAATAGTTACTGCGCGGCTAAACAATTTTAATGCGATATTTCATTAAAATAATGTTTAAGCCGCGCTCTTGTTTAGCGGGCGCGAATCTAGAGAATGAATATGGCCGAAAATTGTTTTCGTCTTGCACTAACCCCTGGTGAGCCTGCGGGTATTGGCCCGGATCTAGTGGTTACCCTCGCGCAGGAAAAGCAACTGCATGAAATTGTAGCCATTGCTGATCCGCAATTATTATTGTCACGGGCACAAGCTTTAGGTTTGCCGTTAACATTGCGCGAAATTAATTTGGCTGATTCCCCCCGTCCTTCAAGCGCTGGTGAGCTGGCGATATTGCCTATCTCGCTCGCCACGCCAGCGCAAGCCGGCGTACTTGATGTCAATAACGCTACTTATATTTTGAAAACTTTAGATGCTGCTATAGATGGCTGTGTTAAACAACAGTTTGCCGCCTTGGTGACGGGACCAGTACATAAAAGTGTGATCAACGATGCTGGCATTCCATTTAGCGGCCACACTGAATACCTTGCGGAAAAAACCGCAACGGAAAAAGTGGTAATGATGTTAGCGACTGAAGGTTTACGTGTGGCATTAGCGACCACGCATTTACCTCTTAAAGACGTGGCAGCAGCCATTAACGCAACTGAATTAACACAAGTTATTGTTATTTTACAGCGTGATTTACAACAGCAATTTGGCATAGCCAAGCCGCGTATATTAGTTTGTGGTTTAAATCCTCACGCGGGTGAAGGTGGACATTTAGGGCGCGAAGAAATTGATATTATTGAGCCCACTTTGCTTCGCTTGCGGGCGCAGGGGATCAATCTCATTGGGCCATTGCCCGCGGATACTTTATTCACACCGAAATATTTGGATCACGCTGATGCCGTCTTAGCCATGTATCACGATCAAGGTTTGCCGGTGTTAAAATATAAAGGTTTTGGGCAAGCCGTTAATATTACCTTAGGCTTACCCATCATACGTACCTCGGTGGATCATGGCACAGCGTTGGATTTGGCCGGAACTGGAAAAGCCGATTTAGGTAGTTTGCGTACTGCACTCAGTTATGCAATAACAATGATTGATGCCCAGACCAACGCAAAAATTTTACCTGTATAAAATAATACTGCTAGACAAACACCTTGTCGGCATAAGAGTAGCTGAATGAAAAAGTTTTTAAATGAAGAAATTCAACACAAAGCGCGTAAAAGGTTCGGTCAAAATTTTCTTATTGATCACGGGATTATTCGCGAAATAGTTCGTGCTGTGCATCCACAAAAGAATGATCTTATCGTCGAGATTGGACCGGGTAAAGGTGCTATTACCGAGTTGTTGGCTGCTAGTTGTGACAATATCAGAGTCATTGAATTAGATCGCGATTTAGTTCCTTGGTTAAACGTAAAGTTTGAAAAGCATCCGAACTTTCAATTATTTCAAGCCGATGCGTTGAAGTTTGATTTTGCGCAATTGCTTGGTGGCAGCTCTTCATTAGATTCTAATAAGTTTTTGCGCATCGTGGGAAATTTGCCTTATAACATTTCCACACCCTTAATTTTTCATTTGTTGACTTATAATACACAAGTGCGCGATATGCATTTCATGTTGCAAAAAGAAGTGGTGAAGCGCATGGCGGCGCAAGCCGGTGAAAGCGCTTATGGCCGTTTAGGTATTATGGTGCAATATTATTGTACCGTGGAAAATTTATTTGAGGTTCCACCTACAGCATTTGATCCCGCACCTAAAGTGGACTCAGCCATAGTGCGATTGGTGCCGCACCAACAATTACCATATCCGGCTACCAATTTTAAAACCCTGGAAAGGTTGGTGAATATTGCTTTCCAGCAGCGGCGAAAAACATTGCGCAACGCATTAAAGCAATTGTTGACTGCAGAAATCATTGAACAATTGCCCATAGATACATCGGCACGCGCTGAAGAAATCACTTTGGCCGAATTTGTTGCTACCAGTAATTTGTTAGATGATTTACATCCGGCATTAATTGTTCCAGAATTAGTGAATCCCAAAAAAAGCAAAGTAAATTATGATGAATAAAATTGAAGTCAGTGTAAAAACCACTTATATGGCTGACCAGACCTTGCCGCATCAACGTTATGTTTATGCCTACACCATAACGATTGCAAATCAGGGTGACGAGCCTGCGCAATTAGTCAGCCGTCATTGGTTGATTCGCGATGCTAATGACAACCTGCAAGAAGTGCAGGGCGTAGGTGTAGTGGGCGAGCAACCACTCATTGATCCGGGCGCTAGTTATACTTACACCAGTGGAGTAGTGCTGGAAACTGAAACCGGGATTATGGAAGGTAGTTATCAAATGCGCGCTAGAAGCGGCATCGCCTTTAACGCCGATATTCCTGCATTTGCTTTAGTGCCACCGCATGCGATTCACTAATCTATTGTCCGTTGCCACTTACTTATGAGCACCTATGCGATTGGTGATATTCAAGGTTGCTTTGAATCGCTGCAATGTTTATTAGAAAAAATTGCATTCAATCCCCAGCACGATCGTTTATGGTTGGTGGGCGATTTGATTAATCGCGGGCCAGATTCATTGGCGACTTTACGGTTTTTATATTCGCTGCGTGACTCGATTGAGTTTGTATTGGGTAATCACGACCTACATTTTTTGGCGATTGCCCATGGGGTGCGTAAGCAAAGCCAAAGCGATACTTTAAACTCTTTGTTGGCAGCGGAAGATAAAAATCAATTAATCGATTGGCTGCTACAAGGGAAATTATTACATACAGATCCTCAGTTAGGTTTTACGATGGTTCACGCGGGTATTCCACCGCAGTGGAACTTGCAGCAAGCGCAAGCGCATGCACGTGAAGTAGAGGCAGTATTGCAGAGTCGTTATCGTCAGGATTTGTTAAAAAACATGTATGGCAATTCTCCTCATCGTTGGAAAAATAAATTAATTGGTATTGAGCGGTTACGCCTTATTACTAATTATTTTACGCGTATGCGTTTCTGCACTGTGGAAGGAGATTTGGAATTGGATACCAAAGATAATGTTGCTGCTGCGCCATTGGGTTACGCTCCGTGGTTTGCACATCCGGAGCGAAAAACCCTTAATGACAATATTCTGTTTGGTCACTGGGCCGCACTTGAAGGTCGTGCCCTGAATAATAACATTCCCTTACCTAATGTTTATGCATTAGATACTGGTTGTGTGTGGGGTGGTTCGTTGACTGCTATGCGTTTAGAAGATAAGCAGCTGTATAGCTGCAATTGTGCGCATCAAGTGTAATGAATACTGCATTCATTTGTTGTTCATTTAGAACTGTTAAGGTGCATTTAACAACAATTTTAGTTGTTGTATTTTTTTGATAAATTTATTCCTAGTGAATAAATTGTTATGTTGATGTTATAAAAGGGGAAGAGCATGAATTTGAAAACCATGAAGTCGAAAGCTGTAAATATAAAAGTTTTAAATATAAAAACTTTTAATATAAAAAGTATCGCCACCATATTTGCATTAATAATTTCCGGTGCTGCAGTTGCCGATTCTTATCAGGTTGATTTGGGGGCGGTAGCATCTCATACAAAATTAGATGGTTCTGATAATAAAATGAAAGCTTATGGGCTGGAAGGGGCATATTACTTTAATCCGGTGAGTACGATAAATGTCCCTTTGGCTGAAGCTGCATTTTTAGGTAAAAACAGTAATGTTTACGCAGGTGCACTGCGGTCATCCTTGAGTGGCGAGCATTTGAACTTCTATGAGGTTGGGGCAGAGTTTTACATCCCGGAAAATTTTCTTTATGTTAACGCTGGGGCTTTGCGAGCTACCGGCGATAACTTTACCGATAATGATTGGTATACTTCAGTCGGCATAACACCTCTGGACGGTTTACTCGTAACAACGACTTACTATGGAGATGAAGGTTACGATGCGAATATTGCTGCTAAATATGTTATGGGTATCGGCGGCGACAATTTTATTAATCTCGAAGCTCGTGTGATGGATGCAGATACTGGCACCGTAAAAGAAATAGGCGGCGACTTTTATATAGACACTACTTTTAGTATTGGCGCCGCGGTTAGCCAACAGCATTCAGATAATACTTACAGGGTGCGCACACGTAAATTTTTCAACGAACAATTTAGTGGTGAGTTGTCCTATGAGGATGCGCCCGCTACCAATACTTTTACGGCAGGTGTCAGCGTCAGATTCTAGTAGGAAAACTGTTTAGAAAAAAAGGCCAATGTGTAGACATTGGCCTTTTTTTGTCATGATATGCTGTTTAAATCTAGCTTACTAAAACCACTTTGTTTTTTTACTTTCATGGTTTGTTTGAGCTACTTTAGTGACATTGCCAAAATTGTTTAAAAGATTTATTCGCATAAAATGTGACCCTAAGCTCACAGTGATATGCAATTATTTTCGAATTGGCAAATGTAGATATTGAGCTGAGGCAAAAGTGATAGTTGTTTAATATTGCTTCAGGTTAACCGGTGGTTGGCCTGAAGCTAATGATTAAAAGTCGAGATCAGAAAGCCCATCGTAGCCAAGTTGGTCCTTGATACGTTTGCGTTCGAGTCGGTCTTCCAATTTGCGACGCATTTCAAGAGTATATTGGGTGGCTTCTTTTCCAGTCAGCTTGGGAGAAACGTCATCTTCTACTTCGATACTGACATCGTTTATTAAATCCGAATCTTGAGAGTGATCTACAACAACAGACATGTGAATACTCCAATAACAAGAGGTTTGTGAGTAATAAGGGCGCTTTTTAGTAATTCAATCCCCACAAAAAATTAAAGTGCGGATGCCGTCTTAAATCGCCCCGCGCTATTTACCATAGCTGAAATCAAAAAAAAAGAAAAATATCAAAAACCTTTAAATTTTCTTTATTGCGAATATAAATTGATTTGAAAAGATTTAGGTAATCTCCCTCTATAATGGTAGCCAATATTTAGTGAGTAGTATTCATGGTGGGGCTAGAGCGAAAAGTATTAGGATGGCGCGAATGGGTTGCTTTGCCGCAGTTGGCAATAAGTCATATTAAAGCCAAGGTGGACACTGGTGCCAAAACCAGCGCTTTACATGCTTATTATGTGGAGCAGTATGAGCTTGACGGTAAGGCCTGGGTGCGTTTTGGTATTCATCCTGAACAATCTTCCACCGGCAATAGCATTCAATGTGAAGCACCTGTAAAAGAAATGCGGATGGTGACGGATTCTGGTGGACATGCCGAAATGCGCCCCGTAATTGAAACTATGTTAATGGTGGAAGATCAGCAGCGTTTAATAGAGCTTACTCTTACCGATCGTGAAACCATGCGTTTTCGAATGCTACTGGGTCGCAGCGCATTAAAGCGGCATTATGTAGTAGACAGTAGTAAATCATTTGTGTTGGGTGGCAATAAAGCCCAGCCTCCATTCACGGCTAAAGTTAATCAATTCTAATCAAGTAAGCCTTAATGTTTATTGGGTTTTTATTTAAATCTAACGTTTAATGAGTTCTATCCCTGTTATGAAAATTGCTATTTTGTCGCGCAACCGTCATTTATATTCAACCCGGCGCTTGGTCGAAGCTTGTATCGCGCGCGGTCATGAGGTGCGTGTAATCGACATTCTTAAATGTTACATGGATATTACTTCCGCTAATCCTGCTATCTGGTATATGGGTGAAGAATTACAAAGTTTTGATGCAGTCATTCCACGTATTGGTGCGTCGGTTACTCACTACGGTTTAGCTGTGATTCGCCAGTTTGAAATGATGGGCGTGTACTGTCTGACCGAATCTGTAGCCCTTGGTCGTTCGCGCGATAAATTGCGCGCCTTGCAGTTATTATCGCGCAAGGGCATTGGTCTTCCTAAAACCAGCTTTGCCTATAATGTACACGACACTAAGGAGCTGATTAAACTCGTCGGTGGAGCACCTTTAGTGCTGAAGCTTTGTGAGGGTACGCAAGGGCGCGGCATTGTGTTAGCGGAAACCTCGAAGGCGGCTGAAAGTGTTATTGAGGCGTTTCGCGAGTTACGAGCAGAATTTTTAGTTCAGGAGTTTATTAAAGAGGCGAACGGTAGTGATGTGCGCTGCTTTGTGATTGGGGGCAAGATTGTTGCGTCTATGCAGCGGACTGCTCAGGAAGGTGAGTTTCGCTCTAACTTACACCGCGGCGGCAGCGCTAAAGTCACCAAGTTAACTCCTGCGGAGCGCACTACAGCGATTAAAGCAGCACAAACCATGGGCTTGCATGTCGCCGGTGTGGACTTACTGCGTTCAAGCAGGGGGCCTTTGGTTATGGAGGTGAATTCGTCCCCTGGTTTAGAGGGAATTGAAGCTACCACTAAAAAAAATATTGCCGATATGATGATTGCGTTTATCGAAGAAAACGGACGCCCGCATCACAACAAAACTCGCGGTAAGGGTTGATGAGTGTTTGATTGTTGCAGTGGGCTTTAAGCGCCCACTGCATTACTCACCAATGTTGCAAGGGTTCCATCAAAGCAAAAGCGGCCGTTATGAAAGTGACTATCAAATACTTTGCTTGACATAGGCTTCGCGTAAAGGAAGCCTTGGGCCTGGTCACACCCATGCTGGCGCAGCCATTCGGCTTGATATACGTTTTCAACGCCTTCGGCGACTACTCGCAATTTCATGCTGTGTGCTAAACCAATAATGGTTTTGGCAATGGCAGCATCATTCTCATCATCATGAATATCATTGACAAAGCTGCGATCAATTTTTAGCTTTTGAATGGGGAAGCGCTGCAAGTAAGCCAGCGATGAATAACCAGTGCCAAAGTCATCAATCGATAAATATAAGCCCATTTTGTTGAGTTGGTTAAGCTGGTTGATGGTTTCACCGGCATGCTCCATCGCGCAACTTTCCGTTATCTCGAGTTCAAGGTGCTCGGGACCTAATTGAGCCTCGCGTAAAATGGTTTCCACTTTGCCGGGAAAGTTTTTCTGGCGAAATTGGCGGGGCGAAAGGTTAACCGCAATTTTTCCTACGTGCTTGCCAGCAACTAACCAACGTTTTTGCTGGCGGCAGGCTTCGCGTAATACCCACTCACCAATCGGTACGATTAATCCAGTTTCCTCTGCAAGCGGAATAAAGTGCGCAGGAGAAATTAAACCACGCGTCGGGTGTTGCCAGCGCACCAGGGCCTCTACCCCCATTAAATTGCCTGTGTGCAAATCAATTTGTGGTTGGTAATGTAAGGTGAGTTGTTCTTGTTCCAGGGCACGGCGTAAATCGTTTTCCAGCAATAAGTAATTGACTGCTGTGGCGTTCATTCCCTTGGTATAAAACTGATAGTTGTTTTTGCCAGCCTCCTTCGCTTTATACATTGCAACGTCGGCATTTTTCAGTAATTCATCAGTTTCCGCTCCATCATCAGGAAAAATACTGACGCCCATACTTACTGTCGTGCTTATATTGTGACCGCCTATCTCAATAGGGCGTGCAAGTGAAGTTAATAGCTTATTGGCAACTAATACAACATCCTCAACATTATGGATGCACTCGAGTACTACTACGAACTCATCGCCACCAAGGCGTGCAACAGTGTCCATGTCGCGGACGCATTCGCTTAGACGACCAGCAAAGGCTTTTAACAGCAGGTCGCCCGAATCATGGCCGAGGCTATCGTTGATAGTCTTGAAGCGGTCAATGTCCAGCAATATAAGTGCAATTTTGCTGTTGCTGCGACGTGATCTTGCCAATCCATGATAAATGCGATCATAAAATAATGAGCGGTTGGGCAAGGCAGTTAGAGAGTCGTGAAAGGCCATATAGTTAAGGCGCGATTGCTGCTCACGCAGCACATTTTCGGCGAGCTTGCGTTCGGAAATATCAGTGCCAATGGTGCAAATGCCAAATATCTTATTTTCTTTGTTGCGGAGCGGGAATTTCACGATCAAATAGGTGTGCAAACTTCCATCTTTGTGCATTAAATCCAGCTCTACTTCATAAGTTTGCTGGTTGGTTTTGGTGGCTATGTCGATGTCCCACATGGATTGCGCTACATCTTTCGGGTATACATCAAAAACGTTTTTGCCTACAAACCCGGTATCATCAATATTTGCCATGAGCTTGAAGTGATCGCTGGCAAGAACCACATTGCCATCCAAATCTTTAACAGAGATTAACGCCGGGGAATATCGCAAAATAGCATGTAGAGAGGTTTCGCTAGCCCAAAGTGCTTCTTCTGTGAGGTGGAAGCGCTCCGTGATATGTTTATGGTTTATATCTATAAATAGATGTTGGAATTTTTTAATCAAGTCCACAGCATTGGTTTTATTTTGCATAATTGTCCACTGGGGCGATTGGTTGCATTAGAAAGTTCAATTTTCTACCGATCACATCATTTTAATGAATTAATAGCAATAACCGCGAACAGATCAGATGAGGAATCAGAGCTTGTTATGTAATAGCTATCCTCATACCAGGAAGCTATCAGGCGGTCTAGCTACCTTGCAAACATTTTCCAACACCCTAAGCCAATAAAATTGGGCTGTTTAGTGGTGTTTAGATTTATAATTTTTCCTCATCATAAACAAAAAAAGCGGCGATGTCTGTAATAAAAAGGAGCAAAGTGGTTTATTTTTGGCCTTAAATGGCGCCTGTGTCAATAAAAACATATGGAAGTGCTTTCGTCAAAGCGCTATCGAAATACTTGAAACGACGTCAGGTCCTGCTTAATCAGCATAACTCCTAGCCACTGCGGCTTTATAAGGTGTTAAACCCCATCCTCAATTAAGGTCAGGAAGTGCTTTTTTGGTGCAAGGCCCTTGCATTCTACGCCATTGCAATTAAAGCATTTTTAATACATTAATTAGCTCCTGCATTTGCATATCTGTGCCAATGGTAATGCGCAAAAATTCATTAATTCGGGGCGCGCTAAAATGACGTACAAGTATTTTATGTTCACGGAGTTTTTGGGCTATTTCTGCCGCATTATTCCCGGCTGGCTTGGCAAATAAAAAATTTGCTTGTGATGGTAAAACATGAAAGTTTAATGCAGTGAGTTGCTTCATTGTCCAGTCCCGCGTGGCGATAATTTTTGCGCAGCACGTTTGGAAGTAGGCGTCATCTTCAAACGCAGCAATAGTCGCTGCTTCAGCCAAGCGGTCAAGCGGGTAAGAGTTAAATGAATTTTTTACGCGATCGAGGCCAATAATCAGATCCTTATGGCCAATCGCAAACCCCACGCGAGCACCTGCAAGCGAGCGCGATTTAGATAAAGTTTGCACCACTAATAAATTAGGGTATTTGTTCACCAGGCCAATAGCTGTCTTACCACCAAAATCTATATAAGCCTCATCGACAATGACAACTGTTTGCGTATTTTTTTGCAGAAGCGTTTCAATTTCTCGCAAGGGTTTACCAATGGCTGTTGGCGCATTAGGGTTTGGAAAAATGATACCGCCATTAGCTCTTTCATAATTCGTAAAGTCAATGGTGAAGTCATCGCGCAACGGAATTTGCACTGCGTTAATACCAAATAATTTGCAGTAAACAGGATAGAAGCTGTAACTAATATTGGGAAACAATAAGGGCTGTGATTGCTGAAAAAAAGCCATAAAAGCAAGCGCCAATACTTCATCTGAGCCATTGCCAACAAATACCTGGTCTGCAGTAACGCCATAATAGGAGGCAATGGTATTTTTTAATTTTTTCGAATTCGGATCAGGGTAAAGACGCAAGCGTTCGATAGCGTCAGGGGTCATTAACTTGAGGACATTGGGCGATGGCGGATAGGGGCTCTCGTTAGTGTTGAGTTTAATTAATCCCTCAATTTGGGGTTGTTCTCCTGGTACATAAGGTTCCAGTTCACGCACCACCTGGCTCCAAAACATCGACATAAATTTTCCTCTGTATTTTGTTATAAAAAGCTATTGAGTGGTGCGCAGTATATCCTGCCTGGCAAATGCCGCCTACATCAACCCATCATTCACATGGGCTATAACGTGGAGTGAAAATTGTTACGAAAATATAAACGCACATTTATTCCGGCTATGATTGAATCTACTCTTGTTAATTGATTAAGCTTAATCTTTACCGAAAGGAGTACACACATGGTTAATCCTAAGCTACTCATGCTGGATCTTGATGGTACCTTGTATGTTGGTGACCAAGCAATTCCTGGTGCAGTCGCAGTTGTCCGGCATTTGCGTGAGCAGGGCTTTCTGTTGCGTTTTCTCACCAATACAACCACCAAGCCTCATGCGCTACTGCTGCAGCATTTACATAACCTGGGTTTTATTATCGTTGCTGAAGAATTAATTAGCGCGCCCATCGGGGCTTGTCTGGAGCTACACGCGTTACAGCAACAGATGAATCGCCCATTGCGTATTTGGCCCGTGGTCGCTGATGCCATTAAAGGCGATTTCGCTTCATTCGAATGGGATGAAAACAATCCGGATTTTATCGTTTTGGGTGATATTGGTGAGCGCTGGAGTTTGGCCTTAATTAATCGTTTATTTAATGTCATGCATAAAGGTGCTGAGGTAATTGCATTGCATAAAAATCGATTTTGGGAAACCTCAGATGGTTTAAGTGTTGATATTGGATTTTTTGTTGCGGGCTTGGAGTTCGTATGTAATAAAAGCGCACTTGTTATGGGCAAACCAAATCGTGATTTTTTTCAACGTGTATTGGATTCGGTAGGTGTACATGCCCGCGAAGCAATGATGGTAGGCGATGATATAGATAGTGACATTGGTGGTGCGCAAGTGATCGGCATGCAGGGTTGTTTAGTCAAAACGGGCAAGTATCGACAAGCTTATTGTGACCAATCGAGCATTAAGCCAAGTGTTGTATTGAATTCAATTGCTGATTTGCCTGCTATTTTTTTAGCTAATTAACATTTTCGCCAATGCCACCTATGCCCCTCAAAAGAAATTTCCATAATCATTCCAGCCGATGCTGGTTTGTTTTTTTCAGCGTCTAGATTCATTTGCAAGCGCAGTGTTAAGTCTAGGCGCGCAAGGGGTACAAGTAAGCAAACTCCCCGCATGCACATATTGATGACAATCAGATGAACCTAGTGATAATTTTTGTAGAATTGTTAAGTTTTACCGTTCATTTATGACATATGATGGCAATATGATCGCCAAATTAATTATGGCGTGACATACATTATCGGCGTTTCGAGCGTCGTCATCCGAGGAGGGATTAAATGAAACGAATTGTGGACTTTTTCAAAACCTACGGCCTCCACCCATTGCTGTTCACTAAAGATTATTTGGCGCTTGCCCGACACTACTTGATCGTTCCAAACAGCATACATCGCTTTTTCTCAATCACCACTGCGATTATGTTTGTTATTTTCGTCGGCCTGTTTATCGCATATGCATTCGTTGAAAAACACCAACTAACTGACAACCCATTGTTTGGGGGAGTTAAATTTTCGTTTGTTGATGGTGGCTACCCGGAAATTTTCGGCTATTTCCTGGAATTTTTTTGCATTAGTGTTTTTACTATTCATGCACTGGCGAACAAAAAAAAATACTGGCTCGCCTGGGCCGCAATCTTCGTCATTGTTTTGCTGGACGATTCCATTGGTGCGCATGAAACGCTTGCTAACGTTTTTTTTGACAAGGAAACTCTGTCACCGGTTATGGGTGGTATTGCAGTTTTTGCAGTTATGGGTTTGATGTTTGCGGGGCTTTGGTTGGTAGGATTAATGGCCATGCCGCAGGACGCAGCAGAATTTCCGGCATATATTCTCCTTAGTATTTACTTCGCAGCGCTTGTGCTTGTTGGAGTCGGTATTGACAGCATGCACGCCTACTTAAAAGGTCATTTCCATCTTCCGGACACAGCCCTGACTCTAGCTGAAGATGGTACGGAATTGTTGCTAACCGCTATTATGGCGATTACGGCGTTGGGACTTTGGTATCGTGATTCGGAAAAGTTGCAGCCGCATTATTCGTCGGACAAGTCGTTTGGCAGGGGCTGCGTTTAATAGAAAGAAAAGGTTTATCAGCACGAAGCGCTGAGATTTCCATATACCACTTAGCGCCTTCAGCTCGCCGGAAAAGTCCTTTCCTTTCCAGTTTTATTTTTGCTCATATTTAGCGTTTAGGTTCCATCGCGACAGCTTTTATATTGGGTCCCATTTTACAGTTTGGTCTTGGCTACTACGCCAAACATGCGCAGTGTTAATAAACAGGCTGCGCAGCTTAATCCGACAATTAATGCGGTCCAAAAACCCTCCGCGCCCAGCGGAGCATGTAACCAGTCTTTAAAAGTTAATACATACCCTAGCGGTAAACACATCCCCCAAAACGAAAATAGCATAATAAACATCGGTAGCTTGGTGTCTTTGTAGCCGCGCAAAAGGTTAATCATGGTTACCTGAATAACATCGACTATTTGGAAAATCGCACCGAGGATAAGTAACTGCACCGCGATGGACTGTACTGCCACATCATCGGTATAAAGCTGCGCAATAAAGTCGCGACCAAAAAATAAAATCGGCGCATTGATACAGGCAATGCCGAGCGCGAGAAATATTGCACTGCGAGCGAGCAAGCGTGCTTTAACATCTTCTTTTGCGCCGAGTAAAAAGCTAACGCGTAAGGTGAGCGCCATTCCTAAACTGAGTGGCACCATAAAAAACAAAGAAACAGCATTGAGCACAATTTGGTGGCCAGCAATAATCGTAGGACCCAACGGCGATAAGAATAAAGCGATCATGCAGAACATGCTGACTTCTACGAACATGGTTAAGCCGATCGGTAAGCCTAAATGCAAAATTTGTTTGATATCTTGCCAGTTTGGTTTTACCCAATCCCTAATTAAATGAAAGGCTTGATAGGCTTTGCTGCGGTTTAGGTAAGCCAGCAATGCGAGTAAAGCGATCCAGTTTGAAAGGGTCGTTGCCCAGCCGCAACCCACACCTCCCATGGCAGGAAGGCCTAGTTTTCCGTAAATAAAAATATAATTGAGCGGTACGTTAAGCAAAGTGCTGAGCAGTGAAAATGCCATGATGATTCGCGTATGCCCCAAGCCATCGGTCAGCCCTCGTAACGCATTCAATAATAAAACTGCGGGCACACCTAGCATAAGCGCGTTCAAATACCCTTGCGCAATATTGGTAGTTTCGTTATCCAGTTGCAGTGCTTCTAATACCGGCCGCATGTGGGTAAGAGGTAGAGCGGTTATTACTGAGCCAATTAACGCCAGGTAAATACCTTGCCAGGTTAACGGCATGATGCGTGAAAAATTTTCTGCTCCACGATGTCCTGAGACTAATGGTTGCAATGAGCTTAGTGTGCCAATACAAAATAGCAAAATGGGTACCCAAATTCCGGTTCCAATACCGACCGCTGCTAAATCCCGCGCACTGGCGTGGCCGGCCATCATAGTGTCAACAACACCATTCGCCATTTGTGCTAATTGCGCAATCAGAATAGGGCCGCCGAGCAATGCCAGTGCACGCCATTCCTGAAGTGTCTGGGTCAGCAGGCTTGGAGTTGGTAGAGCAGGATTCACAATAAGTACCGAAACAGCGTGTGCGGGTGCACACAGGGGCTTCGCAATATAAAGGATTGAGTGAAAAATGAAATAGCAAAGCAACAATGAATAATTGTTGTTTCTGAAAGCCTCCCACATAATTCGCACTTTTATCGCGTGAGCAAGAAGTAAAGTATGGCTGAGTTACAAACTTATCAGTATTTGCTGATAGCGCTTATTTTTGTCTGGAGCGGATTTGTACGTACGGGTTTAGGTTTTGGTGGCGCCATGATGTCGTTGCCTTTTTTATTGCTTATTGATAATCGTCCTTTAGTTTATTTGCCTATTATTGCGGTACATCTGTTGTTTTTTTCATCCATTACCGTGTGGCAAAATTATCAAAAACATCGCCAGCAGCAACAACCTGCTAACAGTGGGAGCAGTCAGGACGGCGGCACCATTGATTGGTTCTATCTGAAAAAATCCATGAAGATAATGATAATTCCCAAGCTAATTGGTGTTGCCGGATTGCTGACTATTTCTTCCGACATTATGACAGGAATTATTTTTATTATTGTTTCGATCTATGCGATTTCTTATATTCTGAATAAGCCTTTTAAAAGCAAAAGCCCATTGTTGGATAAAATATTTTTAATGCTCGGTGCTTATATTAGTGGTGCATCGTTGATAGGTGCACCCCTAATTATTTCGGTATTTGCAAACCATGTTGCCAAGCATCAATTGCGCGATACCTTGTTTGTGCTCTGGTTTATTTTGGTTGTTATTAAGATGATTGCTTTTCTGTATGCTGGAGTGGATTTGCAGTTAATGCATCATTTGTGGCTATTGCCAGCGGCAACGGTTGGCCATTTGCTGGGTTTGCGTTTCCATCAAAAAATTATCGATGGCGACCCGCTGGTTTTTTACCGTGTGTTGGGAGTGTCGCTCTTGAGCGTTAGCCTGATGGGAATAGTCTCGCTATTCTTAAAATAAGCTAAGGTGAAATGGGTGTATTAGCGCTAATGCTATGCAATAATCGCGCATGTCAAAAACCTCAAGTTTCGAGTCTTAATGAAAATACCTAAACGATTAGTACCATTAGTTGAAGATGGGCTAGTAAATGAAGTGCTGTTTCAGTTGATGAGCGGCAAAGAGGCGCAAGTATTTGTGGTGCTTTGTGGCGATGAAGTACGCTGCGCTAAAGTCTATAAAGAAGCCAATAAGCGTAGTTTTAAACAAGCAGTGCAATACCAGGAGGGCCGCACTGTACGCAATTCCCGTCGTGCCCGCGCCATGGCGAAAGGGACAAAGTTTGGCCAAAAAGAGCAGGAAGATGCCTGGTTAAATGCCGAAGTAGACGCACTTTATCGTCTTGCTGAAGCCGGGGTACGTGTTCCCACCCCTTATTGGTTTGTCGACGGTGTGTTAGTGATGGAGCTTATCGTCGATGCAGACGGGGATCCTGCACCGCGGTTAGATGATGTTGCGTTTGATGTCGATGTCGCCGTTGAATATCACGGGCGTATGATGATGGAAATTGTACGCATGCTCTGTGCCGGTTTAGTGCATGGCGACTTGTCCGAGTTTAATGTGTTAATCGACGCTCACGGCCCCGTGGTGATTGACCTTCCCCAAGCTGTAAATGCTGCCGGCAATAACAACGCGCAAATGATGTTGACGCGCGACATTAATAATATGACTGCTTATTTTGGCCAATATGCTCCTGGTCTATTGGTGACTCATTATGCCGAAGAAATTTGGGATTTATTCGAGCGTGGCAAGCTGCACCCCAATGTAAAATTAACGGGAGAATTTGCCGCAAGCAATGTCGATGCTGATATCGCTAGCATGATGCGCATAATTGAGCACGCAAAAGAAGAAGAGGAAGATCGCAAGGAACGGGAAAGAATGGCGAGAGATGGTGAGTTCTAATTCATGATCTTTTTGATAAAAAAATAAAACATATGAGCGCTTCACCAGGGGTTGATTGAGCGTTCTTACTCGAGGAAATAAATATTTTTTGACTCTCTGCCTATTTCCTGCAAGTACCTCATCCCGTTGGATAACGTGTAATTCAAGGATTGATGATTTGATCGAGTACGGCTTTGATCAAGCGTTTCTTGGCTAGCAGTAGAATTTCCTACATGAAGCTCCGCTTACTGATTATCCATTTCTATATTAATTTTCAGTGTTCCTGATGCCTAATTTCTTTACTGCGAAACTCAGCCAGCGTTGCTGGGTCGATTAAGTATTTTTCATAGCTTTTTGGTGCTTTATCAATGGTTGAGTTTTTTAAGTGGATTATTTTGCGCTGTTTAATGTTAGAAAATTCAATACTATCTTTATATTTTTCAAGCCACAAATGCTTGATTGAACCATCCGCATAAGCAATCTTGAGGCCTTCTTCAAGGCGTTGTTTTGCGATGCTATTGGCTTTGTTAGTGTACAAAAACAAGGGCATTTTATAGGCTAACAAAAAGCTTTCATCGTAGGTTAGATTGCCGATGTTTTTGTATGCCTTGTATTCGTTGGGTAACTCGTTAACACCTCTGCAAAAAAGATCAGCCCTTCCACTCGCCACCATTTTAAACAGGCTTGTGTATGGGTCTAATTCAATCACGTGAAAGCCATTTTCCCGAAGAATGGTGTTGTCAGACCAGGCGACGCCTTGAACAATAGAGAACTGGCGAAAATCAGCAAGTGAATTTGCCATTTTGACTTTTTCTTTAATATTTTTATTGGTAAAGCAAATTCGCCATCCTAAAATACCTAAGTCAACAGGGAAGTCAACGTAGGTTAGGTTGCCTGAGGTTTCCCATTGCTCATCATAGCCAAACGAAGTAAAAGCATTTTCGAATGTATTTTGTTGTAATACGGCGACGCGCCGTTTATGCGGCAGGCTAGACGCAATCAATAATTTATATTCACCATGAGCAGCGCGAGTTTTTTCAAGGGCAAGCTTAATAAGCTCACTGGTATAGGTGTCGCGACTTGCGTCCCCGGAGCAAAAGGTTACAGTTAAGTTAGCCTCGGCAACATGGCTGCTCAACAAACAAATTAAAAAAGGTATCCAGCATAGCTGCCGCATTGGATTTGCTCTTCGCTAAGACGTATTTAGGCATAAGTCTAGGTTAGGATTAGGTTAATAGAAAGTTTCGTTAAGCGAATTCCAGGTTGTGGCCAAAAAATTATTGACGTCTGTGTATAATTCCTTTTTATCAAAAATATTGGGATTTAAGTTATGTTTGAAACGCTTTCTTTGTTGCCCGCAGACCCTATCCTCGGGCTAAGTATTGCCTATGCCAAAGACACTAATCCGCTCAAAGTTGATTTGGGTGTGGGTATCTATAAAAATGATGCTGGCGTTACCCCTATCATGGCGGCGGTAGCAGAAGCTGAAAAGCTGCGTATAAAGCAAGAAATGACTAAGGCTTATACCCCTCCAGCGGGTTATGCCGGGGCTAATGACGCTGTCACTGGATTAATTTATGGCTCGCATAGCCGCGAGGTTGAAAATAATCGCGTACGTACCATTCAAACTCCAGGTGGTTGTGGTGCGTTGCGAGTGGCGGCGGAATTAATTCAGCGCGCAAAACCAGGAGCAAGCTTATGGGTGAGTACTCCTACCTGGGCTAATCATGTGCCTTTGTTGTCTAGTGCTGGTTTAAAGCTGCGCGAGTACCCCTACTATGATTACCTAACGCACAGTATTAATTTCGCAGCCATGCTTGAAACGATTAAACAAATTCCGCGCGGAGATTTAATTTTGCTACATGCATGCTGCCACAATCCAAGCGGTGCCGATTTATCGCAACAGCAATGGCAACAAGTGGCCGATGTGTGTGAAGCCAATGGTTTGATTCCGTTTATCGATATGGCTTATCAGGGGTTTGGTGAAGGCTTGGAAGAAGACACCTATGGTTTACGTTTGCTTGCGAGTCGTTTGCCAGAGGTTATTGTTGCCACATCCTTTTCAAAAAATTTTGGTTTGTATCGTGAGCGTGCTGGGAGCTTGAGTTTGGTGTTTGCCAGCGAGACGCAAGCCAACGCAGGAAACTCTCAGCTATTGAGCGTCACCCGTGCCTTATATTCAATGCCGCCCGCACATGGCGCTGCATTAATTGATATTATTTTACACAGCAGCGAATTAACCAAAGTGTGGAGTGATGAGCTATCAATGATGCGTCAACGAATTAAAAAATTACGCATAGATTTAGTGCAAGAATTAAATCAATTGCAAACTAAACGTGATTTCAGTTTTATTGCAAATGAGTTTGGTATGTTTTCGTTTTTAGGCTTAAGTGTAGAGCAAGTGCATCAACTTAAAAATAATTTTAGTATCTATATGACGGATACCAGTCGTATTAGCGTGGCTGGTTTAACCGCAGAAAAAATGGATTACGTCAGTAACGCAATAGCCTCAGTGTTGTAGTGATCACATCCTATGAACATTATTGACCGCCTTACTTAACGCACTAAATAATATTTTTAATAATTAAGACGAGAATGTTATGCCATCACTTAAATGCATTGCTCATAGGGGCGGCCCTTTAATTAAAGACAAGCCTTTACCTGAAAATAGTTTAGCGGCAATTGCGCGCGCATTAGACCTTGGTGTGTATGCGGTAGAGATTGATATTTATCAGGTGGAAGGCGAGCTCTTCGTAACCCACGATCGTCGCCTTGGCAAACTCGTTTCAGGGCAGGGCATTATTACTGAGTTACCATTGGCATACTTGCGTGAACAGCATTTAGAAAATGGTGAGCGCTTACCAACATTACAGCAAGTCTTGGCGCTAGTGGGTAGTCGCGCGTTACTCAATATTGAAATTAAAGGTCAGGATTGTGTCCCAACGCTAACGAAAATGTTAGCCGGGTTTTGTCATGATCATCAGCAAAATTATGAGCAATATTTTGTATCCAGTTTTGATCACCGACAACTTAATCAATGTTTACACGCACTGCCTCAGGTACGTCGTGGTGTGTTAATTGAGGGTGTTCCGCTAGATTATGCGCAATGTTGCGATGCCTTGCAGGCTTATTCATTTAATACGCATTTGAGTTTTATTACTCCAGCTTTGCTGGATGATGCGCGCAGACGCGGTTTGCAAAACTGGGTGTATACCGTGAATCGAGAGGATGAATGGGTATGGCTACAAGGTTTGGGCGTAGATGCTGTGTTTACTGATAGGCCGGATGCGTTACTTGAGTTTAATGCTAAAAACGCGTGAGGTAAGGGCAGTTAAAGTTTAGCTAATGCAATTTTTGGTGTGGTGTTGAATTGCAAAACAAGCAGCGGATGATAAGTTGTACGTTGCTTGTTTTGCGGTTCAATTAGACCGCGGTCAAGGTTGCAAAAACTTCCTTGGCAGCTTGTAAAGTATTTTGAATATCTTCTTCCGTATGTGCTGCAGACATAAATCCCGCTTCGTAGGACGCGGGTGCTAAATAAATTCCCCGCGTTAACATACCGTGAAAAAATTTATTGAAGCGGGGAATATCGCAAGCCATTACTTGTTTGAAGTTGGTGACTTTAGGCTCGCTGGTAAAAAAGAAACCGAACATGCTGCCAACGTGATTCGTGGTAAACGGAATGCCGGCTTCATCGGCTAATTTTTGCAAACCTTCAACAAGTTGTGTAGTTCGTGCGCTGATGTTTTTATAAAAATCTTTTTGTTCCAAGAGCTCGAGGGTTTTTAAACCTGCGGCCATGGCAACAGGATTTCCCGAGAGTGTACCTGCCTGGTAAACCGGGCCAGAGGGCGCGATCATTTGCATCACATCACGGCGCCCACCGAAGGCACCGACAGGCATGCCGCCGCCGATCACTTTGCCAAGCGTGGTAATGTCCGCTTTAATGTTGTAATAACCTTGCGCACCGGTATGGCTTACACGAAAACCGGTCATAACCTCATCAAGAATTAATAAGCTCCCGTGTTGATCACATACCTCGCGTAATGTTTCTAAAAACCCTGCAATAGGCGGAACACAATTCATATTGCCAACCACCGGCTCAACAATAATGCATGCGACTTTATCGCCATGCGCGGCAAAATAATCGCGCACTTGTTGTGAGTTATTGTAATCCAGCGTAATGGTGTGATCGGCCAGGACTGCAGGCACGCCAGGCGAACTTGGCACCCCCATGGTTAAGGCACCGGAACCGGCTTTAATTAACAAAGAATCTGAATGGCCGTGATAACAGCCTTCAAATTTAATAATGTTATCGCGTTTGGTAAATGCACGCGCTAAACGAATTGCACTCATGGTAGCTTCAGTGCCGGAGCTTACAAATCGCACCATATCCATGTTCGGCATAAGTGAGCACAATTTATTGGCCAGTGTGGTTTCGCGTTCGGTGGGTGCGCCAAAGCTCAAACCAAATTTTGCGGTTTCGATAACGGCGTTAATAACTTCCGGATGTGCGTGCCCGAGCACCATCGGGCCCCAGGACTGTACATAATCAATATAGCGTTTGCCATCGGCATCCCACGCATAAGCGCCTTGTGCCTTTTCAAAAAATATGGGCGTGCCGCCAACGGCTTTGAAGGCGCGCACGGGAGAGTTAACGCCGCCGGGAATATGTTGTTGTGCTTGCGCAAATAATTCTTCTGAACGTGTCATTATAAAATCCTGAATAATATTGTGTTACAAATTAAAAAAAGCTGTTGCTTTTGCTTCGATATTTTCTGCTGCAAATAAGTCATGGCAAACTGCAATCATATCCGCGCCCGCTATTAGCACACTACTGCCATTTGCAACAGTAATTCCGCCAATAGCAGCAATCATAGTGTTGGGAAAATTCTTACGTGCTGTGGTTAATAAACTTAAAGGAGCATAACTTACATTGGGCTTAGTGCTGGACGAAAAAAAACGGCCAAAGGCAATATAATTTGCGCCCTCGGCAATGGCTTTTTCTGCCAGCTCCAATGAGTCGTGACAGGTGACGCCTATAATGGCATCTTTACCTAACAAATTACGTGCGGTTTTTACATCGCCATCGCGCTGACCCAAGTGCACGCCTTGGGCATTTATTTGATAGGCCAATTGCATATCATCGTTAATAATTAATGTTGCGCTGTGGCGATCGCATAGCGCTAATAATGTTGTCGCGTCTCGTAAGCGCTTTTCAGCATCGCTCGATTTATCGCGATATTGTATAAGTTTGCAGCCACTTTTTAGTACGGCTTCTACGCCAGTAAAAAGTTTTTCACCCGGCATTAGATTGGAGTCAGTGATTGCGTAGAGCACAAAATTTCCTTTGAATTATTAGAATGGTTTTACTACGACTAAAATAACAATTCCCACTAATAACAACACCGGGAATTCATTAAACCAGCGAAAAAAAACATGGCTTTTGGTGCATTTGTCGTCGCGCAGTTGTTTGAAATAGGCAATGCAAGCGTGGTGATAAATTGTCACTAATGTTACCAGTATTAATTTGCACCAATACCAGGTTTGGGTGGAGTAATAGCTCCACCCTACATAGCTCATCCAGCCACCAAAAATAAATACTGCAATCATTGAAGGATTGGCAATGCCACGCAGTAACTTACGTTCCATTACCTTAAAACGATCACGACTAATTTGATCTTCACTCATGCTGTGATAAACAAATAAGCGCGGTAAATAAAATAACGCAGCAAACCAGGTGATGACGGAAATAATGTGAAACGCTTTTACCCAGAGCATAAGACCTCTTATTTTTTTCAGGCGATTAGAGCTTATAGTAGTTGTCAATCTGTTCGCGCGTAATTATTCCTATCTCATTTCCTAGCGGATCACAAATATAAGCAGCGTCAACCTGGGCGCTATTCATATTCAGTAGTGCTTGATAGAGATTGGTTTGTTCCTCCAGCTCGATCATATCCAAACGGCGCGCGGGTATTTCTTCAAGATTAAGCAGTTTATCAGGTGTTGTGCTGGCTTCGATAAGAAAATGTGCGAGGTCACTGGGGTTGAGTAAGCGGTGACTAGTTTCTAATACAATCCAATGTGGATGATGAGCCAGGAGCTGGTGCGCCTGCGCAATGGAGATCTCCGTCCCTGAAGTTTGAATATGCGTATCGAGTAAGCCGCGTGCACCCGTGCGGCTGAGTAAATGTTCAATGGTGCTAAAGCTATTCTTTTTCCCCTGAACCTGTAAGAGTGTTTGAAATAATCCTTCGCAGCCAAATGCCCAGCGTGTCGTCAGGCAGGCCACCACGACAACTAACATGCTTGGGAAAATGATATTGGGATTATAAGTGAGCTCAAGGATTGCCATCATCGCGGCCAGGGGCGCGTTAAGTGCCGCACCCATCATCGCACCCATCCCTAAAATGACATAAAACCCTATTGCACTGGCGGACTCAGGCATAAGTTGATTGGCGATAATGCCCACCATGCCGCCTATGCAAGCGCCCATAAACAATAATGGGCCAATAACGCCGCCGGGCATACCAACTCCCAGGCTCACTGCGGTGACCAACAGTTTTATGGCGAGGATGCTGAGTAATAATGAAAACCCCATATTGCCCAGGAGCACACTATCAATGGTGTCGGTACCCACCCCCATAATTTGTGGTGCGATCAAAGCCCCGCAGCCAGTTAACAAACCGGCCATGGCAAAGCGCAACGCTATGGGGCGATGGAGTGAATGTTTACAACAAAAGCCTTGCAAGCGAATAAATAGCGCAGCAAAAACCGCAACAATTAAGCCGGCGATTGCCATTAAGGGTAGTTCGAGGAGACTGCCCATAGTGCTCTGCGGGAGATTAAATGCGGTTGTTGCTCCAAACATGAGTTGATTAATGGTGGCACCAGCGACGGCAGCAAGGATTACGGGGATAAAACCAGCAATACTATATTCCATCACCACGACTTCCATGGCAAAAATAACGCCGGCCATAGGCGTGTTGAAGCATGCCGCTATAGCGGCAGCAACTCCACACCCGGCAAGTGGCCGTAAGCTATTGTTGGGCAGCTGGAGCCATTGCCCCAGCAAACTACCGCTGCCAGCACCCAGGTGAACTGCCGGGCCTTCGCGACCCACAGACTGGCCACTGATAAGACAAAGCGCTCCGCCTAAAAGTTGAGTGACAACATTGCCAAGAGGCATGCGTGTTTGGTGGTTGTGCAGGCGGTCCAATACGTGGCTCACTCCAGCTGCGTGATGCTGTTTATCCATAAATTGTAATATCCCACCCAATATGACGGCACCCAGTACCGGTAAGCCAAAGTGCCACGCGTTGCTCAGTGCTTCAAAGTTTTCGCTGTGAATTGGCAAAATATAATGCAAGGGGATTTCCACTAATAAGCGAAATAGCAGAATGACTACTCCCGCGATTATGCCGGTTAGCAGTCCCAAAATAGTGAGTTGCGGCAGCGCATCAAGCTCGGAAAGCTGATCGCGCCAACGCTCACTTTGTGCTTGCCAGCGAGTTTTTTTGGGTGACGGTTTGTGGTCAGTAGGATTGGATCTCATATTTTTACTTTTGGTTTTTTACCTTTTTACTTTCGGTTTAGCTGTAAGGCTCTTATTATGGCGAACGGAATGGCTAGGACTAAGCAATATGATGAGCAACATAGCCTAGAAGTTATTGATTAAGCAAATAAAGGGGTTGCATGTGATTAAGGCAGGTATTGTTGGTGGCACGGGTTATACCGGTGTTGAGTTATTACGTTTGCTAGCGAAGCATCCACAGGTTGAGGTGACCGTCATTACCTCGCGCGCAGAAGCCGGCGTTAAAGTTGCGGATATGTATCCCAGCTTGCGCGGTCATATCGATTTGGCTTTTACTGAGCCGGATGTGGCGGTGCTGGGCGAACTGGATGTCGTGTTCTTTGCAACACCACATGGCGTGGCACAAAATCTTATGCCTGCTCTTATGCAAACCAACGCGCGCATTATTGATCTATCTGCAGACTTTAGAATTCGCGATGTTGCCCTGTGGGAAAAATGGTACAGCCAGGCTCACGGGGCGCCAGAACTTGTCGCTCAGGCTGTGTATGGTTTGCCAGAAGTCAATCGCAACGCTATACGCACCGCAAAACTTATTGCTTGCCCCGGTTGTTATCCCACGGCAACCCAATTGGGTTTTTTACCCTTAATTGAAAATAATTTGGTTAATGCTTCCCAGTTAATTGCCAACGCCGCCAGCGGCGCCAGCGGCGCGGGACGCCAGGGTAAGATCGATAATCTATTGTCCGAAGTAAGCGATAGCTTTAAGGCATATGGGGCCGCTGGCCATCGGCATTTGCCAGAAATTGAGCAGGGTTTAACCGACGTACAACCTGCGGGCGCTGCACCGGTTTCTCTCACCTTTGTGCCACATCTGTTGCCGATTATTCGTGGCATTCATGCCACACTCTATGCAACGCTTCTTGATTCAGACAAGGTGCCGGATTTACAAGCTCTCTATGAGCAACGTTATGCGAATGAACCCTTTGTGGATGTATTGCCAGCCGGGCACTTACCCCAAACTCGTTCGGTAAAAGGTTCAAATATGTGTCGTATTGCCATATTGCGCCCACAGAATCGCGCTACAGTGGTGGTCTTGTCAGTCATCGACAACCTCACCAAGGGAGCGTCTGGTCAGGCAGTGCAAAATATGAACATTATGTTTGGTTTTGATGAAAAAGCGGGGTTGGATGTAATAGCGATATTGCCCTAGCTTCATTCTCAAGTGATAGAAAGTTAGAGAGTAATTTCTTTGGACGTTGCTCTCGTTACTAATAAGGCAGATAAACGTGGCGGTAAAAGGCAGCATTAATCACCCAATGCGAATTATTCCCTATCGACCCTCGGTACGTTATTTACGTTTCCTGATGTTCCTGATAGCTTTTGCGACCTGTTTTTTTGCCGGATTTTTTTACGCGCAGCGGTTACAACTAAAAGTAGAAGATAACAAATCTGAAGCGCAGCAGAAAATGGCTCAGGAATTGGCGGGATTGCACACTAACGCTGAAGTGGACCGCCAAACTATTGAAGATATGCGGCAGTTGGTTATGACGCAAAAAGCACAAATGGCCGCATCCGAGCGTTTTTTACGTGTTTATAAGGAGCTTTTGGCATCTGGTGCTAAACTGAATCCGTTGGGGGTGAGTTTTGGTTTATTTACGGCATTTCCCTTACCAGAAAAAGGACATTTTAACTTTAAGTTAGTGGTGCAAAAATTATCAACGCAAGAAGCAGATTTCGTCGGTAATTTGGAATTCAAAGTGATGGGTGAGCAAGCTGGAAAGCCTGCTGAACTATCGCTCTATCAAATTTCCACCCAGGCGACTTCGTCCAGCATTCCGTTAAATTTAAAATACTTCCAGGTTTTGGAAGGTGAATTACAATTACCTCTTGATTTCATACCTAAAACGGTTGAGCTGGTTGTGAAAACGGGTGAGAGAACCGTTATTGAAACCCAACTGGAATGGCCAATTCCTTTGTCTTAGTACTTTAAATGAGTACTTTTAAAACCTTACCGAGGTTAGTTCGATGTTTAATTCCAAAGCAAAACAAATGTTTGCCAATCATCAATCACTGTTGTCTTCAGCCACGCGAATTGTTGGCGACCTGTATTTTAGCGGCGATTTATATTTGGAGGGTTCGCTCAAAGGAAATATTTATTCGGAAGAAGGGAAGTCGGCAAAATTGATTGTTGCCGAAACTAGTGTTGTGGAAGGTGAAATCCATGCACCTAACATCGTTATCAATGGCAAAGTACACGGCTCGATTTATTCTAGTAAGCATATTGAGCTAGCAGCCAAGGCGGTGGTAGAAGGTTCCATTCATTACCATCTTATTGAAATGGTGAAGGGGTCGCATTTAGTTGGGCAGCTAGTCTGTACGGGGATGGGCGGAGATATAGATGCATCTGCAGACGCGAAGGAGGAGGCAAAAGTCATCGTTAAGGGGGACGTTAGACCAATCGTTAAAATAGAGCCGAAAGTGGACCTTCAACCCGAAGCTAAAATGAATATTTCACAATAGTTGACTGAATTACTAGGGTAAAGGGATAATCAACTTCGTTGTTGAGAATCCCGGAGATATTTATGTCCAGTACTGCCGAAATTTTTATTCCACAAGCGGTATATGTTAGCGATAGTGCGGTTGCGAAAGTCAGAAGTTTGATTGAGGAAGAAGGAAATAGAGATCTTAAGCTGCGTGTGTATGTCACCGGTGGCGGCTGCTCAGGCTTTCAATATGGCTTCACGTTTGATGAAGCCGTTACCGAAGATGACTCTATCGTCGAAAAAGACGGTGTTAAAGTGTTGGTGGACTCAATGAGTTACCCTTATCTCGTAGGTGCAAAAGTGGATTATGAGGAAGGATTACAAGGCTCAAAATTTGTAATACAAAATCCCAATGCATCCAGTACCTGTGGTTGTGGTTCATCTTTTTCCATTTAGCTTTATTGAGTTTTTCGTTTTCAAATATCTTTCACTCCGCAGTTTAAGCTTGAAGGGTGTTTTGCTCCAAGCTTCCGCTTGAGTGTGATTTATAGAAATGTTGTGATTCTCTATATTAAATGGATGAGTTTCGCGACATGCTCCTAAACAGCGTCTGCAATCTATTTTTGCGTTGTCATTTGGCTATCCGTACTCGTTAAGTTTCATTCTCATGCCGCAACGAAAATAGCATCAAGTCGCGTGAAAAGATCGACTAAATGTGTCTTTTCGCGTAATGTGAGGCCCCATTCGTGTCGTCGGCTACAGTTTTTTACTGTTAAGCGCGCTGATAAAAATATCTAAACTCATTATTAATAAATCAATTACGGTAGTTCCCTACCCAAAAAAAGAGCCACTAACTGCTATGAATCTGAATTATCTGGATTTTGAACAGCCAATTGCCGATCTAGAAGGCAAAATTGAAGAATTACAATTCATTGGTAATTCCAGCGATATTAATATCGCCGATGAAATTGCCAAGTTGCGTGAGAAAAGTACCAAGCTTACTGAAACTATCTATGCAAAACTGACCGCATGGGATGTTGTGAAAATCGCCCGTCATCCTTTGCGCCCTTATGCTTCTGATTACATTTCCCGCGTATTTACCGATTTTGATGAGCTGCACGGCGACCGCCATTTCGGTGATGACAAAGCAATTATTGCCGGTGTTGCACGCCTTGATGGCAAACCAGTCATGATAGTTGCTGAAGAGAAAGGCAGAACCGTGCATGAAAAAGTTATGCGTAATTTTGGTATGCCAAAACCCGAAGGTTATCGTAAAGCTTTGCGCTTAATGGAAATGGCCGAACGTTTTAAGTTACCTATCCTAACGTTGATTGATACTCCCGGCGCTTATCCCGGCATCGACTCGGAAGAGCGCGGGATTTCCGAATCCATCGCACAAAATCTTGCTGTTATGTCACGCTTGCGTACACCCATCATTTGCACCGTTATTGGCGAAGGTTCATCAGGGGGGGCTTTAGCAATTGGTGTGGGTGACCAGCTCAACATGTTGCAATACTCTACTTATTTTGTAATTTCTCCTGAAGGTTGCGCCAACATTATTTGGAAGACAGTTGCCAAGGCTCCCGAAGCCGCACAGGCAATGGGCGTGACCTCTAAAATTTTGCAAGATTTAGGTATTGTAGATGAAACCATCCCCGAGCCACTCGGCGGTGCGCATCGCGATATTGATGCCATGGCGAGAAAATTGCGCGAGCGTTTAATCGCGCAGGTGGATAAACTCAGTAAAGAACCGCTGGATAAATTAATTGAGCGTAGATATGAACGGTTGATGAGTTACGGAAATCCATAGCTATAAAATAATGAAAAGCTAATTGAAAAAATAAAAAAAACCGCTGCCATTCGCCAGCGGTTTTTTTTAACTAAAATTTTATTTTTACAACAATAAAATTTTAGTTTGAGCTTATAGATTTTTTATATTGGCTTGGCGTCAACCCGGTTTTATCCTTAAATACTTTATAAAAACTATTGCGATTATTAAATCCTGATTGATAGGCGATGTCGGCAATGGTGAGTTCGGTGTTACTTTTTGTTAAAAAATGAATGGATTCTTCGTAACGTAAGTCATTAAGGAAATCATAAAAGCTGATTGATTTATGAATATTTAATAGTTCTGACAGTTGGTGGCTGGTAACACCAAGTAATGCAGCCAATTTTGGAAGTGAAATGGAGTCATCCAAGTGAGGTTTATGAGTTTCTATTAGCTGCTGTAATTGTTCATCCAGTTGCTGAGCTGCTTCTGGCGATAGCTCAATACTGCGCAAGCCAGGTTTGGGTTTTATTATTTCTTCTGATCCTGATTGCGTAATCTTATCTTTTTTCGTTTCATGAAAAAACACAGTAGGTTGGTACACTGAAAAAAGCGCTATGGTATTAACATAAATTGCAATTGCGCTTGCGATAACAGCAGTAAATAAATACGAATGAAAATTGCCAAGATAGATGTTCGTGTAAATATAAAAATCAATCATCATTATGAGCATCAAGCTGGCAACCAAATACATTAGCCAATAATAAGTGGTATTTTTATGATTAGTCGTTAGATTTAAAAATCGAATGCGGTGCTTTTGCAATAAATAAATCGCGTAAGCCAAATAGCTGAAAACTTGTGTAAAAAGTGCTGCGAAGAAAATGGGAAAATGTATCCAGCCTATTTCCAGTACCCCATAGGCCATACCTAATGAAAAAGGTACGGCATGAAGCACGAGTAAATAGGGCCGAGTATTCTGCAGTAGAATATGCTTAATAAGCAGGACCATTAATGGGCCCAGGGTCCACGTGACTTGTTGAGTTAAAATCAACAGTCCGTGTATAGCCTTGCCATTAGTCAGCGTGATATAGGCATTGAGTGGTGCCATTGATAATAAAATAATAAAAATGAGAATGGTATATTTAACACGCCTATCACCGCTCCTGTTTACTGTTAAATTCAGGCAGGTCCAGCAGCCTAAGCTAAAAGAAAAAATAAACCATGCTTTTAAAAATTCGATTATTGTTGTTGACATAATATGCAGCTATGTTGGCTTTGAATTTAATTTGTCCTTGATGACCAGTAAGTGCTCTATGGCAATTACTGATCATTGACTGGGTAATGTATGGTTAGAAATTAATTAGGAAAGGTTTCGAAGGTCCCACGAAATTTTATAAAACCGTTTCCCAAATTTTGAAACCATGTACCTGAAGACGGTGTATCAAAGGTATATACCATTGTATAAGGTAATGTAAAAAGATCGGTAACTTGAATGGCTTCTTCGACCGCAGTATTTGCAGATACTTTTTTATAGGTATAAGTGCCTGTTGAGTTGAGTGTTTTAGGGCCAAAGCCCTTAATAGTAAAAGTGCCATCTTGTGCGTAGGTTTGTAAGGCCAGGCCCCGTTTCGGATAAACATCATCGGGTAACTGTGCAGAGCTGGCATCCTTAATAACAAGGGCGATATTTAGCCCTGTGATGGTGGCTGGCGCTGTGTGGTGTTCATTGGCAAGATTGCCGGGGATCATGGTAAAGCTACCGCTAAAGATTATTTGGCCGTTGCCCCAATCTTCCTCCCATTTGCCTCGGTCAGCTGTTTCAAATGTATATTTAGTGATGTACGGCGTGTTGTGTAAGGAAGTATCAATACCTTTTTCTATTGCAGTATTGGTACCTGTGCGTTGGTATTTATAAGTACCAAAATAGTTTTGCTGATTTAGCCCTCCTGTACCTTCTGCAGTCCAGGCACCCTCTTTTTTGTAATGTTTAACGGTAACACCTTCCGTGGGTACACCCGTGGTGTAAGTCGTGACCGTATTTTCTATGTGCATATTAATCTGCATACCCACAATTGTTTGTGGTGCAATAATTCCTTTGCATGATTTGGGTGAGCCGTGCTCCTCCGGCGATGCGCTGGCAAAGTGGCAAGACATTAACAGCAAATAACCGCTAATAAGTCTGATAGCACGCTGCGACCTGCGATATTGTAAAGGCATATTCATAGAGTTTCCTTTTAGTGGTAGTCGATAAGTAATGGAGATAATTAAAGCAGCTCCGCAAGAGAGCTTGCACAGGGTGACGCTGCGGCGCAGCGCAAAGGTGTATCTCCATCGAAAATGACAACTGATTTTTTGCTTTAGGTAAAATTGAGTGAATGTCTTGTTACTATTTTTAGATTTATACTTTGTGCGGATAATGCAGAGGGGTTTAAAATATGTACCCGCCGCCCCAGCTTTGGGGTGGCGAGTAATTCAGCACTTTGCAGTGAAAAGGTAAGTGACGTAAAGCGTGAATGTTAACTACGCGGCTTTTTATTTTTCGGTGTTGTGGGTTGGGTGTTTTCCGCTTTCATTCCAACATTGCGTTTTGTTGCTGTTTGAGCGTTAAACTTCTTCGCGCTTTCAAATTTATCGCCAAAGGCTTTGGCTTTTGGCGCTGCATTTTTTTGCGCGGCTGGTTTGTGAGCGCCAGTTTTACTGCTCATATTGCTACGCGTATTTGGGGTTGGATTGCGCGCGCTAATCACGGGGTTGGTTGCTGGAATTAATGCTGATGCAGTCGAGCCGATCAAGTGGCCTTTGCGCATTTTTATTAATGCATCGCGAATAACATCCCAGCCTGCCGGGTCATGGTAGCGCAATAGGGCTTTGTGTAATCGGCGCTGATCCAGTCCACGTGGAATCGTAATTTTTTCGCTTTTGTAGCTAAGTTTTTTAAGCGGGTTGCGCTCGGAATAATACATCGCAGTAGCGAGTGACATAGGTGATGGATAAAAAGTTTGCACCTGGTCTACTTCAAAATCATTTTTCTTTAACCACAGCGCCATGTTGAGCATGTCTTCATCTTTAGTGCCCGGATGCGCAGCAATAAAGTAAGGAATTAAATATTGCTTTTTGCCAACTTCTCTTGAAAATTGGTCAAACATTTTTTTGAATTCATAATAAGCGCCCATCTTCGGTTTCATCATCATCGACAGCGGGCTTTCTTCGGTATGTTCCGGCGCAATTTTTAAATAACCGCCGACGTGATGCTGTACCAATTCTTTTACATATTCCGGATCGCGCACCGCTAAGTCATAACGTAAACCCGAGGCGATAGAAATGCGATTAATACCTTTCAGTTTTCGTGCGGCGCGATAAAGTGCAGTGGTATGTTTGTGATCAGTAATTAAATTTTTACAAATTGTGGGATACACACACGAGAGACGACGACATTTAGAGAGCGTCGGCATATCTTTGCACGTCAGGTGATACATATTGGCGGTAGGGCCGCCTAAATCGGAAATATGTCCGGTAAAGCCCGGAACTTTATCGCGGATATTTTCAATTTCGCGCAATACGGATTCTTGTGAACGGCTCTGAATAATGCGGCCTTCGTGTTCAGTGATAGAGCAAAAAGTACAGCCGCCAAAACAACCGCGCATAATATTGACGGAGGTTTTAATCATGTCATAAGCGGGGATTTTAGCGTTGCCATAACTCGGGTGTGGCACCCGTTGATAGGGCAAATCAAATACGCCATCCAACTCGTTTGTTTCCAGCGGAATGGGAGGAGGGTTTACCCAAATTTCGCGGTTGCCGTGCTTTTGTACCAGCGGACGTGCGTTATAGGGGTTGGCTTCCTGATGCAATACGCGCGAAGCGTGAGCGTAAAGTGTGGCGTCGTTGCGGACTTTGTCAAAACTTGGCAGGCGGACATAAACCTTATCGTCATCCACCAAATCGCTGCGATTTTGCAGCGGCATAGGAATAATCCGGATTGGTTGTGGTTCGTTGGGATCAACCACTTTTGCAGACGCTGCGCCTTGTGCCGGGCAGCCAACAGTATTCAGTTCGCTTGCCTGATCCGGATTTAGTGCAGCAATTTGCGCGGCCATTTTGTCTGGATCAAGTTGGCGCATACCCACTTGCGAATTATTAATATCGGTCTGGGCAACATCGACAATTGATTTTGTATCGTGTTGGTATTCATAGGGATTGGGTAATTTATCGATATTACCCGGCCAGTCGATGCGGCTGGAGTCAATTTCCGTCCAGCCTGCAGGTGTGGCTTTTTTTATTACTACGGTGCCGCGAAGATTGTCTATATCTTTGATAGAGCGACCGGCTGCGAGTAGGTGAGCTATGTCTGCGATCGCCCGTTCGGCGTTGCCATAAAGGAGAATGTCAGCCGTTGCATCAATCAATACGGAGCGACGTACTTCGTTACTCCAGTAATCGTATTGAGCGATGCGGCGCAAGCTAGCTTCAATGCCGCCCAACACTATAGGCACATCTTTGTAAGCTTCTTTGCAGCGTTGGCTATAGACAGTAACGCAACGGTCTGGTCGTTTGCCGCCCATGCCGCCGGGTGTGTAGGCATCGTCCGAACGCATGCGTAAGTCTGCGGTGTAGCGGTTAATCATGGAGTCCATGTTGCCCGCACTTACGCCAAAAAACAGATTGGGTTTGCCGAGTGCTTTGAAGGGTTCGGCGCTGCGCCAATCGGGTTGGGCTATGATACCGACACGAAATCCCTGGGACTCTAAAAAGCGCCCTATGACCGCCATGCCAAAGCTTGGGTGATCAACATAGGCATCGCCGCAAACGATAATAATGTCGCAGCTATCCCAGCCGAGCTTATCCATTTCCTCGCGACTCATGGGCAAAAAGGGCGCTGGCCCATAGCATTCAGCCCAGTAGCGAGGATGATCAAACAGATTAATGGCGGTGGTGTTCATAATGCGGATGCTGCAAGGAGAAAAATAGGCGGCTATTGTCCCAGAATTAACAGTCGGTAAATAGCATTAAAAAATTAAAGTTCTTCTGTCTTTCGTGAAAAATTGTTTATCTCACGTGTTTTTGGTAGTTCCAGCCAAAAACACGTGCCTTTATCAGACTCACTTTCAAAGCCTATTTCACCCCCCATATTTTCGATGAGGTTTTTACTGATTTTTAAACCTAAACCAGTACCACCTTGCTGACGGGTATCTGATGTGTCGACTTGAGCGAACGCAGTGAAAATTCGGTGATGAAACTCTGCAGGGATTCCCGAACCATAATCTTTTACGCTGACTCTACTGTGATTTTTTGTAGTGGTAATGGTGATTTCAACTGGCGATTCTTTCGGCGAAAACTTTGCCGCATTGGATAGTAAATTCGCCATCACTTGCATGAGTCGATTGGCATCGGCCATGACCATGGTTGCGAAAGGCGGTGGACTAAATATCAATTTAACCTGCATAGCTTGCGCATAGGCAGCGTTGGCTTCTACTGCTGATTCTATTAATAGAGCAAGATTAACGGGTTCAATTTTCATGTCGGTTTTTCCGGCCATGAGTTTTTCCATATCCAGAATATCATTTACCAGGGTGACTAAGCGCTGGCTATTTCGGTGAGCAATTTGCACGAGTTTTAATTGTGAAGCTGGTACCGGGCCGACCATGCCTGCATCAAGTAATGCGAGCGCGCCGCGAATCGACGTAATCGGTGTTCGTAATTCATGGCTGACAACAGAAACAAATTCTGTTTGTAATTGTGCTATTCGCTTGCGCTCGGTAACGTCATTGAGTGTGCCGGTAAAAGTTAGCCAATTCGTCATTAGATCAAATTCGCGTTGGATGGTCATTTCCAGCCAGCTATAGCCGCCGCGCATATTGTGAAAACGAAATTCATGCTTATCGTGGGCTATAGTGTCATTGCGTAAATTTTCAAACAGAGTCATCGCTTGATTTATATCGTCGTGGTGCAGTGAATCTAAAAAATCTTTGCCAAGGGTTTTTTCCGGGTCAAAGCCGGTAATTTTCCCCCATGCTGGATTGAGAAAGCACCATCGGCCCAGTTCATCAATTTGAAAAATAACTTCGTGCACGTTTTCTATTAACGCGCGGTATTGTTTTTCACTGGCCATTATTTTTTCGGCCATGTGTTTACGTTCAGTGATATCGGTGCGGATACTAATATATTGATAGGGCATGCCCGCTTCGTTGAGAAAAGGTACTATGGTGCTTTCTTCCCAATAATGTTTACCATCCTGCGCTCTGTTACATATTTCACCGTGCCACACCTGACCTGCGCTAATGGTTTTCCATAGTGCAGCAAAAAATTTTACTGAATGCTGTTGTGAGTTAATGATCTTATGGGTTTGCCCAATGAGTTCTGCCCGTGAATAACCGCTGATCGCACAAAATTTATCATTCACATATAATATTGAGCCGCTGGTATCAGTGATGCTTACTATGGCGTGTTGATCCATGGCAAAACGCTGATGAAAAAGTTCCAGCCGGCGTTTTTCTTGCTGCGCTACCAGATCCGGTAGCAGTGCGGACAGACCTTCAAGATCGGCTTCTGCCGGTAAGGAGATGGTTGTTGTACTAGGCTCAAGCAGTTTTCCTGCGGCTTCGCGCACTGAGTTTAAAACCCGGTTGCGGCTGGCAATATCCGCACGCATTAAGTCATTGATGGCGGAAAGTTCGCTTGAACTTTCTTCGAGGCTGCGCGAGCGTAAATTTAAATCGCGCTCATTTTCCTCATAGGTTCCTTGCACGCGCGCAAACAATTCTTCCAGTCCCACAACGAAGTTTTTTAATTCGGGAGGTAAAGCTAATGCATTGAGTGCGGAGAGTTGCTGTGACAATTCTTCCTTCGATTCAATGCTGCATATACGACGTAATTGTCGCGCAAACGTGCGCTGCATATTAGGCTTCGCTGATCCAGGTAATGGTCATTGTTTGATTGTGTAAGCGGCACTCCCCATGAAATTCCGTGCCGCCTATTTCACCGTTTGAGTAATAGCCTGTTACACAAGTATTTGCACCGAGAATGTTGGCAACTGCTTCCACTTCATCATCGACACGATCACCCATGACGAGTTTGCGGCCAATACAACTGACTAAAATCGCGAGTGCAGAATCCTTATGGGTCGGGTGTTTTCCTAACGCCGTTTTCGCCGCAGTTTCAGCTCCTTCAATCAGTTTGTCGGTGCTTGAATGCATGAGTTTTAAATAGCCATTGGGGTCAATATCACCGGCCAGGGTAAGCGAGCCAGCAGTTTCATCGATGCCGAGAATGGTGCGAAAAATGCCGCTTTTTTCGCGTTCGCTGCCGAGCATTTCAAACGGGAAAAGTAGGCCGGAGCCAGGTAGATCTTTTGCATAGTCGCCGAGATAACGCTTGTAAACATCAAGCGCGCGCTGACCATCCAATTCGTAGAGAACATTTTGCTCGCAACGAGTGACTTTACGTGCGGGCCCAAAGGGTTCCCAGCCGGCAAAGGTGCCGTGGCTGAGTTGAATATGTTCACCGTACAAACCCACGGCCACTATATGTTTGTCGCTTGTACCTTGCGGGCCAATGGTCCAGGTTTGCTGGAAAGCTCCGGCATCTGCTGCCAGTCCACCGGAAATAGCAACACCTTTAGGGATGTTTGTTTGTAGCCCTTCAACCAATGCGCTGCCATTGATAGCTACACCGGTACCCAAAATAAATACACCTTTGAGGTCAGCGCCAGGTAAAGCTTTGCCGAGTCGTTCTCCGGCACCGAAAGAGTCGGTCATTCCGTTGATAATGGTCGTAACGGCTTGCGCGCGAGCCTTGTTAAAGTTGATAGCCGTTACTACACAGCTGTTGTCGTAAACCCTGTCAACGGCTATTTCGCCCGCAGTAGAGCACCCCACCAGTGCTGCCCTGGGGGCTAATGCAGTTAGCTTGTCAGCTAAATTCGGCGATTCAAAAAATGACAGTCCGCCAAAAACCAGGATTAAGTCGGGTTCTAGTGCTGCCAAAGGCGTCAGTTGTGTTTCTATATCAACTGTTGCTTTAAGACGAATTTGCAACGTTTTCATAATAATTCGTTCAGGACTTTATAGAAATTTAATACCGCGCCGTTTTTTAAGCTAAGTCTGCGGGGTAGATGCGTGAATTGTCTGCTGGGCCAGTTTAAGCTTAGAGGAAGAATGGGGTAGTGCAAGCTGGGCTTTTGGAGAAAGCAATAAGCAAAACACCCACAGAAGTGGGTGTCATAAATTCGTATGAAAGGGGGGAATAATTTAAGCGTTCGTTAGTAGCACATCATATTTGCGGCTCAGCATATCGTAGAATTGTTCGCGCACTTGGGTTACTCCCAATTTCAAAGCATTAATTTCTTCGTGACTGATATCTTTACGGCACATATAAACTTGCTTACGGTAAACCGCAATTTTTGCACCGTATAAACGTAAGCTGCGCTCCAGGTTTTTTTCGCCTAACATCAATAATTTTGCTTCAGCATCGGCGAGTTTACGAAACTCGTTGACCAGCTCTGTGTTGACTGCGTCTAATTCTTGACGACGTGCCGACGGCCAGCGGTCGCCGAATTGGATGGACTCGACAACAAGTGACGAATATTTGGCGAATATATGCGTGACTGCGCCCACTTGTGCTGAAACATTTTCCAATATTAGCAACCGACGGTTTTCACGCGGCGAGTTGCTGTGTAAATGCGCACTGCGCCAGAGTATTAGCCAGGCAACCAGTGCGGCAATGACGGCACCCAAGCCAATTTTAAGTGAAGTATCCGTTAATTGGATGAAAGTTTGCGAATCCATGTGGAAGGCCTCTCTGTCAGAAAAATGTCATTCGGGTTTTGTGACAGGGATTTTGCAAGAAGCAGGCCAGCTGAAAGAACGTTTATGATTAATAATGAGGATGATTTTTCAAAGGCTTTAAAAGATCTTCGAGCCCATTGAGTTTTATTTCATAAAGAAATTGCAGTTGTTCACCGAGTTTGCCTTTGGGAAACCCTTTGCCGTAAAACCAAACTAAATAAGGTTCAGGTAAGTCGATCAACAATCGCCCCTGATATTTACCAAAGGGCATTTTGGTGTTGGCCAGTTCGAGCAAAATAGTGGGGTCGGTAAGTGCATTTTCCATTGTGTTAACCGCCTGCCAATTTAACAAGGTGACCGAGCTTTTCCAATTCGACTTTTATTTTGTCGCGCTGGTCCCCCTGGATTTCAATAACACCGTCTTTCAGTGATCCCCCCGTACCGCAAAATTGTTTTAAATGCTTCGCCATATTTTTTAATTCCATATCGTCCAGCATCAGCCCGCTGATGGTAGTCACTCCTTTGCCATTACGGCCCGCAGTTTCACGGCGAATTCGCACTATCCCATCGCCTTTTGGCGCTACATTTTCTGGTGTTTTTTGTTCTTTAATTCGGCCTGTTTCGGTGGAGTAAACGAGGCGACTGTTAGGTTTGTTGTTCATGTTGTTGCTCAAGGCAGGTTCTCCAGGAGGATATAAGCAGGCATGATTATAAATGAATTTCGGCGGTTGTTAGCCAACTGGCTATTGCGGTGTTGTCAGGCGGTGCTGTTAACATGCAATCAGTAATAGTGGAGTTTAAACATGATCAAAGGTTTGTGGAGTGAGCGATGGGCTCCGGTGGTAGAGGTTTTTGCAGAAAACTTTGCCAGTTCCGGTGAGCAGGGCGCAGGCCTTGCACTGTTTCATCGCGGTGAGTTAGTCGTTAATGCCTGGGGCGGTTACTACAATAATCGTTTGGCGCAGCTGGCCAATCAGCCTTGGTCTGAGCAGACCTGCGTCAATATATATTCAGCGGGCAAAGGACTAGTAGCGCTTTGCGTGCTGCGACTGGTGGCGGAGGGCCGTCTGGATTTGGATAAACCGGTTGCCCATTATTGGCCGGAGTTTTCTGGTAGAGAGTTCGCTGGTAAAGAGGTAGGGAGTGAGCAATTTGCTGATGCAATGGCAAGTAAAGCTGAAATTACTATCCGCCATGTCTTGTGCCATCGCAGTGGGCTGTCGGCGTTTCATCGACAAATGCGGCATGAGGATATTTTTAATTGGGACCTTATGACTCAGGCTATAGCAGTAGATGCACCTTGGTGGGTGCCCAATACCGCACAGGGGTATTCGCCCTTTATCTTTGGTTTTTTGTTGGGCGAGTTAATAAAACGTGTGAGTGGCAGTGCGAGTTTCGACGATTATTTTCAGCGTGAAATAGCAACACCCTTGGGGTTAAGTTGTTATTTTGGTGTGCCCGATGAGCTTCTTTCCCATATTGCCGATAGCGGCCCACTTCAGCGTTCGATAGCAACTACTAACCCGGGCACTGTTAACCAGAGTGCTGCGGCGCAGAGCGATGGTGCAGATCATTTTGCACTGGGGAAATTAATGAAAGAAAATCCGCGTGGCGTCACTCACAAGGCGTTTGCGAATCCCTTGAGTTTAATGACCGCCGCCAATAGCCTGGAGTGGCGCAAGGCACAAATTCCTGCGGCCAATGCCCACGCCAACGCTGCTGCATTAGCAAGGGTTTACGGTAAGCTTGCCAGCGATTATGAATTATTAGCAGCAGCAAGTTTGCCCTTGTGTTGGCAAGAGCAAAGTTTTGCGCATGATCAAGTGTTAGGTTTGCCCTTAAGGTTTAGTCTGGGGTTTATGTTGTCGCAACATAACCGTCAGGACTGTCGCTATGGACGGGGCATGCGTGCATTTGGGCATCCAGGCGCCGGCGGCTGTGTGGGTTTTGCCGATCCTGATTATCAACTAGGGTTCGGATATGTCACGAATCGGATGGGGCAAAGCCTGCTCATTGATGAACGCGCTAGCCGAATAATTGATGCTACTTACAAACTTTTAGAGAATTAACGCAAATGATTAATACAGATGATATGAATGACAAATTGATTGATTTGCAAACTCGCGTCGCTTATCAGGAGGACACCCTTATTCATCTGGATCAGGTGATAACCAAGCAAGACGCCGATATTATTCAGTTACAGCAACAAGTGCGATTATTGGCGAAACGTTTGGATGAGTCTTTATTTGCTCAGGAGCAGAATGCCGGTGATGGAGAGTTTAATGATCGCCCTCCGCATTATTGATTTTGATGACAGCTTTGTAACTGATGTATTTTATCGTGGGATTATTTGGCCGCTGGAAGCCGTTTCTTCCCCTGGATGATGGATATGAAGGAATAATAACTACTAACTCTTCCTGCTAATTTAGAAAACTTGGCTAAACTCAGTGACAAAGTAGTTGTTTTTTGAGCCTGAATTTAAGCCATGTTGCATCCAAATCCGTATTTTGATCATTCGCAAGAGCTAGCTGCTCTTCAGCTGGAGCGCGCACTTTTAGCGACTGATGCTATGTCATGGCGTTTGAATGTTGGTACGGGTGACATCACGTTTTCAACGCAATGTGCACAACTCTTTCCTGTTTCCGCTCAGCCCATCAAAAATTTTTCCCTGCTGCTGGATCAATTATCAACTACGGATAAAAATAAACTTTTACATACCTTTAATTCTGATAGCAACGATGTTGATGAATGGGTTCGCGCATGTGAAATACAAATATTATCGCTGGCGAATAAAGTTCGCTTTGTTGGCCGTTTAGTGCCGACTAGTGACAGCAAGCTAGAGCGCATATTTGCAGGTATAGTCGAAGTTATAGTCGCAGCGGATGTAATCAATGCGAATGTGGAACCGAATATTAATTTGTTAGGAAAATTATTTTCCGATAGCAATATTGCCAGCATAATGACCGATGCCAGGGGCATTTTGTTACAAGCGAATCGAGCTTTTGCCAATTTGTTTTCGCTTAAAGCGGGGCATGTTGCGGCGGGTGTTGGCCATTATAATATTTTGCAGGATGAAAATTTATTGGCTATTCCTGAAATAATGGAATTAATGCATCGTGTATATAATAGAAGTGAAGTGCACAGCTTTGATGTTGGTTACCATTTGCAGCATATGCAAAAACGAAATTCAAAACATAAAAAAGTTATTTATTTTCGCGCAAGTTTTTTACCAATCCAAAATAGTACCGGCCTAACCGAATATGTACTGATTCAATTGCAAGATATGTCGCGTGAAAAAGAAACGCTGCAAGTGTTGCTAAAGCAGCAGCGTGAGCTGCAAGAGAGTACCGCAAGTTACAAAGCATTTATTGCCAATAGCAGTGAAGCTATCTGGTGCTATGACATGTCGCCGCCCATACCCTTGAACGCGCCTGTTGCAATACAAGCAGAATTAATGATGCAGCGTGCGCGGCTTTCCCAAGGCAATAAAGTGTTATTGTCTATGTTGCGGGTAGAGTCTCTGGAAAGTATTATCGGCATGGGTTTGTACGATAGCGGTTCTAAAGAATGTGTATTTGACGTAACCTTTTTCATCGAAAATAGTTATCAAATGGTCGATCACGACGTGGTGCGGGAAGATCGCAAAGGCCGCAATTTTTATTTTCAAATTTCATGTGTTGGTATATTTGAAAATAATTGTTTAAAGCGCGTGTGGGGCACCACTAAAGACGTCACAGCGCGCAAGCGATATGAGCAACGTCTTGAGTATTTATCCTTACATGATACCTTGACCGGTTTGCCTAACCGTGCGGCAATTCAACGGGAAATTGAACAATTTTTTGCGCGCGACACTCATACCATTGGTGCATTATTATTTATTGATCTCGATAGATTTAAAGAAATTAATGACACTCTTGGGCATCAAGTGGGCGATCATTTGCTGCAGCTGATTGGCCCCCGCATAGCTTCCGAACTATCCGAAATAACACATACGATTGCGCGTATGGGCGGCGATGAGTTTGCGATTTTCTTGCCGGATATTCAACATCAGACACAAGCATTGGTGGTGGCCCATCGCATCTTGGATGCGCTGCGCCTGGAGTTTGATCTCGAAGTTTTTTGTGCAGAAATCAGTGCAAGTATTGGTGTAGCTCTGGCGCCGATTCAGGCAGCTGATGTGAGTACCTTGATGCGGTATGCCGACGTAGCTATGTATAACGCAAAAATACAAATGACAGGTATTGCAGTTTATCGGCCTGATATTGACCCGCACTCACCTAAACGTTTAGCGATGATGAGTGAATTGGGCCGTGCGATCCGCGAAGATCAATTGTGTTTATATTTTCAACCGAAAGTAGATTTATTCACCAAGCTCTTTTATGGCGTCGAAGCACTAATCCGCTGGAATCATCCTGAGTTAGGTTTTGTTTCGCCGGGTGAATTTATTCCGATCGCCGAAGCAACAAGCTTGATTCATCCCTTAACGGCGTGGGTGCTGGAAAAAAGTATTGCACAGTGTTGTTTGTGGCGCGCCCAGAGTTTGCTATTAACGGTAGCGGTAAATTTATCTGCACGTAATTTGCTCGATGAAAATATGCCAAAATTAGTGAGTCGATTGTTGCAAAAATATAATTTACCTGCCTCGGCATTGGAAATAGAAATAACGGAAAGCTCAATTATGATCGACCCGGCGCGAGCCTTGCGGGTGTTGCAACAATTGCATGAGTTAGGTGTGCAGTTATCGATTGATGATTTTGGTACGGGCTATTCTTCGCTCGCTTATTTGAAAAAGTTACCGGTCCAAACCTTAAAAATAGACATCTTTTTTATTCGCAATATGCTCAATGATCCGCAAGATGAATTGATTGTGGATTCAACCATACGCCTGGCGCATAGCCTAAATCTGAAAGTGGTTGCTGAGGGTGTAGAAAATGAAGCCCTGGTTCAGCGTTTAACGGCGATGGGGTGCGATGATGCGCAAGGTTTCCACATTGGTCGACCTATGCCGGTTGCGCAAATCAGCTCCTGGATGGAAAACTCTAGCTGGAAAATGTCTGATAATTGACCTGCTTTCGCGCGGAAAAAAGCGTGAAAAAAAGTTGCACAAAAGTAGCCGACTTGCGCGTAAATTTCCCTTATACTGCACCACTTCTCTCAGTCCAGTCGCACTTTTAAGTCCTGGGCCCAGGTGCTGTAATTAGCCCTGGTGACTAATCCAATATAAGGCCATCTTTTCATGTTCATTAAATCTTTGCGTGGGGCATTTTCTAACGATCTTTCCATTGACTTAGGTACGGCAAATACACTGATCTATGTGCGTGGTCGCGGTATTGTTTTGAACGAGCCTTCAGTGGTAGCGATACGCCATCACGATGGCCGCAAAACGGTTGAAGCGGTAGGGCTTGAAGCGAAGCGTATGTTGGGCCGCACACCGGGTAACATCACCGCTATTCGCCCGCTTAAAGATGGAGTCATTGCCGATTTCCAGGTAACGGAAAAAATGTTGCAGCACTTTATTCGTAAGGTGCACGAAAACAGTTGGTTTAATCCTAGCCCCCGCGTTCTTATTAGCGTTCCCTGTTTGTCAACAGAAGTTGAAAAACGCGCGATTCGCGAATCTGCTCTCGGTGCTGGCGCACGCGAAGTACGCTTGATTGAAGAGCCTATGGCAGCAGCCATAGGTGCTGGCATGAAGGTAGCTGAAGCTAATGGTTCAATGGTGGTTGATATAGGTGGCGGTACCACTGAAATTGCGGTGATCTCATTAAATGGCGTAGTTTATTCTGATTCGGTGCGTATTGGCGGTGACCGGTTTGACGAATCAATCGTTAACTATGTGCGCCGCAACTACGGTAGTGTTATTGGTGATGCCACTGCAGAACGTATTAAGCAGGAAATTGGTTGTGCCTTTGCGGGCAGTGAAATTCGTGAAATTGATGTGCGTGGACGCAACCTGGCTGAAGGTGTACCGCGCAGCTTTACCTTAAGCAGTGATGAAATCCTCGAAGCGCTGCAAGAACCTCTCGCGGGTATAGTGCAAGCGGTGAAAAGTGCGCTTGAACAATCGCCACCTGAATTGGCATCAGATATTGCTGAAAATGGCGTGGTTTTGACCGGCGGCGGCGCATTGCTGCGCGATATTGATCGCCTCTTGTCCAGTGAAACCGGCGTTGCTTTTATTGTCGCCGAAGACCCCTTAACCTGCGTTGCCCGTGGTGGCGGTATGGCCATGGAAATGAATGATCAACGCATCGATCTTTTGTCATCTGCAGGGCGCTGGTAAAACATCGCCCTATCAGCCATTTATCACCTAGCCGGGGCAGTTTCCGAATCTTGTTGTTGCCAGTGACAAAGTTAAGCAGGCTCTAAAGGAGATTTGCTATTAAACCGCTATTTATACGGGGCTCATCTTTTACCTTAAGGGTTGTGGTGCTTATGCTTGCCATGATCGTACTGATTTTCATTGGTTTAAAGACTTCCTGGCTAAAGCCTGTTCGCCAACAGCTAAACTTTCTGATTATCCCTTTCTACCAGTTAACCGATATTCCGCGTCGTTTTAATGACTGGAGTGATAATGTGTTTGCCTCACAATCGGATCTGCGCAGTGAAAACGAAAGTCTTAAAATTGAATTGTTAATTCATCAGCGCAAACTCCAGCAAATGGCAGCTCTGGCAGCAGAAAATGTGCGTTTGCGGCAATTATTGAACGCCACTGATATGTTGCAGGACAAGGTGCTGATTGCAGAATTGATTGGCGTTTCACCGAACCCTATCAGCCACACCGTCATCATTAACCGCGGTAGTAAAGAGGGTGTGTATGAGCGGCAACCGGTATTAGATGCCTTTGGTTTAATGGGACAAGTCATTGAAGTAGATGAAGAGAATAGCCGGGTGTTGCTGCTTTCCGATCCTACACACGCTATACCTATACAGGTAAATCGTAATGGGGTGCGCGCCATTGCGGAGGGAACTGGCGATTTAAATCGCTTGAATTTGCGTCATGTTTCTATTAATGCCGATATTCGTGAGGGTGATTTGTTGGTAAGTTCCGGGCTGGGCGATCGCTTCCCGGTAGGTTATCCCGTTGCTGAAGTTGAACAAGTGGTACGTAATTCCGGTCAAGCATTTGCCCGGGTTATTGCCCGCCCTATGGCGCGCCTGGATCGCAGCCGCCACGTATTATTAGTGTTTGATTCCCATGGGTTGACACCGAAAACTTCTGCAGAACATTCTGCTTCACCGGAGCCCCTTAAAAAGCAACCGGCATCTGCCGCTCCTAATCACTGATAAAAGGTGCGTTTTAATGATTCCGCATCAATGGAATAGTTATTTTATTATTGTTGCCAGTGTTCTCGTGGCTCTGGTGTTGTCTATTTATCCCTTGCCGCTAGGCATGCGCTGGTGGCGCCCGGAGTTTGTATTATTGGTAGCAATTTACTGGATGTCGGTTTTTCCGGAAACGATTAGTTTGTTGTTCTTGTGCGTGGTAGGGGTCTTTCAGGATTTATTGGAAGCGGTGCCCTTGGGGCAGCACGGGTTATCCTTAGTTATTGTGGCTTATATTTGCATGCAATCTTATCAACGGGTGCGCAACTTCGCGCTGTGGAAGGAAGCTGGCTGGGTTTTCGTCTTGGTTGGTGTGGAGCAATTGTCAGGTAATTGGGTGCAAGGCTTAGCTGGGCAACCTTTATCAGGTTTGATTTTTTTAGCGCCGGCTATAACTAGCGCGTTAGTCTGGCCATTTTTTCGTATGGGTTTAGATAGGCTCAGTGGTCATTATCGGATCAACTAATTCTTTAACATTATCGAAGCATAGCTGTTCTTATGCTGGAGCACTCGGTGGAATCAATATCCCCCTCAATGAAAGAACCCTCTATTTACCTGGCATCGCAATCACCTCGTCGCCGGGAATTGTTGCTGCAGATTGGTGTGTCCCACGAGGTCGTTAATGCCTCAGTGGTTGAAATACCCCTTAGCCATGAGTCGCCGGGTGAGTATGTGCAGCGGCTTGCCTGCGAAAAAGCCAGAGCCGGTTTGGCGGCAGTGATGGCACAAGGTTTAAACGTTAAGCCAGTGTTAGGTGCTGATACTATTGTTGTTAGCGAAGGAAAAATTCTCGAAAAGCCGCTTGATGCTGACCATGCCGCAGCAATATTGCGTCAGTTGGCAGGAGCAACCCATCAGGTCATCACTGCTGTAGCCTTAGCGTTTGAGCAGGAATTAATCGTTAAGCTCTCCATCACCGATGTGGTTTTTCGTCCGTTAAGTGAAGCCGAAATTAGTGCCTATTGGCATACCGGTGAACCACAGGATAAAGCCGGTGGCTATGCCATTCAGGGTTTAGGCGCAGTTTTTATTCAGCAAATTCGCGGTAGCTATAGTGGCGTTGTCGGTTTGCCTATTGAGCAGACCGTGGAGCTGTTAGCGCAGGCGGGTATTTGCTGGTGGCAACAATGAGCATGCAAACGCTTGGATGTAAATCGGGGCAATTGCTGTATAGGGGTCATGCGACAAAGGAAATTCATTGAGCTTATGAGTGAAGAAATTCTCATTAATGTTTCACCGGTTGAAACGCGAGTCGCCCTGGTTGAAAACGGTGTGGTGCAGGAACTCTACATTGAGCGCAGCCATGAACGTGGCTACGTTGGTAATATCTATAAAGGGAAAGTGGTGCGCGTATTACCGGGTATGCAGGCAGCTTTTGTCGATATAGGGTTGGAACGAACCGGTTTTATTCACGCTGCAGAATTGATTCCAGAAACCTTGGAAGGAGAGCTGCGTGTCACTGAAGTACCAGATATCCGCACGCTGGTACGTGAAGGTCAGACTATTCTGGTTCAGGTTGCTAAGGACCCGATCAGTACTAAAGGTGCACGCTTAACCACTCATATCACCTTGTCGGCGCGTTATTTAGTGTATTTACCCAATAGCAATCACATTGGGGTATCGGTGCGCATTGAGGATGAGCAGGAACGCGAGCGTCTGCGTCAAATCATTGAAACTACCGCGCAAACTCAGGTTATCCATGGTGGCTTTATTGTGCGTACTGTTGCCGAGGGCGCCTCGCCAGAAGCTATTTTGGCGGATATTCCTTTTCTGCAGAAACTTTGGACTGACTTAAGTGACAAACTAACAACGCTTAAAGTGCCTGCCGTTTTATATCAAGACATGCCCCTAACACTTCGCGCTTTGCGCGATTTGGCGCGTGCACCGATTGAAAAGATTCGCGTCGACTCGCGCATCACCTTGCAGCAGATGCTCGATTTTGCCAGTAAATACTCACCGCAGCTGGTCGATTTAATGGAGCATTACACCGGCGATCGACCACTGCTGGATTTGTATGGGATTGAGGAAGAAATTCGTCGTGCACTAGAGCCGCGCGTCGCATTAAAATCAAATGGCTATTTGATTATTGAGCAGACCGAAGCCATGACCACAGTGGATGTGAATACTGGGGCCTTTGTTGGGCATCGCAATTTGGAAGAAACGATTTTTAAAACTAACATGGAAGCTGCGACCGCCATTGCTCGCCAGTTGCGTTTGCGCAATTTGGGCGGCATTATCATTCTTGATTTTATCGACATGCGCGATCCCGAACATCAGCGTCAGGTACTGCGGACCTTAGAGAAAGCGCTGCAAAAAGATCATGCGAAAACCCGTATTACCGGCGTCTCTGAACTGGGATTGGTTGAAATGGCCCGCAAACGTACGCGGGAATCGCTCGGGCAAATGATGTGTGAGCCTTGCCCGGTTTGTATGGGACGGGGACAGGTGAAATCAGCTGCAACAGTCTGTTACGAAATTTTCCGTGAAATTCTCCGCGAAGCGCGTGCGTATGATAATCAGAAATTTTTAATTTTAGCGGCGCCTTTGGTGGTTGATAGATTGTTGGACCAGGAGGCAGCTTATGTTGCTGATCTGGAGGCGTTTATAGGTCGCACAATAGAGTTTCAGGTGGAAGCCTTATACGCGCAAGAAAAATACGACATTGTATTGGCGTAATAATAAGTTGCAAAAAACTAATAAAACTACGCTGAGAATTAATCGAATGCTAATAACTTCAGGTAATCGCATCCATTTATTGAATGCCTCCCCCATCGGATTGCAATTCTTGTTATGACAGTTATTTTTCGCATCAATGCAATTCTTCGCAAGCTAGTGAAATGGTTTTACATTTGCTTCGCTGTAGCTGTAATTGGGTTGGCGTTATTGGTGCAGGCCGGGCGTAGTTTTTCGCATTTAGTGGCAGAATATCCGCAACAAATTAGTCATTATTTATCTAATCAATTTAAGGCAAATGTTAGCATCGGCTCGTTAACGGCGGAGTGGGATGGTTTGAAACCCATTCTGGATGTCGGTCAGTTACAGATCACCAGTCAAACTGGCCAACCCATTATTTCTTTAGCGCAGGCCCATTTACAACTTAACTTGCTAGATAGTTTATTGCATTTGCGCTTGGTGTGGAGCGCGTTAACCTTGCAACAGGTTAAGATCGAGTTTGTGCAATCCGCGAATGGGCAATGGTATATCCCTGGCTTACCGCGGGATCTCGACGAAAAACCTGAAGAGCTAGCCCAGCTCGATCCGTTACTGGACATGTTATTACTTTCGCGGCATATCGAATTTCAGCAAACTCATTTTAATTTCCAATTTGCGTCAGGCGATAAAACCTCACTTCAGTCACCATCAGTGCGCATGGACAATGCGAGCGGTTTTCATCGTTTATCCATGCAGGTGGATATTGATAATCATCCCAAGACGTTACAACTTCTGGTTGAAGCCAAGGGCGACCCGCGCCATAAAGGACGCTTTACCAGCAATGCTTTTTTACAACTCAATAATTTCCCTACCAACGAACCCATAGCGGCTGCTACTGCATTTTTATTGCATGGTATTAAAGCCGAAGTACACAGCAGTGGAACACTTAATGCCAAAGTTTGGCTGAAGAGCAATCCAAAGCGGCCAGGGTTTGATGTCGTGGGGAATCTAGGCGTACAGCGTTTAAGTGTGCCGATACTGGGCCGGGATTTAGCCCTGGATAGCTTTTCTGCCGATGTGGCAGGAGGTTGGTTTTATGATGGCAAGTGGCAACTCGCGCTACAAAATATCGGCGCTAATATTAATCAAATTCACATAGAGAAGGCGAATGTTGCCGCTTCGGCCAGTGGTCTTGAAGCGCCTGTGATGCTGCATTTGCAAAGTCTTAATCTGGAAACGCTGAGTCATGCTTTAGATGGTGCGGGGGTTTTGGGTGAGGCGCGTTTACGTGAAGTCATACGTCAGCTCGCCCCGCGTGGTGAGCTGCGCAATATTGAAGTGTCAATTCCTCTGCAAAAACCCAGTGATTGGCAGTTACAGTCCAATTTAATTCAGGTCGCTACTAACGCCTGGCAAGGCGTGCCGGCCTTAACAAAGGTGGATGGCTTTGTCCAAGCCGGGCAGCGTGGAGGTTACGTCAACATCGACAGCCAACACGGTTTTAGTATGTTTTATCATCCCACTTATGCAGCACCTATGGAGTTTGAGCGTGCTCGAGGACAAGTTGCCTGGTGGTTGCAGCCGGAAAAAAACCAAATATATGTTAACAGCGGCCTGTTGGAGTTTGTGAATGGCGAAGAAAAAGCTAAAGGTTACATGTGGCTGGCGTTGCCATGGAAATACGGTACCGGCGATGTCGACCTCTATTTACAAATCGGCGCAAGTCAGCTCAATGCCAGTTTGTACCGTAAATTTACCCCGGCGGTAGTGCCGCGTTCCTTGCTCGAATGGTTGGACAATAGTATTGGTGCGCAGAACACGGGTATGGCGAAAGAGGGTGGGTTCGTCTATCGCGGCACACTCAATACACCAAAGCGTACCGCGCGCAGCCATCAACTTTATCTTGATGTGAATCATGGCCAGCTGCGCTTTCATCCCGAATGGCCTCCTTTGGCGGACATTAATGGACGCCTACTGGTTGACGACGAAAACATCACGGCGAGCCTGGATACCGCTAAACTTTTTTCCAGTGACGTTGGCGCAACACAGATTAGCGTTCGCCCCAACCCTCAGGGTGATGGTGCTTTATTGCGGGTTAAAGGGCTGGTCACGGGTGTTGCGAGTGACGGCTTAAGAGTCTTGCGCGAGAGTATGTTGAGGCAATATATAGGCGCAAATATGGATAGCTGGAAGCTTGAAGGGGAAATGCGCACGCAGGTTAATATTGCAGTACCTCTGGCGCGAGATGAGCCTGGCAACGCGCAACAAATTGACATAGATTTGCGGTCTCCCTTCTTCGAGTTGGGTAATTTAAAACTCAGTATGCGCAATATTACTGGTCACATCAGTTACAACCACGACGGCGGCGTAAGCAGCCAAAATTTACAGGGCAAACTTTTTGGCGAACCAATTGCGGTGCAGCTGAGCACGCTAAAGCATAGCGACTCCAGCCAAACACTGGTGGATGTTAAAGGCGAGGTGGATACTCAGTCTTTGGCGAAATGGAGCCAGCGTCCAGAAGTCTTGTTTCTTGACGGTAAAATTCCTTACCAGGCTCACGTGGAGTTAAATCATCGGACCAACCCTAACGCAGTCAATGGTTCAAATGTAAAAAAAAATATCGCTACACCACTTAACTCCAAAAATCCTTTCGCTGTTGTTACTGTTAGCAGCCAGTTAAATAATGTAACCGTAAATTTGCCAGCACCTTACGGTAAAGCTCGCGATAACGAACGCCCGCTTATTTTTAAAATGTCTATGTTTGAAAATAGCTCGTTAATCGACGTGAGTTACAGCGATAATTTACAGGCGCTGCTGGAATTGGAACCCAACAACAATAACAAATTGCACAACGCCAACATTGCTTTGGGTGGTTCTGCCAGGCTAGCCGATAAGCCGCAATTTCTGCTCAGCGGAAAATTGCCGGAATTGGATATAGAACTTTGGAAAAAAGTATACGAACAATACGTGTCCTATTCGCAACAACTTGAGCAGGGCAATATTCATAGTGTTCAGGCAAAACAACCGTTGGAAACACCAGCCGATGCCTTAGTGGCCGGGTTACCTTTTCATGCAGCAGTAACATTAGATCATTATCAAGTTGGTCCAATATTATTTAATGATATCGACGTTAAAGCAGAGCGCCTGGTCGATGCATGGAAGGTTCAATTTGTTAACGCTATAGCATCCGGCGGCTTGTATTTACCCAATGATAAGCAAAAACCAATACACATTAATTTGGAAAAATTATACATCCCTAACAATATGGCTGATGGTAAAACAAAGACGCTTAACCCTGAGGCGCTGAATGCTAATGCATCGTCTGTCACTGATAATAAAAAACAAGGGGTGACTATAGATCCGCGATCCTTACCACTTGCTGATATCAGTGTGCGTGAGCTCTATGTGGAAAATAATAATTATGGCAGCTGGGCGCTGCAAATACGTCCTAACGATCAAGGTGTTTTATTTGACAATATTCAAGGCAAAGTCCGTGGCATTACGATCAGTGGCGTCGATGATGTAGTGTCTGGAGCTAATTCTGTTGCAAAGTCTGGCGCAAAACTAAGTTGGACACACAGGGCCAGTGGACCTTATACACATTTCAAAGGTGCACTGTCAGCGACGGATATTTCCAGTGTATTACAGCAGTGGCAAAAGCCGGATATGATCGAGAGCACTAACGCAAATGTGAAGGCTGATGTGGGTTGGGTGGGCGATCCACAAGATTTTAATCTTAAAAAGTTGTCCGGCAATATGAATGTTTGGCTGGAAAAAGGTCGGTTTAAACGTACCCCCAGCGTCGGCAGTGATGGCTTTTTACGGCTTATGGCCATCCTTAATTTTGACTCGCTTGCGCGGCGTTTACGTTTGGACTTTTCAGATTTATATCAAAGTGGTTTGGCTTACGATGACATTAATGGCAAGGTCGATTTTGAACCGGGAACTATGATTTTTGCTGAGCCATTAGTTGTGAAAACACCTTCAAGCCGTTTGCAACTGGCCGGTAAATTAGATTTAGATCATGAAAAAATTAACGCACGTTTAGTGGCAACCTTACCTATTGCGGGTAACTTTACTTTCTTTACCGCGCTGGTAACCGGCTTGCCTGCCGCGGCAGGAATTTACGTGATAAGTAAGCTATTTAAAAAACAAGTCGATCAAGCGACAAGTGTGAGCTATAGCATTCGTGGCGGTTGGGATGATCCAAAAATGACGTTCGATCGTTTATTTGAAAGTGAGGAAAGCCTACGCAATAGTGTAGGCCGCAATGAATTTGAATCGCCTAATAAAATCAAAAAAAGACCTAAAGCCAATTCAACGAAAACCAATTCAACCAAATCCGATGCTGCTAAAGCGAATTTAGATAAACTAAGTACAGAAGAAGAGTCGATCCCCTCTAATTGATTGCAAAAAATAAATTAAAAAAATATTACTTCCAAATAAAAACAGACAGCTGGTGCTGTCTGTTTTTATTTGATTTGTTGTCAGTTGTTATGGATTGTTAATTTTAGTTCGCGTCTTCATTGCTGTCCTGCGCACTCAACTGATCGCGAATATAACTAAACAGTTTGCGTGAGCTTGTCGGTGCCTGATTTTCGTCGCGTTCTTTCTGGGCGCTACGAATTAATTGACGTAAGTGCTGCACATCAATGCCAGGGCAAGTAGTCACCATCGTTTGGAAAACTTGTTTATTGTCCTCAATCAACAGATCGCGATAGCGTTCAATTTGATGTTGACGATGAATATATTGATCGCTGCGATTTTGTAATTTGTCGACAGCCGCCTGCACCGCTTCGTGGTTGGTTTCGCGCATAAGGCGACCAATAAATTGTAAATGGCGGCGACGCGCTTCCCGGTGCGGCATTTTTCTGGCTTCATGAATCGCATCAAGAATGCTTTCATCCAAAGGAATCGTAGCAAGTTGCTTCTCATTCATATCGATGAGCTGCTCCCCCAGTTTTTGCAGCGCAGTCATTTCGCGTTTTACTTGTGATTTACTTTTAATGTAATCATCGGGGTTAATGTCGTCGTACTTATAAACCATATTTGTAAACCATATTTATTGCAGTATTGAATAGTGTAGCTTAAGTCTCTAATTACCAGCTTGCACGCTAACCAGGTTATTGAATAACTGGTTTTGTGAGTTCTGTTACTTTTTAGCAAAAGGCTTTGGGTTAGCCTACGGGGCCTAGCTCTTAAGGGCTGCCATCATATAACAATAATAGGCTTCATGTTCAAAGTGCCACTGATGTTCAGTGAAGGATTTACTATCCCTAAACACATATCTTCTGTGTCTGTCATATTTAACTTACCCCTGAATGATACTCAGAATAGGATCTCCTTATGAAACACAACAATAAATCCCAAGGGTTTTGGCTAGCTCGCTTTTTGTTAAGTGCTGTTTTGTTTTGCGGCGGCGGTGCTTATGCAGCACAGTGTCAATATATAGTGACTGATGATTGGGGTGGTGGCTTTGGCGCTACCATGCGTATTACCAATGATGGGGCCAGCACTATCAATGGTTGGTCAGTGAGTTGGAATTATACGGACGGTTCGCGGCGCACTAGCGGCTGGAATGCAACTGTTTCCGGGAGCAATCCCTATACGGCAACGCCGTTAAGTTGGAATACCTCCATAGCCCCGAATAGCAGCGTTGAGTTTGGTTTACAGGGTTCGAATGGTGGCAGTAAAGCCCAAGTCCCTGTTATATCAGGTGCTGTGTGTAGTTCTTTGGTAGCCACTTCGTCGCGGGCTGCGAGCTCTGCAACGGTTAATTTTTCAAGTAAAGCCACTGCATCCAGTATTCCCGCAAGTCGCTTTTCAAGTTCATCCGTAGTTGTCGCGCGCTCTAGCACGCCGCTGAGCAATTCCAGCATCTCCGGCGTTAATAGCCAACAATGTAATTGGTACGGCACAACGACTCCTGTGTGTGCCAATACTACCAATGGGTGGGGTTATGAGGGAGGCAAAAGCTGCGTTGCCGCATCGACTTGCAGTGCGCAACCTGCACCTTATGGGATAGTGGGTGCAACAAACACTAGTAAATCTGTGTCGAGCGCTCGTGTATCTTCAAGCCCAGGTAGCATTTTACCCAGCTCAAGATATTCAAGCCGCATCTCGGTAAGTTCTGCAAAAAGCAGTTCAAGTGCCGCTTCCATTAGTGGTTGCGATGGCTACGCTACGCGCTATTGGGATTGCTGTAAGCCACACTGTGGTTGGTCTGCAAACTTGCCTTCCGGCGTGTCTGCACTGCCGAGTTGTTCCGCCACCAATACGCAGCTGGGTGATATTACTGCCGGAAGCAGTTGCAATGGCGGTAACGCCCACATGTGTTGGGGACTTACCCCTTTTGCGGTAAGTGACAAGTTGGCTTATGGTTATGCCGCTACATCGAACGGCGATGTTTGCGGCCGGTGCTACCAATTGCAGTTTACCGGCGCATCGCATAACTCTGCGGGCGATCCAGGTTCAAGCGCACTTGCTGGCAAGACTATGATCGTGCAGGCCACTAACATTGGTTACGATGTGAGCGGAGGCCAGTTTGATATTCTGGTTCCTGGAGGCGGCGTAGGAGCTTTTAATGCATGTTCCGCGCAATGGGGAGTTTCGAATGCAGAATTAGGTGCGCAGTACGGCGGGTTACTGGCTGCGTGTAAACAAGAACTTGGTTACAACGCAAGCCTTGCATCATACAAGGCTTGCCTCACCAATCGTTGCGACAATGTGTTTGGTACTCGCGGTTTAACGGAATTACAAAAAGGTTGTCGCTGGTACGCTGATTGGTTCGAAGCGGCGGATAATCCCGCGCTGAAATATAAGGAAGTGGCTTGCCCAAGTGAATTAACCTCTCGCTCGGGTATGAATCGCGGTGGCTTAAATGATATTAAAAATACTTGTAATTAAAATAACGAAATGTACCTGAAATAAAAAACCGCTTGAGATTTCTCAAGCGGTTTTTTTAATAAGTAAATTAGGCATTGATAGCGCTTTAAATTGCGCTTCAACTAAAAATGCTACTCATCTTCTTCAAAACGATTTTGAATTAAATTTTTAATAGTTTGCATTGCCTGGATTTCATCATCGCCTTCAGCCGTGACTTCCAGATTGGTGCCTTGCGTAGCGGCTAGCAACATTAGTGACATAACACTTTTGCCCTCTACCCAATTGCCGCAGGTGCGGGCTTGAATGCGTGCGCAAAATTGCGCTGCAGTGGTGGCAAATTTAGCCGCAGCTCGAGCGTGCAAACCGCGCTTATTAATAATGAGGATGGTGTCAGTTAGCATGATTAATTTTTCTTATGTTTGGCAATGTCGCGATGTCTCACTTGAACATCGTGGAAGTTCGGTGCGAATTTCGCGTGGAGACGTTCAGATAAATAGACGGATCTATGTTGCCCCCCAGTACAGCCAATGGCTACTGTTATATAACTGCGATTGTTGGCTTGGTAACGCGGAAACCAGCGACTGAGATATTGTTCGATATCTGTATACATTTCCATTACCGTGGGTTGTTCCTCTAAAAATTCAATGACATCTTTATCTTTTCCGGTTAACGGGCGTAAGTTTTGTTTCCAATGTGGGTTAGGTAGGCAGCGCGCATCAAAAACCAAATCAGCGTTCACCGGAATTCCGTGTTTAAAACCAAAAGATTCAAATAAAATTGCCATGGACGATTGGTCGCGACCCACTAAACGTTCTTTAATCAAATCACGTAATTCATGCAGTGTTAAATGACTGGTATCAATAATTTGGTCGGCGGTGTCGCGAATGGGCTCAAGTAATTCTTGCTCGTGATTGATGGCCTCGTCGAGATTGGTGTGGGCATCGCTGAGTGGATGTTTGCGTCGCGTTTCACTAAAACGTTGTATTAACACGGAAGGTTGTGAATCTAAAAACATTACACTAAAGGGTAGGTTTGCTTCCTTTAGTGTGCGAATCATTTCCGGAAAAATTTGTAAATCTTGCCAGGCATTACGGACGTCAATGCCAATGGCAAATTTATGTTGGTCATCTTTATGGATTTCAATTTGTGCGACCAATGCAGGCAATAAACTTACCGGCAAATTATCAATGCAGTTATAGCCCACATCTTCGAGCACATGCAGAGCAGTACTTTTCCCTGAGCCTGAAAGCCCGCTAACAATAACTAATTGCATGAGTCTTTTATCCTTGTGCATGGATTAACAATGTCGGTATTGGTTTGCGCAGATGAATGCTAAATAACATATCAATTTTATTCCGTAGCCGCTTGGTAAAGCTGTGCATCATGGCCTGCATCTCGTAACTGCTGACGAAATTTCTCATCGTTCATTGCATTCGCTAGAGCCGCAAGGTTTTGCAGATGTTCTGCATGTGCGCCTTCTGGTACTAACATAGCAAATAATATATCAACGGGCTGCGAGTCTACAGCATCAAAGTCCAGGGGTTCTGTCAGTGTTATGAGCGCACCGACTGCGTCGGAACATTCCTCAATACTACAATGCGGAATGGCAATGCCATAACCAATGCCGGTTGACCCTAAACGTTCGCGCGCCATAAAACGGCGGAATAGGGTTTCAGCATCAATTGTGGGAATGTCTTTTGCGATAGTATTGGCAAGTATTTCAAGCGCGCGTCTTTTATTGCCGGCTTCAATGCGACATAAAACGCGGCTTGGTGTTAATAACGATTGTATATTCATAACTGAATTCGTTAACGATGACTACGCATCTTTTCTTTGTGTTTAATTAATTGGCGATCAAGCTTGTCTGCAAGGGCATCTATCGCGGCATATAAATCAGCTGAGCTGGCATCGGCAAAAATATCTTTACCGCTCACATGCATAGTAGCTTCCACTTTTTGTTCTAATTTATCAACTGAAAGAATAACGTGAATATTGGTAATGCGGTCATGATGATTGCATAAACGTTCAATTTTACTGCTAACGTAATCTCTCAGTGCTTCGGTAACTTCTAAATGACGGCCACTGATATTTATTTGCATGGGTACTTCCTCATAAATTGGTTGTAAGTATTAAATCGTTTGAAAGCATAAGTTGTTTTGGTATGGATAGCTTGCCGCAAAAAATGATTGTTCGCAGCAATTCTAAGAATTAAAAATATTACAGTGTTTTGCGCTCATTTGATGGTGGGATATTGAGCGATTCCCGGTATTTCGCAATGGTGCGCCGCGCAACTTGAATGCCTTGCTCGCCTAATAGATCAGTAATTTTATTATCGCTTAAGGGTTTTTTAGGGTTTTCTGCACTGACTAATTTTTTAATTAACGCACGTATGGCTGTGGATGAACATTCGCCGCCAGAGTCAGTGCTGACATGGCTTGAGAAAAAATATTTCAACTCAAAAATACCTTGTGGCGTATGCATAAATTTTTGCGTTGTTACGCGTGAAATGGTGGATTCATGCATTTCGACTATTTCGGCAATATCGTGGAGTACAAGCGGTTTCATAGCCTCCGCACCGTAGTCCAAAAATCCGCGTTGCTTTTCGACAATGCAGCTAGCGACTTTTAAGAGTGTTTCATTGCGGCTTTGCAAACTTTTCAGAAACCAGCGTGCTTCCTGTAAATTATCTTTTAAAAATGTATTGTCGGTACTGGAATCGGCCCGCTTTACCATAGAGGCATAATCGGAATTAATACGCAACCGCGGGGCTATATCGGGATTTAGTTCTACTATCCAACGGCCCTCACGTTTTTCAACAAATACATCGGGAACAACATATTCGGTGTCACCATTGGCAATCATGTCGCCGGGACGCGGCGTCAATCCTTGAATTAAGGTAACGGCTTGGCTTAATTCATCTTCTTTTAATTTTGTGCGGCGCATCAGCTGGCGAAAATCGCGGCTCGCTAATAGTGATAAATAATGTTTGGTAATTAATTTGGCTTCTGCCAGAAATGGCGTGGCAGGTGAAAATTGTTGTAACTGAACAGTTAGGCAGTCAGATAAATTCAGGCTGCAAGCGCCGCAAGGATCGAACTGTTGAATTCTATGTTGCACCGCAACAACTTCATCTAATTCTAAATCGTTCCACTCGCTGACCAAGCCCTCGTGGATGTCCTCTAATGTGACCGATAGCATACCGCTTGGTTCAACAGCATCAATGATAGCCATGGCTATGATGCGGTCGCGATCGGACATGGGTGTGAGGTTAAGTTGCCACATTAAATGATCATAAAGCGAATCAGTGGCGGTACGACGACTCTCGAAGTCACCGTCTTCATTTTCATAATTGGAAGATGTACTTGAATTGCTGGTTTGGTAGACGTCATCCCAACTGGTATCAACGGGTAATTCCGTTGGAATGGACTCATTCCATTCGGTTGCACTTTCGCTATATTCGCCTGTTTCCGCGTAATTATCGCCGTCGGAAAAGTTTTCGCCGCTGCTTGTCTCGCCAAAACTATCAGTGTTGCTACTGCGGTCGCCCTCTGAGTTGCTACTGCTGCTAGTCTCGCTGTAGGACTCTTTGTAATGGTCACTAAAACTGTCGACGCTAGTGCTATCAGGGTCAGCAGCAACTTCTAGTTGGCGTGGGTAGTCGCTGTCTTCAGGCTCAGAATTGCGCACTGTCGGAGTGTCAAAACTATCCTCCATTTCCAGCATCGGGTTTGATTCGAGCGCTTCCTGAATTTCGTGTTGAAGATCAAGTGTCGATAATTGCAATAAACGAATGGCCTGCTGCAATTGTGGCGTCATGGTCAGTTGCTGACCGAGTCTTAGTTGGAGAGATTGCTTCATTATTTGGACGACAAACCCTTGGTTGGTAAAATGTCTAACATAAAACCTTAATCAGCATTTACGCGTAAGATTGTTAGATGGAGTTTAGTCAGGGTTTTAACGCTAGGCAATAACTCAATCGGACTTAAAGCAAGTTTTTAAGCAATCTTTATGCCTAACAGACGGAGATAGTTATTTGTCAAGTGTGTTTGCGACTAAAATTACACTTTTGAAAAGGGGTAGAGCGATATAGTTTAGAGTTTGAAATCTTCGCCAAGATAGACTTTGCGGACTTTCTCGTTGCTAAGAACATCTTCTGCGCTACCCGAGGCAATGATTCTACCTTCGCTCACAATATAAGCCGTTTCGCAAATATCCAGCGTTTCACGCACGTTGTGATCGGTAATCAACACGCCAATACCGCGAGTTTTGAGGTGACGCACGGTTTCCTTGATATCGGAAACTGAGATGGGATCTACCCCGGCAAATGGTTCATCCAGGAGAATAAATTTAGGGTCGGTTGCCAAGGCCCGTGCTATTTCAACCCGCCGACGCTCTCCACCGGAAAGCGACATACCCAAATTGTCGCGAATGTGGGTGATATGGAACTCTTCCATCAATGATTCTAACTTGCCCAGACGTTGCTTCCGATTAAGATCCTTGCGGGTCTCCAGGATAGCCATAATATTATCGGAGGCTGTCAGCTTGCGAAAAATGGAAGCTTCTTGCGGTAAGTAGCCAATACCGGCTCGTGCCCGACCATGAATAGGCAGGTGAGTGATATCGAGATCATCAATAAATACTGAGCCATTTTCTGCCTCAACAAGACCCGCAATCATATAAAAACAAGTTGTTTTACCGGCGCCATTGGGGCCAAGTAAGCCAACGATTTGACCGCTGGAAACGGTAATAGATACGTCGATGACAACTTTGCGTTTTTTGTAACTCTTGGCGAGATTCTTCGCATACAGGGTGGTCATGAAATTATTCTTTTTTGTTGGTTTGCGGTGGAATAACAAATTCGACGCGACCTGAGCCATTACCGGCTCCTGATGCGTTAACCGTACCGCTGGTTATGTTGTAATCAATTTTGCCGCCACGAGTTGTAGCTCCGTTTTGTTCAACAAACGCATTTTTATCCAGTGTTAAATGATCTTTGCTGACGGTATAAATAATGCTGTCAGCTTCTGCATGGATGAGCGCTTTGTCGGCCGCCGGTTGTTGTTGATAACGGGCAGGTAATCCTTCCGCAACTAAAGACTCCAGCTTCTGGTTTTTGTCGTAGCGTAGCGTTACTTTGTCGGCGTTAATTTCCAGTGTTCCTTGTATCAACTTTACCGAACCGGTCAGCGTAGTGACTCCTAATTTGGAATCTATGGCAGCGCTTTCTGAAGAAATCTTTATGCTCTGTTCTTTATCGGCAGGTAAGGCTTGAGCCATTTGCACCGTGACGAGAGGCAAGCAAAGCATTAGGCTTCTGATCAGAGGTAAGTGCAATAGTTGCGCAAGGGATAAGCTGTAGGTTATTTGCTTAGGGTTCATAGGTGCCCGTAACGTGAGATAGAAGTTCAATCCGATCTTGCTTGATGTAAGCGCGTAAGCCGGTTGTTTCTAGTTGGGTTTTTGCGCTGCGCATAGTAACAGCTTTGTCTGTTTCCGCGAATTGTTCACGCGTATTTAAATGTAGTTCAGCAGTATTAATGCTAACAATGCCTTGCGATTGCGATGTTTGTTGTACTAGTACATCGGTGCTAAGGGTGAATAATTCGCCGTTATTGTCGCTGCGCGCGGCTTGTGCAGTCATATACCAGGCAGGCTTTTCCGCATCGCCTAAAAATACTATTTGTGGCAAATCAAAGAGGGTGTAATCTTTTTCGCTGGATTTTTCATTGATTTGATAATGACGAATAAAGGGAGTTTTTAATTGATAATGCAATGCACCTTTAGCGTTGAAGTCGCGCGTGTCAACATTGGTCATAAAAACCTGCGGAAATACTTTCACCGTTTTAGATGCAGCCACCGCTGTTTGATTGTCATCGCTATATCTCATGACTAAAAAAGCAATGGCGAGAATAACAACAACTATCCAGGGTAGCGGTAAAAGTAATGGATTTAGTCGTGGCAAATTTTCATTGGCCAAAGTGCGAACTTTGCGTTGAAACATGAATTGAACCAAGTGTTTAATGTTAATTAATATACCAAGGCATCATTAAATTAAATAAGATTTAAGAATGCTATCAAATGTATTTTGGGAGTGCATAATCAAGTCGCAGGCTTCGCGCACCGCGCCTTCGCCGCCCCGGAAACTGCTTTGCCAATGAGCGCGTTCCACCACGCTGAAGTGGCCATTTGCCGGGGTAAGCGCCAAACCGACTCGGCACATGACAGTTAAGTCTGGCCAGTCATCACCCATAAATGCGATTTCTTCAAGTTCCAGTGGTTGCTCGCGTAAAATTTCTTGCAGCGCATCCCATTTATCTTCGCGGCCTTGTACCAAAATTTTAATGCCCAAATCATTGGCGCGTTTGGCAACTAAATGACTGGTGCGGCCAGTAATTAAACCCACTTTCACACCGCTTTTTTGGAGCATTTTTATGCCATGTCCATCGAGTGTGCTAAATGCTTTAAATTCGTCGCCCAGGTTGCTGAAATAAAGGCGGCCATCCGTCAATACCCCATCCACATCCAATAATAAAAGTTTAATGCGACTAGCGCGGGTTTTAAACTCAGGGGAAATAATCACTTTTAGACTTCTCAATAATTAGTTATTTGCGACCGCTAAATGAATACAGCGTGATTAAACTACACCAGCGCGTAGCAAATCATGCATATGAAGGACCCCGACGGGACACTGTTGTTCATTTCGTACAATCAACGCAGTAATTTTTAAATCTTCCATTATTTTTAAGGCTTCTGCGGCGAGTGCTTTATCGCTCACGGTTTTAGGGGTTCGATTCATTAAATCGCTAATCGCTGCCGTTTTAAAATCTATACCTTTATCAATGGTGCGGCGCAAGTCACCGTCGGTGTAGATTCCGAGCAGCTGATTATTGCTGTCCACCACAGTCGTAAGTCCAAAACCTTTTTCGGTCATGGTTATCAAGGCTTGGTGAAGGCTCGCGTCGGCAGCAACGCGGGGAATCTTATCGCCGGTGTGCATGATATCAACTACACGCAGCAATAGTTTGCGGCCCAGCGCACCGCCAGGATGAGAAAATGCGAAATCTTCGGCGGTAAAGCCGCGCGCTTCGAGCAATGCTATGGCAATGGCATCACCCATTACTAATGTGGCCGTAGTGCTCGCTGTGGGTGCTAAATCCAGTGGACAAGCTTCGGTCTCCACCGCGATATTCAGGTGGGCTTCGCTCACTTCGGCGATGGTAGATAGCGGATTGCCGGTCATACTGATGATCTTAATGCCAGAGCGCTTAAACAGAGGAAGGAGAGTCAGTATTTCGTTGGATGTGCCTGAGTAGGATAGCGCTAGCACAATATCTTGTGACCTTATCATGCCTAAATCGCCATGACTTGCTTCAGCAGGGTGAACGAAAAATGCAGGCGTCCCCGTACTGGCGAGGGTCGCAGCGATTTTTTTACCTACGTGACCTGATTTACCCATTCCTGTCACAATAATGCGACCGGAACAATTTAAAATGAGTTCGCAGGCTTTGTTAAATTCGCTGTCCAGACGTTGGCTAAGCGCCGTTACTGCGGCTGATTCAATACGAATAGTGCGTAAACCGGAGCTGATAAAATCAAAATGGGGCATGGTAAGCAAATGTCTCATAGATCAGTATTGGGCAAAATGGCCGTCATTATAGCGGGAATACAAGGGAATTAGCTGTTCTGGTTGAAGCTGAAGATTTTACAATTCTGTTTAGATGAGAATTTGCAGAGCTGGTATGATGCGCAGCGTAATTTTCCCGGTGAAATTATTGGCTTGATGTGCAAAATGCACTTTTAAGCGAGTGCAATGTCTATGTTAGGACGTCATGGTTGGCGTTGGCGACAATGATGATCCCCACTTAATGTTTAGGAAGGTAAAACGAATGAAACAGTTGGTGCAAAAAATTTCTGCTGCAATGTTAATGTTCACCATGGCAGGTACATTGTTTATCACTCAGAACACTATTGCTGCCGCACCAGGAGCCGGTGCAGGGCTGCAGGAAATAACCCCACATCAAATCGTTGAACAGGCTACCAAAGAGCTGTTTGCCAGCGTAAAAAAATACAATGCTGCGGTAAAAAAATCCGATGAATACTACGCGGATATCACTAGAATTTTAGATTCGGTGGTGGATTTTCCTTTTATTGCCAAGGCCGTCATGCGTAAATCTGGCAAGAGTGCAACACCGGAGCAAATTGAAAAATTTACCGCTGTGTTCAAAAATGGTTTGGTAAAAACCTATGCCAAAGGGATTGCCAATTACGCGGACAGCACGGTAAAAACCCTTCCCTCAACTGCTGAGGCTGGTGCGCGCCGCTTGAGTGTGGACCAGGATGTTAGCGATAAGGGCGATGTTCACCGCTTGTCTTACACCATGGCACAAAACAAAGTTGGGGAGTGGAAACTGATTAATGTGGTATTAAATGGTGTCAACCTGGGTGATTCATTTACCAGCCAATTTGACCAAGCTATGATTAAGTACACTAATGATATTGATAAGGTCAATGAAAGCTGGTTGTCGAGCAAATAACCTTATAGATTAAGTTTTCTATTAATCCCATTTAAAGCTCCAACAGAAATGTTGGGGCTTTTTTATCGATATGGCCGGGTTTTTTTGCCTGGTTATTGGGTGTTGAGCGTGTGAATTGATGTGCATTCCGGTAGTATCACCGCCTTTGCTACACCCTTGCACCACCCTTAATTTTCATTGTTTGGAGACGGGCCTCGCCCGACGAGTTTTTCTATGAATGCGGAACAAATCAAAGCACATATTGAACAACAAATTCCTGATAGCCAGGTGACCGTTGGCATGAACGGAAATCACATAGATTTGGTAGTGGTTAGCCCTGTATTTGCCGGCCTATCGCCAGTGAAAAAGCAACAGCTTGTGTTGGGTACTTTAGCCGCACAATTTGCTGACGGTAGTATTCATGCGGTGGATTTTATTAAAACCTTTACCCCGCAAGAATGGCAATCGCAACAATAAATCTCCGCGCTAATGTGCATATAGTTTTAATCGACCTGGATCAATAATGGATAAGTTTAAAATTTTGGGTGGTGGTCCACTCAACGGTGAAATTCGTATTTCCGGTTCTAAAAATGCCGCCTTACCGATTTTGGCTGCGACCTTGCTAGCCAATAGCCCTGTTACCCTGAGTAATGTTCCGCAATTAAAAGATATCACCACTATGAACTCACTGTTGAGTTCCATGGGCGTGAAGATTAGCGGTGATGCCAGCACGGGTTATATGCTCGATTCTAACGATATTACTGATTTCACAGCGCCTTACGATTTAGTTAAAACCATGCGCGCTTCGATTTTAGTGCTTGGCCCTTTACTGGCGCGCTACGGTGTTGCCAATGTTTCCTTTCCCGGCGGTTGCGCCATTGGCTCGCGACCAGTAGATATTCATTTGCGTGGGCTTGAAGCCATGGGCGCAAAAATTGAAATTGATGGTGGTTATATTCGCGCTACCATCGGCAATAAAAGTGGGCGCTTGAAGGGCACGCACTTTTTAATGGATACGGTGACGGTGGGCGGTACCGAAAATCTATTGATGGCCGCGGTTTTAGCGGAAGGCAAAACCGTACTCGAAAATGCCGCGCGCGAGCCGGAAATTGTTGATTTGGCCAATATGTTAGTGGCCATGGGCGCAAAAATAGGTGGCATAGGCACTTCCAGCTTAACAATTGAAGGCGTTCAGTCGTTGCACGGATGTAGTTTCAGCGTTATGCCAGATCGCATTGAAACGGGTACCTACCTGGTGGCAGCGGCAGCAACTCGCGGTAGTATTAAGCTTGTTGCAACCAGTGCAACCTATCTCGAAGCGGTCATTGTGAAGTTAGAAGAGGCGGGCGCCAAGATTGAAACGGGAGATGATTGGATTACTCTCGATATGCTCGGCAAACGCCCAAAAGCTGTGAGTTTGAAAACTGCACCCTATCCCGCTTTCCCAACGGATATGCAATCGCAGTTTATGGCAATGAATGCCGTTGCTGAAGGCGTTAGCCATATCACGGAAACCATTTTTGAAAATCGCCTGGTTCAAGTCAGTGAATTAAATCGTATGGGCGCGCACATTACGCTCGAAGGTAATACAGCTCTCGTGACCGGGGTTGAGCGCTTAAGCGGTGCTCCGGTAATGGCGTCTGATTTGCGGGCTTCGGCCAGTTTAGTCATTGCTGGTCTGGTGGCCGATGGCGAAACAATGATAGAGCGTATTTACCACATCGACCGTGGGTACGAGGCAATCGTCGCCAAGTTCCAAAGTATTGGTGCAAGCGTTACCCGCGTAAAATAAGCCTCTCTGAGTTAATTGAAGAATTTTTTGTATTGAATATTGAGATCAACCATGACCCAAACCCTGACTATTGCGCTGACGAAAGGGCGCATCCTCGAAGAAACCTTGCCGCTACTTGCCGCTGCAGGGATTCATCCGTTGGAGGATATGGAGAAAAGCCGCAAGTTGGTGTTTGACACTACTCAAGTGGGCGTGCGCTTGTTACTACTTCGCGGTGCTGATGTCCCTACCTATGTGCAATTTGGTGCGGCAGATATGGGTATTTCTGGCAAAGATACCTTGATGGAAAATGGCGCTGATGGTTTATATGAACCCCTCGACTTGAATATCGCTCGTTGCCGATTAATGACCGCTGCGATTAAAGGAGCGCCCATGCCCACAGGTCGAATTCGTGTCGCCACTAAATACGTCAACATTGCCAAGCAATATTATGCTGCGCAAGGCCGCCAAACTGACATCATTAAGTTATACGGTGCTATGGAGTTAGCCCCAATAATGCATTTGGCTGATGAAATTGTGGATATCGTTGATACCGGTAATACCCTGCTGGCCAATGGTTTGGAGGCGCGCGAATTTATCGCCGATATTAGTTCGCGGTTAATTGTGAATAAAGCTTCAATGAAAATGAAGCATGTACAAATTCAAACGATTATTGATCATATCGCCAAGGCTGTAGCTGTTGCGGGCGAATAATTATTTTTTCCAATTGAAGGACTAAGCCATGCCTGAATCTTTTATTGCTCGTTTAGATGCAAATCAAAGCAATTTCACTGAGTGTTTGGATCAGCTTTTAGCGTGGGAATCCGTCAGTGATACTCGCGTTGCCGGCGTTGTGGATGACATTCTTCGCAGCGTAAAAGCGCGTGGAGATGCAGCAGTCATTGAATACACTAATCGCTTCGATCGCCGTACTGTGCAAACTATGTCGGAGCTGTTCATTACCGCTGAACAACTACAAGCTTCCCTTACACAAATTACATCAGCACAACGGCAGGCATTGGAAACCGCGGCTGAGCGTATTCGTACCTATCATCAACACCAATTACAATCTTCGTGGCGTTATACGGAGGCTGACGGTACTGTGCTTGGCCAACAAATTGGCGCTATGGAGCGTGTTGGGTTATATGTTCCCGGTGGCAAAGCATCCTATCCTTCATCCGTATTGATGAACGCTATTCCTGCAAAAGTTGCCGGTGTAAATGAGCTGAGCATGGTTGTGCCCGCCCCCGATAATGAGCTCAGCCCTATGGTGTTGGCGGCAGCGGCTATCGCCGGTGTTGATCGTGTGATTACCATCGGTGGTGCACAAGCGGTTGCTGCTTTAGCATTTGGTACGCAAACCATTACCAAGGTCGATAAAATAGTTGGCCCTGGCAATATTTATGTAGCAACTGCCAAGCGCGCGGTGTTTGGTCAGGTTGCCATAGATATGATTGCCGGGCCGTCTGAAATTTTAGTGATCTGCGATGGTCTAACCGATCCGGATTGGATCGCCATGGACTTGTTTAGTCAGGCTGAGCACGACGAGCAAGCCCAATCAATTTTGCTCTGCCCCGACATCAATTATTTAAATAAAGTAGAAGCGGCGATGCAACGCTTGCTGCCAACTCTTGCGCGTCAATCCATTGCCGAAGTGTCCATAAAAAATCGTGGTGCATTGATTCTGGTAAAAGATATTGCTCAGGCAATTGCAGTAAGCAACCGTATAGCACCTGAGCATTTGGAATTGTCCGTGGCAGATCCTGAAAGTCTGCTGCCACAAGTTCGTCATGCCGGTGCAATCTTTATGGGGCGCCACACTCCAGAAGCATTAGGTGATTATTGTGCCGGGCCAAACCATGTTCTACCCACATCTGGTACCGCACGTTTTTCTTCACCGCTTGGCGTATACGATTTCCAAAAGCGCAGTTCAATTATTATGTGTTCCCCTGCGGGCGCATCGGAATTATCCAAGGTTGCCTCGGTGTTGGCGCGCAGCGAATATCTTGAAGCACACGCGCGTTCGGCCGAATATCGAATTAAAGAATAAATATTTTTTGCGAAATAAGGGGAGCTTTTAGCTCCCCTTATTTTTATCAATTGAATTTACCCGGTCAGAGTAAGTGCATGAAATACTGTTTTAAAGACTTTGTATTTGACGACGAATCGCTGATGCTTTTTAAGCAAGGCGAGGCTATTGTGTTTCGCTCAAATGAAGCAAAGCTGCTGGCGTTATTTTTAAGTAATCCCGAAAAAATTTATAGTAAATACGTTATTCTTGACATGGTTTGGGCTGGGAAAGTGGTAGCAGAGCAGGCGGTTTTTCAAAATATTAGTAACTTGCGCGCGCTGTTTGGTGAGGAGGCGATAAAAACATTTTCGAAAAAAGGCTATCAATGGCAATTAACTTTTGATCTAACTGCGGAATCGCTTGCCGCGCATTCTGAAAATGATGTTGTAGTTGCGCAGCCTGTTAAAGGTGCGAAAGTAAAAATAGCGTTGGGAATATCTCTAACGTTGCTTGGAGTATTTCTACTCGCTGGTTTTTTCTATTATCAAACTGTCAGCCAACCTGTAGCGCAAGCGATACCGCGTATAGCAGTTTTACCTTTGTTGATTGATTCCACCAATCAACATGCCTCCGGCATCAGTAAAGATGTTGTTGAATCTATGTGGCAAGTTATGCTGAAGCAAAAAAACTTTCATCATGCATCCGCGCCTGCTGCCGATTACGATGATTTTTTTTATACCCCACAAAAATATTTTAAGGCGATCAGCGAACGCAATAAAACAAATTATGTATTGGTTATGTCTGTAGGCCAGCGCAATGATCGCTATTTTATTCGCTACGCCTTAAAAGGCGCGGCAGATTTCTGGACTGCTGAACTGGAAGCAAAGACCTGGTTGCAGCTAAGTGAAAATATTATCGCTCATCTGAAACGCGTAACTGAAGCAAAAATTCTTGATATTGACAGTGATAATTTGCGGCTGGCGAATGCCAAACTCACTTTATTGTATGGGCAGTATCCGGATGATTTGATTATTTTGCAACGGTTAATTTTAAGTCAGCTATATATTAATGATCCCAATAATGCCATTTTATTAACGCAAGAATTGCAAACAAAAGCGAGCTTAGCGGGGGATGATTTATACTACGGTTTAGGTTATTTGTATTTGGCCAAGGCACTTCTGCAACAGGAGTTATTGGTGGAAGCTGCTGAACAACTGCATAAGGCCGCGGACGTTTTTCAACGAATTAATAATTATCATTTACTCAGTGAGACCCAAAGCCAATTTGCCGATATTGGTTTAAGAAATAAAAACTATGAGCAGGTTAAAAAAGCATTGCAGCAGGCCATAGTAACAGCTCGGCAAGCGCAAGATCTGTTATTAGAAGTGCGGTTAAATAATTGGCTGTCGATCGTGGCTAATAAATTGCAGCAGCATGACGATAAGCTGTACTTCTTGCAGCAAGCGGAATCCTTGCTGGATAAAAGTCACCAATCCATTGAACACTATGCCCTGATCTATTTTTATTCGGCTATGTATACCGAGGATAAGCGCACGGCAGAACATTTGTACCGACGCATACTGCAAATACTGCCAGCAGAACAACGGTGGTGGGAGTACGATAGGGCGCAAGCGCATTTGTCTGAGCTACTGATTCAGCAGCAGCGTTGGCAAGACGCTGTTGATATTTTTATGCAAGCTGAAACATCGGATGCTTCGCAACATCTTATGCTCGCGAAAATTTATGCCGCACAAAAGTTATGGGAAAAAGCAGAGTCTCACGGATTAAGTGCATTCAAAGAGTCATCCTTAAATGGCCGTCCGTTGGCTCTGGATGCAGCCCTTTTTTTGCTGACCACTTATAGCGAACAACACAAGTTGGATGAACAAAAGCGCTATAGGCAATTTATTCTTAATGAGGCTGTGGTTCCGCCACTTTGGGTAAGATTTAACAAAAGTGCATTAGAAAAAGTGGGTGTCGAGTTTGAGGAAAAAACGTTAATTAGTGACTAAGGTGCTTCTCTCTGTGTGCGCCCTAATGTAGGTGAGAGAGTCATTGAAGAAAAAATGAATATGTTTATCATTCGTAATAATTTCTTCGACAAAATGATTGGCTATTCCAAGCTAGCAAATTTCTCTTCAAGCATTTTTGCACTCATAACACCTGGCGCACGTGAACCGTCTGCAAAAATAATAGCTGGAGTTCCTCTGATGTTGAGCTTATCACCTAGAGCCAAAATTTTCTCATTTTGAAATGCACAGCTTGCTGGTGTGGCCGTCGGGGCTACGCCATTTAACATCCACTGATCCCAGGCTTGCTCCTTGTTTGATGCGCACCAAATATTTTTTGCCATACCGGCAGATGTTTCGGCAATAACGTTGTACATGAAAGTATAAATGGTAATGTTATCTAGCTCGTGCAGGTTCTTGCGCAGTTGTTTACAGGGCCCGCAGTTAGGATCTTCAAATGTTGTGATAATACGTTTGCCATTTCCTTTCACGGTCTTTATCGCCAGGGATAAAGGCAATTCAGAAAAATTTACGCGATTAAATTCATCGATACGCTGCTGCGTGTAATTTATTGAAGCCGAGTTATCAAGTATGTTGCCCATAAAAATATATTGCGCTTTTTCATCGGTATAAATAATTTCATTGCCCATGCGAACTTCATATAAGCCGGAATAGGGCGTTTTGCTAACAGAATCAATCTTTGCGCGAGACCCCAGAGCTTTTTTAATCGCTATTTCAGTTGCAGATTGCTTTGCCGTGTGCACCGATGCTGGCATTTTTTCTGCAGCGTTCGCAGGCAATATTTCGCTAATTGAAAGTATTCCTACAAGAATAAATAAATTAGAAAATAATTTTTTATGCTTCATATCTTTCTCTTGAAAAGGTTATCGGGAAAACCTGCGCAAAAAGACACTCGGTAGTGATTGCTTTTTTGCGGTGTGGTAAGCAAGTGAATTTATAAAAACTGGTTTAGAGTAGTTAAGCTTCGACGTTTTAGTTCAAGTTTTTTTCTTTAACTAATTTCTTTTCGAACGCACTTGAAAACTGCTTCTGGGGAGCAGTCGCCGATACTGCCTCCATGCCCATAAGCTTCCCTGCTACCCTGATTATCCATAATCAAGCTGCTGTCGTTCATCCAATTATCAATGCTGTTGCCAACTAAATTTCTGTTGGTGGGCACGTCAATCCCTATTGCAAATCTTGAGCGATACGGAAACCGAAATTAATATCTCGTTGGGGCACAATGGGATGGAAGTTTCGTGCTGATACACGAATCATCGCCGGGTCGTTGTGATATTGCCCACCTAAACTAACGTGTTTACTGCAATCGCCTGTTGTCCAGGCACTACCATCGGTAGGTGCACCCAGGTAGTTGAGGTTCATGCAGTCCTGCACAAATTCAGATAGGTTACCGAGCATGTCATACAGACCGAATTTGTTAGGTGGGAACTGGCCAACAGGAGCGGCGGTTAACCATTTGTCGGCTCCGCTCGCGAACACATCGCAGCATTCATCTTTACCGTAGTTGGCAAAGTTATGATCAGCATGATTGCCCCAGTAGTATTCGCTCGTGGTTCCTGCTCTGGCTGCATATTGCCATTCGGCTTCACTGGCTAAGCGAAACTTTTTCCCTGTTTTTTCGCTTAGCCATACGGTGTAAGCGGTGGCTTCCCACCAGGTCACGTTACCTACCGGTTGTTGGCCGCGCCCCAAGCCTTGATCGTCAGGCTTGGGGTTGTTGGTAGCTTCCGCAAAGGTGTCATATTGGGCAAAGGTAATTTCATATTTACCGAGCTTGAAAGCTTTAAGATTCACCCGATGAACGGGCCGCTCTAATTCTATCGCTTTGGAAAAGCGGGAATCCGCAGGTACGAAGTTGTTAATATCGCCCATCATAAAACTGCCCCCAGGAATATCGACCATTTCCGGCGCTATGAATTTACTGGTTTTGGATTCGGCTAGTGTGCTCGCTTTTTTTGTCGTGGGCTCCGCGCAACCTGCAACTATGACTGCAGTGAAAACGGCGATGAATGTTTGAAGTGGATGCATAAAAAGTCCCAAATGAATTTGATGGCGTTGGTGCTTGAGTAGGCTGAGCCAGGTGTCGAGAATAGTCAGCGAGTGGGTGCAAAACATTGCTGTCCTGAAGTCACTAAGTTCGAACCGGATTTGAACAAGATTATTGAATTGAGTCCTATTTTTTTCCTATTTTCTGAGGAATAAGAAAAAAAATAGAAAAATGAGATCTAGTCTGGAGGGCAATTTGAATAAGGGGTGCGGGGTGTTCTGGTCGAATAAAATTAAGTTTGGGTATGGGCGTTTGGTTGTATTTTAGCGATGGCTTTTAGTTCCATGGTTTTACCTTCGCGCAGGATGCGGATTTTGATTTCACTGCCGAGTTCAATGTCGGCTATCAAGTTTTTTACTCTATGCCCGTCGCTGACGGCAAGATCGTTGATATGAGTAATGATGTCCTTAGGTTTAAGACCTGCCTGGTCTGCCGGTGCACCAGCTTCTATTGCGGTGACGATCATGCCTTCCATGCCATAAACTTCCACGCCGCGGGCGCTTAATTGCTCTGCTGAAATACCCAGCCAAATACGCCTGACTTCACCAAATTCAATAATCTGTTTAAGTGATTTCATTGCAATTTCTGCCGGTACTGCAAAGCTAATTCCTACTGATGCCGCTGTGGTTTCATCCAGTTGAGCGGTATTGATACCAATTAAATTACCTCGGGCATCCACCAGCGCGCCCCCAGAGTTGCCCGGGTTGATAGCGGCATCCGTTTGAATGAAATTTTCCAGTTCGTTTATCCCCAGATTCCATCGGCCTGTAGCGCTCACAATCCCTTGGCTGACACTTTGACCGACGCCAAACGGGTTGCCTATGGCAAGCACTACGTCGCCAACGCGGATGTTGCCCGGTTCATCGATATTGATGGCTGTTAGTTTGTCGAGTTGAATCTTAAGCACGGCAATATCGTTTTCGACATCATTACCGACCAGCTCTGCAGAGGTGACGCGGCCATCATAAAGCAGTACTTGAATTTTATCGGCGCCATTAATGACATGGTTGTTGGTTAAAATTAGCCCTCTATTATCGACAATAACGCCAGAGCCCAAGGTCTTTTGCATGCGCTCTTGTAAGGGCGTATTGGAATTATTATAAAAGCGGCGATAGTAGGGGTTGTTGTAATAACTGGGTGCGCGCTGTAAAACTTTTTTTTCAGTGTAAATATTGACCACGGCTGGCGCAGCGCGGCTCACCGCATCAGCGTAAGAAACTGGGCCGTAACCATTGTAAGTGGTGGCGGCAGAATTATGTTGCGCTCTCAGTTGAGGGAAAAGCAGAAGTGACAAAAGGGCAATAATAATACCTGCTGCTATTGGCCATCCTACGTATTGCAGCAGACGTTGTAGTTTCATAGGGGGCGGACTCTATTTACAGGCTATTCTAAAACGCCCCCGTGAGAACGGGGGTAAAACAAATTAATAGGTACATGTTTTGATAGTGCTTTGTTTTAGTAGCGCTTGGATGCACCATCAAAATCGTAATCATCCGGTGTTTCTGTAGGTCTTGTCGGGTAGCTGGGTTCGTCGTCGCACAAGCCATAATCTGCGCTTAAAGTACCTTTGCTGCCAGCGTCTTTAGGTGCCCAATCTCGCGGAGGTTCTATATTTTGTGCGTTGATATAACCGGGTTTGGTGTCGATCAGGCTGGCATTTGACGCGTCCAGTATCTTACGGCTAATTTCCGGAGTCGCTAATTTCAAGGCGCTACTAGTCAAGTGTTCATGCACTTCACGGTAGCTTTGGGTTAAATTTTGAATAAGCGGAGCTGCTTGTGCAAAGGTTTGTGCAACATCGCGTTGGTAGCTTTGCAACGCAGTTTCTGCTTGATGCAAGCGTTGTTCAAGTTCGCGGCTGTAAATACTGGAGCGGAATATATGGAGCAAAAATGCGCCCAACGCAGTACCACACAGTAAAAAAAAGAAGCCGGTAAAAACAAGAGTGCTGAGTGAGAACACAAAAGTCTCCTTAACAATTATCGAGAAAGGTAAAATCACATAGTAATGTGTAAATTATAAAGCACATAGGTTTAATTCTTAAAGGTTACCTTCACAGTATAAGCCTAATGTTAAAATTGTTAGGCAAAAAATTGTTACTCCTCTTTAAACTTTTCTATTTTGTTGAATAAAAAATGACTTTGGATGAAAAAGAAACAAAATTAATCATCTCTGGCCCAGTCGGGCAAATAGAGGCTGTAGTCACCAATGCCGATGTTCGGGGAGCATTAACGGACAAGCAACGGGTGGCTATTATTTGTCATCCGCACCCACAGCAGGGTGGTACCATGGATAACAAAGTGGTTACTACTTTAATGCGTACATACCGCGATCTTGGTATTCAAGTCGTGCGCTTTAATTTTCGCGGTGTGGGCAAAAGCCAGGGCGTGTTTGATAATGCTATAGGCGAGTTGGATGATCTGTTAGCTGTCGTCCATTGGGCGAAAAATAATTCACCGCAATCCGGGATATTATTAGCGGGGTTTTCTTTTGGTTCTTCCATCGCCGCTCGTGCTAGTTATCAAGTGGATGGGATAGTGCATTTGACCCTGGTGGCACCACCGATTGAACGTTACGCTTACGATCTTAACGGTAAGTTTTCAGTACCTGTTTGTGTTGTGCAGGGCGATCAAGATGAGTTGGTTAATGCTAGCGGTGTTTACGCATGGGCTGCTGCGCTAACGGGGCCTGTAAGCTTACTTCGTTATGCTGCTGCAGGACATTTTTTCCACGGTTTTTTACCGACCTTAAAAACGGATCTTAGCGAAAAATTATTAGATCAAATTCAAATTTAATTATTTTAATAGTCATTTAACATAGCCGCTTTTATGAACTTATCCCCTATCGAACGCTATCAGCGTGATTTACAGCGCAGTGATTTTCGCCAGGATGCGGCTCAAGCCCATGCTGTTGAGCATTTACAAAAACTTTATTTGCAATTAGTTGCTAGCTGGCAAGATGAGCAACAAGCAAATGTTGTGCATAGATTTCTTGCTACATTTTTTTCAAAACAATCCACTCCTATCGTTGGTTTGTATTTTTGGGGCGGGGTAGGGCGTGGCAAAACCTATTTAATGGATAATTTTTATGAAAGCCTACCTTTTCCGAAAAAAATGCGCATTCATTTTCATCGCTTTATGCGGCGGGTGCACACGGAGTTGGAACAGCTAAGCCAGCAAAAAAATCCTTTGCAAAAAGTAGCCGATATTATTAGTAGCGAAGCCGATGTTATTTGCTTCGATGAATTTTTTGTTTCTGATATTGCCGATGCGATGATTCTTGGCGCACTTATGTCCGAGTTATTTCACCGCGGTGTGGTGTTAGTGGCTACCTCTAATATTGTGCCGGATGATTTGTATAAAGATGGTTTGCAGCGTGCACGTTTTTTGCCATTTATACAATTACTGAAAACAAATACGCAGGTCGTTAATGTGGATGGTGGAGTAGATTATCGTTTGCGTGCTTTAGAACAAGCTGAACTTTATCATTCGCCGCTGGACGCTACTGCTGACCAAAGTTTGCAACAAGGATTTCGCAGTTTGTTAAGTTCACTGAGCGATGAGCGCGCCAATATTTTCGTGATGATAGAAGGTCGTCCGATTCAAACGCGTTATTTGGCCGATGGTGTAGTCTGGTTTGATTTTGATGCGATCTGCGATGGCCCTCGTTCACAAAACGATTACATTGAATTGGCTAAAGAGTATCACTCAGTATTTATCAGCAATGTGCCAGGCATGGGGCGGAGTAATGATGATCAGGCGCGCCGGTTTATTAGTTTGGTGGATGAATTTTATGATCATCAGATTAAATTGGTGCTTTCAGCCGCGCTTCCCTTAGCGCAACTTTACTCTGATGGAAAATTAAATTTTGAATTCCAGCGTACTATAAGCCGTTTGTTAGAGATGCAGAGTCATGATTATTTGGCGAAGCCACATAAGCCTTGAGTAATATTTTGTAAAATCTTAAGGAAATTATTTTTCTGATTGGATAATGCTGGATGAGTTAATAATATCCAGCAAGGTCAGGCATCTAATGCTTAAAAGATGAGTTTAATATAATAAGAGATAAACATGAGCATAAAAAAAATACTAACATTTGGCATGGTAGGTCTAATCGCAATGACTTCTTCAGTTATCACCTGGGCAGATGCCCTTGGTCAGTTTTCTGCTTACATGGATATAGGTTCGGTAAAATATCCTGGTGCTATGGTTTATAGTGATGCAGAACAAACATATAAAATCAGTAGCTCGGGCAAAAATATGCCGGCTTGCGAACAACAGCTGCATTATGCCTACTCGCAAATTAGCGGTGATTTTATTGTGCATGCGCAGCTCGCTTCTGAACAAGCGGGTATTGGCTCTCGTCTGGAAATGGGCTGGAATGTGCGGACAAGTTTGGATGCTGATTCAGCTTATGTTAGCGCAACAGTTCATGGTGACGGTTTAGCCGCTTTGCGATTTCGCACTGAAGCAAAGGGCGGTACCGAGCAATATTCGCTATGGGTAAAATCCCCGGATGTGATCCAGCTAGAGCGCCGTGGTGATGTATATATTTTTAGTGCAGCAAAAAATGGCGAGCCATTGCAAATCACCGCGGTTTCACACCTTAAATTCAATAAAAAAGTTTACGTAGGTTTAAGTTTGTGTTCGCATAATTCTGGCGCAGTTGAAACGGCAGTTTTTTCTAATGTGCGCATTACTATTCCTGCGGCAAAAAATTTCACTCCCTACAAAGACTACATTGGCAGCAATCTGGAAATTCTCGATTTAAAAACCGGCAACCGTCGAATTGTGCTCCGTTCATCGGATTCTATTCAAGCGCCTAATTGGACCCAGGATGGCAAATCGCTTATTTATAATTCAAAAGGTTTGTTGTATAACTTCGATATTGAAAGTGGAAAATCCGCAGTGATTAATACTGGTTTTGCCAACTCCAATAACAATGATCATGTATTGTCGTGGGATGGTAAACAAATTGGCATTAGTAGCCACGTCGCAGAGGATGATAACAATTCGACACTTTATACCTTGCCGATTAAAGGCAGTAGCAAACCGCTACAAATTAATGCCACAGGCGCAGGCCATTCTTATCTGCACGGTTTTTCTCCCGATGATAAAAAGTTAGTGTTTACTGGCCAGCGCAATAATGTATTTAATATTTTTACTATAGATTTGAAAACCAAACAGGAGGTGCAATTAACCTCGTCCCCGGCATTAGATGATGGTGCCGAATATACGCCTGATGGTAAATACATTTATTTTAATTCCAATCGCACCGGGCTAATGCAATTGTGGCGTATGTTGGCCGATGGTAGCCAGCAAGAGCAGGTGACTTTTGATAGTCACAATAATTGGTTTCCGCATATTTCGCCGGATGGGAAAAAAATAGTGTTCCTTTCGTATATGACAGATATAGATCCGGACGAGCACCCGTTCTATCGTCATGTGTATTTGCGTGAAATGCCAATTGCGGGCGGCGCAGCAAAAATTATTGCTTATGTATACGGTGGTCAAGGCACAATTAATGTTCCAAGTTGGTCGCCTGACAGTTCTAAAATTGCATTTATCAGTAATACGCAACAGTAATTTGGCAATCACTCGCAAATTTATATTGAGGGTGATTGCGTTATTTTCCTTTCGTTTAATCTTGCTTTCTTTTTAATCACAAATGAGATTTAAATTTCTCGTGGCTTGCCACGAAATAATTTTTTGCAACAAAAATACACCAGGCTGTTGCTGCGAAGTGTTTGGTTGCAACTGAGTATTTTTAAATCTGTTGTTGATTTAGGTGCCGTTCGCCTGCGCTTCTGATACTCATTAATTTCTTTTTATCTCATCCGCGTACCTGCGACGGGTTAAGGGAATTTACCGATTCGTCTTGCCACATCTATTTCGCTACTAAGCTATTTCAGCACAAATCATTGGCTTGTAGCACGGATGTTTTTGTATAAACCGCAGTGCCACCTTTCGTTTATTTTTACATTTCCACTTCCCACAATAATAATCTACGTACGAATAAATTTACTCGGGCGCGCCTACGGCTGTTTTTAGTAAAACTGCCGAGGTTAACCTTGCGAATGTGCGTAAGCCGCACAATAAGAATAAGTTAACTATAAAAATATTTTTCCAGACCATTACTCAATGGCTCCAGACAATCATTACGAGGTTAGTTTATGTTTAGATTATTTATATTGCACTTGCGCGCTATAGCGCCGGGCATCATCTTAAGTTTGAGTTTATTGGGGTTAGCTGCTTGTGGTGGGGGTTCATCCGGCCATTCATCCGCTAGCACTGCGACTAGTGCATTTGCCAGCAGTACACCGGTCAGCAGCACACCTGCAAGCATTACTGCTAGCAGTTCTTCCACCCCGGGCTTGACGATGTTACATACGGATGGTGCTTTCTGGGCAAAAGCAGACGGCACACATATTCATCTTAAAGGCACCAATATCGGCAATTGGCTGGTGCAAGAATTTTGGATGATGGGTCAAGGCGGTAACGGTGTTATTGACCAATGTACCTTGGAAAAAACCTTAATTGATCGTTTTAGTTACGCTGATAAAGAGGCGACTATCAAGCTGTTTCGGGACAGCTGGTTTACCGAGCGCGATTGGGATCAAATTCAGGCCTTCGGTTTCAATATTGTCCGCATACCTATCCATTGGAATGTTATCGAAGACGATTTGAATTTCAAAACCTTGCGCGCTGATGCATGGACTTATCTGGATTGGTCCATTGCCGAAGCTAAAAAGCGCGGTATTTATGTCATCCTCGATTTGCATGGCGCTGCCGGCGGACAAACTCCGAATGATCACACTGGCTGTTCCGGTAAAAATGAATATTGGACTAACCCTGAAAATCATGAGCGCACCAAGTGGTTATGGCAGCAAATCGCAACCAAATATAAAGACGAGCCAGTGGTCGCGGCTTACGATCCACTTAACGAACCCTGGGGTTCAACTGCAGAGATAATGGCCACTCGTATCAATGAGTTGTACGACACAATTCGCGCTATTGATAGCAAACATATTGTCATGCTACCGAGTCATTACGGCAGCATCGATGCCTATGGTGATCCTGTTACTAAAGGCCAAACCAACGTCGCCTTTCAAATCCATCCTTATCCCGGTTTGTTTGGCGATCGTCCCGGTGATAGCCCTTATTTGATTCATCGCGATTGGTTGCGTTGTGGTGCCGCAGGTACTGGCGGGGTTTGCTACTGGAATGCGAGTATGACTAATCTTAAGGTTCCCTTGTTAGTCGGTGAGTTTCAGCCCTGGCAATCAGCTGGTCTGGAGTTAGGTGGTCAAATTGGTCGCGCGACTTACGATACTTACGCAGCTTATGGTTGGGCTGCTACCAGTTGGGCCTATAAATTAGTGAGCCCGGCGGGCGGTCAGGGCATGGGGACTTGGGGGATGGTGACTAATACGATTAACCCCAATAGCACCTCAGGCGTAGGTTTGGTTACCAAAGCCAGTACTTGGGACTGCAATAATTGGGATTCCAGTTTTGCCGACGCCTGTGCAAAAAAAGCGGGCAGCATCACTGTGGGCGGCACTGAGCCAAAAACCTATTATTTAGTGATTAAAACGGGTGCCAATGCCGGTGCAGATCCTGATGTGAGCTACGATAAGGTCAGTATTCTTAATAATTCAGACAATACTGAAGTGATTACCAACGGCAATTTCGGCACTAATACCGGCTGGACTCAAGTGGACATTAGCGGCAGCGTAGCTTTGGATTTTAATTACACCACTACCGGCAAGGCTCCGACGGGTAGCGACGGCCCAGTCCTGCATGTTGGGCGTCCTCTCGGGGTAACAGGAGAAATTAACACGGCACTGTACCAGGCCATTAGCTTACAGGGCGGACAAACTTATACCTTCAGCGGTGTGTTTAAAGGCAATAGTAGCCTTAATACCTGGGCTGAAATCTACTTGATCGATAGTGCGCCGGTTGCGGGTAAGGATGTTGTTGATATGACAGGGAAAGTAGATTTTGCTACAGCATCACTCGCTGATATTCAAAGTTTATTCAATAGCTATGCGACGCAAACTTACGATGTTCATACCGGTTTAAGTAAATGGTTAGTGAGCTCTAGTGCGCCAGATATTTTCAATCTGCCTGCGCGGCCAGGCAACTTTACGCTGGTTGCTGGTGCTGGAAGTAATCTATTAACCTGGGATGTAAGCACAGACCCCAAAGTAACCAGCTACAAGGTTTATCGCAGCACCTCTTTTGGTGGAACCTACATTGCACTTGGCGATGCCTTGACCACTAACACCTACACTGATACTACTCCGGTTGCGGATACAAGTTACTTCTATAAAGTAGTCGCATTTAGCGCGACCGACGAAAGTTTTGCCAGCGATATTGTGAGCACAGGTGTAAGTTGGATTAGCGTACCTGCAACTATCCAGGCCGAAGATTATACCGCTATGTCAGGGCTGCAAACTGAAGCCTGTTCGGATACTGGCGGGGGTCAGGATGTTGGGTATTTTGATGCGGGCGATTATATGGAATTCAAAATAAGTGTGGCTACCGCGGGAGATTACACTTTTGATTACCGCTTGGCCACTCAACCTGGCAGCACCGGGTTTGAGGTGTTAGTTGATGATGTAGTGGTAGATACGCAAGCAATTGCGACAACGGGTGGTTGGCAAACATGGGTGACCGTGACCAGCCCAACAATTGCCTTAACTGCAGGCAATCATAGTTTGCGTTTTAACTCTGTTGGTAAAGAGTGGAATATCAATTGGTTAAGTGTAAATGCAAAATAATTAATGGGAAAAAACTGCCATGCTTAGGTGTATGGCAAGCATTTTAATTTGCTTGTTGTTTGGCCTCGTTTTCATGCGAGGCTTTTTTTATGGGGTAAATATTTTTCTGTTCCGCGGTTTTGCTTAGCCTGAATTTAGGCTTGTCCCAGATTGTGTTTCTCATATTTGACGTGGCCCACCTTTGGGATAGCCATTAACATGGGACGAAACTGGCCATTACCCATGTGATTATGGCTGCGCGTTAAAAAAACAGATTTTCAGCCAACTCTAGATATTATATTAAGGAGTACAGATCTATATCAGCACTAATTGCTGATGCGATGTTTGAGTTGTTGATCTATCCCTATTCAATAAAAAAGCTAAAGTTAAGGGTCTTATTTTATGAGCAAGCAAATAATTAATAATTTGAGCTTTAAAGCCAAACTCGTTTTATTCACAGGCGCAATGATGATTTCCGGCGCTCAAACCATGGCAGATGTATTGAATCCTGTTATTGGTAACCTACTTTATGAAGAGAATTTTAATACTCTGGATTCCGCTGTCTGGAACTCTATTGATGGCGACGGCTGTGAAATAGGTTTGTGTGGCTGGGGCAATATGGAGCTTGAGCATTACCGTCCAGGTAACCTGAGTATTGTTAACGTACCTTTTGAAACCGCTACCAAGGCCTTGGCCATTCAGGCGCGCCGCGAAGCTTACGGCACGCGCTCATTTACCTCAGGTAAAGTGACTACTGCCAATAAGCTTGAAGTTAAATACGGCATGATAGAGTTTCGGATGAGTACTCCGCAGGTAGGTACCGGTTTATGGCCGGCAGGCTGGATGTTAGGTACTAGTCTTGCTACATGGCCAGCAAAGGGTGAGCTGGATATTATGGAAATGGGCCACAGTGCTGCAGGAATGGCTAACTCCGGGCTCGCAGGTTCCGATATTAATAGTTATACCGCAGCCAATGCGATTTTTTATGCGACTTCCGCATGCACCACGGGAAATCCCAGTTGCGCAGCCAGTACCGCATGGCAAACAAAAAATGCTTATGTGGCAAGCACGCCCTTAACCAACCGCTTTGTTACCTATCGCATGTATTGGACGGATAGCCAAATTCGCTTTACGGTTATAGATAACAGCATTGAGCATGATATGTATGCTACGCCGATTCCTATTAATGCCGAATCCTCAGAGTTTAATGCGCCGTTTTACTTTCTCTTTAACTTAGCGGTTGGCGGTCAGTTCACTGATGCCGCCACTCCGACCCAAGTCACTGCGCCACTGCCCGGCACCATGTACATTGACTATATCCGTGTATACCAATTGGATGGCCTCGGTGAGGTGAAACTGGGTAGTCAGGTGAAACCGGAAACCGGTACTTTCGGCGTGTTTACTGACAACACCGCTACCACTAATAAGCAAGAAGCTGGAGTGACTTCGGATGTCTGGGTTTGGAATACAACCTCGGTAACGGCAGGTACTACATTGGCTTATGAAGGTACTAATGTTATTGCCTGGAAATATACTGCACCGCAATGGTTTGGTGGTGGTATTGCATCAAGACAAGCGCACGACATGAGCAATTTTATCAACGGTAATCTCAAGTTCAGAATTAAAATTCCAGCGAATGTCGGTTTTAAAGTGGGTGTTTCGGATACTTATACCAATGAAAATTACATAAACTTTTCGGCTAACGCCACGACTTATGGCTTGGTGCGCAATGGCGAATGGGCTCAGGCAACCGTACCTGTCTCGGTATTGCGCGGTAGTTTGGTTGCATTGCAGTCGATGTCGGCGTTATTCAACATTGTGAGCCTTGATCCACAACCGACATCCAGCTTTGAAATGGCGATTGATGACATTGTTTGGGAATGTGGGACAAGTGCTGCCTGTCAGGCTACGCCTACTTCTTCATCGATTGCGTCATCCATTAAAAGCAGTGTTGCCAGTTCAATGAAGAGCTCTGTGCAAAGTAGCATTGCGGCAAGTTCCATAAAAAGTTCGGTTGCAAGCAGTGCTCTGAGTTCAATTAAAAGCTCGGTAAGAAGTAGTCTTGCCAGTTCAATGCAAAGCTCAATAAAGAGCTCAGTCAAGAGCTCAGTGGCAAGCAGTTCATCTGTTCCAGCAACGAATGGCTACACAGTATTGACTGGCACGAGTGTTAAATTCTTTGCCAACAACGCCGCATGGGCTGATATTCATTACACCGTTAATAATGGTGGGCAACAAAATATCCGCATGACTCATAATGCAGATAATTCTAATACTTACACCTTAACGGGAATCCCTGCCGGTGCTTTAGTGAAGTTTAATTTCACCATTGGGCAGGCGACGGGTGCTATAGATACCGCTTGGGTTCAGTTCACTATGGCTGCGGCCAGCAGCTCTGCAATGAAAAGCTCAGTAGCAAGTTCTATAAAAAGTTCTGTTGCCAGCTCAGTGAGAAGCTCTGTTGCCTCTAGTGCTGCTGCAAGTTATGGCTACACAAAACTAACCACTACCAGCGTTAAGTTTTATTCTAACAACGCACTTTGGGCAGATATTCACTACACGGTGAATGGTGGGGGCCAACAAAATATCCGCATGATCCACAATGCTGATAACTCTAATACCTATACCCTAACAAATATTCCGGTAGGTGCAGTGGTTAGGTATTCCTACACAATCGGCCAGGCAGTTGGTGCTGTGGATACTGTGTGGGTGCAATTTACCATGTAATGTATTAAACCTTTCGCTGGCTCTTGTCATGCAGAGGCATTAAGAAAAAATAGTTTTTATTTAAATTTTTCCTGGTAAAAAAGCGCTGTTTAATGCCCAGCTGTTCGCTGGGCTTTTTTATGGCGATCCATATTTATTTCGTTGTTGGTTTACCTGGTGCAAATGGAAAATTGCACTTTAATTTTTTTAAACATCAGGTGATTAATGAGTTTTTAAATTTCTTTTTTTAGCGAGGTGAGGGCATCCCTGAGGGCGCCGATTGAAATGGGTTTTGTGATGTGATTGTCCATGCCTGAGATCATACTTTTTTTAACTTGATCCACCATGGCGTTAGCGCTCAGCGCAAATATTTTAGCGCGCTGTGGCCGCCCTTGTTCAAATAAGCGGATTTGTTGTACTGCATCATAACCATCCAGTACCGGCATTTCGCAATCCATAAATACTACGTCGTATGGCACCTGTGCTGCTTTAAAAGCTTCAATCGCTTGCAAGCCATCATTCACAATGTCTGGCTTTACGTGTAGCCTTTTTAGCATATTCAGAATCACCATTTGATTAACATGGTTGTCTTCCGCCACTAATACTTTTAAGTGTGACAGGTCTGCAATTAGGTGTTCTTGTAATTGTCGGGAGTTTTTGTTTTCCTGAATGCCAGAAAGTGCTCGCGCCAGGGATTTGCGCAAATGGTTGGCTGGTATTGGTTTTTCCAAAGACGCGGTAATGTTGGAGTCGGCGGCAATCTCGGTTTTATTGGAAACATTGCGCGCAGATGTCACTAATATATGCGGGAAGGGTTTATAGTTGCTAAGTGAGCTCATGCTGCGTGACAGTTCAAAACCATTGGTGTCGGGAAGATCAAGGTCCAACAGCGCAATATCAATATGGATACCTTGCTGCGTTAAGCTCTGTATTTTTTCAAGCGCAGCTGCGCCCGAAGCTGCGTTGTACACACTCATCCCCCAGTCAGTTGCCAAGGTGGTGGTGACAGAAACGAAATCGACATTGTCATCAACAATAAAAAGCACTTTTCCATTGAGTTCTTTGATGGCTTCTTCAATTTGCTCAAGATGTTGATTGGCAGACTTATTCAAAACAACCGTAAACCAAAAAGTCGAGCCTATTCCGGGCACGCTGTGCAGACCAATATTGCCGCCCATTAATTCTGCCAGTTGTTTGCAAATTGCCAGCCCCAGGCCGGTGCCGCCATATTTGCGTGTAGTAGATGCATCCGCCTGCGCAAAAGAGCGAAACAGTTTTTGTTGTTGCTCTGCAGAAATACCAATCCCGGAATCGGAAATTTCAAATTGAATGGTGAGAATGTCGTCTGCTTTGTGTGCAAGTGTGGCAACGAGTTTTATGCTGCCGGATTGGGTAAATTTAAAGGCATTACTCAGCAGGTTGATGATGATTTGTCGCAAGCGCGTCGGGTCACCAATCACCATCTTCGGTACTTTTGGTTCCAGCAGCGAGCTTAAGGGGACTTTGCAATCCGATGAGCAAAGCGTAAAAACGGAAACGCATTCATCAATAAGATCTTCAAGATTAAATTCAACTTTTTCCAGTTCCATTTTACCGGATTCAATTTTTGAGTAATCAAGAATATCGTTGAGAATGCCGAGGAGCGCCTTGCCTGAGTTATAAATGGTGCGAACATAATGCAATTGATTGGGCAGTAATGGCGTTTCTTTCAGGAGTTCCGCCATCCCCAGCACTCCATTCATGGGGGTGCGAATTTCATGGCTCATATTGGCCAGAAATTCACTTTTGGTTTTGGCTTCTGCGGCGGAAAGACGCGCTTGCTCCAGAGCGTTGCGTTCAGCTACTTTTAATTGGTTTATCCGCGTGACATCGCTAATAATGATTGAAAAAATAATGGTGCCTTCGTGTATCAACTTATAAGTGGCAAGTTCAAGCTGACGCTGTTCCCCATTGATGGTGGTTTTCAATTCATAGTGGCCATAGCGGAGTTCGTAAGCGGCAAGATATTCAAGGTAGGCGCAGTGAGTGGTGGCTGCATCTTCGTCGGCTAACAGGTCAAGGCCACCGCGGGGTTGCAGTCGTGTAAAAGGTTCCTGTCCTAATGTTTTGAGTTCCGGGAGCAGTTCAGTGAGTTGTAAGCCTTCAACATCGCCTTCGTTTTTTTTAAAAATAGCCCGCACCTGGGCAGTAACTGTTTCGATAACACCATCGCCATTGACCGCCATCAACATGAAGTCGGCAACTACCTTGAGAATATCGAATAGTTCGTTTTGTTTAATGGCCAAGGTAAAGATCTACTCTGTTGCTAAATCAGTTGTATTGAGTTTAGGCGTAAATTGTAAAGATGGAACAATTTTCTCTTGGTCTGGTGATTTGCCCTGTAGTCATCATAACAATGAAGTCGCGGCAATTAAAATGGTTGAAATGCAGACAGTTAATATGTAGTATGCGCCCTCTTTTTATGTGGGCTCTTCCCGCATTAAGTATTTCATCTTCCATCAAGCATAGGCAAACACAACATGAAGACATATAGTGCCAAAGCTGAAACAGTCGTACATGACTGGTTCATAGTTGATGCAGCAGGCAAGACCTTAGGTCGCCTGTCTGCTCAAATCGCCTCTCGTTTGCGCGGTAAGCACAAGCCTGAGTACACTCCTCACGTAGATACTGGTGACTTTATCGTCGTTATTAATGCAGAACAAGTGCATGTGACCGGCAAAAAAGCGACTGATAAAATTTATTATCATCACACCAATTACGTTGGCGGCATCAAGGCCATTAGCTTTAAAAAGCTGATTGAAAAAGCGCCTACACACCCAATCGAAAAAGCGGTTAAGGGTATGTTGCCACGCGGTCCATTAGGTCGCGCCATGCTGAGAAAACTCAAAGTGTACGCAGGAACCGAGCATCCACATTCTGCTCAGCAACCGCAAGAACTCAATATCTAATAAGGGGCTGATATGTCTACAACACAATATTACGGTACGGGTCGTCGCAAGACCTCTACTGCGCGCGTATTTTTGACTGCAGGTTCAGGCACCATCGTTGTTAACGATCGCCCGTTGGATGAGTACTTTGGTCGTCCGGTAGCGCGCATGGTTGTTCGTCAGCCATTAGAGCTGGTTGGCTTAACAGAAAAGTTTGATGTGAATGTAACTGTTGCCGGTGGTGGTAGTTTTGGTCAAGCTGGCGCGATTCGTCATGGCTTGACTCGTGCATTAATGGAATACAACGAAGAGCTTCGTGCTGTTCTGCGTAAAGCGGGTTATGTAACTCGCGATTCGCGTGAAGTTGAACGTAAGAAAGTGGGTCTGCGTAAAGCGCGTAAGAAACCACAATTCTCCAAACGTTAATCATTATCTGGCGACTCTCGGGTTGCCTTTTCTGATTATCAAAAAACGCCCAAGCCAAAAACTGGCCTGGGCGTTTTTTTTGCGGTTGGTGTTTTGCATGGCTTATAAATCCTTGTGTGGGGTATGGTTGTTCTTGTAAGCAGTGCTTATTTTCTTTAAGATTGCACGCTTTTTGGTTTTAACTGAAATAATTCTAAATCATTGAATTAAGGTGATTTACTGACCGTTGCAGCTGTTAGGGGAGAGATCGTCATGACTAATGACGTAGTAAATAAATCACGCCGTAGCCTTCTTATTGGTGCTACGACTGTAGTGGGTGCGGTGGGTGCGGTTGGCATTGCGGTACCATTCGTGGGTTCCTGGAACCCGAGCGCAAAAGCTAAAGCAGCTGGCGCTTCCGTCAAGGTCAATATCAACAAAATTGAACCGGGCCAAATGATCACTGAAGAGTGGCGCGGCAAGCCAGTTTTCATAGTGCGTCGCACCCAAGCCGCACTTGATGGCTTGAAAAAAATAGAAGAGACAGATGTACTGCGCGATCCAAACTCCGACGAAAACCTGCAGCAACCTAGTTACGCAAAAAATAAAACCCGCGCTATTAAAGATGAGTTTTCGATATTGCTGGGTGTCTGCACTCATTTAGGCTGCGCACCTATGTTTCGTCCAGATGTCGGTGCCGCTGATTTAGGTGGCGATAAATGGCTAGGTGGTTTCTTTTGTGCGTGTCACGGGTCGAAATATGATTTGGCCGGCCGCGTTTATAAAAATGTACCGGCTCCGCTAAATCTTGAAGTGCCTAAGCACATGTATGAAAGCGATAACGTAGTCATTATCGGCGAAGATCAAGGGGCGTAAAAATGAATTGGTTAACAGGTTTGTGGAATTGGGTTGATAGTCGTTTACCCGTGCAAAAAGCGTGGGATACCCATATGGGTAAATATTACGCTCCCAAAAATTTCAATTTTTGGTATTTCTTCGGCGTTCTTTCGCTATTGGTGCTGGTAAATCAGTTAGTTACGGGCATTTGGTTGACCATGAGTTACAACCCAACAGCTGAAGGTGCATTTGCTTCAGTTGAATACATCATGCGCGATGTAGATTACGGTTGGGTATTGCGCTATATGCATTCCACCGGTGCGTCTGCATTCTTTATTGTGGTGTATTTGCATATGTTCCGTGGCTTGATGTACGGCTCTTACAAGTCGCCGCGCGAGCTGGTGTGGATTTTCGGTATGACCATTTATTTGGCATTAATGGCCGAAGCCTTTTTAGGTTACGTGTTGCCATGGGGCCAAATGTCCTATTGGGGCGCGCAAGTTATTGTCTCCCTGTTTGGTGCTATTCCTGTTATCGGTGAAGATTTAGTGCAGTGGATTCGCGGTGATTATCTGATCTCCGGCATAACCTTAAATCGTTTCTTCGCCCTGCACGTTGTTGCACTTCCTATCGTATTGTTAGCCTTGGTGGTTATGCATATTTTAGCCTTGCACGATAAGCATGTTGGCTCCAACAACCCTGATGGAGTTGAAATCAAAAAATATAAAGATGAGAACGGCGTTCCTTTAGACGGTGTTGCTTTTCATCCTTACTATACCGTTCACGACTTGGTCGGCATCAGCGTTTTCCTGTTTGTATTTTGTTTCGTGTTATTTTTTATGCCGGAGATGGGTGGTTTCTTTTTGGAATACGCCAACTTCGAAGAAGCAAATAATTTAAAAACGCCAACCCACATTGCACCTGTATGGTATTTCACGCCTTACTACGCCATTTTGCGCGCAGTTACGTTTGAGCTCGGCCCATTAAATGCGAAGTTTTTAGGCTTTATCTGCATGGCTGGAGCGATTGCATTGTTATTTGTGTTGCCGTGGCTGGATAGAAGTAAAGTTAAATCCTTGCGTTATCGCGGTTGGATTCCTCGGGTCATGTTGATGTCATTTGCCGCTATGTTCGTAGTGCTGGGCTACCTGGGTGTGCAAGCGCCAACAGAAGGCCGTACGGTGTTATCACAACTTGCTGCAGGTTTTTACTTTGCTTATTTCTTGACTATGCCGGTATGGAGTACGGACCATAAAGAGAAAACTAAATCTCCAGTAGCTTGGGTATTGTGTGGTTTATTCGCATTGTTATTCTTGCGTTTGGCATTGGTTGATATCACCACTGAAGGTGTACATATTCCGGTTCTGATTCGCGTCTTCGGATTGTTATTAGCGGTTGCTTTTGCCGTGATGCCTTTGCTCGCGGCCCGCGATAAGTGTTTAGTTGAGCCGGAGCGTGTGCAAGCTAAAGGCCTGCCTTTCCCAATAGTATTGGGTGGTTTGGCACTGTTTGTATTTTTGGTGATAGTGCCTATTTCAGCTATTGCCAGCACCGGTTCTTTTAATTGCGGCGCAATCCCCTGTGACAAAATGGAACCCACTCTGGAAGATAAAGCCTCCTTGCAAAATGGTGCCAAGTATTTCACCAACTATTGTATGGGTTGCCATTCAGTGAAGTATTCACGTTTTGAACGCATGGCTAATGATTTGGACATTCCTCATCAATTAATGGAAGACAACCTGATTTTAGGTGGCCAGCGCATAGGTCAATTGATGGAAATTCCTATGCGTCCTGCGCAAGCCAAGAAGTGGTTTGGCGTTGTTCCGCCGGATTTGAGTTTAGTTACCCGTGCCCGTAAGCCAGAGTGGGTTTACACCTACTTGCGTAACTTTTATAAAGATGACACGCGCCCCTGGGGCGTGAATAATCGCGTGTTTCCAAATGTTGCTATGCCCCATGTATTCACTGGCCCACAAGGTTTATTAGAGTGCGGGCCTGGTCCTGCACTTGATCATAAAGGTAATGCGGCGCGTGATAGTTTAGGCAACCCGGTTATCGATGAGCACTGCGGTAGTTTGGTAGAAGGCACTCTTAAAGGGGCAATGAACACCGAAGAGTTTGATAAAGCGACTTACGACCTGGTCAATTTCCTGGCCTATGTCGGAGAGCCGGCAGCGGTTAAACGTGAAGGTATAGGCAAAGGAGTATTGATTTTTATCCTGGTCTTCTTTGCCTGCGCATACTTCTTGAATAAAGAGTTTTGGCGAGATGTTCACTGATCATCAGAATTCAAAAAAAGGGCGACGTTGAGTCGCCTTTTCTTTTGATGCTTGTTGCCTTAGTGTTTGGTATAGTTTTTTTGTTTTCTGCTGCGGTGAGTTCGCTATGTCAATGACTTCAAATCGCCCCTATCTGCTTCGCGCTTTGTATGAATGGATTTTGGACAATAATGGCACACCACATTTAGTTGTGTTTGCTCATGCCGAAGGTGTTGCGGTGCCGCAGCAGCATGTTAACAAAGACGGTCAAATTATTTTGAATGTTGCTCCTTCCGCGGTAAAAGATTTATTTATTGCCAACGAAGCCGTATCGTTTAGCGCGCGCTTTAGCGGTGTGGTGAATAATATTTATATACCTTGCGGCGCAGTATTAGGGATCTATGGGCGTGAGAATGGCCAAGGGATGATGTTTGAGTTTGAGGCTGCTCCAACACCACCGGTACCGCCCAAGCCTGAAGCCCCAAAGCCAAACGCTACCCTCAGTGCAGTAAAGCGCCCCTCTCTAAAAGTCGTTAAATAATAAAACTTCCTTCGTTTCCTGTTGCTGACTTGTCATAAGACTGTAACAAGTCAGTCATGAGCATGTCATATTTGCTTGATAAGTTGTGCGCTAAAGGTGAGGCGGGCTCACTTTGAAAATTTATATTTCCTATAGGAAACGTGCAATGAACTTTAATAAAATTATGACAGGATTGGCTTTTGCCGGTTCTCTGGTATGTGCAAGCGCTGCCTATGCGGTTGTCGATGCTAATTTGCCTGATTACAAAACCGAAGCAGGCGTATCTGGTGCTGTGAACAGTGTAGGTTCTGATACTTTGGCTAACCTGATGACCTTGTGGTCAGAAGATTTCAAAAAAGTTTACCCTAATGTCAATATTCAAGTTCAAAGCGCTGGCTCATCTACCGCACCACCCGCATTAATTGAAGGTACTTCCAATTTTGGCCCAATGAGCCGTGCGATGAAGGAAGAAGAAATTCAAGCCTTCGAAGCAAAGTATGGTTACAAGCCAACAAAAGTACCCGTCGCTATAGATGTATTGGCTGTGTACGTTAATAAAGATAACCCGATTAAAGGATTGAGCGTTGCTCAGGTTGATGCCATTTTTTCTGCTACGCGTAAGTGTGGTGGCGAAAAAGATTTAGTGACCTGGGGTGAGCTAGGTTTAACTGGCGCTTGGGCGAAACGTGGTATTTCGTTATACAGCCGCAACGCTGTGTCTGGTACTTATGGTTACTTTAAGGAAAATGCTCTTTGCAAAGGCGATTTTAAATCAACTGTTAATGAGCAACCAGGGTCTGCTTCTGTAGTGCAAAGTGTTTCTGAGTCTGTCAGTGCTATTGGTTATTCAGGCATTGGTTATAAAACTTCAGGCGTGCGTGCCTTACCGATTTCAAAAACAAGTTATTCAGAAATGGTGCCAGCCGATACCGAACATGGTTTGGATGGATCTTATCCGCTCTCGCGCCAACTCTATATTTATGTTAATAAAAAACCTAATCAACCCTTGGATAAACTGCAACTTGAGTTCTTCAAATATGTGTTGTCCAAGCAAGGCCAGCAAGTTGTAGAGCGCGATGGTTATATCGCTTTGCCTGCTAACTTGGCTGCGAAAGTGTTAAGCAACCTTAGTAAATAATTTTACACCAGCATAAAAAAACCGCTGCCTTGTAGCGGTTTTTTTATGTCTGCGAAAAAATTGCATAGAGATATTGCCGCAACAATTTTCACAGCGATATTTGCTGACGCTTGCCCCAAACAAAAATAATTATTTTGTCTATAAATTGGTGTTTTATTTTTGTAACAAATCTGTCACTTATGTCTGTTAGGATTTAAACATTATTACCCTCCCCAAGCAGGTAAGTTTCATGTCTCAACCTATTTCTATATCTGAGCATTCAGATTTGATGCCCAGTGTAGAGCAGCGCGCAAAGCTGCGTCGTTGGCGCAATATAAAAGATAAAATGAATGCCTACGGAATCATGACCGCTGGCATTGCCGTGGTTGGCTCCCTGGTATTAATTTTTGTTTATTTATTTTCAGAAGTAACTCCACTGCTGCGTGGTGCTTCAGTAGATGTCACTAACACTTATGTGTTGCCTGGTAGTGGGCAGGCTAACAACGCACAAACTACGAATAAACAGTTTGTTCATAAAGAAATTACCAGTCCGATTGAATTTATCAGCTTGGAGCGCTATGAAGAAATTGGTACTGCCTACCATAAAAGTGGCAAGGTGGAGTTTTTTAAAGCCCAGGATGGCTTAAGTATTAGTGACTATCAAATCCAAAAATCTGCCGATGCACAATACACAACTCTGGCGAGCAGCGAAGCTTCGCATGGCCTAATTGCTTACGGTTACAGCAATGGTGAGGTCAATGTTGTTAAGGCAGAATTCAATTTGAGTTACCCTGATGACAAACGTGTCGTCACACCCAAATTAACATTTCCCCTAGGGGAAACTCCTTTTCTATTGGATGAAAATAAGGCTGCAATCAAGGTTTTGGCGATTCAAAAAACCAGCATTGGAACTGTATTAAGTGCTGCAATGAGTGACGGTCGGATGGTGTTGGCCGTAGTTGCCAGTGAAATTAATCCCATTACCGAAGAGACCACCACGACCACTGAAATATTTGCCTTGCCGCCCTTACCTGCAGACGAATATGTGACCCATTTACAAATTGATGATAACGGGCGCTACCTGGTCGTCGCCAATGACAAATCACAACTTTATCTCTACAACATTACCAATCCTAAAGCGCCACTACGCAATGACCCAGTAACGGTTGCCAGCGGTAAAGTGACTGCAATGCAATTTTTGGTGAGCACCGGGTCTCTCGCTATTGGTACGGACAAAGGCAATGTCAGCCAATGGTTAATGGTGCGCGATAAAGACAATAAATATCACGTTACGCATGTTCGTGATTTTAAATCTCTGAGTGGGTCAATCACCAAAATAGTGCCAGAGTTTTCACGTCGAGGTTTTTGGGCCGCCGATGATAAAAGCAATATCGGAATTTATTTTGGTACTTCCGCGCGCACCTTGCTAACTAAATCTATGGGTTCTTCACCTGTGACTCATATCGGCTTGTCGCCGATCAATGGTCGCGCTTTATTAATGGATGCAACGCAAAACATTAGCCTGGCTGAAGTATGGAATAAACATCCCGAAGTATCATTCAGTATGTTGTGGGAAAAAGTTTGGTATGAAGGCCGCGACGCACCGGATTATATTTGGCAAGCATCCTCTGGCAGTGATAATTTTGAAGCAAAAATGAGTTTTGTACCCTTATCCCTTGGCACACTGAAAGCGGCTTTATTTGCCATTTTATTTGCCGTGCCTTTAGGCGTGATGGGAGCAATTTATACTGCCTATTTTATGACGCCCAAGTTGCGCGGGATTGTTAAACCTACGATTGAAATCATGGCGGCATTGCCGAGCGTTATTCTGGGTTTTTTAGCAGGATTATGGCTGGCTCCATTTCTCGAAAATCATTTGCCGGCAATTTTTAGCATATTGATCTTTGTACCCCTGGTGATGTTAATTGTTGGCTTTACCTGGAGTCAGTTGCCACTTGTGATACGTTCGCGTGTACCCGAAGGATGTGAAGCGGCAATTTTGGTAGTACCCGTATTGTTAACCGCAGCAGCTTGTGTGTATTTCAGTCCTTATATTGAGCAGTGGCTGTTTGCCGACACTATGCCGCAGTGGCTTACTAACCAGGGAATTAAATTTGAACAACGCAACGCTTTAGTGGTTGGTTTAGTCATGGGATTTGCTGTTATTCCCAGCATTTTCTCAATTGCTGAAGATGCTGTGTTTAGTGTGCCGCGGCATTTAACGCAAGGGTCATTAGCGCTTGGCGCAACGCCCTGGCAAACCATGGTTGGAGTGGTTTTGCCCACTGCCAGTCCCGGTATATTTTCCGCCGTCATGATGGGTTTTGGTCGCGCTGTCGGTGAAACCATGATCGTACTTATGGCAACCGGTAATAGCCCTGTTGTGAATTTTAATATCTTTGAAGGTATGCGCACTTTATCGGCCAACATTGCTGTTGAAATGCCTGAAACCGCCGTTGCCAGTACACATTTCCGTGTGCTGTTCCTAGCCGCTTTGCTCCTATTGGCGCTGACATTTGTGGTGAATACGGCCGCAGAACTCGTGCGCCAAAGCTTGCGCAAACGTTACAGCAATCTTTAATCGGAATTAAAAAATGAAAAAGTTATTTAAGGAACCTCTGCTGTGGTTCAAAAGTGGTTCTCCGTGGATTTGGTTAAATGGCGGTGCTGTGGCCATTTGTATGATCATGGTGGTTGGACTTTTAGGTTTGATCGCGGTGCGCGGTTTAAGCCACTTTTGGCCCGCTAATATTATTCAAACCAGTGTTACGGATAAAGCGGGTGTAGAGCAAATTATTTTGGGCGAAGTCGTTCGTTCAGAAGTGATTCCTGCAGCGGTAGCGCGCGATAACGGTTTTACCATTGAGCCAGATCGTAAACTCATTACGCGTTACTTAATGAAGCTGGGTAATCGCGATATTACCTCACGTGATTTTATGTGGTTTCTAGAAATTGGTATGACTGAGTGGACCTATCCCAAAGCTGCGGTGGCGGTTGAGCGGCGTGAATGGGGTAATTTTTACGGTTATCTAACGGCCATCAATGAAAATGGTAAAACGGTTATTGCGCAAGATGCTCCGCAGTTTTGGAATGAAGTCAATGCACGCCTTAATCGTTCGTTAAAATTGCATGATCAAATTAGCCATATTGAAAAGGTACAGATAGGCCGCGTTAATAACGCCATCCAGGAATTAAAACTGGAACATCGCCGTTTAGAATTACAAGGTGTGACAGGCGAAAAAATGGCTGAAGCTGAAGCGGCGTTAGCAGAAACAAAAATAATGTTAGAAAAAGAATACGAGCTGATTAAAAAAGAGCGTGACCTGATTAGTGCGCAAGCCAAGCGTGATCAACTTATCGCAAAAACGGCGGATGGCCAGGAAGTACTTTTACCGCTAGATCATCTTGTGCGCATTACTCGCCCCAATGATATGAGCGTGTTTGCTAAAGCCAGCGAGTATATGCAGCGGTTTTGGGAATTTATGACGGCTGAGCCGCGCGAAGCTAATACTGAAGGCGGTATTTTTCCGGCGATTTTCGGTACCTTTATTATGGTTATAGTCATGGCCATTATAGTGACTCCTTTTGGTGTGTTAGCGGCAATTTATTTGCGTGAATATGCGCGCGAGGGTTTATTTCTCCGCATCATTCGTATCTCCGTGTACAACCTCGCCGGTGTTCCCTCGATTGTGTATGGCGTGTTTGGTTTAGGGTTTTTTGTGTATAGCCTTGGCGGTAATGTCGATCAATTGTTTTTCGCGGAATCGCTGCCATCGCCCACTTTTGGTACGCCCGGTTTATTTTGGGCATCACTCACCCTGGCATTACTAACGCTGCCGATTGTGATTGTATCGACTGAGGAAGGTTTGTCGCGCATTCCCAGCACCATTCGTCAAGGCAGTTTAGCCTTGGGCGCTACCAAATCTGAAACCTTGTGGAAAATAGTAGTGCCACTCGCAACGCCAGCAATGATGACCGGTTTAATTTTGGCAATCGCGCGCGCAGCTGGTGAGGTAGCGCCTTTGATGTTAGTGGGCGTTGTAAAGTTAGCGCCAGCCTTACCAGTCGATGGCAATTATCCGTATTTACATTTAGATCAAAAAATTATGCACCTGGGTTTTCATATCTACGACGTAGGTTTTCAAAGTCCAAACGTTGAAGCGGCTCGTCCGTTGGTTTACGCAACATCTTTAACCTTGGTGCTGCTGATTATTGTGCTGAATGTTACGGCGATAAAAATTCGTAATAACTTGCGCGAGAAATATCGTAGCGCATCTGACTGATAAAACAGTCAGCAAAAATCTACAGCATACTAACCGGGCACAAATAAAGAATACTGTTTGATTCAAAACCTTATGAGGCATGGATGCCGATTAGAGCCTATAGGGATATATTCACGGCGTGTTTTGAATTGAACGGTATTCTTTACTACGAACTCGTTAGTATGTAGTCATTGATTCATAATTTTTTTAAGTCTTGGGTAGGAAAAGCGGTTATGACACAGACAGCAGTCGCTGAGAATATAAAGCTTGAAGTAAAAGACCTCAGTTTATATTACGATCAAAAGCGCGCGTTAAATTGCGTTAATTTAAAAATTCCTGAAAAAAGAGTGACTGCTTTTATTGGTCCGTCAGGTTGTGGCAAATCTACTTTATTGCGTTGCTTTAATCGCATGAATGATCTGGTGGATTCCTGTCGCATAGAGGGCGAAATCAACATGGACGGCAAAAACATCTATGCTAAAGATGTCGATGTACCTGATTTGCGTCGTCAGGTCGGCATGGTATTTCAAAAACCCAATCCTTTCCCCAAATCCATTTATGAAAATGTGGCCTATGGTTTACGCTTACAAGGCGTTAAATCAAAACGTATACTGGATACAGTGGTAGAAAATTCTCTGCGCGGTGCAGCCATTTGGGATGAAGTAAAAGATCGGTTGCATGACAACGCATTTGGTTTGTCGGGCGGCCAACAGCAGCGTTTAGTAATTGCGCGTGCTATTGCGATAGAGCCTGAAGTTATTTTATTGGATGAGCCAGCCTCAGCACTGGATCCTATTTCCACCTTAAAAATTGAAGAATTAATTTACGAATTAAAATCAAAGTATACAATTGTTATTGTGACTCACAATATGCAACAAGCGGCGCGCGTGTCGGACTACACCGCGTTTATGTATATGGGCGATTTAATTGAATACGGAAATACCAATCATTTATTTACCAACCCAACAAAAAAGCAAACTGAAGATTACATTACGGGCCGTTACGGCTAGACTTTTAATATAGTTTAATCATGGCGTAATTTTTTTTCATTATAGGGGAGTACTAGCGATGGATATTACCAGTCACACGCACCATATTTCACAACAATACAATATGGAGCTTGATGATATTCGGACTCATCTTTCGGAGATGGGCGGCATGGCGCAACGGCAAGTAAACGATGCTATTGCAGCTCTGGTTGAAGGTGATATTGAAAAAGCTGAGCAGGTGGTTCGTGCCGACAGCATGGTTAACTCGATGGAAATGTCCATTGATGAAGAATGTGTCCGCATTCTGGCGCGACGTCAACCTGCTGCAAGTGATTTGCGTTTGGTGATTGCTGTTACCAAGGCCATTACTGATCTTGAGCGTATTGGCGATGAAGCGAGTAAAATTGCTCGCCAAACTATTGCTTTGCATCATGAAGGCAGCATGGCACCGCGCGGTTATGTTGAAGTGCGTCATATTGGTGGCTATGTGGCAAAAATGTTACAAGACGCATTGGATGCCTTCGCGCGCCTGGATATGGATTTAGCGCATAGCGTAGTGCAAATGGATCGCACGGTTGATATGGAATACAGCAGTGCCATGCGTGAGTTAGTCACTTATATGATGGAAGATCCACGCAGTATTACGCGTGTGCTCAATATTATGTGGTCATTGCGAGCGCTGGAGCGAATTGGTGATCATGCGCGTAACCTTGCACAGTACGTTATCTATTTGGTTAAGGGCGAGGATGTGCGTCATTCCAATCTTGATACTTAATCAATTTGTAAAGTCGCACTGAAAAATTGCGACTTTATATTATTAACAAATTGTTTTTGGTGCCGTTAATGAATCAGATATGTTGGGGTGCGTAAACTTAGCCAAGCGTAGCCCGCCCCAACTTACTCATTGCTCCTAAATAATTTCAATTACACGTATCGTTTTAGAGTCTCAAGCTTAATCAGTTCGATTTTTTTCATTTTTGTCACAGCTGCGACAATGTGCTTTTGGCATTGGAATAGTATGGCCTTGTATTCTAAAGTCATTAGCTCTACTGAATCTCCCGTTAAAATAATAAACCCGATCATGGCATCATCACACATTATTAGTTCACATTGCACGTATTTACAACCCATAAAGCCGTCCCCTAAACGACCCGCCCTCGCCGCAGCTATGAGACCTTTAGTAAGTTCAATCTTGTCATTCTTCTCGTCTGAATCATCCAGGAAGCCTTCTATTTTTTGCGGCTCTAATACGGCGTATTTATCCGTGATCGGTAGTGTTGATATGTTTTCTACGTAAGCAAAATTATTGTTTTCATTCAGTATCCAGCATCCTATATCTTTTGCTGGTGGTACCTGGTAAAAAACTTGTTCAATAATATTGGCGATGGCTTGAGCGAGAAGTAAATAATCATTTTGAATATTAGCAATTGCAATAGCCCCATTTTCATTTGCTTGATTCAGGTAACGATATTCCTCCAGCAATGCGAGATGGGTTTGAATTTTTTCAATTAATTTTTTCCCCGATATAGGTTTAGTAATAAAATCACAGCCACCTGCAACAAAAGCTTTTATGATTTCGCCTGGCTGATGATTGGCGGTCAAAAAAATTACTGGCAATGCCTGCTGGCTATAGTGTTTTCGTAATGAATCACATACTTCATGGCCAGTCATGTGCGGCATCATTACATCGAGAATAATCAAATCAATGTCATTGTTTGCGGATAGGGTTCGCAATGCATCTTCCCCATCAATTGCTTCCAGTGTGTCAAAGTGTTGTTTGCGTAAGTGTGCTTTGACCACCATGCGATTGACTGGATCGTCATCGACAACGAGAATTTTATATTTTTTCTCTGCGCCAACCCGGAGTGGCACACATTCTTCATTGGCATAAAGGTGGCTATTAAGAAATACATTGTTAATCTTGTGTTGATGCTCCAGGGCCATTGCCGATTTATATAATTTATTTTTTTCCGCGAGATTGTGATCGTTGCCAGCATTGGTGTTAACAGCGATTTCCTCGCTATCCTTATGTGGAATTCGCGGCAGTCTTATGTGAAAAGTTGTTCCCAGGTCGATGACGGATTCAACTTGAATATCACCTTTATGTAACTCAACCATTTTTTGAATGACCGATAAGCCCAGGCCTGCACCTCCTGCGGCACGCTTTGCAGAGCCCTCGGTTTGCTGAAATGCAGTAAAAATTGTGCTGATATTTTCTGCTGAGATACCAATGCCTGTATCAGTAACGTTAATGGAGTCGAAATCATTATCCTGCGTGTGGGTGATGGTAATAGAACCTTCGCGCGTAAACTTAATCGCATTATCAATAATGTGATGGATGATTTGCGATAATCTATGCTCGTTGGAAAAAACAAAGATATTTTCCGGGATTTTATTAAACACAACGAGGGATTTATCATGAATACGGTCGTTTAATTCCAGTAAAATTCTTGCTGCTAAAGGGCGTAGCTCGACTTCGCTGAGCGGAAACACAAGTTCATTATTGGCTAGTTGCGAAAATTCAAGAATGTCATTAACGATATTGGCCAAGCGTTTGCCGCTGTACAAAATCATTTTTGCTTTTTGTTTAATCTCTGGTGGTAAATCCGCATAACCCGTACTAATGGATTCGGCAAGGCCAATAATGCCATTTAAGGGAGTTCGTAGTTCGTGCGATGTGTTGGCCAGAAAGTTTTCTTTGAGCTTATCAATATTTCTTAGTCGTTCGCTAATCAAGCGCTCCATAGCGACTTTCTGCTGGGCCTCTTTAACTTTTTTGCGTTGCGTTAGCACAAAGTCTATAACAAAAATAATCAGTGCCAAGGCATAGAGGGCATAAGCTGTGCCGCTCCGCCACATGGACGGTAGAATGGTAATGTTAACTGAGGTTCCGTTTTCATTCCAAAGCCCTTCATCATTAGCGGCCTTGACCTGGAATGTATAATCTCCTGGATCTAAATTGGTATAGGTTGCGGAGCGCTTGTTGCCAATAAAATTCCATTCTTGGTCGAAGCCCTGCAATTTATAAGCATATTGGTTGTTGTGGGGAAAGCGATAATTCAGTGCAGTGAATTCAAAAGTGAAAACAGATTGTAAGTGGGTAAACGTGATTTCTTTCGTTTCACTCAGCATTTTACTCAGCGGTGAGTTTTTATCATGTGCGTTAACGGGATGATTAAATAAACTGAGGTTGGCCAGTACAACCGGCGGCACATATAAATTATCTTCGATGTCGGTAGGGTTGAAAATGCTCAGGCCTTCAGAACTGCCAAACGCTAGATCACCGTTACGACGCTTCACGTTTGCATCGCGATTAAAAAGATTTCCTGCCAGGCCATGACGTTTATCGTAAGTTTTAAATTTCATGGTTGCGGTGTTTAAGCGTGATAATCCGTTGGCGCCACTGATCCATAAAAACCCCGAATTATCTTCCTGAATTCCAGTGACGACATTGTCGGCCAAGCCATCTTCAATTTTGAATGCTTTAAAAATTCCTGTTTTTTTATCAAATAAATTTAAACCCCCGCCCAGGGTTCCTACCCATAAGTTACGGCGGGAATCTTCAAAAATAACTTTTACCCATTGCGCGCTAAGGCTGTCAGGATCATTTTCAGTATGACGAAAATATTTGAGCTCGCCTTTACGTCTGTCGAATAAACCTAACCCATGGGTAGTGCCAACCCAGAATTTATGTTCTGAGTCTTCATACATACATTTTGATGCGGGGCAGATAATCGGGTTGCCCGTTTTGGCATCATTACGATAATGTTCGAAAGAATCGCTTTCAGGAATGTATTTACTCAATCCTGCGCGTTCACTGCCTAACCATAGGGTATGGAATTTATCTTCATATATTTGCCAAATCCTATCGTCGGAAATGCTGTCATGGTTATTGCGGTCGGGAAAATAGTGAACGAAAGTATTGTTCTCTTTGTTGTAACGACTGAGACCGCCACCCCAGGTGCTTGCCCATAGATTACCGCGACTGTCCTCCAGGATTGCCAATACAGGATCGGCGGGCAGGGCTTTTGGGTCTGATTTGTCACTAGGGTTGTGTTTGAAATGCTGCACCTGGCGGCCATTTTCGTTATAGCGCGTCATGCCTTTTTCGGTTCCAATCCAGAGGCTGCCATCCTTCCCTTCAGCCACTGATAAAATATCGTCGTTGACCAGGCTTTGCGACTTGAGCGGATTGTGCGTGTAGTTAGTAAAGTGCGGGACATTTCGATGGATGACATCTATTCCCGAAGGATGAAAACCAAACCACATATCCCCGGCTTTATCTTCGAATATGCTTTGTACACCGTTAGCTGCCAGGCTGTTTGCTGACTCCGGGTCGTGAGGATAATGAGTCAGTTTTTTCTGATCTTTTTGGTAGCGAAATACGCCTAGTTTATCTGTAGCAATCCACAATTCTCCTGTGCGAGCTTGATACATCTTTTTGATGTAAGGGCCAATTTCCGCATTAAATTCGGGGCGGTCTTCCGGTGCGTAAAACAATCCTGTTTGTGGATTAAAATGCTGTACTCCGGCACCGAAAGTTCCCACCCAAATATTGGAATCATTTTCAATCCAAAGGCTTGACGCTTCATTCAAGGAGGTGCTGGCGGTTGACGATTTATTCCAGGGGTAATGAGTGAACTTTTGCCGCGATGGCTCAAACCGAATAAGGCTACTTTCATTCATTCCCAGCCAAATAGATCCATCATTGCCTTCGGCAAGGCTGTAAACACTGACATCGTTTAAATTAAGATGATGTTGATATTGAGTTAAAACCTTATTAACCGAATAAACGATTAATCCGCGTCCAGTAGTTCCTATCCAAAGGTTGCCTTTTTTATCAATTAATAAGCTCTGTATTGGGATAGGTTCGCCGAGAGTAGTAAAGTCTGCTTTATTACGCGCATCAAATAAATGGTCAAAGTGGCCAGTCGTGTAATTGTAACGATTGACTCCGTCGCTGGTGGCAATCCATAAATTATCATTCTGATCGATGACCAGATCGGCAATAATATTATTGCTTAAGCTGCGCGAGTCTTTGGAATTGTGAGTAAAAATTTCCAGCGAATAGCCGTCATAACGCGCCAGCCCCGTAAAGCCACCAAACCAGATATAGCCATATTTATCTTGTGCCATGGTTCTTACATAGCCAATGGAGGCAAGCTTTTCTATGGGCAAATGGGTAAATGAAACCTTGGCGGCAATGGGTTTATTAACACTATTAGAACTAGCATAGGTGGAATAAGCGATGAGGAGGCTTAATGCGATGGGCAAGGCTTTGCTTAACATGCTACTGCTAGCAAGAGTGAAGCTAATACCACAAGGTAAGCTACGCAAGAAAAATTGCCAAATGCCTAACAGTCTGTCCATATTTCCGGGTTTCTAATGTCTAGGTTATGCCAGGGTTAAATCAATGGAGTCACGGCTTATAATGTTATCTGGCGTAACAGTAAAGTCCGCGAAGCAGAACGCCCAGTCATGAAAATGTAATTCTCCATTGAGTGTAGTTTGGGCTTCGAGATGTGCCGTAATAAATTCCTATATTTGTGACGTCCTGGCATCTGCAGGCGGCGTCTCAATGTGACGCTGGTGAAAATCAACACGGAAGTTAGTGCGGGGGAGAGCTACAATGCGGGCTAAATAAGCTGGGTGATGCCGGATTCTTGTTATAAGATACTGCACAACAAATTAGCTCGTCAGCCGCGTACTTGCACCAATCAATTTTTTAAAAAATTATTTTCACTGCTATTCAGGATTCAACCTTTGAAACGAAGTAATGCCAGCCGTAAACCACCTGTTTCCGAGCCCGCCAATAACCTTGGTGGCCATATAGTGCGCGAGGGTGCCTTAATCGGCCTGGTTGCCGTCTGTGTTTATTTGCTAATGGCAATGTTCAGTTACGACACCGCTGATGGTGGCTGGTCAAGCACGGGCGAGAATCTTCACGTCGCCAACCTGGGCGGCCGCTTTGGCGCCTGGCTGGCTGATATTTTCTTTCTGTTATTTGGTTATTTGGCCTACTTATTTCCGGTGATGTTGGCCTACCGTATTGTGTTGGTATTTCGCGGTCGTGCTTATCACCGCAATCTTGATTGGTTAATGATTGCCTTGCGTACCGTCGGCCTTATTCTGGTGATGGTGGCTGGCACGGGATTAACGACCATGCATTTTAGCGGCACTGAATCCGTACTGCCGTTTTCTAATGGCGGCTTGTTAGGGGATGGCGTTTCGACCCTGGTTGAGCACGCGTTTAATTACACCGGGGGCACTTTATTGCTGCTCGCCTTATTTTTATTTGGCCTGACAATTTTTACCGATTTATCCTGGTTTGCATTGATGGATGAAATTGGCCGTTACACTTTGCTTGGCGTCGCCCTGGCGAAAGAAAAGTGGTTGCAATATCAGCGTGAGAAAAAAGAAAAGCAGTTTGCGTTGAATGCGCAACAGCACCGGCGCGAGGTGGTAATAGAGCACGCGAAAGTGGAAGCCAAACGTCAGGCGCCAGTGATTATTGCTGAACCGCCAAAGAAAAAAATAGCCCCGAGCCCACGTGCTGAAAAAGAAAAGCAAGTTTCCCTATTTGATTCGCTGGAGCCTGCCGTTGGTAGCTTGCCTGCGCTTAGCTTGCTCGACCCTGCCGACAAACGCAGCGATAAGGGTTACTCCAAAGAATCATTGGAGGCTATGTCGAAACTGTTGGAATTAAAACTGAAAGACTTTGGTATTGAAATTGAAGTGGTGTCGGTGCAACCGGGCCCGGTAGTGACGCGTTTTGAAATCCAGCCTGCTGCGGGTATTAAAGCCAGCCGTATTACTGGCCTTGCTAAAGATCTGGCGCGTTCGCTCGCGGTAGTGTCGGTGCGCGTGGTAGAGGTTATTCCCGGCAAATCCTTTATGGGTGTTGAAATCCCCAATGCGCATCGTGAGATAGTGCGTTTAAGTGAAGTGATCTCGTCCGATGTCTACGAAAACTCCAAGTCTGTGCTTACCATGGCGTTAGGGCATGATATTTCCGGTGAGCCAATAGTCGCGGATTTGGCCAAGATGCCGCACTTGTTAGTTGCGGGAACCACCGGCTCGGGTAAATCCGTGGGCGTCAATGTGATGTTGCTTAGCCTATTGTTTAAATCCACTCCGAAAGAAGTGCGATTGATTTTAGTGGACCCAAAAATGTTGGAGCTTTCAGTTTATGAAGGCATTCCCCATTTACTGACGCCGGTTATTACCGACATGAAAGATGCGGCCAACGGGCTGCGCTGGTGTGTGGGTGAAATGGAGCGGCGCTATAAACTCATGTCGGCAATGGGCGTACGTAATTTGGCGGGTTTTAATCGCAAGGTCGATGATGCCAATAAGGCAGGAACGCCTATTGCTGATCCCTTGTTTAAACCGGAAGAAAATTTTGATCCAGGTTTGTCGGTGGCCATTGCACCTGACTTGGAAGTGTTGCCCAACATAGTGGTAGTGATCGACGAATTTGCTGACATGATGATGATTGTCGACAAGAAAAAAGTAGAGCAACTTATTTCTCGCATCGCGCAAAAAGCGCGGGCTGCCGGCATCCATTTAATTCTTGCCACCCAGCGTCCATCGGTCGATGTTATCACCGGTTTAATTAAAGCCAACGTGCCAACACGTATCGCATTCCAGGTATCCTCGCGCATTGATTCGCGAACTATTCTCGATCAAGGCGGCGCCGAACAATTGCTGGGCCACGGTGATATGTTGTATTTGCCTCCCGGCACCAGCTTGCCTGTGCGTGTGCACGGAGCTTTTGTCGACGACCACGAAGTTCATCGCGTAGTCGCAGATTGGAAAAAACGTGGCGCACCCAATTATATTGATGGCATTACCGATGATAGTAATAACAGCATTCCTGTTCCCGGTTTGGCCAGCGAGGGCGAAGATGGCGACGACGGTGAAAGTGATGCGCTCTACGATGAAGCTGTCGCCTTCGTGCTTGAAACTCGCAAAGCCTCCATCTCATCGGTGCAACGAAAGTTGCGCATTGGCTACAACCGCGCAGCGCGCATGATTGAAACTATGGAAGCCGCTGGCGTGGTTTCGTCGGCGGGACACAACGGTAATCGCGAAGTGTTGGCGCCGGGTGGCAGGCATTAATTTTTTGCATCATTTTATTTTGTAAATGTTAACTTTGGAAAAACTATGAATTTTATTTCTCGCTTTATTTTATCTTTTTCTTTGTTGGTTTCATTCAGTGCTGGCGCAGCCGACAAATCCAGTCAAGCTGTCTCCATTGAAGCGCCTGCCAACCAAGCTGCGGTACTATTGCGTAAGCAGTTGGATGCAATGACCAGCCTGCAAGGTGATTTTGTGCAAACCTTATTGGATCAAAACGGCAAAAAGCTGGATGAAAGTAAAGGTACTTTTATTATGCAGCGCCCCGGAAAGTTTTATTGGGACACGACATCGCCTGCGCCGCAATTGTTAATTTCCAATCAAAAAACTATCTGGCTTTACGATCCCGATTTACAAACCGTTACTGTGCGGCCTTTTAGCGATGATTTACAAAAAACACCGACGCTGTTATTAACGGCCGATGTGGAAAGTTTGCGTAAGCATTTTTCCATTAAACGCAGTGAGCAACCGAACAAAGTAGAAAAATTTACGCTAACGCCGAAAGTAAGCGAAAGCTTATTTCAGCAATTAACCTTAATATTTATAGACGGCTTATTAACGGAATTTAATATTCAAGACAGTCTCAGTCAGATTACGCAAATTGTTTTGAGTAAGCAAAAACGCAATCAACCGGTTGACGAAAAATTATTTAACTTTGTGCCGCCTGAAGGCGTGGATATTATTAAAGATCAATGAGTAATTTATTTGCCGAGCAAGAAGGGCACCAGCAACTAAGGTATCAGCCCTTGGCTGCGCGGATGCGTCCGCGTAACCTGGACGAATATATTGGTCAGGAGCATTTGCTTGCACCTGGCAAACCATTGCGTGAAGCGATTGTACGCGGGCATTTGCATTCGATGATTTTGTGGGGGCCGCCCGGTGTGGGTAAAACATCCCTGGCAAAATTATTTGCGGAACAAGCCCATGCCCGGTTTGAATCCTTGTCAGCCGTATTGTCTGGGGTAAAAGAAATTCGTGCTGCAGTCGCTGTTGCGCAACAAGAGCGAGTTTCGGGGCGTAAAACGATTTTATTTGTCGATGAAGTACATCGTTTTAATAAATCGCAACAAGATGCATTTTTACCTTATGTGGAAGATGGTACTTTTATTTTTATCGGTGCAACCACCGAGAACCCATCGTTCGAATTAAACAACGCTTTGCTGTCGCGCTGCCGTGTTTATGTGTTACGCGGTTTGCAACCGGAGCAATTACAAAATGTATTGCAACAAGCGCTTAATGATAAAGAACGCGGTTTGGGTGCTAGTGACATTCGTATTGATAAAGACAGCCTTGCAACACTTGCTCAGGCCGCCGATGGCGATGCACGCAAAGCACTTAATTTACTTGAGATTGCGGCAGATTTAGCAGATGACTTTGCAGGTGAGTCGGTAGGCGATCCTGCAGCTAAACAAGCTAGCCATAAAATGATTAATCATGATGTATTGACAGAAGTTTTAGCATCGGACGTGCGTCGTTTTGATAAAGGCGGCGACATTTTTTATGAACAAATTTCTGCATTGCATAAATCGGTGCGTGGCTCTTCACCCGATGGCGCACTGTATTGGTTAGCGCGTATGCTTGATGGCGGTTGCGATCCACTTTATATCGCACGTCGTGTAGTACGTATGGCCAGCGAAGATATAGGCAATGCAGATCCGCGTGCTTTGCCCTTATGTCTGAATGCATGGGATGTGCAGGAACGCCTCGGCAGTCCCGAAGGCGAACTCGCGATTGCGCAAGCGGTGGTGTATCTCGCAGCAGCGCCGAAAAGTAATGCTGTGTATAATGCTTTCAACCAAGTCATGGCCGATGTCCGAACACAACCAGCATATGATGTACCTATACATTTGCGTAACGCGCCGACAAAATTAATGAAGTCGATGGCTTACGGTGCAGAATATCGCTACGCCCATGATGAGCCAGGCGCATACGCTGCCGGTGAAAATTATTTACCGGAAGAAATTGCCGATAAGCGTTATTACCAACCGGTTGATCGTGGGTTGGAAATAAAAGTGCAGGAAAAGTTTAAGCATTTGCGTGAATTGGATAGGCAGAGTAAAAAGCAGAGATACAAAAAATGACCCAGCCCACCCCGACCCTCCCCTTGGCAGGGGAGGGAGCTTGACTGCACTTCGTAGAATGTTGAGCAAGCTGTGATGGAGGAGAGCCTGGAATGCATCGTCAGGCTAACTCCTCCCCCTGCCAAGGGGGAGGTTGGGAGGGGGTGTTTTTCAAGGTGAAATTTATATGCAATGGTTAATAATCGCCATAGGCGGCGCCCTGGGTTCAGTCGCACGTTTTGCCTCAGTGACTTACCTCACGCCGCTTTTTAATTATCGTTTTCCGTTAGGTACTTTTGCTGTCAATATTGTAGGTTCATTTTTAATTGGCCTTGCTTACGTAGTCCTGATAGAAAAAGCCGTTTTACCTGGTGAATGGCGCTTATTTTTTATGACTGGTATCTTAGGCGGCTTCACAACATTTTCTGCCTTCTCGCTGGAAATGTTACAAATGTGGCAAGAAGGCCATGTATTTATTTCAATCGCCTACGCAACCAGTTCAGTTGTTCTAGGCTTGCTGATGGCTTATGCGGGCATGCAGTTCGCGCAAAAACTTTTTTAATTTTTAACTTAACTAAATTTTAACTTAACTAACTACGAAATATTACTTATGTTAGATTCTAAATTAATTCGCACTAATCCCGAAGCCGTTGCCAAGGCGCTTTTAAAGCGCGGTTATGTGTTAGACGTGGCTCGCATAAAAGCCTTGGAAGAAGAGCGTAAAGCGATTCAAATTAAAACCGAAAATTTACAAAACGAACGTAACACGCGTTCCAAAAATATTGGCAAAGCGAAGCAGGCGGGTGAAGATGTTGCTCCTTTGATGCAAACTGTTGAACAACTTAAACAAGAGTTGGCGGCAGCAGAAATTGAACTCACAAAAGTTCAGGAAGCCTTTGATGTACTTTTAAGCAGTGTCCCCAACATTCCTGCCAATGATGTACCCGAAGGAAAAAGCGAAGACGACAATGTCGAAATTCGCCGTTGGGCCATGCCGCGCAGTTTTCACTTTCCCATTATTGATCATGTGGATTTGGGAGCAAGCTTTGGTGGTTTGGATTTTGATACAGGTACAAAAATTACCAGCTCGCGCTTTGCGGTATTGCGCGGTGGCGTTGCACGTTTGCATCGTGCGCTTGCACAGTTTATGTTGGATACCCATATCAAAGAGCATGGCTATGAAGAGGTGAATGTTCCCTTTGTAGTGAATGCAGCTTCGCTTTACGGCACTGGCCAGTTGCCGAAATTTGAAGAAGATTTATTTAAACTGACTGATGAGCGCGGCTTGTACTTAATTCCTACTGCTGAAGTTCCTGTCACTAATATTTATCGTGATGAAATTGTTGAAGATGCGCAGTTACCGATAAAAATGGTTTGCCATTCACCTTGCTTTCGTTCTGAAGCCGGTAGTTATGGTCGCGATACGCGCGGATTAATTCGTCAGCATCAATTCGAAAAAGTCGAGCTGGTACAATTTGTCCGCCCGGAAGAATCCGATGAAGCACTGGAAGAATTAGTGGGTCACGCTGAAGCTATTTTACAAAAATTAGATTTGCCTTACCGCACAGTTGTGTTGTGTGGCGGCGATATTGGTTTCTCGTCTGCAAAAACTTACGATATTGAAGTCTGGGTACCCTCACAAAATAAATATCGCGAAATCTCTTCTTGCAGCAGTTTTCGTGATTTTCAGGCGCGCCGTTTGATGGCACGTTACCGCAATCCGGAAACAGGCAAGCCAGAGCTATTGCACACATTGAATGGTTCGGGTTTGGCCATTGGCCGCACCTTGTTAGCCATATTGGAAAATTATCAATTGGATGACGGCAGTGTAACTATTCCCGAAGTGTTAAGGCCTTACATGGGTGGGCAGGATGCGTTGTTGCCAGTGAAGAAATAACAATGAGCGTAGGTTGGTGCTGAGGAACGAAGCCCAACACTTCGACCTCGCAGATCAAACTCACGTATTTTAAGACGCAAAAGCTATCGCAATTTTATTTTATAGTTTGTAGGTGAACATGGACACGTTGGGCTTCGTTCCTCAGCGCCAACCTACAATTCACTTCGTAGATATTTTTTATGGAATACTTTCCCGTCTTTCTCGATTTAAAAAAACGTACTTGCTTGTTGGTGGGCGGTGGCGATGTGGCTACTCGCAAAGGTCGCTTGCTGTCTAAAGCGGGTGCGATATTGCGGGTGGTGGCACCGGAAATTTCTGCGGAGTTACGCGAGTTGGCTGCGCAAAATAAGGGTGAGATTTTTGCGCGTGAGTATCAATCAAGTGATTTGGAGAATTGTGTTATTGCAATTGCTGCAACCGACAATGAGTCGCTCAACGAAAAAATTTCAGCAGATGCTAAAGCACGCTTTCTTCCCGTTAATGTGGTGGATAGTCCTGCACTTTGTACTTATATCACGCCGGCAATTATTGATCGATCGCCATTAGTGATTGCCATTTCCAGCGGCGGGGAAGCACCGGTGTTAGCGCGTTTGATTCGCGCAAAATTGGAAACATTAATTCCTGCGAATTATGGCAAGCTTGCCATTATTGCTAAAAATTGGCGTGATCGTGTGAAGGCGCGGTTTGATACTGCTGATAGTCGCCGTCGCTTTTGGGAAAAAATATTACAGGGTCCTGCCGCAGAATTGGCGCTAAATGGCCAGGAAGACGCTGCGGAAAAAATGATTGAAAAAGAAATTGCGCAGATTGATCAATCGCTCACGCAAGGTGAAGTTTATTTGGTGGGCGGTGGTCCTGGTGACCCGGAATTGTTAACGCTGCGCGCCTTACGCTTAATGCAGCAAGCCGATGTGGTGCTTTATGATCGACTGGTTTCGGATGGGGTAATGGAATTGGTGCGTCGCGATGCTGAACGTATTTACGTTGGCAAGCGTCGCAGTGAACATGCCATGCAACAAGAAAATATTAATCAGTTATTGGTGGATTTAGCTAAACAGGGTAAGCGGGTGTTGCGTTTAAAAGGTGGAGACCCCTTTATTTTTGGCCGCGGCGGTGAAGAGATCGAACTACTTGCGCAAAATCATATTCCCTTTCAAGTTGTGCCTGGCATTACCGCGGCATCCGGTTGTGCTGCTTATGCTGGCATTCCGCTGACCCATCGCGATTATGCGCAGTCAGTGCGGTTTGTGACGGGGCATTTAAAATCAGACGATATCAATGTCAACTGGCCAGAGCTAGCCAACCCAACGCAAACCCTGGTGTTTTATATGGGGTTGGTGGGCTTAAAAGAAATTTGTGAATCTTTAATTGCCCATGGTCGGGCAGCAACAACGCCGGTGGCTTTAATCGAAAAAGGCACAACTCGGCAACAGCGCGTATTTATTGCGGACTTGACCCGCATTACCGAAGTGGTTGCAGCACAAGATGTTCACGCTCCCACCCTGATTATTGTGGGGGATGTGGTGAAGCTGCATGACAGCTTGAAGTGGTTTAACGCTGAGCTATAGATTCAAAAGGGAGTTTAGATTAAAAGGAATTCTGAGGGGATGGTGCTTGCTTAAGGCACTCCGCAATTCTTTTTACTGATTATCGGATTTTACTTAAGCTCGCCATCCTTGCTTTGCGAGTATGATGAGCTTAAGTGCCATGCGGGGCATAGGTTAAAAAAGTCTGGCTTAAAGGGCTGAAGGTTAAAAAAAACACAAAAAAGAGTAAAATTTGTCGCTTAAAGTTGTAAAGTAATAGTAATATCTGCCGATATAGTGAGAAGGACACATTGCTCACCATAAATGTTGGTAAAAAATATGGTTTATATCCGACCCCCTGTTCGCATCCCTCCCGCCATGGCTGTTAAGCCAATTGGCAGTAACGAGCCTGTGCAGGAGCAGCAGTTAGCAGCAGCCAAACCTGCTGAAGCGCCTTTTATTCCTACACCTGACAGAGACCGAAGAAAACAGCGCGATAGGCGTGATCGCCGCAATCGTAATCACCGCGACAGCGCTCAGAGCGACTTGGATTCAGGTAAGGGTAATCCGCGTGGCTCAGATCAGCGTGACCCGGATCAGCGTGACCCTGGACAAAAAGCCGCTGATATTTTGTTGGAAACTCGTACGAATAAAGATCGCCGCAAAACTGCCAGACCCTCAATCAGTATTAACGTTTAATTTTCTGTTGCGATCGAAAGCGCTACCGCGACTGATTTAAACGCTGGTGTTTTACTGCGGGGATCATGCTCGGTGCCAATTAATATATTCGCTTCGGGGTAGTAAGCCATCACATTCCCACGCGGTAAATTAAAACTAAATACTTTTACTTTTTGCATTTCTCCGTAAGCAGATTTTATATCCACCGCGTCACCCGCTTGAATATTCAGTGCTGCAATATCATTGCCATTCATTAGTATTGCCCAGCGCGTATCAGTACCGCGATAGCTATCCCGCTCTTCATAAATAATTGAATTAAATTGCCCTTCGCTGCGAATACTGGCTAATACAAATGGATATTCCTTGTTAGTAAGCGAGGTGGGATGTTTGTTTGCATAAAAGGTTGCTTTGCCGTTAGTCGTTTTAAAATGCGGTTTGGTGAGTAAACGATCCTGAATGGTAAATTCTGTTTTGGTGGTGGCAATATCTTTTAACTCGCTCATCCCGGGAATGGTCGCGGCTATGGCCGCGCGAATATTATTGTGTTGTTTAAATTGCGAAAAATCGACGCGACAGTTTGGTAATAATTTTTCGGCAAAATCGCATAAAATTTTCACTTCGGGTTGGACATTGGCTAAACGCGTAATGCCACCATCGCTGAGTCGTATGTAGTTAAACATGGATTCCTGAGTGGTCGGCTGCCATTCTTCATCGCGGGCGGTTACCGGTAAAATTACCGCTTCACTAGACTCCATGCCGGTAACATGACCACGATTTAAAGTGGTAGTTAAAAATACTTTAAAACCGATTTTATTCAACGCAGTTTTGGTCCAGCTGCTATTGGGTGTGGCTGAAAATAAATTTCCTCCCATTAACAATGCCGCATCTATTTTTTTATCGAAGGCGGCTTGTAGGCAAGCGAGTGTATCCATGCCTTGCGCTTGTGGTAATTGCACCGAAAATTCCTGTTCAATTTTTGCAAAAACATCCTCGGCTAATACGGGTTTTACACCAACCGTACCTATGCCTTGCACATTACTGTGCCCACGCAGCGGTAATAAACCCGCAGCGGGTTTGCCAATCATGCCGCGTATTAAGGCGAGGTTGGCAATGGCTTCAACATTTTCTACACCGTTTAAATGATGGGTAATTCCCATGCCCCAGGCAAATATAACCTGCTCGGATTTTGCGTAAATAGCCGCGATGTGACGAATGGATGTTTCATCAATGCCGGTGTCATCAGAAATAGTTTTCCAGTCAGTGTGAAGAATATCTTGCGCATAGTGTTCAAAGTTATTGGTATGTTGCGCAATAAAATTTTCATCGATTTGCTTGCTTTCCATTAATGCTTTTGCAATTCCTTTTAACAAGAGTAAATCGCTGCCAATGTTGGGTTGAATATATTCCGACGCAATCCAGGTACCACCACTCAGCATGGACGTCGCGCTTTTGGGCACGGCAAAGCGAACCAAGCCTGGCTCCTTTGCGGGGTTAATCACAATCACTTGGCCGCCGCGGTCCCGACAATTTTTTAGTTGATGTACAAAGCGGGGATGGTTGGATGAAGGATTGGCACCAATGACAAAAATACAATCGCTTTGTCCCAGATCCTCCAAAGAAACTGTAGCTGTGCCTGACCCTAAAACATTGTGTAAACCAACACCGGTTGCCTGATGGCAATAATAAGAACAATTGTTCACGTTATTAGTGCCATACAAACGCGCTAATAACTGCAATACAAAACCGGCTTCATTGGATGATCTTCCCGATGTGTAAAAAAATGTACGATCAGGTGTGGTAGAAGAAAAACGTTTTGCCATTAACGTAATTGCATCGTGCCACTCAATGGGCTGATACTTATCGCTCGCCGCAGTTTTATATAGCGGAGTATTTAACCTGCCAAGGTGTTCCAATTCATGTGCAGAAAGCTGGGCAAAATCTTCCAATGTGTGGTCAAAAATTTCGCGGGGAATAGGTGCTTGAATATCGGTGGATTGTGCCTGAATACTTTTATTGCATACTGACGGAAATTCATTTAATTCATTGGTCATACCACCGCGCTGCCCACCCATACCCAGGCCGCAGGCTTTGCAGGTGTTCTTGCTGTTTAATGCTTTTGCAGAGTTCAGCAAACCGATACGAGCCACAGTCATAAGCGTGTACAGAACTTTTTTTGGTCCTCCGCCGACAATCTTAATAGGGTCGTTCTTAACAGGGTCATTCTTAATGGTATCGCTGGATGAAGCAGGATTGGTTGGCATAAGCAGCCTTCGCGAAAGAATATTATTGACAGTGTAGGAGCAGGCGTAGCGAGAGATTAGGTGCAAAATCTCACAGATGCAATAGGCTTAATGTCGGAGCGAGGATTCCACTGCGATAAATTGCGGTAGAATCCCTGAATAATTTTACAGACGAAGCTAGAAATTATGCCGCACATTCTGATTGTTGAAGACGAGCCCTCCATTGCCGATACCTTGCTGTTTGTATTGCGCGCAGAAGGTTTTACTGTGACCTGGAAATCTCTGGCAGGCGAAGCCCTTGATTTGCTAAAGAACACAGCGGTAGATCTGGTTGTCATGGATGTGGGCTTGCCAGACTTTACCGGCTTCGAAGCCTGTAAACAATTGCGTCGCTTTTCCGACGTGCCGGTGATTTTTTTAACGGCGCGTGGCGATGAATTGGATAGAGTAGTGGGCTTGGAGATTGGCGCAGATGATTATGTCGTTAAGCCATTTAGCCCGCGCGAAGTCGCAGCGAGAGTTAAAGCTATTTTAAAGCGCGTAGTGGTAAAGCAGCCGGTGCTGGATACAAGTATTGCCGGTACGCAAGATGCGACCGGTGCGGCGGAGTTTGTTATAGATTTACCGCGCAAACAAATTTACTTTCACGGAAAATCATTGAGTCTTACCAAATTGGAATTTTGTTTGTTGCAAACCTTGGTGGCACAACCAGAGCGTGTGCTGAGTCGCGATCAGTTGTTAGCGGCGGCGGGTGTCTCGGTGGATGCGAGCTATGACCGCAGTATAGATGGTCATATCAAAACTCTCCGGGCCAAGTTGCGCGAAGTCAATGCCAGCGCAGAACCTATAAAAACATTGCGCGGTTTTGGTTACTGCTACCAACCGGAGCCACGTTAATGTCACTCAGTCTGCGAATATTTTTTGTCTATATTGTCTTTGTTGGTTTCTGTGGCTATTTTATTTTGCAAAATGTCACAGAAGAAATTAAACCGGGTGTGCGGCAATCCACTGAAGAAACTCTTGTCGATACCGCAAATTTATTGGCAGAATTTTTGCGCGAGCCGATGTTGGATGGCAGTATAAAAAATGAAACCTTTAGTCAAATTTTTAGTGCTTATGGTAAGCGCCAGCTCAATGCAAAAATTTGGGGGATTAACAAAAGCGAAGTTAATCACCGCGTTTATATTACCGACAACAAAGGTATTGTGTTGCTGGATTCAAAAAATATCGCTGTGGGACAAGATTATTCGCGCTGGAACGACGTTAACCTAACGTTACGCGGTGAGTACGGCGTTCGTTCAAGCAAAGAAATTGCAGGCGATGAGTTATCCACGGTGATGTACGTCGCAGCCCCCATAAAAAATGGTGCGGATATTATTGGTGTGGTGTCGGTGGCCAAACCTAATAGCAGCGTGCAGCCGTTTATTGATCGCGCCAAACGTCGTCTTGTAGTCATGGGGAGCGCCGTCATTATTTTAGGTCTGGTTAGCGGTGCACTATTTTCCTGGTGGTTAAGCCGGGAATTGGGGCGCTTGCGTGAATACGCATTAGCGGTAAGTCGCGGCCAGCGGGTAACCTTGCCGGTGAGTAACATTGCGAGTGGCGAATTGCGGCAGCTGGCACAAGCGCTTGAATCTATGCGCACGGAATTGGATGGCAAAGCTTATATTGAACGCTACATACAAACATTGGCTCACGAATTAAAAAGCCCACTCACGGGTATCCGCGCTACCACGGAAATTTTGCAATCGCCCTTGCTGCAAACTGCTGAAAGTGAAAATGAACGGCAAAAATTTATTCAAAATATCGATAACGAAAGTTTTCGTTTGCAACAAATTATCGAACGGCTCTTAATGCTGGCGCTAGTGGAGCAACAACAAACTCTCCACGAACCCAAGCCGATTGCTATAAAAATGCTCTGGGATGAATTACTGGAAGCGCAGGCGGCACGCATAACACGACAAAAAATACACATAGAAAACCTTGTGGGCGAAAAAACTTTTGTAACGGGGGAATTATTTTTATTGCGTCAGGCCTTTTCTAATTTACTTGAAAATGCGCTGGATTTTACCCCTGCCGGTGGACAAATAGTGATTGCCGTAGAGCAGATAAATACTCAGCTAAAAATAACGGTTGCCAATCAAGGTGAGCCTATACCGGAATTTGCCTTGCCCCGTTTAACTGAACGTTTCTATTCATTGCCACGCCCGGTCACGGGCCGAAAAAGCACAGGCTTAGGTTTAAACTTTGTGCAAGAAGTCATGACGCTGCACGGTGGCTCATTGGAATTAAACAATAACGCCACGGGTGTGGCTGCGGTTATGATTTTCGCTCAAGCCGTTTAAACCTGAACGACACCACCTACTAACGGAGCACAAATAAAGAATACTGTTTGCTTCAAAACCTTATGAGGCATGGACGACCTACATGGATGTAGGAAGTTTCCCGAAGCGACCGGATCGCGGAGGGATGCCGATTAGAGCCTATAGGGATATATTTACGGCGTGTTTTGAAGCAAACAGGATTCTTTACTACGAACTCATTAATAAACTCCACATTCTCTACATACTCCCCACATAAAAAATCCACACTGGTTTTGCATAATTTCCCCGACATAAACTCCAGGAGAAATCTATGAAACGCCCCTTATTTGTTAAGCTCTCAGCTATTGCTCTGCTAATGTTACTGTTAATGATCCCTATCAGCATGATCAATGGTGTAATTAATGATCGCAAACAATTGCATGAAAATGTGATAGAAGAAATCGCCAAAAGCTCAAGCTATAGCCAAAGACTGGTTGGCCCAGTTTTAGTCGTGCCTTATGTTAAAAATATCAAGGAATGGAGAATAGATACTGAAACGAAAGTGCGCTATCAGGAAGATATCAAACTTAATGGACAATTATATTTTTTGCCGGAAGCCTTTGTGGTGGATGGCAAGTTAAAAAGTGAAAAGCGTTCGCGCGGAATATATGAAGCGCGTTTATATCATGCAGATAATAATATTTCCGGGCATTTTGAAGTGCCGGGTAATTATGGCATTGCCGATAATGTGCAGGATTATGAATTTGGCGCGCCGTATGTGGCCATGGGAATAAAGGATATTCGCGGCATCGAAAATGCGTTAAAAATAAGAATTAATGATGACCTTATAGATATGGCGCCGAGCACCAAGCTTAAAATATTGGGCGATGGTGTTCACGCACTGATTAAAATTCCTGATATTCAGCAAAAAAACAGATTAAATTTTTCATTGAGCCTGGTCATACAGGGCACTGAGTCATTGCGTGTGGTGCCCATTGGGCGCGAGTCGAACGTTAAACTAAGTTCAGATTGGCCGCACCCGAGTTTTATCGGCAATTATTTGCCCGTAAAGCGGGAAATCACTGATGCTGGTTTCGTCGCCGATTGGCGAACCTCTTATTTTTCAAGCAATTTGGCAGAAAGTTTTACGCTTTGTGTGGATGAAAATAATTGCGATGCTTTTGCCAACAGTGATTTTGGTGTGAGTTTAATTGACCCTGTTAATCAATACGTAAAAAGTGACCGCGCGATAAAATATGCGCTGCTATTTATTGCTTTAACCTTTGCCAGTTTTTTTCTATTTGAAATTTTAAAGCGTTTAATGGTGCACCCGGTGCAATATGGTTTGGTGGGCTTAGCCTTGGCATTCTTTTATTTATTATTGCTATCGCTTTCCGAACATATTGGTTTTGCTGCGGCTTATTTTATTTCATCGCTCGCCTGCATTTTATTGATCGGAACTTATGTGAGTCACGTATTGCAAAGTGTTATTCGTGGACTTGGCTTTACCGCTGGGCTGGCGGTACTTTATGGCATGTTATACGGACTTTTATGCGCAGAAGATTACGCACTCTTGATGGGATCTATTCTGTTATTTGCGTTGCTCGGTATGTTTATGTTGTTGACGCGCAAAGTGGATTGGTACGCTTTTGGTAGCGCAAGTCTTCGAGCTACTAATGTTGAAACTACTAGTTTTGGAGCTACAAAATCCACCCATGAATGACAGCCTGCATGATTATTCTTGGCGATTGCAGTAAGAGCGTACTTGACAGCAAATGTCTTTGCTATACTAGCTGCCCTTTTTGCTAATCGTGGTACTTAATCAGCATGAGTTTCCTGGCCAATTTAAGACAGCAGAACAACAGTGAACAACCGTTGCAGCTATGCTATCTTCTGAGTATTGATCAACAACACATTGCTCATTTACATTTGTGCCTGGCGGAATTACATCAAGCCAGGCCGCATTTGCCAGGCAAGCCGTATTTTGTGCAGCTGCAACATTTGGAACGGCCCCCGCAATTTTTGTCGCCCCAGGATAGAAATATTTTGCAGGCATTAGTGACTGCAGATGCGGAATGGTTTAATCACCAGAGTGGTGGTTTGCCGGAACTTAATACCTGGGGTTTTTTACAGGAATTGTTGGCAACTGGTCGCTGTTATAGCGAATATCAGCCTGGCCGTTGGCAGCTCCTCGCGCAGGGTGAGGATTGTTCACTGCAGCTGTGCTGGTTGATCAATGAGCGCGGTGAACAATTTTTGGATTGGCAAACACCGCAATCTGAAAGCAAAGTTTTTTACGTTAGTCGCACACGCTTTTGCAAGCCGCTGCTCTATAACACTCGCGATCATCGTCTTGGTTTGGCAATCACCGAGTTGAACGCGCAAGCTGAGAAAGCCATCAGCAAAATAAAACCCTTAAATGCGGATGCCGTTGAATATTTTTTGCAGTGTCATCAAGACGATTGGGAGCAATTAACGCTGCCCTTACCGGTATTGTTAAGCTGTGAAGAAACCTCCGCACAATTAATACCACTCATTGTTTGTCAGTCCGTTCGCGTGCCTTCCGAGCCTCATGGTATTCGTAATGAAATTCAACTCCACTTTGCGCTGGCAACGGAACATTACTGTACACGTATAGAAGGTAAGAGTGCGCCCACTTATTGGGATGGGAGTCGCCTGCATCAATTGCAATACGATGAGAGTGAAATCAAGCTCAGGCAAGCCGAAATTGCCCGCAACCTGGCTTACTTTTCGGCGCGTCAACATTTTGGTGAAGATCTGCCCAGCGTTTGGTATTCACGCAAGGAAGAAGACTGGCAGCAATTGTTTGGTGAAACTATTCATCACCTGACAGCGCTTGGTGCGAATGTAGTCATAGCGCAACATTTTTTTCAGCATTATGTATTTGCGGATTCGTGGCAAGTTGAAATGCAAAAAGGTGACGACAAAGGTGTGCATTTTTCTATTCATTTATCGGTAGGAAAATTGCAAATTGATTTGGGTGAGTTATTGGCCCAGTTGCAAACCTTAAATCAGCAGCTTAAACCTGCGGGTAAAGGTAAGAACCAACGCTTTACTTTACCCGATGGTCGTTTGCTACTTATCCCCGCAGCGCAAATAAAAAGCCTTACGGAAGAGCTTGGCGATTTACGATATGAAGCAGGCGTGGGTTTTCAGTTACCGAAACGTGAGCTGCATCGCCTGGCTAGCATTCATCATCGCTTGCCTTCCGCCACTGACTGGCAAGGTGATCTCGACCATTTACACAATGCGATTAACCTGCATCAATCGCCCATTGTTTTGGATAGCAAATTGAGTTGTGTTAATGCCGAGCTGCGTCCTTATCAATGGTTGGGTGTGTGCTGGATGCAACATATCAAACAACATAATATTAATGGTTTATTGGCCGACGATATGGGTCTCGGTAAAACCTTGCAAACACTTGCGCATTTAAGTTTTGAGCATCAACAACAACGTTTAACCCATCCCGCATTAATTATTATGCCTACGACTTTGCTGCAAAATTGGGCGCGAGAAATAAAACGCTTTACTCCGCAGCTGCGCGTTAAAATAATTCATGGCGTTAACCGGCATCAATGGTGGGCGTCACTGAATGAATACGACATAGTGCTCAGCAGTTATCAATTATTAATTAACGACCTGGAACATTGGCAGGCGCAACCCTTAAGTTGGTTAATTTTGGATGAAGCACAAGCCATAAAAAATCCACGCACTCGCGTCAGTCAGGCAGTGCGGGAAATTGCATGTGAAAATAAATTATGTTTATCGGGTACCCCGGTAGAAAATCATCTTGGTGAGCTTTGGTCCATTCTGGATTTTTTAATGCCCGGTTGCCTGGGCAGTGCAAAACATTTTAAATCCCACTTTCAAAAACCGGTTGAGCTGGATGGCAATGCCAATCGCATGGCGCAATTATTGGAACGCATTGCACCTTTTATGTTGCGGCGCAGTAAGGATCAAATTGCGCGCGATCTTCCGGCAAAAACGGAAATTTATCAAAGCATCCCACTCAATGACGACCAACAACAATTTTACCAACAACTAAAAAGTCTATGTTGGTCAGATTTGCAAACCCAGTTGGATGATACGGATGCACCAGGGCAACAACATATTATGGTGTTGAATGCTTTGTTGAAATTGCGTCAGGCTTGTTGCGATCCAGCATTACTCGATGCACCTCATATCAGTTCGGCAAAACGCGAATACTGCGTCCAAATGCTGTGTGAACTGGTTGCCGAAAAACGTTCAGTGTTGGTGTTTTCGCAATTTACCAGCATGCTCGAATTATTGGCTGAAGCATTGACTAAAGAAAATATTCCTTACTTAATGTTGACCGGAAAAAGTCAGCATCGCCAACAATTGGTCGATGACTTTCAGGCAGGCAAGGCGCCAATATTTTTAATTAGTTTAAAAGCCGGTGGCACCGGGCTCAATTTAACGCATGCTGATACCGTGATTCATTACGACCCTTGGTGGAATCAGGCTGCGGAGCAACAAGCAACGGATCGCGCGCATCGCATCGGGCAAGACAAGCCGGTATTTGTTTACAAACTGATTACCGAAAATACCATTGAAGAAAAAATCGCGGCATTACAAGCGCGCAAAGCTGTGCTGAGTCAACACGTCAATAACCAGGCGCAATTAAGCGGGGAAAATTTTGCGTTTAAATTCGAAGATTTAATGAGTTTATGGCAAGAGGAAAATAGTATTGTATGAATACCCATAATCCTGGCTACAACATTGTAGCGCTGAATGACTTTACCATTGCTATGGTTGAACAACATCTGAGTCAGCAAGGCAATTATTGTTTGCTTGATTGGCTCTTACAGCAAAATAGACTTGCGTATTCCGCCTATGAAGCCTGGCGTTATGGGCAAATTGAAACCCTGGATACACGGCTCGGTATCGGCAACGATGAGTTACAGAATTTAATTGTTAAAATAGAACAGCACGGAAAAGCCTTGGGTCTGGTTAATGAACCCCATGATTATTTTAAGTGGGCTGAAAATAATCAAAAGCCATTAGTTGCGAGTACAACTGTCGCTATTCACCGTGCATTAACGCAGCACTGGTTGCGTGCGCAAGATGTACCGCAGTTAGATTTATTTATGGACAATTCTGCGGTGATTTGTGAAAACGAAATTCATGCTGTGCTGGCGGGGCGACAATTTGAACTAGCGCAAAAAAAACTGCAACGATTAACAGCTTTAAATGCAAAACATCCCAAGTTAGGTAATTATCAAGATCTGGTAAATTATGGCTTGCATATGCAAACCTGCACGGTGGTCGATGCAGTTCTTTTGGCCAATGAAATAACCGCGCTCGAACAAGAAGTCTTGCCGCTTGCCAGCGAAACCCTGGGCGCAAGTGCACGCGATTATATAGCGTTTGCATGGCGCAGGCTGAGCCAGTCTGCGCAAACGATTGCCTTTGATTCGCAACAAATAAAATTACATTGCAGTTACGCGTTAATGCAAATACCTGACTGGACAGCTGCGCTTGGTGCGTTACGTCAAGAGCCTGAACTATTTGTCTCGGCTTCGTTGCTGCAACGACTCGCCCTATGTCATGAGCGACTGCAACATCACAATGAGGCAATGATTGCCTGGTGTTTATTATTTGAGTGCGACAGTAATGCAGTTGAAGCTGCTTGCGAGGCAAAAGTATCGCCGCAATTATGGGCGCTCTGGGAAGATTTCTGGGATATCAATGACGGCGGTGCAAAATCTTTTTTTCCTGCGTTTGTCTTTATAAAAAATCCCGGTTTAGTTCATCACTTACATAAGTTTCCTGCATTCAATACTAATAGCAGCAAGGCAATGATTGACCTGATGAAAATACATATCGCTGGTGGTAATGAAATTGACGCGCGGAAAGCGCTGCAAAATATCAGCCCGGCGCTGTTGCGTTTATATCTTAATGGTTGTGCGGCAAAGTGAAAATTCATCACACTGTGTTTCTGCAGTTGTAGCGCTGTCTTTGAAATAAATAATTTCGGTATAGGAAGCTGCTAAATATTTAATCAAATTGCATAAGCTCGTTACGGTGAATCGGTATATTATCGTCAGCTATAGCTGTTTTAATAAAAGTGTGTAAAAGTCACTCTTAATAAAAGCGAGTTTCAAATAATAAACTGAGCGCGGCTATAAGGCATTTAACAGTTGTAATGCATTAATAGTCGCATTAAAAATGAAAAATAATATTAAACAATATTAGACGGACTCTACTATGAATACTCCAAGGTTATTTCTTTTACTTGTTGCCGCAATAGCATTGTCAGCCTGTGGTGGTGGCAGTGGCGGCAAAGATAAATCATCTTCTACAGCGGTTACTAGTAGTGCAGTCAGCTCAAGTAGCGCAGCTAATTCAAGCAGCCTGGCCAGCGCAAACAGTGTTGCCAACTCAAATAGCGCAGTTAGCTCAAGTCTTGCAGTGCTAGCATTTTTACCCAAAATTGAAATTAACTCTGGTAGCAATGTCATCGTTAACGAGCCCAAGGTAGATGTCACTATGAGAGTGACAGAATATGATACTAATAATGTGGCGACAGTAACTTATGATGGCTTTGCTGGCGCTGAATATCGTGGCTCCAGTTCGCAAGTCTTTAATCAGCTGAATGGTATATTTAAAAAATCCATGGGTATTGAAACGCGCGATTCAACGGGCGCTGGCATTGATGCGACTTTACTTGGGTTTCCTGCGGAAGAGGACTGGGTTTTATTGGCTCCCTTTAGCGATAAAACCTTAATGCGCGATACCTTGATCTACTCACTTGCGCGGGAAATGGGTGGTTATGCATCGCGCTGGAAGTATTTCGAGCTTTACCTCGATAATGAATATAAAGGCATTTATATTTTATTGGAAAAAATTAAACGTGATCCGCAACGCCTGAATATTAGTAATCTTAAAGCAGTAGATAACGAAGGCGAAGAACTCACGGGCGGTTACATTATTAAAATTGATAAAACCACCGGCGAAGATCCTGCCAATCCCGAAACAGAAAATGTATATTTGGGGCCCTTCCTCAATCTGAGTGGGTTCCTAGCAATTTTCCTCAAATCCATTATAGA
>JAZKHP010000012.1:0-14265 GCA_040385335.1 Pseudomonadota bacterium
AAAAACACCAGATTGCCATCGGCCAGCCAACGGGCCTGGTCGCCGGTTTTGTACAGGCGACCCGGGGCAAAGGGGTTGTCGATAAAACGTTCGGCGGTTAAGACCGGCTCACCCACATACCCTAAACCCACACCCGCACCGCCGATATACAGTTCTCCGGTCACCTGTTCCGGCACTGGTTGACCGCTGCTGTCCAACACATAAATCAGGGTGTTGGCCAGGGGGCGGCCATTGGGCAAATAATCGCGATAGGCTTGCGGGCCTTCCGCCCGGTACACCAGCGACGTGCAAGCGGTTTCGCTTAACCCAAAAACATTCAGGATGGGAATGCCATACCCCTGCCACAACTCATACACCGGGATGGCGACACGGTCACTGCCCAGCAGCAGCAGGCGTAAACTGTCCGGCGGACGCTGGTTCCTCAGGTGCAAATACTCCACCCAGTGCGCCCAATAGCTCGACATCAGCTCACAGACACTGATGCGATGACGCTGCAACATCCCCTGCAACTGCGCCGCACTGAGGACACCCTCCTCGTCCCGCAGCACCACCGCAGCACCGCTAAACCATGCCGGAAACACTTCCTCGAGCACCACGTCAAACCCCAGGGCGGCCCATTGCAATACCCGGTCATCCGGGGTTAACGCCAGTTCCCGGGCCATGGCCGACATGGTACTCACGGCATTCTGGTGACTGTTGAGTGCACCCTTGGGGGTTCCGGTTGAACCCGAGGTAAAGTAGACAAATGCCGGAGAGCCGGACAGCAGCTCAACCCGGGGATTGTGGGTGGTGCAGCTTTCCAGGGCCGAGTAAACCTCGGGTGCATCCAGATAAACAGGCTTCGCGGTAACATCCAGCTCTACCGCTACACCTTGGTGTTGGGATTGTGTGGTGAGGATCGTTTTCAGACTGGCCTGTCCGCACATCTGACGGATCCGCTCCACCGGGTTACTCACCTCCAGCATGACGTAAGCCCCGCCCGCTTTCAGGATCGCCAGGAGGCTGATAAACGCATCGAGCGAGCGCGGCAGGTAAATACCGATGCAATTCCCCGGTTGAATCCCCGCCGCCATCAAGTAGTGGGCCAGTTGATTGGCTTTCGCATTGAGTTCGGCATAACTCAGCGATGTATCACCGTACTCTAATGCGGTGCACTTCGAATGTTGTTGCGCCTGTATTTCAAATAGCTGATGTATGCACCGATCATGAGGGTAAGCAACTTCTGTTTCATTAAACTGATACAGCAACCTATAGCGCTCCGCATCAAGCATAATCGGTACATGCTTAAGTGGCAGGCTGAGATCATCGACAAGCCTCTCAATCATGAAACCAAACCGGCTTCCCAACGAAGTGCCCAGGCTGTCATCAACGTAGGATAAATTACAATACAGTAGCAGCTCTACATCATCTTCTTGTTTACACGAATCAAGTACCGAAATTGATAGAGGCGTTTGTTCATAATATTCATCCACTCGGCTCGCTTTAAAAGAGCAATTATCCATCTGGTAATCGACATCATATTCCTCAAAGGAAACGGAAACATCGTACAATCGGCGTCGCCCTGACTCCACCAGATTACACATTCGATTGATATCAGAAACCGGGAAACGCTGATGACGATAAGCGCCCACTAACTGGGTTGATATTTGCTTACTCAACTCAAAAAATGATTGCTCCATATCGATAGCGATGCTTACGGGTACCACAGTCGAAAACATTCCAATAGTATTTTTATATTTTGCCTTCAATCTATTGTGTACCGGCACACCTATAGCTAATTCTTGTAGCCTGTATATTCGACTTAGACAGGTTGCCACTACGGCAACAAAAAAACTCGCAAGCGGAATTTTTTCTTCGGAAAGTTGGTGTTGCAACTGAACATATAGCGCACGAGAAATATTAAATTTTTTTAAACTGCTGGATTTCACATTAATAGGCGTACCGAATCTGGGCGGGAAAATAGAATCAGGAACTGCCTGGAATTGATTGCGCCAAAAAATGGAATCTCGCTGGTAGCGTTCGCTCAATAGATAATTTTGATCATCTTGGAGATAATCAAAATAAGAGTGATCTGAAATTAATTCTTGATCAATGCCGCGAATCAACTGGTTGTAACAACGAATAAAATTCGTAATGCAAATTGCAGTCGAATAACCATCGGCTATAAGATGGTGGAAGAAACAAATGAAATAATGTTCTGTCGGATTGACTTTAACAATGGCGGCCCGCCAAAGCACACCGCCATATAATTCAAAAGTTGTCTCAAATAAATTCTGCAAATAGTTGTTGGCAGCCTCGCGTGGATTTTCCGTATCAGAAAAATCTTTGCCGACCAAAGGAATGTCAACGCGTAGCTGCACTTGCTGAAAGGCGATGTCATCTTTTATGTAAAAATGAGTTCGCAACGAAGGGTTTTGCAAGGCTAAAATCTCTAGCGTTTTTTCTATCGCGGTATAATTAAGTTCGCCCGAAAGCTGAAATTTAAAACCGATATTGTAATGCGGTAAATCTGGATTGATAAGCTGGTCAAAATAGACCATTTTTTGAGCCGACGACAACGGCATTAGAGAGTCCGCTAAAAAACTCATGATGACTTCAACCTGATTTTATGGCTTAACAATGTACTATTTGCTCAGCCTGAATAAAGATCTCTATTATTGGTTTACTATTGGCTAACGAACTTTCAGCTGGCGACCAACAGTCCCTCTTCAAACTTAAGTATCTGATCGGCCTTGTGGAAATAGTGCTCGTCATGAGAAATGATGATAATAATTTTTCCCAGCTCTTTAAGTTGTGGGAGCAGGTTGTTGTAAAAATAATCCTTGAATTTTGGGTCTTGTTCTGCCGCCCACTCGTCGTAAACACAAATGCTGGCGTCACACAAACTTGATTGCAAAAGCGCCAGCCGTTTTCGCTGCCCCTGAGACAGATCAGTAGATGACAATAGGCCGTTTTTGGAACTGACTTTGCCATCGAGTTTTAGCAATTGTAAAAGACTTATTACCGCATCGTCAGAAGCTGGCTCGCCCTCGTTGTCCAATAGCTGATGAAATATGAAAAAATCCGAAAAGATCACTGATATATTATTTTTATACTGCTCCAAACTTAAATCGGTACCTACCAACTTGTCGTCAAGATGAATGCTCCCTGAGTCCAGGTCGTAAAGTCCAACCAGTAACTTTGCAAAGGTAGATTTACCGCTGCCATTGCCGCCAGTAACAAAAACAATTTCACCGGCCTTAAGCTCGGCTGATATCGGCCCAATTGAAAAAACATAACCATCCTGTAGATCACAATCACGATATCGAAAACAAATATTATTAAGCGTAATTTTATTGAAATGACCTTTGTGGGCCTTATCAGAATTGGGAGGCAACAGAAAGTCTTTCGCCTCTGACAGCTCCAGCTTTTCTATTTTATTCAGAGATACACGAACTTCGTTTACATCGGCAACTATGCTAACCACATTCTTTAGTGGGTCAACCATATAGAGGACAACTAACACAAACGCGACCACGACTTCGATCGCTACACCATGCAGAAAATAATGCGCACCGTAAACAATGGAGCCAATAAGAAAAAATATAAGGGTTCCGGTAAAGCTTTCCGCAGAAACCAATAACAATTCTGATTTCACGGTTTTTTTTTGTATGCTCTGAAAAAGCGGTAGCATCACCAAATGATAAAAATGCCTTCTTCTATTAGAATTAAGATTTATTTCCTTGCCGCCATTGGTCAATGCTTGCAAATTGGCAAAAAACGCATCCACATATTCTCGTAGCAACGATTGGTGAGACATTGCGTAATGCAGTGTTGTTTTAGCTACAACGATAATTAAAGAGACGGCCAGCACCACAAAAAGAAATAGTTGCCAGGACGTATAAAGCATGTAGGCCAAACACAGAAAAACAGTTACCGAGCTATATATAAACGTGGGCATCAACATCAAGCCCCGCGCTAATATCGAGACATCTCTTTGCATTGTGGCCATGATTCTGTGACCACCAATTCTTTCAATTTTTTCATAATTGGTGGATAAAATTCTCTGCAATAAGGTTTTCTGAATTTCGTAAACCGAAATTGAGCTCATACGCAGCAAAATAAATTGTGATATTACACCGGCGAACATCACCACCAATACCGCTAATACGAAAGCCCCAAATGAGTATGCCGCCTCCAATTTGCCACTCTGCAAGGCACCAATGACATCCGTGATCATTGAGAGCATCGAAATGCCCGCAAATGCACTTAATGTACTCAAGCAAGAAGCCAGTACAATCATCCACTTAAAACGTTGGAATAATTCTTTTAACATCATATTTTTCCGAATAAAACATTAAAAATGGAATTGAACTTTCACAAACACAGGAGCTTTAAAAGCTGTTGTGACAGCGTCAAAAAACCTGTTGCCGCTCTCTAAAAGATTTTTCCATACGAACAAGGGCCTCTCGCAAGTTATCTGTATTCCCCCCAAATCCAAGCCGAACAAAGCCCGGCAATTCGAAGCAGGTGCCTGGTACCAACAGTACCTTACACCGATCTAATAGTTGATTGCAGAACGCTACATCATCCCAATCGCCGGGAAGCTTAAGCAATCCACAAACTCCACCATCAGGACGCCTCCAGCTCACATTAAATTCGTTATTATTAATCCAATGATCGACAATCATTCTGTTCTCAGCAGCCTGCTTAAGTCTGGGAATTGAGAAGTTAGTCAATTGCGCAAGCATCTTACTTGCTACAAATTCTGTAATGGGAGCAACAAACAGGTTGCCATAATCCTTTTGCCTCACGCACGCCGCTTGCACATCGCGCGGGGCAATAATCCAACCAAATCTTAGACCGGGCGCACCATAAGCCTTTGAGAAAGTACCCAGGGTTATGGCTTTATCGTAGTTGTGTATGGGATCCTCAGGCGCTGGGCTTTCGTAAACCAATTGCTGAAATACGCCATCCCATACCAAATAAATATTTCTTTCACGTACCAGTTCAAGAATACGATCAAGTGTATTTTGTGATATCCCCTTCCCGGTTGGGTTGTGGGGAAAATTGAGAAATAACGCCTTGGTATTTTTGGTAAAAAGATTTTCCAGTTGGCAAAGATCCAGATCGAAATTATTGTCAACGGAGAACGTCCACTTTTTGACAGAGCAGCCCATAGATAAGGCAATTTTATCGTGGCAGTGATAGCACGGCCCCAAGGTAATTATTTCATCCCCGGGGTCAAGTATTGACCGCACTATTAACTGCAGCGCCTCATTCGCTCCATTTGTCACCATAACCATGTCGGGGTCACCGGTGCCAAATAAGGTGGCAAGTTGTGTTCTGACTTTAAGGCTTCCTATTGTTTCGCCATCTTTAATTTGAATGTTATCTAACTCATCAAAACTAAATTTTGCGATTGTCTTAACTTCCTGAAAGGTATATTCAGCTACACCACTGCCACTAATATCAATGTCATTATTGAAGTAATTATGTCTGTACCAATTTTCCAGTGGCGCTGGTTGGTATCCAGCCAGCAATCTCTCGTCATTATTTTTCATTTATTCATTAGCTCATAGTCTGCGAGTTTTTTAAAACGGTTCGCGGTTTAGTAAATTACTCTAGACTGCTTGTTCTCCAAAACTTGCTGGCAACGTCGGATATCCCTGATCACATTTATACGCTTGTACCAGCGGTCAGTGCCATCAAAACGTGCGGTGAATGAACGCCTGCCATGAACGACCTCAAAGTTGTCGATAAAAATAATTTCGCCAGGATTCAATGCAACTTCCACTAAGGATTTATTAACCAAATTGATAATGGCTTTAAAGGCTTCTTGCGCTTCAGTGCTCTCAGGCAATTCCATAAAATAGGGATCCAAACGCAGGCAAGGATCTTTTTTATTGCCAAATAAAATAGCTATTTTTTCCGGGGCATGGTCACGATTTAAAATATCATTGTAGGCCTGATGTATTCTGGTCTGATCGTCCCCTTGAAGCAGGTCTGATCGTTCGCTCGAACTATTTTTAGGTTTATGTGAATTATCCGGCTTAATGGTGAAATGTTTTTCAAAAAGGATGTCAATCTGCTCTTTTGTCAGCTGGGAATAGTCAGGCTTGGATAGTGTGGTCGGTATGCCCTCATTATTTCGCAGGCACATCATAATCAAATAGTCGCCGCGCAACTCATGAAATGCATCTTCAGTATGCCATGTTAACTCTTCCTTGCTGCCACACCCCAGCTGTTCATATTCGAGATTTTGTATGGGTAAAATATCATGTATCACACGGCCATCTTGTTGCGTCAACCAGCCAAAAATATCGCCACAGATGGTGGCGCTCAAACACATTGCCATAACGGCTTCCTGGCAAGTATCGTTATTTGTTTTTAGCTCCCAATGAGGCGGCGTTAGACCGATTTTTTTATCGTTCACAATACCTGTGGAAATAACACAATAACCTTCTTTTGGAGGATTGTATTTGAACTCATTTAAAAATTTCACTAATCGTTCAGGCAGGTGATAGGCCGCCAAGGGCAAATCCTTCAAGAATAAAGGATCATCAAATCGGCTAAATTTACCCACCAATCCTTCAACCAGCTCTCGGAGTTCAGCCTGCTCTTCTTTATTTAAATCGAATCTATTTGTATTCATTTTTAAATCCTTAAAATGGCGACACTTTTCGGAAGTTAAAATCGCATAAATTTTTACATGCTAAATATGAGTCTGCAGACTCCAGGTGGACAAGGAGCTGAAACTTCTAAAATATTCCGTGAGCTTTTCACTAACAGGAAGACCTTCAGCCAATCTGATTGAGGATATTCATTCCCTCCAGATTCACATTTAAGCTAGGTAAGCTATTTCCCATTTTCCCACCAATTATCTAGAATGAATCCGAATTTTCCAATTGACTAAACAAGTTATTAACATTTTTATCATCAAAAGCATTACCATTTTCGCAGCGCTCAATGAACTCGTACATCACGCCCGACTTTTCGCAACGCTTAGTGAATATTTGTTTTAATTTTCCGCCATCAATCAAATCAGTTGCCCATTGAACTCCTTGTTCGGTCAGCTTTTTTGCAACCACATCTATGTCTTCAACTTTAATCGCCACATGTTGCACGCCGTAGCCAAACTCTTTAATAAATCTTGAAACTTGAGACGCCTCTTCACACCCTTCGATTAGCACTATCGTAAATGAACTGTCCTTACCAGTGCCCATAACGGCGGATATCATGCTCGTAGCATGCCCGGTTGTTTTGCGCCTTTCTACCAACTTAAATCCCAGAATGTTTTGATAAAATTTTACTGCAGATTCCAGATCATTCACCGCAATGGCAATATGATCAAGCTTTCCATAATATTCACAGATATCGTTCATCTTTCCCCCTTTAGGAATTACCGAATGGATTCCACTCGAAGTGCATAAATATTATCATAGCTCGCGGCAGTGATTTTCATCACACAAAAAAGTGATCAATAAAAATCACTGCAGAAAAATTATTTTGCAATTTTCTGCAATTTTTTTGGAGTTAGTTGATTTAATTTTTTAAGGCTGCGTAGAGATTATTTTTTATATGCGGTCAGATGGAATATTGGACGCGTAGAGTTTAAGTATGTGAAAGCAGCCCACATCACCAGTTTCACAAATGCATTAAAAACGCTTCCGCCCTACAATTTCTTGCATATTAGCTATCTATGTCTAGCTCCATTAAGACCAATGGTGATTTTTAGGAATAGAAAAATGACGATTACATCACTTTAAATTTCAAGATAACCAATAATTTCCGTTATCATTTTATTATTTTTCGAAAGATCTATAGTATTAATTTAAAAACCACAAAAAGTAAATACTTTTTGTGGTTAATTTTAATAATAATCAAAAACATCTAAAAAAATTCCACCTAAAAAAAGAGTAAAATTATTAAATGCTAAATTCATTAGCAGCACTTGCAGGTCGTGACACACAAATATATTTAGAAAAACTGTAACGCTCTTGAAATAATTGGTTTTAAAATCGTTATTTTAGGTGCCACACAACTGCAAAGCGCACAGAAATATTTCGCGATAGCGCATCAACTGGCGTAATTATTTTTTCGAATATTGCTCAGTAAAATATTGAAGTGATTAAAAAGCAACATTTATAGCTTTAATATAAGGCTAGAACGCTTTTTCAAGCAAATTAGTATTGACCACAAGTCTGTGCGTTTTTTCTAAACACCTAATTAATATGGCGGAGCGATAGCTGCCAACATTACACTCGAAAACTCCTTCGAAATCTGCAAAAGTGCTTTCTTTAATGCGAACTAAATCACCTTTTTTTAGAGTGTTTTGATCATGTATTGTCGCCTCAAATTTTGGCAATGAAAGTTTTATAGCATTGATTATTGCGTTGTTTATTTTGGTGGGGTACACCCCAAATCTCACAAATTTACTGACTCCGCGGGTCAGAGATATCCCTACCCAATTGCAGTCCGTTTTGAGCTTAATAAAAATGTAACCGGGGAATAGCGGTTCAATGCAAGACCGCTGAACGCCGTTTGTGAGTTTATTGATGGTTATATTAGGGCTAAAGCATTCATATTGGAGAACGATTAAATTCCGAAGTGCTTTATCGTGTTGCTTTGGTTTAGCCTGGAGCAGATACCAATTTTTTTCTTCAGCAGGTTGCATAAGTTTAACGCTCCTTGGTGTTGCAAACGTATTGGGTATTAATTTAGGCAAGCTACCGCCCTTGGGAATACCCCCCAGCTCAATATTTTCCTGTTTTGGTATAAATCGCTTTCTTGTTTTTAAAAATATTCCATGCGTGCAATAATCCAAAAAAAGAATTAGCGTGATTTCGATCACGTCAAGTTATTGAAAAGCCGCACATTATCTACAGCATTTATCCCTATTGTGGAATACGAAGGTCAAATGTGATGGTCATTAAGCGTAGATCAACGAAGCCAAAATTCTTACGAAGAAGCCATAATAGATTTTTGAAGAAAAGTAACAAATCTGTAGAGGTAAATCTAAAACTAAAATTTTTATTATCGATTATCTCTCCGCTCTCCTCCATTAAAGCAAGCAAAACCGGACAATTTCTTGAGAGCTCTTAACGTTAATTGGCGACACACGACCGCTTGCAGCGAATACGTCAGCCATCAGCAAATATCTAAAGCGCTTACCGATGTACTGTGAGCCTTAATCCATGATTCGACACAAAATGCGCACTGGTTATCATTCCGATTGCGCTTCGATAAAAGCAAACTTTACTGAATTAGTTTTTGCGAAGAAAGCGGTAGGCTTTGTAAAGTCTCTTTTCTCCATGCGCAACTTTGTATTACACCATTACGCTAAAGCCAACACTATACCAATCTTTTTCAAAAGGAAAGGCAATCACGGTCATTTCGTAAATTTTTTATTTTTTTGTTTAACGCAATGTCGAGCTAAATGAAATGTAAACAGTAGAACTTTGGATTTTCCTATATCATTAAGCTCATTTCAAAAAAAAATCTTTGTCAAAATTCTGCACTTTATTGAACCCCTTTATAAGGCGTTCCTTCACAATAAAGATGTAAACGATATCAATATCATGATATCTCGTATGAACATTTAAGCGCCGAGCTGTCATGGAATTGAAACCAAGCTGTGGTTATAACATCAATATCTTAGAACTCACCATAAATACAAAGCGAGCTACAAATGAGCCACGCTTTGTATTTTTACATCATGGAAAAACAGACCTCATAAAGACGTTAATCAAAAATTAAAACGCTTTTAAACTTACGCCATCAATAGTCACCGCACTGGTTCCCGCATTGCCTAAATTAAAATCCAGGAACGCATTGGCATCCATAGGCACCTGGAATTCATAGCTGTAATCAGTCCAGCTGGTCGTGGCATACACGTTCTCACGGCCGTAACTTTGCCAGTTATTATCTTGATTGCCATTGTGTCCAATGTTGACAACGAAGCTACGGTTAGCATCGGCTTTAGCGCGGAAGGTTAATTTATACCTGACAGCTTGGGACAAATTCACAGGCGTGCGCGCCTGTATATGCCACATGTCAGAACCCGGGTTGGAAATACTTACGCGTAATTGACGACCAGTGTAACTGACTGTACCTGAGCCGCCCTGATGGTTGAGCAGTGTCCAATTAGCGCTGCTGGCACTCCCGTTAAAGGTAGTGTTATTAGCGTTGTCAAATGAGCAATTGACCACCAGATTTTTGGGGTCGCGACAAGTATCAAGCAAGCTGACTTTTTCATGTATTACAGCACCCATGAACCTGCCGTTTTGATCCGGGTTAAAAACACGCCATCCAAGCGATAAATCATCGCCTACCAGCCCCACATCATCTTGTCCTGTGAGCGCCCCGCCTCCCGTAACCCGATTAAGGTTGTTATAAAAATCACCGTTTAAACCGGCTGTGGGTTTCCACTCCAATGTGCTACTGGCGGTGTTGCGCGAGTAAATTGTAACGGCGGGATGAGAGACGAAGTTGGAGACAGCTAAATTGTTGCCACTTAAGCTCATCTTGTTTAAGTTCGGTGCGGTCACAACGTAAGATTCGCCCGTTGGGTTGCCAATAGTGTTAAGAGCAAAAAACACTAATTGCCTGGTGCCGCTGCCATTTAAGCCGCTGGCACCACTGGCTACCACCAAGGTATTAGTATCCATCCTCACATTATTGCCGAAATTACCGGTACCAAAATTGCCATCCACTTGTGATGACATACTCCAGGTGCCGTTGTTGGCATTACGTTGATATATACGCACTTTGCCGTTTGATACAGTCGGGTTTCCCGCCCAAGTTTGAGAAACTGCAATCCTATCGCCATAAATAGCTACAGCTTTACCAACGGTTTTGTAATCATCATCGTCCAGGTCATACTCCAACACCCAGTTTGTACTAGCGGCATCGTAGCGATAAAACCTTACAATACTTTTTTTGGAATCGGCTAATACGAGATATTTATCAGAAATTTCCATGGTCAAACGTGATTCGTCAAAGTCATCCCGCTCTGTTCCCCTGTCGCCAAATGCAATACGTGTTAAGGGCTTGGAAAGACTACTGTTGTTTTCACGATAGGAGCTATTGCAATTTGGCACCGTATTGACAATTGGGCAGCTAGCCCAAACACCATTCGTTTTACCGGCAATATAAACGTAAGACATTACTGGACTCGGTGCAGCCGAGTAGTAGTAGACCTTGCTTGCAAATGCGGCCCATTGATTGGACATGGCAACTTTAAAGCCAGCAAATTCCAGCGTATGTGCAACGCCTGGAAATTGATAGATGCGCTCCGGAGTAGCTGTAGCACCGTTAAATAAATACACAACGCCTTGTTGTTGGCTCGGTTCAGCAACGATAACTTCACCGCTAATCCCTATGGTTTCCAAGGGTGTGCCAGCGAGAGTGTAGTTTCCCACGCGGGTTAATATATGGCCCATTTCAGGGCTCATAGTGGTGCTGCCGTGAGGTGTTGGTTTTGGCACAACAATACCAGCTTGAGCGCTGATACTGATTAAAGCACTCATACTGCAGGTCAAAAGCCATTGAAAATTTGGCCGCTTCCGTTTTAACTGATTCATAAACATTCCTCGTATATTAGAGTAAAAAATTAATCCCGCGCATTGCGCGCGGGCGCAGCACTTTAAAATCCGGCGCTATTTAATGCAACTAAATGTAAAAAAAATATGTAGTGAAAAGTCTCGCTATTTGTATTTTTTTTGTTCTTATTGTGTTGTCTTTCGTCGCGGAATTTTTTGTTGAGTTTAAATAATCGTAAAGACAACACTAAATTAATTCCCGTGGAAGTTTATGAATCGCATAGATTTTTTTAACTTGCGCAATCATCTATAGATGTATTCAGCCTAAATGTAAGGGCCTTGCCACCCTTTGGGCATCGAAATAGTAATGGGTGATGTGAGTATTAAATAATGATTTACTCAATGAGTGGAAAATTCGATAGGTAATTTTTTAATTCATGACATTTGTAATTTTTATTAAAATAATTAAAAAACTTGTTTTAAAAATTAAAGAATACTCATTATTCGCTTAAATAAATGTTAATAAGTATTTATTTGCAAAACAATAATGAGAAAAATTTTCCCTTAGCGATAATTTTTATTAGGATAAAATTGGAAAATTTGTTGCGGATACTGTAGGTTTTTGTTGTGCTTTAAATGGCTGGCATCAACTTATATTCTCACTAATTTTTTTGGGGAATCTGCCAACTCCCCCACCTCGCCTGACCACCTTCTCACGACATAGAAATTCGAATAAGACCTGGTAGATTCAAATACTCTTTATCTGAAATCAGGGGAATGAGTTTTTTTCGTGATATATCAAGGCATGATCGATTAGCTGCAAAGAAGCGGTCCCGCCATACCTAACACCCCATAAACGCCCTTCCAGCTTGTAGCTTGCCCGAAGGTTGCTATTATCTAGATACAAATCTAGTTTTATCTGCCTTATAGAAAATTGCAGGTCATGCAATCTATAATGCCGCACCGCGAAAAGTATTCGGTGAAATGTTTGGGGTCATCACACTTGGCTCAATTCTGGACTCGATATGTAACAAGCCTATAACAACCTTTTTATTAGGGTCACTACAAAAAATTGAATAGATGTCACTGTGAGGACAGCATATGAAATACACATCAGGATTCCCGGTACTGTCAGGCGGTATATTGGTCGCTTTGCTGGGACTTCCCGCAATAGCGGAACCAGCGCCAAGCACTTTGCCGAGCACGTCAATAGCATCGACAAAAACTCCGGCCTCCGTTGAATGGCCAGTTTTAAAAAGCAAAATTGCTAAAAATCCGGCTGTGGAGAAGCGTATTGATGAGCTTCTCTCACGTATGACGCTTGAAGAAAAAATTGGTCAAGTCATACAGCCGGAAATCAACGAGGTTACACCGGAAGACATCAAGCAATACCACATTGGTTCCGTATTGAACGGCGGTGGTAGCACCCCCCACCGCAACAAATACGCCACGCTCGAAGACTGGGTCAAAATGGCCGACAGTTTCTATAACGCGTCGGTGGACAAAACCAATGGACGCGCCGGAATCCCCATCATGTGGGGTACAGATGCCGTCCATGGCTTGGGTAATGTCGTTGGCGCAACCTTGTTTCCGCACAACATTGGGCTGGGTGCATCTAACAACCCTGACCTGCTGAAAAAAATCGGCTGGGCTACCGCTCGTGAAATCGCCGCTACCGGCCTCGATTGGGACTTTTCACCTACTGTGGCTGTGGCGCGCGATGATCGCTGGGGGCGCACCTACGAATCCTGGTCTGAAGATCCGCGTATTACCAAAGCCTTCGCCAGTGAAATGGTAAAGGGTCTGCAGGGCGAGCCTGGATCCAAAGCGCTTTTTAACAATGAACATATTATTGCCACCGCAAAACACTTTATCGGTGATGGCGGTACTTTAAACGGTGTGGATCGCGGTGCAACCCAAGGCGGCGAACAAATATTGCGGGATATCCACGGCGCCGGTTATTTCGGTGGCATTGAAGCCGGTGTGCAAGTGGTCATGGCATCCTTCAGTTCTTTCAGTGGCATGCCAATGCATGGACACAAATATTTGCTGACCGATGTATTGAAAAACCGCATGGGGTTTGATGGTTTAGTTGTTGGCGATTGGAATGGCCATATGTTTATTCCAGGCTGTACGGTAGTAGATTGCCCTGATTCAATTATGGCCGGTCTTGATATATACATGGTGCCCGACTCACAGTGGAAACAGCTATATAAGAACTTGTTGGCCCAAACCAAATCGGGAGAAATCACGAGCGCCCGCCTGGATGACGCTGTTCGTAGAATTCTGCGCGTAAAAATTCGTGCAGGTTTATTTGAAAAAGGTGCACCGTCCACCCGCGACCTGGCAGCTAAAAAAATCCTGGGTGCACCGGAGCATCGTGAGATCGCTCGACAAGCAGTGCGTGAGTCGCTAGTTCTATTGAAGAATAAAAACAACCTTCTCCCGCTTTCAGCAAAACAACACGTGCTAATAGCCGGTGATGGAGCTGACAACATTGGCAAACAATCTGGAGGCTGGTCAGTTTCCTGGCAAGGTACCGGCAACACCAATGCAGACTTCCCCGGTGCAACTTCCATCTATGCAGGTATCAATAAAGTTGTGAGCGAAGCTGGCGGTAAAACAACGCTAAGCGCCGATGGTTCATTTAAAGAAAAGCCAGACGTAGCCATAGTTGTGTATGGTGAAGACCCTTACGCTGAAATGCAGGGCGACACTGCCGATCTCTCTTACAAACCGCGTA
>JAZKHP010000013.1:0-94717 GCA_040385335.1 Pseudomonadota bacterium
CGGCGAGGGCGCGAACTATAGGTTTACACCCAAACCTTTGCAAGCTTTTTTTAACATTTTCATGACATTTCTGCTCGGCAGACCACTAAAAGAACAAATACATCAAAGCGCGATCAACTGGGGCGATTCGCGCGCGCCCTACTTTATTCTTACCGCGCCGACCTTCTTAAATAACCATAACGCCGGAGCAGAAAGGCCATATATAACGGCAATAGCAAGCAAGCCCGCCTCTTGATAAATAATCAACGCAGCAAACACCAATACAATCACCAGCATTACACCAAAAGGGACACGACCACGAAAATCGACACTTTTAAAGCTAGTGTAGTGAAAACTTGAAACCATCAACAAACCAACAAAAGCCGTAAGCAAAGCAACCACGGCCGCCCAAACACCTTCCGGATGAACATCAGACCATGTCCAAACAGTGGCCGCCACAATCGCTGCAGCGGGAGGACTTGCCAGACCGACAAAATACTTTTTATCTACAACACCTATTTGCGTATTAAAGCGGGCAAGGCGCAGAGCCGCACAGGCAGTATAAATAAACGCAGCAGCCCAGCCCCATCGACCCAAGTCATGCAACGCCCAGCTAAACATAACTAACGCGGGAGCCACGCCAAATGACACCATATCCGCCAAGCTATCGTACTGTTCACCGAACGCACTTTGAGTATTAGTCATACGCGCTACGCGGCCGTCCATACCATCCAGCAACATAGCCAACAAGATAGCTACTGCTGCGTGTGAAAAATTTCCATGCATCCCAGAGACAATGGCGTAAAAGCCGCAAAACAATGCACTAGTTGTAAATAGATTGGGAAGCAAATAAACGCCTCGATGACGGACCTTTTGCCCACCTTCGGAAACCTCTTCTTCCAAATCACCAAAAGGTAAATCACTGTCCCGCTGTTTTTCTTCGCGCATTGCAGGCTGTTCGTGCTCATTATTGTTCATATTAACCTCTTCGATTATCCAGCAAGGAGCGTGGGGAGCGCTATTGTACACAGTAGAACGAAAAAACGCGGCCTGAGCCGCGCTTTTTAAATAACATGATTGAGCTATTAGTTTTTAGCTTTATCAACGATTTTGTTTGCCTGAATCCACGGCATCATAGCCCGCAACTTGTTGCCTACAATCTCAATGCCGTGTGCAGCATTATTGCGACGATAAGCAGTCATTGATGGATAATTAGTCGCCCCCTCTACGATGAATTTCTTGGCATACTCTCCATTTTGAATATCTTTCAAAGCCTGACGCATAGCTTTGCGCGACTCTTCGTTAATCACTTTAGGGCCAGTGACATATTCGCCATACTCTGCATTGTTCGATATTGAATAGTTCATGTTAGCGATTCCGCCTTCGAACATGAGATCAACAATCAATTTCAATTCATGCAAACATTCAAAGTAAGCCATTTCCGGCTCATAACCCGCTTCCACCAAAGTTTCGAAGCCCATTTTAACCAATTCAACAGCGCCTCCACACAACACAGCTTGCTCGCCAAACAAATCTGTTTCAGTTTCGTCTTTAAATGAAGTTTCGATAATGCCGGTACGACCACCACCCACTCCAGATGCATAAGACATAGCGATGCTTTTAGCTTTACCTGACGCATCTTGATAAATCGCAATTAAATCGGGAACACCGCCACCACGAACAAACTCAGAACGCACAGTATGACCTGGCGCTTTTGGTGCAATCATAATGACGTCAAGATCTTTGCGCGGAACAACCTGGTTGTAGTGAATTGCGAAGCCATGAGCAAAAGCCAAAGTGGCGCCTTGTTTAATATTCGGCTCGATTTCATCTTTGTATAATTTTGACTGGAATTCATCTGGAGTCAGAATCATTACAACATCCGCCGATGCAACAGCTGAAGCAACATCCGTTACTTTCAAGCCATGAGCTTGTGCTTTGGCAACAGTTGCAGAACCCAGGCGCAGGCCTACAACAACATCCACACCAGTATCTCTCAGGTTGCATGCATGAGCATGACCCTGCGAACCATAACCAATAATGGCTACTTTTTTGGATTTGATAATGGAAAGGTCGCAATCTTTATCGTAATAAACATGCATGGCAGGCTCCTGAGTTAAACGCCGAAAGTCGGCTGATATGAGAAATGCAGTGTAGAAAAGATTTTGCATGACGTAAAATGATATATTCGCAACTTAATAATGCAAATAGTGCAACGCCAAGGGTATTTCATGAATATCACCAAACTTAAGCTTTTTTGCTCGCTGGCCGGCACATTACATTTTGGTCGCGCAGCCAATGCTTGCCATGTAAGTCCGTCAACATTGAGTCGCAACATTAAACAACTGGAGGAAGATATAGGCGTACGTCTTTTTCAACGCGATAATCGTTCTGTGGCTTTAACCTACGAAGGCCAAAGCTACCTAAATTTTGCGCGCGAAGTATTACAGCAATGGGGGACCTATCAGGATTCCTTATTGGCGCAGGCAGATCAATTACATGGCCAGCTCAGCATTTATTGCTCAGTCACTGCAAGCTATAGCTTTTTGTACGATATTCTCACTGAATTTCGGGTGCGTCACCCGGGTATCGCTATAAAGCTCCATACAGGCGACCCAGCACAATCCATCGAACGAGTACAAGCCGGATATGAAGATATCGCCATTGCCGCCAAACCCGACAAATTACCTGCTGGAATAAGTTTCAAGTCCATTGCCCAATCGCCATTAGTATTTATTTGCGCTAAAGAGCAACAAGAGTGGAACAGCGCAGACTGGAACCAAATTCCTATTATCATTCCAGAAGAAGGTCTTGCTCGAGAACGCTTGGATGATTGGTTTAATGTGCAAAATATCAAGCCCAATATTTATGCAGAAGTAAAAGGCAATGAAGCCATTGTTAGCATGGTTAGTCTTGGCTTTGGTGTAGGTGTGCTGCCCAAAATTGTGGTGGACAACAGTCCGCTTGCAGGAAAGGTCGAGATTTTTTCGATTCAGCCAGATTTAGGACCTTACTCAATGGGCATCTGTGTCATGAAAAAACGGCTGAAAAGTCCAATTCTTAATGCGTTCTGGAGGCAACTAGCGGCGGAAGAGATTGCCCCAGGCGAGCTAGCTTCGACATATAACCCTTGAGTGCACAGCTCTAATGAAGTGAAGCTGCCAACATTTCCAACTGCAGCACATCTCGCCCTACCAAGCTCTCCCATACTTTTGGGAATAAACTACCCCTGAGCAATAAGATTCTTTTTTGTACGTTATAAAAAAATGCCCAAATCTTTCGATCCGGGCATTTTTCAAACTAAACTTTCAAACCCTAGGTTACGGAAGTGGTAGCGTAACCGTAACACTTTTTATAAGCACAGTACCTGCAAAGGTGGTTCCTTTAACTTGAACTCCCGCTTGGACATCAAGAACGGTCTGGTTGAACTTCAGGTCGCTTTCCTCAAGGGGGCAGCTAACGGTTTGATCTTCACCTGGAGTTAGATCAGCATTATTTACCCAACAATTATATTCGCCTGGATAGCTGCCACCTTTGAGCTGGGCGAAGGGTTGCAAGTTTTGTTCGCTGGTCTTGTATTCATCACTCACATTGATAACAAAATCTATCACTGCACCTTCCAAGTTCTGGGCTGGTATATCGAAAACAGCACCTTGCCCATCTGCGGTGCCAACCAGTGTAACGCCTTCAGTGGAGTAAGTGATAGTTCCGCCATTGTTACCTCTCCAGCCCTCGGTCATATTTACAGTGATAACATTGCTCGGTGCCATACTGCTTGCCATTGCACTTGAAACTGGAGCAATTGAAGCTGCGGAAGTACTTGAAGCCGCCGGAGTACTTGAAGCTGGAGTACTTGAAGCTGGAGTACTTGAAGCTGGAGTACTTGAAGCTGCTGGTGTACTCGATGCTGCCGGGGTGCTGGAAGCCGCAGCAGCAGAACTACTACGTGATTTTTTATTATCACTGCCGCCGCAAGCAACCAAAAAGGCTGACAACAGAATAATGAATGAAATATTTTTGAGCATATAAAACTCCTAGAGTAAGTAAGCGCCATAACTGGCGGCCACATAAGTAAAGCGTTAGTGTTGGCACTGCTGATGAATTATTGTACTAAACACCAGTAACTAATTGATTTCTCAATAATAATGGGTTTAGCTCTGTATACGTAGATGTCTACAGTGAATTAAACATAGCACTGAAATTTTAAAATAACTATTTTTATAAGGAACTTTTTGCAACTTTACACAGACACTTCACTTACCTGCGTAACAATTGAGCAAGCGATATTGCCAACTTACCATTTTGTTGAACTCGCACTAATGTGCGACTTCCATGTTTGTAGGTTATAAAATTCAGATATATATCGAAAAAGAAGCACTTAGCGAAACAGCCTAGCCCCGCATTTCGTAAGGCTAGGATATAGATAATGCTTATAAGCTTCTGGCATGCAATCTTTCCAAAGTATGCATAACACCACGCAACTCAGCCAACCCTTTCATCCTGCCCGCATAAGAATACCCAGGCTTTACATCCGGGCTGTCGGCCTCATCGGCCATAAGATGCCCGTGATCTGGTCGCATAGGAATACAAAAATCACTTTCACCATTTTTATTTCTACGGCGCTCTTCACATAGCAACGCATTGATTAAGCCAACCATGTCGTTGTCGCCATTGAGATGTTCGGCTTCGAAAAAAGAGCCATCGTCCTCACGTGTTACATTTCGCAAATGCACAAAGTAAATACGTGACCCAAATTCTTTTGCCATTGCGACTAAATCATTATCGCCCCGTGCACCATAGGAGCCTGCACACAAGGTTAATCCATTGGATTCACTAGGTACGGCTTCGAGAAGTTTACGCGCGTCGTCTGCAGTAGATACCACACGCGGCAAACCAAACAAGGAAAAGGGCGGGTCATCCGGATGAATACACATTTTCACCCCAACACTTTCCGCTACCGGAATAATTTCGCGCAGGAAAGCAAACAAATTTTCGCGCATGCCTTCAGTGCCCAACTCAATAAACTGTTGAATAGCTGCGCGAATAGTATCACGAGTGTAAGAGCCTTCCCCACCTGGGAGCCCCGCAATAATATTTTTTTCCAGTAACATTTTTTCTTCATCATTCATACCCGCAAAGCGCTCTTTGGCTCTGGACATGACTTGAGGTGAGTAATCTTTTTCTGCATTTTTTCGCGCTAAAATATAAACATCATAAGCGGCAAAATCTGTCATTTCAAAACGTAGCGCGTGACTGGTACTGGGCAAACGATACATTAAATTGGTGCGTGTCCAGTCGACAACAGGCATAAAGTTGTAACAAATAACTTTAACGCCTGCTTTGCCAGCGTTAAAGATAGAAGTTTTGTAATTATCGATATACTGCTGAAAATTTCCCGTACGCGTTTTAATATCATTGTGCATAGGAATACTTTCAATCACCGACCATTCCAGTCCCGATTCTTCGATCAATTGCTTACGCGCTTGAATCTCTGCCAGTGGCCATACGGCGCCAGTCGGAATCTGGTGTAAAGAACTTACAATGCCAGTCGCACCGGCCTGAATAATTTTTTCTAAAGAAATTGAGTCACTGGGACCAAACCACCGCCAGGTTTCTTGCATTGGTACACTCCTACTATATAAGTCTCATAATAATCGGTTTATTGTATTTCGATTGCCACGTGAAGTCGCCATAATTTTCTGATTTTCCCAGAATGCCAACCGCAATAACTGTTAACCCCTATCAAATCAACGAGGCCAGCGGATCATGAATATAGATGCTTAAAGCATAAGCACCAAGGGTGCAACACCTATTACCGTCTACAACAGTTGCATGCCACCAATTGCCCGCCAACTTGTTCGCACCGACGACAGCGTATTTAATGGCGTATTCACACAGTACCTCAACCTAAGCATCACAGAGGTAAAAAGAATGGCGCAATAAAACGTTACCGGATTTACTTTTATGCCAAACAAATCCATTATCGCTGCTCACAATGTAAATGACTGGCAGGAAAGTTACTTATGCTCACACTCCATATCGCCAACAAAAATTACTCATCCTGGTCGTTGCGCCCCTGGCTTTTGATGCAAGCTCTCGATATCCCGTTCACCGAAAAATTGCACCCTTTTCCCGCCGACGGAGTATGGGATATCTACCGTACCTTTTCTCCTAGCGGAAAAGTCCCTTGCTTGGTAGATGGTGATTTGATTATTTGGGATTCTCTAGCGATCACAGAATATTTAGCTGAACAGCATGATGGCGTTTGGCCCGCTGATAAAATTGCCCGCACCTGGGCACGTTGCGCTGCTGCAGAAATGCATTCAGGCTTTCAAGCTTTACGCAATAATTGTGGCATGAGTTGCGGTATGCGCGTTCAGCTCAATAATATTTCTGCGGCATTGCAAAAAGACATTTCACGAATTGATGAATTATGGTGCGAAGGCCTCAAGAAATTCGGCGGGCCATTTTTAGCGGGCAAAAAATTTTCGGCAGTGGATGCATTTTTTTCACCCGTGGTATTTCGCGCACAAACCTATCATTTGCCATTGAGCGATGCAGCTAAACGATATACGCAACACTTGTTACATTTTCCTGCTATGAAAAATTGGTACGACGCAGCGCTTATCGAAGTATGGCGTGAGCCTGCTCACGAACAAGACGTATTGGATGCGGGAGCAATCGTAGCGGATCATCGCCGCTAGTTTCGCCACAATAAATTTGTAAACCGTCCACACAAAAATCGATTTATCTTGATGAAGTATTTAAGTTTGTTTAACGAAAGGACGGCTTAAAAAATTCGAGCGCTCCATCCCGAATCGCCAGGGCACATCAACGGCTTTTGAAATGCCAATGCGTGGCCCGTGAATAACATTAACAGGCTGAGCAGAGGGCAATAAACTAAAAGGCAATTCATAAAGAGGTAGGCCATTATGGCGAGGAGATATAGCTAACGCCTGGCCTACCCGGCCTGGTCCTGCACATAACAATCGCTCGTTTTGTAAATTGCGTCGCTTACGCATAACTTCAATTTCAATGGTTGGCTTAATCGCACGAATCAAAACTCCGGCACCGTAACCTTCCTCTCCGCACACAAAATTAAGACACCAATGAATACCATAAGAACGGTATACATAGGCACACCCGGGTGGGCCAAACATTGCTGCATTACGTTTGGTCAGACCTACAAACGTATGCGATGCAGGATCTATTTGATCGTAAGCTTCAACCTCCACTATCACACCACCCACACCATCGACAAAAAAATGAGCACCGATTAATTGTGGGGCCACCTCATAAGACGGTTTAGAGAAATCAATAAAATCAAAAATTTTCTTCACTGATAAATTCCACACAAATTAAATAAAAAAGGCCGAAGCTTTTTACGCTTCGGCCTTTTTTTAGATGCAAAGTTCGAAATTATAAACTCAATACTTTCTCGCCACGTGAAATCCCACTGACGCCACTCCTAACAACTTCAATAATCGAAGCATCGCCAACTGCTAATAAAAAAGCATCGAGCTTGTCACTAGCACCGGTAATTTGGATGGTGTAAAGCGTACTGGTAACATCGATGATTTGACCGCGAAAAATATCCACACAGCGTTTGACTTCCGCACGTTGTGCACCGGATGCTTTAACTTTTATTAGCATCAACTCGCGTTCGATATGTGCACCTTCCGTTAAATCGACTAGCTTCACCACATCAACAAGCTTGTTGAGATGTTTAGTGATTTGTTCGATTTTATGATCATCGCCTAAAGTGGTTAAGGTCAAACGTGAAAGCGTTGGATCTTCCGTTGGGGCAACGGTTAAACTTTCAATGTTGTAACCGCGCTGAGAGAATAAGCCCACAACGCGAGATAAAGCACCTGGAGCATTTTCCAAGAGGACTGAAATAATACGTCTCATTATTAGGTCCTCTCTGTTTTGCTGAGTAGCATATCGCGCATAGAACCGTTAGGTGCGACATGCATGGGATAAACGTGTTCTGATTGATCGACCATGATATCCATAAACACCATACGATCTTTCATCGCAAAACATTCTTCCAACTTGGCTTTCAAATCTTCTTTTTTGGTCACTAACATACCCACATGACCATAGGCTTCAGCGAGCTTAACAAAATCTGGCAAAGAGTCTTCATACAGGCTTTCGGCATAACGACCGGAATATTGCATATCTTGCCATTGCCGAACCATACCGAGAGCCTGGTTGTTCAAGCAGATAACTTTTACTGGCAATTTATATTGCGTGCAGGTAGACAACTCCTGAATGCACATTTGAATACTACCCTCTCCCGTTACGCAAACGACAGTCGCATCGCGGTAAGCCATTTGCACGCCCATAGCGGCGGGCAAACCGAAGCCCATAGTGCCAAGCCCACCCGAATTGATCCAACGACGCGGCTTGTCGAACAAATAATATTGCGCAGCGAACATTTGATGCTGGCCTACATCTGAAGTGACATAAGCATCACCCTTGGTAACTTCCCAAATAGCTTTGATAACGTCCTGCGGCTTAATTTTGTCGCTGGTCGTGTCATATCGCGACTTGAGGTGAATCCCATGACGTTCGCGCCATTCATTAATTTGTTTCCACCAATCGGCAATGGCCACGGCATCTGGTTTCTCTGCCGACTCCTGAATCAACGCAATCATATCGGTCAATACGCTATCCACCGCGCCCACAATAGGTACATCTGCAACTATAGTTTTAGAGATAGACGCAGGATCAATATCGATATGGATAATCTTTGCATTAGGGCAAAACTTGCTTACGGTATTGGTTACACGGTCGTCAAAACGTGCACCAATAGCCAGAATCACATCACTGTGATGCATCGCCGTGTTGGCTTCAAAGGTTCCGTGCATACCGAGCATACCGAGAAAACGCTTGTCGGTTCCTGGATACGCGCCCAACCCCATCAAAGTATTCGTCACCGGGTAATCCAGCATACGTACTAACTGACGCAGCAACTCACTGGCATTACCCAATATCACACCGCCACCGGTGTAAATGATTGGGCGCTTGGCCGCCAACAACAACTGTACAGCCTTTTTAATTTGGCCAGCATGGCCACGCGTAGCCGGAGTGTATGAACGCAACTTGACCTTGTCTGGATAGGCATAGGGAAAAGTACTTGCCGGATGCGTTAAGTCTTTAGGCACATCAATAACCACCGGACCAGGCCGGCCAGTGGAAGCGATGTAATAAGCTTTTTTAACCACTTCAGCAATTTCACTGGGGTGCTTAATCATGAAGCTATGCTTCACCACCGGACGTGAAATCCCGACCATATCAGTTTCTTGAAAGGCGTCTTCACCAATCAAATGGCTTTGCACTTGACCCGATATAACCACCATCGGTATAGAGTCCATATACGCCGTAGCAATACCAGTTATGGCATTCGTTGCACCAGGACCAGAGGTAACTAACACGGTGCCGACTTTTCCAGTCGCGCGGGCATAGCCATCGGCAGCATGTGTAGCAGCCTGTTCATGACGAACAAGAATGTGTTTAACATCAGATTGACGAAAGATGGCATCGTAAATATGCAACGCCGCTCCGCCCGGATAACCAAAAACAAACTCCACGCCTTCGTCCTTCAACGCGCGGATTAACATATCTCCGCCAGAAAGCATTTCCACTTTAATTCCCCTTTAGACTTTATTATGTCTATACAAAATTGCGGCTGACAGATTTCATAGAAATTGCACAGCACCGAAAACAAACGGTCAGCTTGCTTGAACAAATTATTTGAACAATGCGTTTAAACAAACATACCGCGAGAATATGAAAAATCTAAGACAAACATCCAGGGCGGTGTTTATCAGATTTAGGCAAGCCACTTGGGTAATTCTGCAGCTTAATCGGGTCGGCAACGTCGGTGGACGCGCTTCAGCACAGGCGGATGGTGCGACAAGAGGGTGACTTATCGGGGAGCAGATGAGGATCCGAGCTTATCGGCCATCTGCTGGCCATCCAGCGAACCCGTAATTCTCCCGAGATATGCGTCAAAGTCAAGGAAAAGCTGGATTTAGGCGGAAAATATCAGCATCCGAAAGCCCCCACCTTTCAAGGATGCGTCGGCAACTCGATCGATGCATTAACAATTGGGATGCTTTGATAGCTAAGCAAAAATCACAATTAAGGTATTTTTCGGAAGCTGGCAAGTGCGCCATTATCACGCAAATGGATTTACCTAATAGCAAATCGCCAGCGCAATCACGTTTGAATTTTCAACTGCGAGCTCCCGTACGGAAACCCAACACACCCAATAGAGATGATTATTTTTTGGGGTTGGCACTTCTGGAACTCGCTTTAGTAACCCTGTCCTCTTTAGAAGCTTTAAAGCCAAAGACATAAGTGCTAAAAAAACTTATATTCTGTGTTACCACCGCCACATCGGAAATAGGTTTCTTACGGTTAAATATGCTTAATGATTGTTGCGAACTGTACAAAACAATAAATGCACCGATTAGCATTAAGAACAAAATGGATGCAGTATAGTTTTTATATTTCATGATTTTTCCACCTGTAATCAAACTAGAATAAATGAAATATTCTCAAATCTGCCTAAGTTCGCGAAGGAAATCCGCATTTACTTTTCCAGAAATAGTTTTTCTAAACATATATTTTAAAAAAAGCCTGCTGAAAATAATCATTACAGCAGGCAGCCTCGCGCATTAACCGCTATAGCAACACTAAACTTACGAAAAGCGTAACACTACAATTAAATTAGTCTTAAATTATTTCTATTATTTGTGGAGAGAGGCGAAAAAATCCAATGTGATTAGCTCATGGCAGACCAAAATAATCATTAGCATGCACTGCCATTAAGCCAAAATATTTTATTTACTATTATTTTAAATGTAAACAATCGAATTTATTATAGTGGCGCGCGACATTACTTTATGGCACTAGACGTTACATTTAATAGAAAAATTAATTGAAATAATATTTAATATTGACTCGCACACCTTTAAATTCCACAATTAAATACCCCATGGCATTTAAACAAGCAATGAAACCTCAATAAATATAATCACGAACATATAGCAACTAGCCCACTCGCAGATAAAAATTCTTGAGAAAAAGCTCAAAGCAGCAATCATTTTTACGTTAAAAGATACTCAGTTATTTATTTAATACGTCAGGCTTAATATTTGCCATTGCTGCAGGAAGCATCGGGTTTTTAGCGTAAATATACGACGCTTTTTAATTTTAACTTGCACATTCGATAAACCAGAATTTTTTTTCGTGCAAAAAAAATGGAGCCAGACAATTAATGTCTTGCGCTCCATTCTAAGTTTACCAAGCTTAAATGAAATATTTATTTCACTTTATAGAATAACAATCAGCTTCGTTCTTCATACAATAAAATCGATGATTCTTAAATTATTCGGCAAATGGATGACGCAATACAATAGTTTGTACACGATCTGGCCCAGTAGAAATGATATCAACAGGAGTAGACATCAGCGCTTCCAGGCGCTTGATGTAAGCACGGGCGTTAGCAGGCAGCTCTGCAATAGTTTGCGCACCGACGGTGGATTCATTCCACCCCGGCATCTCTTCATAAATAGGTTGAATATCTGCCCAACCTTCTGCGGTGTAGGGAATGCCAACAGACCGACCTTGGGAATTCTGATAGGCAATACAAATTTTAACTGTCGTTAAACCATCCAGCACATCCAGCTTGGTTAAGCAAACTCCGGTAACGCTATTGATACGGTTAGCATGGTGGACTGCTACTGCATCAAACCAACCACAGCGGCGTTTGCGACCCGTGGTAGCGCCAAATTCATGACCTTTTTCACCGAGATACGCGCCTACTTCACAATCTAATTCTGTAGGAAAGGGACCTGAGCCCACGCGCGTCGTATATGCCTTGGTGATGCCGAGCACGTAATCCAAATACAGTGGACCAAATCCAGAACCAGTTGCGGTACCACCTGCAGTGGTATTGGACGAGGTTACAAAAGGGTAGGTGCCATGATCGATATCCAACAGTGACCCTTGCGCACCTTCAAACAAAATACTGCGGCCTTCTTCGCGCGCGGCGTGCAACAAATCAGTCACATCAGCAACCATTGGCAACAATAATTTTGCCCAAACAACGCAGTTTGCCAAGGTTTCTTCATAATTGATCGCATCTACTTTGTAGTATTGCGTAAGAGCAAAATTGTGATACTGAAGAATTTCTTTAAGCTTAACGGCAAAGGATTCCATATCGAACATATCGCTTACCCGCAAACCGCGACGTGCTACCTTGTCCTCATAAGCCGGGCCAATCCCGCGACCGGTAGTACCAATTTTTGCTGCGCCACGCGCTATCTCACGCGCCTGATCAAGCGCAACATGGTACGGTAGAATCAATGGACAGGCAGGCGACAAACGCAAGCGCTCACGCACAGGCACTCCCGTGGCTTCAAGCTCGCCAATTTCTTTAAATAGAGCTTCGGGAGACAAAACAACACCGTTGCCAATCAGACAAGTGACGCCTTCACGCAAAATACCGGAAGGGATTAAATGCAATACCGTTTTTTTGCCCTCGATCACCAAAGTATGACCGGCGTTATGACCACCCTGAAAACGAGTCACCAAAGAAACCTGATCAGTCAGCAAATCTACGATCTTGCCTTTGCCTTCATCACCCCATTGGGTGCCCAATACAACGACGTTTTTGCCCATGACTGAATTAACTCTCTATTAAACAATGAAAAAAATTAAAGGGTAACGACCTGATATGTGCCATTGATTAGGCACAGCTCACGATTACTGACAAAATTTTGCCTATCAACAATATAAATCACACGTTCGCCGGTTGAGCGCAATGCTTGTACTGCCTGCCATTGACGGTTATCCCCGTCATCAATAACGGATATTGCCGCCACGGTATTCTTGGGTAACAACCCTAATTTGCTGATTGCACTCACATCTAAGGCAAAACCCGTGGCTGGACGCGCCCGGCCAAACACTTCACCAATATGGTCATAACGACCACCGCTAGCAATCGGGTTGCCATACCCCGGTGCAAAGGCAGCAAATACCAAACCAGTGAGATAGTGATAACCGCGCAATTCACTTAAATCGAAATAAAGCTCTGCTTCCGGGTAGCGCTGCGACATAATCTGGGCAACCGTCTGCAATTGATCAATTGCCGCTACCGCCGCAGCCACACTCGACAATAACTGCCGCGCTTTAGCCAACACCTCAATTCCGCCTGACAGGCTCGGCAATACCAGCAACAAAGAAGCATAGGTAACATCTGCCACATTGATTGAAACCCATTGGCGAATTTCAGTATTAGCCTTACGCTGCAATAAATCGAACAGCTCATCTTCCTGTGTATCACTGAGTTTTGCCGCCTCGGCCAAGGCGCGATAAATACCTACATGACCTAAATCAATATGTAACTTTGGCAACCCAGCGATACGCAACGAAGCCAGCAGCAACGAAACGACTTCAATATCTGCTGAAATACCCGCCTCCCCATAAAACTCAAGGCCAACCTGAATAGGGGTGCGTGTCGCTAAAGGATGTTTAGGTTTGGTATGTACTACATGGCCGGCATAGCAAAGACGGTTTGCACCTGCAGCGTCCATGCTGTGCGCATCCATCCGTGCGGTTTGTGGGGTGATATCGGCACGCACACCCAAAGTGCGACCAGTAAGCTGGTCGGTCACTTTAAAAGTAAGTAGATCTACATCGCGACCGAGGCCAATGAGAAGTGAGTCGGTGTATTCCAGCAACGGAGGAATTACCAGGTCGTAGCCCCAGGTGGAATATAAATCCAGCAACTGGCGGCGCAGCAATTCTAGAGGTTTAGCTTCAGCGGGCAGAATCTCTTCTACTCCATCTGGCAGCAACCAGCGATCGGCGTAAGTCATAGGGGGACTCTAACAATCCTGAAATTAAACAGTGACTTGTAAATGAAAACCAACTGTTCGAACATAAAAAAACCGAGCGAGCGGCTCGGTTTCGGCATTTTAACACTGATTGCGGGGAGATTTGTAGGTTAATCGCTACGCTGATTCACCTATTTCTCTTCGCGATTTATTTCTTGCCTTGAGATTCTTTCAGGTAGCGAAAGAATTCACTTTTAGGATCGAGTACCAGCAAATCATCTTTTGAACTGAAGCTGCTGCGATAGGCATTCAAACTACGAACAAACGCATAGAACTCAGGATCTTTATTGAAGGCTGCAGCGTAGATAGCTGCCGCCTTGGCATCACCATCACCGCGTAAACGTTCCGCATCACGATAAGCATTAGCTTCCAGCACTACGCGTTGACGATCCGCATCGGCACGAATAATTTCAGCTTGTTCTTTACCTTGTGAACGATATTCACGCGCTTCCTTTTCGCGATCAGCAGACATACGGTCAAAAACGGATTTACTCACCTCGGTTGGGAAATCAATGCGCTTCACACGCACATCCACCACCTCAATACCCAAGGAATTGTTTGCCGTTTCATTTAAGCTGTTTTTTAATTCAGCCATTAATTCGTCACGCTGACCAGAGACCACATCGTGTAACGTACGTCGACCAAACTGATTGCGCAAACCGGCAGCAACTGTCTGGCTTAAACGATCTTCAGCAATTCTCTCGTCACCGCCGGTCGCCCGGTAATAGCCGGCAACATTGCTGACGCGCCATTTAATATAGGAATCAACAACTAAGCGTTTATTTTCAATCGTATAAAAGCTTTCCGGCGTCATATCTGCCGTCTGTAAGCGACCGTCAAAACGGCGCACCTTATCGGTTAAAGGTACTTTGAAATGGATGCCCGGCTTAACATCAGCCGCGACCAGCCCCCCAAAACGCAAGACCACAGCCCGCTCATATTGATTAACAATATAAAAACTACTGGAAGCAATAACCAATACAAACAGAACAATGATCAGCGATACTAGATTTTTAGTAGACATTAGCGCACCTCCCGACGAACGACTGGGCTACTGACTTCAATGTCACGTTGAGAATGATCATTCGTATTTTCAACCGCAGGCGGAGGAATTTGACGAGTGAGCTTATCCAAAGGCAGATAAAGCATACTGTTGTTGTCCACATCGACCATTACTTTTGAAGACTTAGCCATGACTATTTCCATAGTTTCCAGGTAGAGGCGTTTACGCGTGACTTCAGGCGCACGCTTATACTCCGTCAGTAATCGCTCAAAGCGCTCCGACTCACCCGTCGCGCGCGAAACCACTTCTGAGCGATAAGCTTCTGCCTCCTCCAGCAAACGCTGCGATTTACCGCGCGCTTCAGGAATTATGCCGTTAGAGTAAGACTCAGCCTGATTCTTTAACCGCGACTCGTCTTCTTTAGCTTTAATTACATCATCAAACGCAGCGCGCACATCTTCAGGTGGTTGCGCCTGTTGAATGTTTACATTGATAACTTGAATGCCCGCACCGTAGTTATCCAGATATCGCTGCAAACGCAACTTAACTTCGGCAGCAATACTCGCTCTGCCTTCTGATAAAACCTGATTTAACTCTGCTGATCCTACCGCATGGCGTAAGGCACTATCGGTAGCGTGCTTTAAACTGATTTCCGGATCTTTAACGTTTAGTACGTAAGCTTTAATATCCGACACGTTATATTGCACAGATATAGGTAACTCAACGATGCTTTCATCCTGAGTCAACATTAATCCTTCAGTAGAATATTGACGCTGCCCGGTAACATCGACAATAAAAACTTTAGTTACTAGCGGCGCATTCCACCGTAACCCTTCACCTTTAATATCACTAAAAGCGCCAAACTGAAGCACCACTGCACGCTGTTTGGCATCAATAGTATAGAAGCCACTCAAGCCGTAAATAATTACTGCAATACCTGCAATAATTCCGAACAACATGCCAGAGCCCCCACCAGAGGTGTTACTACCGCCACCTGAGCCACCGCCAAAAATGCCATTGAGCTTCTTTTGAAATTTCTTTAAAGCTTCATCTAAATCGGGTGGCCCATCATTGCCACCTCGCCCACCCCAAGGGTCTCTTTCCTTGTTGGTTTTATCTTTATCAAGATTGTCTTTCCCCGGTTCATTCCAGGCCATAGGTGTCTCCAATGCTTTTAATATTAAATTCGAAGTGCGATGGATGTTAGGGCGACGAATCCGCTTTTCAATCCGCCCAGACTAAATTTTCAAAACTAATCGCTTGCGCGCTTAATATACGTAACAAATCACTTTTGGGGATGCGCAACTGCAGATTACACACACCATCATCGCGATAATGTTCTTCGCTAATAGCTTGTTGTTGATAGAGCGCGGCGCGTAATTTACCTTGCTGTGGATTGAGCAATAAATGCCCGAATACCATTTCCTCACCCAGGATTTCAGAAATGGCCGCTTCCAACAAATCGCTACCCTCACCCGTTTGTGCAGACAACCAAACAGCTACAGGTTTCCCGAATTCATCGCGATCAATTCGTGGCATCACACCGATCAAATCAATTTTGTTATACACCTTGAGCTGCGGTAATTCTGCCGCACCAATTTCTTCAAGCACCAGCTCCACTTGTTCAATGTTATGCAAACGAGCCTCTGCCGGTGAATCAATCACATGCAACAGCAGGGTGGAATTACTGGCTTCCTCTAAAGTCGCACGAAATGCTTCAACTAATTTATGCGGTAAATGACTGATAAATCCTACGGTATCAGCAAGCACTACGCCGCCAATATCAGCCAACTCAATGCGACGCATGGTCGGATCCAGCGTGGCAAAAAGCTGATTTTCAACATAAACATCTGCGCCGGTAATACGATTAAACAAGGTGGATTTACCCGCATTGGTATAACCGACCAATGACACCGTTGGGATTGCCGCGCGCAAGCGCGAACGCCGACCTTGTTCACGCTGAGAGCGTACTTTTTCAAGACGTTGCTCAATCAAGGTGATGCGGCCACGCAATAAACGACGGTCAGTTTCAAGCTGGGTTTCACCCGGGCCGCGCAAACCTATGCCGCCTTTTTGGCGCTCCAAATGCGTCCAACCACGCACCAGGCGAGTGGACATATGACGTAATTGCGCAAGCTCAACCTGCAACTTACCTTCATGGGTGCGCGCACGCTGCGCAAAAATATCGAGAATCAAGCCCGTGCGATCAAGCACGCGGCATTGCAATTCTTTTTCGAGGTTGCGCTCTTGACTAGGCGTTAAGGTGTGATTAAAGATAACCAGTTGGGCCTCATTTTCAGCCACAACTTGTTGTAACTCCTGCAACTTGCCTGTGCCAATAAAGAATTTTGCTTTAGGGGAAATACTTTTACCGGTAATAAAAGCAACAGGGTCGCCTCCAGCAGAAAGTACTAGCTCTTCAAACTCACGCGGGTCTTCCGGCTCCTGGCCATGAGACAAGTTCAAGTGAACTAGCACCGCTAGCTCACCTGAGGGGGGGCGATCAAAAAACAATTAGCGACCTCGAGGGATTGTCACAGAATACGAAGAGCTCACCAAAAATAATTATTCGGCTTGTTCGTCATCTTCTTCACCTTCAAACACACCAGCTTCGTTCAGCAGTGGGACACGTACAGCGCGAGAAGGCACAACAGTGGAAATAGCATGCTTGTACACCATTTGGCTAACGGTGTTTTTTAACAGCACAACGAATTGATCAAATGATTCAACCTGACCTTGTAACTTAATACCATTCACGAGGTAAATGGATACAGGGACCCGCTCTTTTCTTAGAACGTTCAGGTAAGGGTCTTGTAAGCTATGCCCTTTTGACATGTTTATTCTCCTAGGGATTATTAATTATGGACTACACGAAAATTACCCACCCCATCTCAAGAAAGCAAAACAAAAGAGGATGAATGAAGTATGAAACCAATCTCGGGTTTTCACGTAGGCATTATATGGCTGCTGCCTCTATAAAATTCAAGGCGCAGTGCACAATTTCTTCTTTAGATAGTGATTTTCCATCGCCCTGGTCAGTATAGAGCCAATTTAATGGAGCGTTAGGATAATTTTGCCAACCTTTAAGCCACGTAAATTGCCGCTTGGCAAGTTGGCGCGTGGCAATTATACCCCGCTCAATCATTTCGTCGTGCGTTAAATTTCCTGCAAGATAATCCCACACCTGCCGATAACCTACTGCGCGAATGGCAGGCAAGTCTATATGCAAATCAGCTCTTGAATACAAAGCCTGCACTTCATCTATTAATCCTGAACTCACCATCTTTTGGAATCGCAGCTCTATACGCTGGTGCAGCAGCGAACGATTACGCGGAGCAATCGCAATTTGTACGACACGAAATCGCTCACAAAAAAGTGGGGGCTTATGCTGATTTTGTTCGCGACGCAATTGACTCATGGTTTTACCGCTCACCCTAAAAACCTCTAATGCACGACTCAACCGCTGTGAGTGATTAGGATGAATTTCTGCCGCAATTTCCGGATCGACCGCTAATAATTGTTGATGAACATAAGGCCAACCAAAGCTAACAGCATCAAGCTCGATTTGTGCACGCACTGCAGCATCAGCTTCAGGCATATCTGCCAAACCATCAAGCAATGCTTTGAAGTACAACATGGTGCCGCCAACCAATAAGGGAATTTTACCCTGCGCGTGTATCGCAGCAATTTCTCGCTCAGCATCAACGCAAAAATCGGCAGCGGAATAGGGTTCCGCAGGATCACGAATATCAATTAATTTATGGGGCACTGCAATCAACTCTTCAGCGGTAGGCTTGGCAGTTCCAATATTCATACCGCGATATACGAGAGCGGAATCCACACTAATTATCTCCACCGGCAGAAATTGGCGCAATGCAATCGCTAAATCAGTTTTACCGGAAGCTGTGGGGCCCATTAAAAATATAACGGGAAGGTGCTGAAAATGCATAACAACCTCAGGTTAAAAACAAAATATCAAGACCGGTACTGCGTAGCTCCCTTGAACATGTCCAAGCTCACGCTGCGCCGCAGCCTACAAAGCCATGTGAGGGTCTTTCATGACCTCTCACAAAGAGTAGGCGCAGCACTATACAACGGACAGAATTATGAAAATAGCCAAGGCAATAAACCTAGCCGTGGACTTAAGAATAATCTCAACTAGAGTTAACAAATCGACGCCTTATTATTTCACTTTTCAGTACCGCTATTATTTCACTTTTTAGTAAGCGTTCAGTCATTTAGATTGGATTTGAAGGTTCGTTATAATTTGCAGGGCTAGCATCATTACTTGGGTCAGAAATGAACATATATCTTTTATTCGCATTTGTCATTTTTTGGTCGTTGCTTTCCCTGGGAACTCAGGCTGAATTCATTGTCTCACATCGCGGAGAGGAAGGCTTTCCTAACAAATATTTTGATTATTACACCGCACTAATTACCCTTGCGTTAGAAAAAACTCGACCTGATTACGGTGACTATCGCATGCAACAACTTGGCATACTCGATACTGAGCGCACCTTATATGCGCTGGCAGCCGATCAATATCCGAATTTAATTATGGAGCGAAGTTATGACGAAGCGAGCACTAAATCAAGCAAGCTTACCTACATTAACTTTCCCGTGGATGGTGGCATTGTCGGTTATCGCGTGTGCTTTATTAATCCTGCAGTGAAAGAAAAAATTAGCAAAATACAAACGCTTGCCGAATTGCGTCACTACACTATTATTCAAGGAATTGGTTGGGCAGATACCTTAATACTGCGCCATAATGGCTTCAAGGTTTTGGAGATCGAAAATTACGCAAGCATGTTTAAAATGACCACAGCTGGACGCGCAGATCTATTTTGTCGCGGCGCCAATGAAATCATGCCGGAATACGAAGTGTTCAAAGATATATTTAAGCTCTATTACGATGAAAGTTTTATTTTGTATTATCCATTGCCACGTTTTTTTTACCTTAACAGTAAAAGTAAGCTTGCGAAAAAACGCATAGAGGCTGGGTTAAAATTGGCTTACCAAGATGGCTCTTTTAAAAAACTTTGGCGTCAATACTATCAACCCAGCATTGATTTTTCTAAACTACATCAACGAAAATTGTTTCGCTTGGAAAACCCTCTCTTAAAAAAACTGCCTCAGGATTATGTGCAATATTTTTTTGATCCCACTGAATAACATCTTTCGCCTGGCAAAACCTCAGAAGAAATGGCTTCGATGCTACCCAACCCGCCACATTAGTCCAATAGCTCGCCTTAAATTGCGGTTCGTGCCGATACGCGTCAATACTATAAAAAATAAATCTATTGTCCGCGCATAAACATTTTGTCCAATTCATCCAATGATTGCAGCAACCATGTCGGCCGACCATGATTACATTGACCGCTGCGTTCAGTGGCTTCCATGTCCCGCAACAATGCGTTCATTTCTGGAATGGTAAGCTTGCGATTAGCGCGCACGGAAGCATGACAGGCCATAGTGCTAAGAATTTCGTTAATATGATGTTGTATTCTTTCGCTACTGCCATGCTCAATTAAATCGGCTAAAACATCCCGTACTAATTGCTCAACTTTACCGCGATTTAATACCACGGGTACTTGACGAATTAATAATGTTTCCGGTCCCGCACGCTGCAATTCAAAACCAAGATTTTTAAATGTTTCCTGATGATGCTCAGCGCAATCAGCTTCTTTTTGACTGATGGCAATACTTTCCGGCACTAACAAAGGCTGGGTTTGGATGCCGCCATTGGCAAAGGATTCTTTCATGCGTTCGTAAGTAATGCGCTCATGGGCAGCATGCATATCTACCAAAATTAAACCTTGGGCATTTTCCGCAAGAATATAAATACCTTTTAGTTGGGCAATGGCGTAACCAAGCGGTGGAATATTTTCATCGCCACTATTGGGCATTGATGGGTTCGACGTTGATGCAGAGACCCGCATTAAATCGCCGTAGGTTTTTAACTGCTCACTCACATTGCGAACATCAGGACGCTGATAATTATTTTGATATTGTTGATTAGAAGAATAAGATTGTGAACCACTAAGTGTATTGCTGGCGGGCGACGCGCGCAGGCTTAAATTTTCTTGTCCGCCAAACTCACCTATTGCAAGACCTTGCACCGGAGTTGTTGCAGAAAAAAAACTTTCATCTTCATTGTGATTTTTTTGCAATGAATCTTCGGGGCGAACTTTTGCTAGCGCATGATGCAAGCTTGAATAAATAAAATCATGCACACTACGATTATCGCGAAAACGTACTTCATGTTTAGTGGGATGGACGTTAACATCCACACTGGAAGGATCGACTTCCAAATATAAAACAAATGCTGGATGGCGACCGTGATGTAAAACATCTTGAAACGCCTGACGCACTGCATGACTGACTATTTTGTCGCGGATAGAACGACCATTGACGTAGAAATGCTGCAGGTCCGCTTGACTACGCGAGAACGCAGGCAGTGCTACCCAGCCCCACAACCGCAAAGAACTGCGCTCAATATCAATAAATATCGCATTTTCCATAAACGCCGGGCCGCACACTTGCGCAACGCGTCTTTCCTGTTCTAATTGCGAATCGCCGGCGCGCCAGGCATAAATTGCCCGGCCATTGTGACGCACATTAAATGCCACATCAAAACGCGATAAAGCTAAACGTTTTATGACATCTTCAAGATGCGTGTATTCAGTTTTCTCTGTGCGTAAAAATTTTCGGCGCGCAGGGGTATTAAAAAATAAATCGCGCACTTCAACCGTAGTGCCGCGCGGATGAGGTGCCGGAGATACCTCCGCATCCATATCGCGACCTTCAACCACCACTTGCCAGCCAGCACTTTCTTCATTGGTACTGCTAAGCAAAGTTAAACGTGCAACCGAACTGATACTCGCCAATGCTTCACCGCGAAACCCCAAAGTTGCTACGGCTTCGAGATCATCAAGCTCATAAATTTTACTAGTGGCGTGGCGACTCAGCGCTAACGGTAAATCATCTTTCTCAATGCCGCCGCCATTATCGCGTACTCGCATTAGCTTTATACCGCCATCTTCAAGCTCAATGTCCAGTCGCGTCGCACCAGCATCCAAACTATTTTCCAGTAATTCTTTAATTACTGATGATGGACGTTCGACAACCTCACCCGCCGCTATTTGATTAGCAAGACGGGGGCTGAGCAATTTAATTCTTTTTAAAGAAACAATTTCCATAATATTTTTTACAATTTACGAAGTAGTTTTAATGATTAATAAAATGGGCTATTAAAGCTTGGGCGATATAAGATCGTGAAATTAGGATTCGGGGATTTTAATAGTCTGACCAACTTTTACTGCAGGGGAATTCAAGCCATTGTATTTTAATAATTGTTCGACATTGACATTGTAGCGCGAGGCAATATGAGTCAATGTATCGCCCGGCGCAACCCTGTGCTGGCGCTCCATAGCTTCGGCTTTATCGCCAAATTGAAGCGCCGCTATATAGGTGCCGGCAGGTGGATTTTGCAAAAAGTATTGATGCACCCCTTTAAAAACTGCCTGGGCCATTTGCGTGCGATAGGCAGGCAAAGCCAACTTTCGAGCTTCTTCTTTGTTAGAAATAAAACCGGTTTCCACTAAAATCGAAGGCACGTCCGGTGATTTCAACACCATAAAACCCGCTTGCTCTACATGGCGTGCGTGCAAGGGTGCAATATCGGCAATGGAGTCCAGTACGCTATCACCCACTTGCAAGCTTGAATTAACTGTGGCGGTCATAGACAAATCGACCAGCACACCGGCAAGCACTGCATCTTTATCATCTAAACTTACACCGCCTATGCCACCAAATAAATCTGATTCATTTTCTCGTTGCGCGAGAAATCTTGCAGCTTCACTCGTAGCACCCCTGCGCGACAAAGCAAATACCGAAGCCCCTTTTGCCGCAGGATTGGTAAATGCATCGGCATGAATAGAAACAAATAAATCTGCCTTCATATCGCGGGCGATTTTGCGGCGCTTTTGCAGCGGAATAAAAAAATCGCTGGAGCGCGTGAGCTGCGCACTGAAGCCCGGCTTCGCCTTAATAATACTGACCAATTCTTTCGCAATCGCCAGCGTAACATCTTTTTCGCGCAGGCCTTTGGGACCAAGTGCCCCGGAATCTTCGCCACCGTGGCCAGCGTCTACCGCAATTAAAATTTCGCGTTTACCACCCAGATCTACATTAATCTTGGATTCAATCGCTCTGGTTTCAATCGCTTTTGCTTCTATAGTTTTTATTTCATTAAACTTTGTTTTATTTTTTTCTTCTTTACTCAATTGATTGTCATTAACTTTAGATTCAATTTTGGTTGGGTCATTCACCTTTGGCTCAGCCGCAATAACTTTAATTAAATCTTCAATATTGGCCGGCTCTTCCAATTGGTTCTCAGCAGTATCCACCAACTCTGTGGTTAATTTTTTTGTGGTTGTGGTGGTTGCACTTACCAGTGATACAGTTTCTGACACATCATACAAATCAATGACTAAGCGATCATCGGCACCATCGTGCTTTTTTAGAAAAAAACTTTTAGGTGTTACCGATTTATTTAACATCAATTCCAAATGCAAATCTGTTTGATTGACCAACTTAGCCTTAATAATATCGACAGGTGTTCCGGTGAGTACTATTGCCGCAAGTGAAGTCTCAAGTTTACTATCAAGAGCAGTGCGCGGAATATCGAGCAAAATACGTGACGGATTCTCAGCCAGCACTAAATTGTGTTGCACAGGAGCATTCAAATCCAATACCAATCGCGTATATTGCGCACCGCGCCACACACGTACATTTTTTACCGCGACCATCGACTTATCTTCAGCACCAGCTGCGCTGTTGGCCGCTGACACAATGGCCACGGAAAACAATGCAACAACCCATAAACGAATACACAATAAAAACATAGAATTTGAAAATCTCGCGATGAATAAATAGTGCTGCATTGTTGCGGTAATTGAGCGCAAATAAAACCCAACGCAAACTTACCAATAATAATGCTTGCACTTTACCGCAGAGCCCGCAGCGGAACCAGTAAAATTGCCAACCCAATCACTCTTTGGAAACGCAGTTTTAGGTAAAACGACCAACTCCGAGACAAACCTAATAAGCATGCAAATACATTAACTTGACCTAAACTCTAGAAATAACCTTTCGCTGCAGGACTATCATGAAGTTAACACAACGCTTTAATACCCAGGGCCCTCTATTTATGATTGGTGTCGGCCTTTTTGCGATTTTCACCCCTAACGTCCAGGCGATTGATTATGGTATTAACGACGCTCGTGGCTTGGCTATGGGCGGAACTGTTATTGCCGTTGGCAACACCAGTCAGGCCGCTTATTACAATCCAGCGCTGCTCGCTTTTCATGAAGGCGATGAAGATAAAAACCGTGATGGGCGCATTTACTTTCCAACCATAGTGGCTCGCGCCGCCGATACTGTAGATGCCGCCATCTCCGCTACTGACGACAATTTAGACACTGCACTGAGCGAAGCCATCAATGCGTTTAATACACAAAGAGATGCTGTTAGCGCCGGTCAAGTCGCCGCTAGCTCCCGCGATATACGTTCAGTCCTGGGTGATATAGCCAACAAAAATTTAAACCTCGACGCGTTTGTTGGTTTATCAGTTAGCGAACCCGGTGACCATGAAGGTGGTGCATTTTATTTAGGAGTGAGAGCCATTGGGGGCGGTACCGCCAATGTAACTCCGGAAGATTTCGCGTTGCTTGACGAGTATATCGGCATGATGGACGAAATCGCCGCCGGTGCAAACGCTGCCGATGTGGTGGCCGCGCATCCCAACCTGATCGACGCCAATGGCCAACTTACCGACCCCACGGTGTTGCTGAATTCATCCGCTGACGTAAGCGCGCTGGCGATTAGCGAATGGGGTTTAGCCCTCGCAAAAGAATTTACATTTTGGGGGCAAGCTATCTCTTTTGGAGTCACCCCCAAAATGATGCGTGTTGATGCCTATCGCGATAATGCCGATTTTACTAACGGCAACGATACGGACACTGACCAATTTTCCGAAACTAAAAGCACACACATGGCATTCAATGCTGACTTTGGCATTGCTGCCATATTCCTCGAAAACTATCGTCTCAGCTTCGCTATAAAAGACACTTTCGCTAAAGACTTTTCTACCAAACAAGCTGCCGATCCTATTACCGGAGTTGCCGGTCCAGATTTGATCGTAAAGCTCCACCCGCGTTCGCGCATGGGCTTGGGCTATGTCAATAAGACTTTTAGTATTGGCATTGATTACGATTTACAGCAGTCCACTCCCATGGCAACTGAAGCTCCCAATCAAGATATAAGCCTGGGTGCTGAATATCAGGTGTTTAAGAATTTTGCTTTACGCATGGGCTACAAGCGCGACCTAACGGATTACCACGGAGACGTGGCATCTGGAGGCATTGGTTATCACTGGCGACGTTTTGTGGCAGAAATTGCTTACTCTCAGGGTGACGATATGAAAGGCGGTGCCTTGCAACTAGGATGGACTTTTTAATTAACATGAATTTTTTAATAACGGCGTCACAGAATACGAATCCATATTTAAAAATGATTGATGTGCCATGCGTTCTTTGCCACCCTAAGGAATTGCAACTATGCTGCAATTTTAGGCAATCTGTACATAATTAAATAACTAAGTGTTGCCGTATCAATGAGCTAAGAGAAAAAAAATGGAAAAAGCAAAACTCATCAGCACAAAAACCTCAGAACCCCTGGTTTCCATCCAGGCTCTTAGCGCCTGCCGCATTCTGGTGATTAACGGCAAAGGCGGCGCTGGGAAAACGACGGTCAGCACTAATCTCGTCGCTTTATTAGCGCAGCGTGGTGAACGCACTGCGTTGCTTGATGCGGACCCACAAGGATCATCGGATTTCTGGGTAAAACGCCGCGAACCAGAATTAGCGCCAATTTTCGGTTTAAAACTGGACCCGCACAGCCGCACTACCAGTAGTTATCAAATGCGCGCGCCAAAATCCACGCGCTGGCTAGTCACCGATGCACCACCTGGTTTAAGCGGACCGGCGCTGGATGACCTGGTAAGGGATCATGATTTAATACTGATCCCGGTCATGGCTTCGGATATCGATATTCGCACCAGTGCACGTTTTATTGGCGAACTATTATTGACTCAAAATATGCGCCGTCATCGTCGACCTATTGCGGTTATAGCCAATCGGGCCAAACAACAAACCAACGCCTGGGGACGTTTGGAAAAATTTCTGCTCAGCCTCAATATCCCTTACCCAACCACCTTGCGAGACTCACAAAATTACGTACGAGCTTATAGCGAAGGGCGCGGCATTGTCGAATATCCACAACAAAGCCACTTGCGTGATCGCAATGATTGGGACTCATTAAGTCGCTGGATTGATGCACAAAATATTAGTAATGCGTGGTGGAAGGACAAATTAACACTAGCGACTCCTCCCGAGAAGGATTCGGAATTAGGCTAATAACAGCTAGCACAACACTAATCATTTTTTTACCTAACATCCCCCATGCACAGGAGGTAGGTTGTTCTGCTCTTTAAAAATAAACATGGGTTTATCCGCTACCAACAAAAACTATAGCAAGCCTTTCCCCCTGCCATATAGCGCGCCCCATTTAAACGCACACACCTCGTGACCACTAAGCAATACAAATCTCAATTAATTTATTTTCGCCCCATTTGCGTTCTTTAAGATGCACAGACTCACCTTTATTGCACCAATCAAACACATTTGTAAACGAATAGTTCGGCGTAATGGCTATAGCAAACCTGTGGATTGGTACATTCCAGAGTATGTTTGGAGAAGAAACCCGGCAAAAAATCGTTATTTTTGACTTTTTAGTAACAAAGTCACTGGGCGACTGGCGGCTGGCATAGCACTTGCAAAACCAGCGCTAACTCGGAGTTTGATTAGCCTATGGTTTCCACTACTATCATCAAAACAATTGCCAGTGTTTGTCCTTATTGTGGCGTAGGCTGCGGCATGCTGTTAGAAACTGACGGCACGAATATTGTAAAAGTCAGTGGCGACAAAAATCACCCCGCCAACTTTGGTCGCCTCTGCACCAAAGGCCAAACCAGTGCGCAAGCGCTCCGTAACTCGGGGCGGATGGAAGCTGCTTTTGTACGCAACGAACGCAACGCGCAATCCGTACAGACCACCATGGATGTTGCAATTACCACTACAGCCCAACGCTTAAAAGCAATCCTGAATCAGCACGGTCCAGACGCTCTGTCATTTTATGTATCCGGGCAGATGTCTATCGAATCCCAATATTTGGTCAATAAACTCGCCAAGGGCTTTGTCCGCACTAACAATATTGAATCCAACTCGCGCCTCTGTATGGCGAGCGCTGGAGCTGGTTACAAACTTTCGCTCGGGTCAGATGCGCCACCCGGCTCCTACACCGACTTTGATCACACAGATTTATTTTTGGTGATCGGGGCGAATATGGCCGATTGCCACCCTATCCTTTATTTACGCATGATGGATCGCGTTAAAGCAGGCGCAAAAGTGATAGTGGTGGACCCGCGCCGCACATTGACGGCTGACAAATCCGACTTATTTCTTCAAATCAAACCCGGCACCGACCTGGCGCTACTTAACGGATTGCTCTATCTACTGCTGGAAAATGGCCATACTGACCCGACCTTTATCGCCCAATTCACCCAGGGCTGGGAAGCAATGCCGGAATTTTTGGCCGATTACACACCTGCAAAAGTTGCCGAATTAACTGGCATTGCAGAAGCGGATATTCGCGCTAGCGCACGCATGATTGGCGAGGCCCGGGAGTTTATGACCTGCTGGACCATGGGTTTAAATCAAAGCACTCACGGTACCTGGAACACCAATGCCATTTGTAATTTGCACCTCGCCACTGGCAAGATTTGCCGCACTGGCAGTGGACCTTTCTCGCTCACTGGTCAGCCCAACGCTATGGGCGGACGCGAAATGGGTTATATGGGCGTGGGCTTACCGGGCCAACGCAGTTTACTCGCTGAACCAGACCGCGTATTTATTGAAAATATGTGGGGTGTTGCGCCAGGCAGTATTAGCACCAAAGTGGGCAAAGGCACGGTGGACATGTTTGAACGCATGGCCGCGGGGGAGATCAAAGCCTGCTGGGTGATTTGTACCAACCCCGTTGCCAGTGTGCCCAATCGCAAAGTGGTGATTGAGGCATTGCAAAAAGCTGAGCTGGTGATCGCGCAAGATGCGTTTCTGGACACCGAAACCAATCGCTACGCCGACATTCTCCTCCCCGGGGCGCTCTGGGCAGAAGCCGAAGGTGTGATGATTAACTCCGAACGCAATTTAACCCTGATGCAAGCCGCCGTGCAGCCACCGGGTGAAGCCTTGCCCGACTGGCAAATTGTCGCACGCGTCGCTTGTGAAATGGGTTACGCCGATAGCTTTAACTATAACTCCGCCGAAGAAATCTTTGCAGAAATTAAACGCAGCTATAATCCCAAAACCGGTTATGACTTACGCGGTATCAGCTATGAGCGATTGCGTGACTCTTCCATTCAATGGCCCTGCGCCAGCGAAGAAAGCAATAGCCGCAACCCGATTCGTTACCTCAACAATGGCGTTAACCAAACCCTGAAAACCTCTGCAGATGGCAGTAAACCCCAGCTGTTATTTGCCACCGAATCCGGCAAAGCAATTTTTTTTCCACGCCCCCATGTCAATGCCCAGGAAATGCCAGATGGCGATTATCCGTTTGTGCTCAACACGGGCCGCCTACAACACCAGTGGCATACACTCACCAAAACCGGCAAAATCACCACACTCAATAAGCTTAACCCAAGCCCATTTGTGGAAATTCACCCCGAAGATGCGCTTGAATTAGGCATCAAAAACAATGACAAGGTAGAAGTGCGTTCACGCCGTGGTTACGCTATTTTGCCTGCGCAGCTGAGCGATCGAGTTACTCCAGGAAATTGTTTTGCCCCCTTTCACTGGAATGATATTTACGGCGAAAATCTGACTATCAACGCGGTCACCAGCGATGCGGTAGATGCCATTTCGCAACAGCCAGAGCTAAAAATATGTGCCGTAACCCTCAAACTGCTCGAAGTCTTTGTCAGCGATGCAAGCACTACACAAGCTGCAACAACCATGGTTTTTGCCGCACCGAATGAAGAAACCAGCATGTCGATGATTAGCAGTTTTGCCGAAAACCTCGGCCTGAGCAGCACCGCTAAACCCGCACTTTCGGCGGATGAGAGCCGTTATCTCAGTGGATTTATCAGTGGTTTACAAGCCACCGCAAAACACCTTAATGCGGTGCCCGCGCTGCCAGCAGACGCACCCATTGATAGCAACAATCTTACTTACATTAACGGCTTGCTCGCGGGTATGTTTAGCCGGGTGTTGCCGCTGAATGTAGCTTCTGCAGCTACCGCACCCGCCGATACTAAAGCCAATATTAGCCTGCTCTGGGCATCACAAACCGGTAACGCAGAAACCCTGGCAGAAAATGTCGCCGCAAAACTTCGCGACTCAGGTTGGGCCGTAAATTTACAAGCAATGAACGATTACAGCGTGGAAAAACTGGCACAGGATAAACACGCCATCTTTATAACCAGTACCTTTGGCGACGGCGACGCGCCGGACAGCGGCGGCGATTTCTGGCACCAACTCAGTAGCCAGTCCGCCCCAAGTCTTGCCAATGTAGATTTCGCACTGCTGGCCTTGGGTGACTCCAACTATGATCAGTTCTGCGGACATGGCAAAAAACTCTTCACTCGCATACAAGAACTGGGTGGTAAACCTCTGCTAGAACGCGTCGATTGCGATACCGATTTTGAAGCGCCCGCTAGCCTATGGCTTAGCCAACTGATAGAGACCTTAAAACCCCGCGTCTCTCTCACTAACGATCCTGCAGCTACCAACTCAGCAACTACAGCAAGTACCATAAAATCGACCAGCTACAGCAAAACCAATCCCTACCCATCGCGTTTGCTTATCAACAAACGTCTCAATGCTGGCGGCACTAAAGACACACGGCAGTTTGGCTTTGACCTGGGCGATTCGGGCATTCAATACGAAGCTGGCGATGCGCTGGGCGTATGGCCACAAAACTGCACTGAACTCGTCACCGAATTAGAAATGGCGCTCAATTTAAATCAGGAAGCGCCCGTTGTTGTGGACACCAACTCGCTGCCATTGCGCGAAGCCTTGCAACATAAATTTGAAATTTGTCGGCCCAGTACTGAAGCATTGCAATTCATCGCCACTCGTTCCAATAGCAAAGAATTACAAAAGTTATTGCAAGCGGATAAAAAAGACGAATTACAAAGCTGGCTGTATGGGCGCCAACTGATCGATATCATTTACGAATATCCCATTCGCTGCAGTAGCGATGAATTGCTCAGCGTATTAAAACGCATTCAACCGCGCCTGTATTCCATTGCTTCCAGTGCGAAAGAATTTGCAAACCAGGTACATCTCACCGTTGCCGCCGTGCGCTACGAACGGTTTTTTAACGGCAAAAGAATTCGCAAAGGTGTAAGCTCAACTTTTCTTGCCGACCGTGCGAGCGATGTCGACATTCCTGTTTTCATTCAAACCAACAAATATTTCCGTGTCCCTCAGGATGGCAAGCTACCCATCATCATGGTCGGCCCCGGTACCGGTGTCGCGCCCTTCCGTGGATTTTTACAAGAACGTCGCGCGCGCGGCGACACGGGGAAAAACTGGCTGTTCTTTGGCGAACAACACGCCGCTACTGATTTTTATTATCAAGACGAACTACAAGAATTCCAGCAACAAGGTGTGCTCAATGAGCTAAGCCTGGCTTTCTCGCGCGACCAGCAAGAAAAAATTTATGTGCAAGATCGCATGCGCGAACACGGTGAAAAAATTTGGCAATGGATAGATGCAGAGGGCGCCCATTTCTATGTCTGCGGCGATGCCAGCAAGATGGCCAAGGATGTCGATAACTGCCTGCGCGATATAATTCAGCAGCACGGAAAATTTGACGATGCAGAAACTGCAAACTATATGCGTAAATTAAATATGGACAAACGTTATGTTCGCGATGTTTATTAGTACAACCCAAGTTTAAAATGTAAGTCCGCACCAATCTCTCTGTTGCTTGCAGGGGTAGCAAAGGTTAGTTAACGCACAGAGCCACTGTGCGTTAATCGCTATCGTTAATCTGAAATAACAAATCATTCGATGAGTAGCTTTACGATCGCTTCAGCAATAGATCTCTATTGTTAAAATAATCTGTAAGTTTGTTATTCGCGTAATTTAACCCGCAAGTTAATACACACTTGAAATCAAATATTCAGGAGCGCATCCATGTCCCAGACACCCGATGAAACAGAGTACGCAATTTTTGCTCGCGAATTTGAACGAAGGATTGATGAGCTTATCGAGTGGGCTGTCATTAGCTCCCCGAAGCATATATCGCCATTATTCACCCATGATTTTGCAAAAGTACGTGAAAATATGTGTGCCATTGCGCGCGGTGGTGGCGATGCTTTACATCGCGAACTTGAACCTTCTGAGGGTGGCCCGCAATACGTTAATGATAATCCTGCGCCTTGGCCGTAAGAGGGTCAAGGGTTGGATGAAGACGATGATATGAATGAGAACGAAGGGGGTATAAAGCTCAAAAAAATTAAGCAGTTAGTAAGCAGCTTAAATACTAAAGATGTACGAATGTATAAATATATTTAAAATATTTAGAGGAAAAAAATGTCGCAAACAAATAAATGCGCCAAAACGTTTCGATGACGAATAAAAATTAAATCGGACAGGAACTCTAATGATGGATTTGGCGACATGTGGCAATTAATATAGCAATAATCAACATGAAATCTTGCAACATGCAAATGTTGAACTAGTATTTCAAATAAAAACGGCGAGGTAAATATCACTCGCCGTTTTTATTTGAAATTGTAACGCATAGTATTTTTATAGCGTAGTTCCAACTTATTAATCGTAATATTGTTGTCGCTATTTATCACTCGAATAGTTTGAATATTATTCCACTTGGTCCAGGCAAGGTCGGCATGAGCTTGCCACTCATCCATTAACCAATGAGAATCGCTTAGCGTAAGCGTACCGGCAAGCGAACATCCGCCGAAGCATCACCAGCAAGCACGCTTAGTGATGCAGCAATAAAACAATTGCGCCAAAAAAATTATTGTTGGCGCAAATTGAAAATTTCGTTATACGGGTTTTCTGCAGAAATTCATGTCATAGAAAAAATATAAACCGAAGCGAACTACATTTTCATTTAAAATAATTTCTCTAAACTAACTTGAAAGCGAGATGTTGTTTAATGCCAACCCATTCATGCTTCACTATACTAAAGAGAACCGAATCCCTCACCCGCCCGTTTGGCATTACCATGTGACTTCGTAAAATGCCCTCTTCCTTAGCGCCTAAACGCATTATCGCATTGCGCGATGACTGATTGAGATAATCAGTAATTAGCTCAACACGATTTAAATTTAACGTTTCAAAAGCATGGCCTAACATCAAATATTTCGCTTCAGTATTAATAGAGGTTTTTTGCCATGACGAGCCGAGAAATGTGTAGCCAATTTCAACGCGCTTATTGGGGAGATTAGCTTTCATAAAACGCGTGGAACCAACAACCGTACCTGTGCCTTTTTCTATTATTGCAAATGGCAAGCTATCCCCAGACTCGAAACTCTCATGAGCATAACTGAAAAACGAATCAATATTATCTGGATGAGGAACTAAAGTTACGTATAGGTTCCAAAGCTCTCCATCAAAAATTGCGCGGCAAAGCCCTTCTTTATGTTTTAGGGATAGCGGTTCTAATCTTACAAATTTACCTACCAGCGTCACTTCTTGAAATTTCATAAGATTCCATTTTCCCAATGAATATGATTCAACTATTTTTTTGGCGTTTATTTTTTTCCAGAATTGCAGCCACAATAAATCCGTATGAGATTAATCTAATCACATAGTATTCTGGTGCAACTTCTCTTAAATCGAAAAAGAGCGAAAGCAACACACGGTTCACCCCTTCGATGAAAAAAGCAATGGCAAAGTATAAAAAAAATCTATCTTGCGTTGTTTTCCAAAATCGCAAAAAAAATAATACTATAACAAAACATAAAGCAGCAATCGCGCCGATCAATAATTCATTCATATATAGTCTCTATTCGTCAAATATTAATCCATACAACAAAAAAACCAGAGCCAGCAGCGCTACCACTAGACGCAAGGTAAGCAAATCTATCTCAGGAAACATGAGCTTATCTGCAACAAGCAATAAATTATTTAGCGTAGTACCTACAAAGCACATGCCAGCCCAGAACAGTAGACGGTAGCGGCTTCTGGCATAACTGCGCAGCAGTAGCACCGCACAAAGAAGAGAGGTCGCTGCACACAAGGCATAAATAACAGTGGCCATTACTTCTCCTTGTCAAACTTGAATGCATCGGCAAACTGCTGAACACGCCGACCCGCGCTCGCCTTCGAGTGAATCATATTGGTGACCTCGATTAAATTGCATGAGTAGTAATGCGCAAGCTGATCAATCAACTCGCGAATTTCATTTGATGCAGGAGCATAGATAAATTTTCCCGGCTGATCAGGCGCTGCCTCACAAATCCCAGCCACACATAAATCACTTAGCATTTTAATTGCTAACTCCGGGTTCAAATACAGTCGTCTGGTTATCGCTCCCGCATCCCACGCCTGTGCTGGCGCCTGATGCAACAATAGCATTGCCTCAAGATGTGGAATTGAAGCAATTGCATGAATAAACCGGCGAAGGTCATTAGATAATGGGATTTGATTCATGTTAACGCGATCTAGTAGGCAATTGGACTGGCCGTACAACCACACAATTATAGTTTAGGTTTTATAGTTGTCAGCATAATAGCTTCACCCTTTTGCAAATACGACTTTAAAATCATCATGATGCCAAAAGTTAATATTACCTATGCGTGACTGCAGGCAAACGCTTGCACAAAACACCTTCAGTATTTCAATAAGATTTTATTAAATATTTTTCTAAAACCATGACGACGAAAACTATAGCTTATGAAAAAATTCCTATGCAGGCAATTGATTATTGGTGCAGGCCAAGCGAGCTTAACCGTCCAAATATATCTCGCGCGATACTGTAAGGACAAAATTCTTTTGATCGAACAACGAACACAACATTTACGCTGTACGATCAAAACAATACACTTCCCTATTTTTCGATATATTGGTTCCCTATGGGTTTCGCATTAACTTCGCTGGCGTTAATTTGTTAAATCGCAAGTTGAATATCACCATTAAACGATGAAGATTTATGCACATCCTTAACTTGATTAAAGCGAATGCTACTACCAAAAGATGCATCGAATTTTCCCTTATTAGCCTTTAATAACGGAGCACTTACACTCCCGCCAAATGATGCTGATGCCTCCAAATTATTTACCCGACCTACCTCAAGGATATTGATTATTGCCCCGAAATCTGCGGCACAGGTCAGCTGATTACTACTGACTTTAGTGAGTTTTATTTCACTGCCATAAACCGACTTTAGCATCACCATGGGCGCTTTTAAACTACTCGCGTTGAGCATGCCACCCTTCTGCACAACGATGTCAATGATTTTTGCAGCTTCATAATCGCTCACTGTTGTATCTATCTGACCAATCAATTGAATTTTATTTGTCGCGTGAGTTGCAATAAAAATATCAATCATTCCAGACTCTACATCTTTTGGCGACAAAGGAACTATATCAATGGAAAGTTTTCCATTTGAGTTTTGTACTTTTATCTTTGGCATTAAATTGTTGGGCGCGGTAATGCGTAGCTCTTCTTTATCCTGTTGCACTAGATGCAGTTTTATGCCGCGGGTATCTCCATCATTAAACTTATCCTGTATCGCATCAATACTGATTTCGTAGATATCCGATAAAGGGGTATTTTGTGACACGGCTTGACTGGCATTCACATTCACATTCACAATAAAACAACTTAATAGCAGAGTTAATCCAAGTGATTTCATAGCTGAAGTTTCCTTATGTTGAGAAGAGTGTAGTTGAGAAGAGTGTAGTTGAGAAGAGTTGATTAGATGCTAAAAGTCCCTACTTTAGATTCAATGCTTTGCAAAAACCTTCGTGTGGATAAGTTTACGAATATTCTAGCTCCTAACCATCGATCACTTCTCAGATATAGGACAATTTATTTATATCCTCATTATTTGTGGCCATTTTTATTTGTATTTTTTAATCCTAAAAAAACAACGCCAAAAGCGATGTCGATGTGGCACATGGAAACCCTATAAAAAATTTTATATTGGGACTTTTCATATTGGCACTTACACAGCAACACTTAATATGCGGCAAGCAACACGGCATCATCCAAATCCATACCCGGCGGCTTAAACGTTGGCCCAATATCCGCAAAAAGCACACGCACATATTCTGCCTGACCGTCATCGCACCTACCCTGGTGTCGGGAACATTGCCGTTATACAAATGAAGATCGGATCCCCAAATACACGATCGTGTCACTTTCACAATTGCATCTTGCGGATGAAGTATTTCTGGTATGGGCTTATTGTGATCAGCGCGAATCCTTCAGCGCCCTCTATAATTCATAGCAAGTATAAATACAGATCCTGTTTCGATTGAATAGCGATAAATTACAACGGAAATTATTGTTTAAAATAAAACAATTTTTTTGCATCGTAAGTACGGCATACCACCGGGAGAAAATTGAATTTATAAAAAAAAGTGTCAATAATTATTGAATAGCAGGTTAGATTTGCGAACACATAATGGAGGGATCGAAAGCCGACATTGCATCAGTCTTGGTGCATGAAAACATGGCTTATAAATACGCTCGCTATAAATTACATGCTTCCGCAATCAATATTGTCCAATAAAATCGTTGCGCAACGATAGCAGACTATAGCTTCTTAAGAATTCCATTTTGGTACAACATTTTCAAGTAAGACATAATTTCATTTGGCGAAAAACTATCGGGTTTTTGCTGCCATGAAAGAACGTCAGATATTGTAAAGCTCGCCGAGCAGGAAGAGAGTCGTTGGAGAATAGGAGCGAAAGTGACTGGAAATCTAAGCAAGCCACTGTCACAGGGTACAATCAACTTATCTTGGAACTCAATAAAACGAAGCGATGACATTGCGACACGAAACTGTTGATTCGGCGTTACTTCTGGAATTGACAACATTGGATCGGGCCGCCATCCCGTATATGGAGCATGTGTCAATGAAGTCAACCAGGGTTCGACTAGGGCATCTGGACTATCTATAGCTTCCAACGCCATCTTGTGAAACTCATCGAGGCGTTCACGCATATACACTGAGACTGCCTTCGGCATATTCCCTTGAGTTTTTTCTACCGTGGCGGGCGGACCACCTCGCCAATTTTCGTTCGAGACCGCGAAATGCTGCAACAAAGGAATAAACTGATCAAGGAGGTTCCGAGGCGCGAAATAGAGGTTTAGAGCCAATGAAAAACCGACGCCGCGAGCAGAATGCCAAGCTCCGGCAGGCAGACAGAGCATATCACCAGGATTTAGCTCTACCTCGCGAAACTCCATATCAGCAGGTAATTTTCCGACATTTTCTCCAACCTGTCCCTCTTGATACACCTCATTGGTGTCGGGCCAAGCCTTTGCCGATTCAGTGGAGAATCTCCATCGCTTCTTTCCTGCAATCTGGAGAGTCGTGGCAACTCTTTTGTCGTAGTGCATGGGCAATCCGGAGCCATCTGCCGAGACGTAACAATTTACGCCCACAGTGCCGGTAAAGTTAAGTTGCGCGCGTATTTCCTGTGCCCACCGGGCAAGAAATGGATCAGCCATGTGAATATTAGTGATGCAGATTGTTGCGCCAGCATTGAGTAATTCAATTACCTGATCGTGATGCGCTGCCATCATACGCCTGGAGCTTCCAGACTCTTCTCCGCCAGCAAATGATGCCGTTAAGTTGTAGCGCCTATCCTGGATACTCTGCCCTCTCGCAAGGGCTTGCCTCAACTTTTCCCAACTGAAAATATGGTCGAATTTTTCGGGATGTCCTTCCACGTTCAGTGACGCACGCGAGAAATAGGAATTTACAAACTCCTCGCAAGAAATAGGGTTTACAAGCTCCTGAAGTTCACGACCATTGAACGCTACAAGTTCATGAGATTCTTCAGAAGATCCATTATCCAGTAAAGAGCGGAAGTCTGTTATCTTCATAAATTTTTCTTTTATTTTTCGTTAATCAAAATGTATTGTTTTATCGCTTTGTCAAATAGTAGTTACATCTTGCCGCAGTACTTATTAACAAAATCTTGATGTGTTGACATGTTTGCAATATTTTTATCAACAGCAGTGGCAATAGTTTGCAAAAAATGTTGCAGCTCTGGCTCCTGCATCAACTCAACAATGGGATGATATGACGAGGGGATAAGGCCCTGCCCAAGCATAACCTGAGTCCATGAGTCCAATCGAAATAATTCGCCTTCAACTTGAAAGGATTTTCCAGATTCTTTAAAAATTGCCATTCGATGTTTGAGATCACCAGGAACTTCCATATCCTTACAATAGCGCCAGAAGGTGCTGTCATTACGCTCAGTCGCCTTGTAGTGCAATATAATAAAATCTCTGATTCTTATAAATTCGCTTTCTGCCTGCATATTGTATTCTTCAACAGTTGACTGCTTGATTTCACCATGGGGAAACAACTGCAGCAAGCGGGTTACTGCTGTCATGATCATATGAATACTAGTTGACTCCAGCGGCTCCAAAAAACCAGAGGCAAGGCCCATAGCGATACAATTTTTATTCCAGGACTTTTTGCGTCTTCCCGTTTTGAATTTTATGACGTTAGGTTCTGTAAGCGCTTTTCCGTCCACGCTCGACAACAACATATTCATTGCCTCATCTTTAGACAAATGCTGGCCAGAAAAAACTATGCCGTTTCCAACTCTATGCTGTAACGGGATTTGCCAGCGCCAACCAGCATGATGTGCAATCGATTTGGTGTAGGGCACAGCAGGGCCGGTAGACTCAGTTTGGATTGCGATAGCACTATCACAGGGTAACCAATGCCCCCAGTCTTCGAATCCTGTTTGCAAAGTTTGCTCAATTAATATGCCTCGCATACCCGTGCAATCTAAAAATAAATCACCCGGAATTTCCTCGCCCGAATCCATTTTGAGTGAAGTAATAAAACCAGACTCCGGATCTTGAATAACTTCTGCTATTTTCCCTTCTACTCTTTTTACACCACGAGCTTCAGCGCGCGTCCGAAGGAAACTTGCGTAACGACCTGCGTCCAGATGAAATGCATAGTTTATGTTGGTCTGGTCATTTAACGAAAAACGGTTCTCCAGCGCCGCCTTATATTCAAGACAATAATTACCAAACTCTTCAGCGATTCCCAGCTCTCTACCTCTAAGCCAAAAATGGATAAAATCAGTAATTATTGTTTGTTTGCCCGTAATACCAAATGAATGGAAATATTTTTCACCTACCTGTTTCCAATTTTCAAATTGAATACCGAGTTTAAAAGTAGCGTTTGTTGCCCGCATAAACTCTTGCTCGTTAATGCCTAATAATCGATGAAAAGTCCTCATTGGTGGAATGGTGGCTTCGCCTACACCAATTGTTCCTATTTCCTGAGACTCCACTAAAGTAATATCAAGAATCTCGCCCATTTGATGCGAAAGCGCAGCCGCGGCAATCCAACCCGCTGTACCACCCCCAGCAATAACTATTTTCATTTTTTTATTTAGCATTTTTGCGCTCATCAACGATTTAGTTTATTAATCAGTAAAGCTCTTAATTTTCTAACACCAAGCCTATCCATGGTATGTAAAAAACCTCTCGCCTCTATCGGAATAAAAGAGTTGGATTTTTCAGCTCCCTCAAAAATATAATGATTGAAAACGTGTTTCCAAGCTTCGCGTTCATGAGCCGATTTATCCCGAACCCCCAGCATCGCCATATACAGAGCATTCATGCCCGAAGTCAGAAATGCGGGAGCGTCTTCCCACCAGTAATTGACCAGGACATTGTAAGCTTCCAGACTCTCTACATGATGCCACCACATACTGGGGATATATAATGCATCCCCCGGCTCTAAATCGAAGACTTGAGCAGTCAACAATGCATCACTAAATTTAGGGAATTTTTGAAGATCAGGATTTTTAAAATCAACCAGGCTAATGACTTGTCCACCAGGTGTTGGCTCCAGTGGACCAGGATAAAGGTTGCTTATTTGATCAGGGGAAAACAGCGTAAACCTGCGCCTTCCTGCGACACAACACGCGATATTATCCAATGCATCAAAATGACATGTAGCTGTCGTTGCACCACCAATCCAGATGCTAACCCTTTCTTCCATAGCATCGACATGTTTATCTCTCGGAATCACCAGATCGTTAGCATTGTTAAATCCTGGCAGATGCGTATCTATAATGTTTGATGCGATATAATAAGCCGGGCTATCTATTTGATGCACTCCATCCAAAATGGCATCCAGGGTTTCGTCAATGCGCCCTTTAAAACTTTCATAATTGAGTTTAGTGCAATCTTCACTGTAAAACATTCTTCCTTTATTTTCCGCAGGAATTTTACATACGATAGTAGGATTACCATTATAAAATGATTTTAAATAATCAACTGATGCCCGATCAGAAGCTCTTCCGGCTTGCACCATAGGCCATTCATCAACCAACTGTTTAAAAACAACAGGTTCTGCGGAATTAATTACATCCCTTGGAATATTACGTGAATTGATTCCATGCAAAATCGTTGTTTTTTTCAAAGTCAATTATCTCCGGCTAAAAGCTTGCGGTTTTTCCAATCAATCAGCTTTCTGACATTCGACATAGATGCAGTAATAAAATAAGCCGCTTGAAGAAAGCCTGATCTGTTGAGTTCCTCAAGTGCCGCTCCATTTAGCCGCGCTAGCGTTTCAATATTGATCGTTTCAAATCCGGTAAATTTTAATTTTTCTTGATTTTTAAACTCTATATCTAGAACAACAGGCTCTAACAGCTGATGCCTGTTGAATGCATCAAACATTAATTTTGTTAGGCTTATACCATCGTTAATAATTTCCAGCGTCGTTGAAATATGATTCAAGTATGGGGCGTGCCCACCATTTTCCAAAAACAATTTATGTCCTTCTTCGCATTTTACTTTAGGATGATCCATATCAACATGCACCATCGCTTTATGGGTTTCTAATCCATTGACCATTTCACGATGCATGCCAATTGAAAACGGACCTCTAGCCATAACCGCTGGCACATACTCTGCTCGCCAACCAACATATTTTTGGTTTACTGGATCTGCGCCAGTCAAAAATAAATTTTCATCTTTTTCCAGACCAAAAAACACAATCGCTTGATACTCACCCGTCTCTGGATTTTTACGGCACAAGATTGGATATTCTTTTTGAACGTCTGAAAATTCGGTTAAAAATGAAATGCTGCTGGCAACATTATCGCCTAGCTCTGCCGCAAATTTTGGATTCACCATTAGGTGTTCATGGGCAACATTATTGAGTACTTCTATTTTTTGCATAGAGAGGTTACCGGAAATCAAATCATTTATTATGCATTAAAGATAAAAAAAGAGCCGCCTAAGCGACTCTTTTTTTATCCACAATCTAACCTACTACTTAGAACTTGTAACGAGCACCGATCTGATAGCGCGCGCCCAAGTCATCATAGCCCCACATCATTTGTTCGTTACGAGCATGTTCACGACGATCCTCTCCAGTAAGGTTTATACCTTCGAGTGACACAGCCAAATCGTCGGTGATATTGTAAGTCACGTTCGCATCAATTTGTGAGTAAGCTTCAACATAACCAGGGTTGTTAGCGCCAGCGCCTGTTCTATTTAAGAACTTGTCACGCCAGTTATAAGCAATACGCGCCTCAATGCCATGCTTTTCATACATTGCCACCAAGTTTGCAGTATCGCTGAGGCCTAATAATGCAAATTGGTTTTCGGTGATATCCATGTTGTTAAAACTTACATCTCCTCTTACGATGGTGTAGTTAGCTTGCAAACCAAAGCCTGTATCACCAAAGAAATGTTGCCCCGCAAACTCAGCACCATAAATTTTTGCTTCACGGTTATTAACCGGGCTGCTCATGGTGTACTCCATCAGCGGATCATCACCATTCGGAGTGATGAATGGGTAGCCAGCCTGATCATTGAAGTCGCCATTCAATGCTGGGGTGTAGGCAGCAGCGCCAGTAGGATATGCAGCTGGGTTGGCCAAGATCTGCATCATTGCATAGATGCTGGCGTTATCAACATTGATACTTCTACTCAGCAAAGCTTCCCGTGCTGCTCTCGCTCTTGGGCCTGAAGTTTGATCTTGAATACCTTCAAAGGTGCGCGTTACTTGCTCTGTTCCAACAAAGTTTATAACACGTTTTTCAAACACACCGGCAGACACATAGCTGGCATCATCAAAATACCATTCTAAGGAAACGTCAACGTTGTTTGATTCCAGTGGCTGCAATTTCGGGTTATTACCGGTTGCTTGAACGTTGGTACCGGCATTCAGCGTAGAGCCGTCCGGGTTACCATAGGCAGTTGCTGCCCCCAGCTGTCCCAAACCAGGACGAGCCATGGTTTTGCTGTAGGAGAATCTAGCTGTAACTTCGTCTGTCAGTTTGGCTGACAAATCGAGGTTTGGTAGCATTGCGTCATAGTTGTTCTCAACAACAGTTTGGGTACCTGCTGCCATGCTAACAGGAGTAAAGTCGTTGTCCGACTGCCATACATAATAAGCCAGCGGCGGGGTATCAGAAGATGAAACTTGTTCAGTTGTTTCGTAACGCAAACCGGCCAATACATCAATCTCAAGCCCGCCCAATTGACCGGTAGTGCCTAACTGGACATAGACTGCATCGGTATCTTCCTGAATGTCGTTATTGCTTTTACTATTGCGGACTTGGCCTGGAATTTGTGTATCTTCCACGCCAATGTAGGCTTTTTGGGCACCAGTATATTTGGCGACCAAGGCGGCAGCTAGCTCGCGTGCATCAGCACGGTAACCGATAGCCGGCGAGTTACCAGTGCTAACGTCGCTAAACTCTCCAGCCACATTAAAGGGTTCAAATAAACCTGCAGGGAACTCACCAGGAGCTGAAGCACCCCAGCCACCCAATACCTGATTATTATTGCCGTTGTAGCTGATAGTGTTAGAACCCATTTCGCGGCGTTCAATACCAAAATCAAAACGGCCATCATCGAACGCCCATTGCGCATCCACCTTAGCTTGAGTTACGTCAGACACTTGCTCAGCTGAGAATATACGCATAACTGAGGAGCTAAGATCTTCTTCACCTAGAGTTCCATCTATTGTATGAGTCCAGTTAGGGATGGTAGGACCACTAAATTCCCAGCTTGCACCGGATTTAATGGTTGCGCCGACGCCAACGTCCAATTCACCAGAATGGCCTGGACCAGTTGGCATACTTTCTAAGGTAGAGTCATGAATATCGACGTTTAAAGTCAATTGATCATTAACAGCCCAATTAACATTTAAGCCAGTTGACTCCAAGGTATCTTCCTGAGAGCGATACTGCTGAGCAAAACCTATATCTCTTCTATCTGGGCTATAAAGCTCAGTAATAAATTTAGGCGTTTTAATAGCAGAGTTATCAAATTCAACGGATTGCAGAAATCCACCGTTTTGTACCCAGGTAGTCACTTCACCGCGATGTTCAGATTGATTATTCTCAGCCATCGTATAGTCCAAAGTGGCTGTAAGATTTTCCATGGGTCTGTATTGGAAAGTAAGTTGCGCATTGGTACGGTCACGCTCGCGATCAGAAAAGGTATAACGGATATCGTTAGGGCGAGAGTAAAGTTGACCAACAGCAGGTGCGTTTTTGAATTTCGGGCTGTTTGCCGGGTTGTCATAAATGGTTTGGGCAGAACCGGCGCCCCATTCTGCTACAGTCCAATTGTTAACCGTAGCACCAGTAAAACCTGAGTCACGCTCTTGGTAGCTGCCGCTCAGCGAAACACCAAACACTTCAGCGTCATCAGCCCAGCTTACCAAACCAGAAAGTTCAGGTGTTATATCGTCGCCGGTACGATTAGTGGTATCCATGATTGCTTTAGCACCAATAGATGCTTTGAAGCCTGCATTATCCAAAGGACGCGCAGTTTTAATGTTTACAGATGCACCAATACCACCAGCAGCGATATTGGCCTTACCTGTTTTGTATACTTCTACGCCGGAAACTGCTTCGGAGGCAAGGTTCGCGAAATCAAATGCTCTTGAGTTACCGCCGCGTGTTGATGCGTCAGCGCCCGAGCTACCGCCGTAAGCACTACCCGTTGGAAGTGTTCTTCCGTTGAGTGTCACCATATTGAAATCAGGTCCAAATCCTCGAACTGTAATGCGAGAACCTTCACCGTTAGAACGATCAATAGAAACACCCGTGATACGTTGCAAAGATTCTGCAAGGTTAGTGTCCGGGAACTTACCCATGTCTTCTGCGGAAATCGCATCAACTACACCGGCAGAATCGCGTTTGATATCCATGGCAGCTTGCAAGCTTGCCTTGATACCCGTCACGACGATTTCATCTGGCTCGTCTTGTGCAAAAGCCATTGAACCGACACTTAAAGAAATAATGGATGCTACTGCTGCTGCTAAGGGTTTTACTTTAAAGCGTGTGTGTAAAGTTTTAAGCATGAGACTGTGCCTCGTGTAGTTGTTATAAAATTAAACCGTTGATTAACGGCCTTTATGTTTCCTGTATACCTGCAGGCTACAGGAAGCATTGATACAGCTTGAACCCTGCGGGCAATTTGTATCCCTGCTACCTCAATACCTTTTCTACGAAAGGATATTCAAAGTTCTTTGACTCACTGAGCGTTTTTTGAGTTGCTTGTTTTGAGTTACTTGCTTTTTGCAGTTTGAATTTCAAACGCATAAAACCTTCTCGTCCGTGACCCGAGTTATGACCATTAAGAGGGCACAAAACATTTTTTGGATTCTTATGGGTCACTTAATTGTCATTAATACTATAACCCACATAGAGGTGTCAATCATGAAAGCGGTAAAATACACCCCTTTTACAATCAAAACAAACACTAGGCTTAAAATGAAAATTGTGTAGATATTTTTTTTACAAAAATATCTTGCCGAAACTTTAGCTTATTGGGCAAGCATAAAGTAAACGCGCATTCGGGAAAAAAACGGAGCACCTATAAAAGGTGCTCTAAGGCCTTGAGGCTCCAATGCAAAACTTGTGTTTGAATAAGCTCATCGAATGCTTGTTCAAAAAATATGTCGGTACTAATTTGGTTTCGTTGAGTCGAAAACTGTTATTAAAAAATTAACTTTAATGCGTAAATATTATCTAGTTAGCCTTCGTCCGGCGACTTTGACAAGTTGTTAAAATCGCCCGCTCAGACTGTGTTTGTAGACTACATGCGGCTTATTTTATTGTCAATATGACTATAAGAAAAATAATGTACTCAACATTAGATTTCGCCCGACAACCTAGAAGTATAATTTTTAATCATATGGGCTTTAGCGGACTTAACCTATAACATCGGCGCCAGGATTAAACATTCCTCTCCCAATCGCGAACTACTACATGCTAATTATTAATAATTTATCCAAAACTTACGCTACAACAGCAACCCGACGGGTATTAAACGAGGTGTCAGTGAGCCTTTCCCCTGGGGATTGCGTAGCTATCATGGGAGATTCCGGTGTCGGCAAGTCGACCTTGCTCAATATCATTGCAGGGTTGGATACGCCGGACGCAGGCGATATTTCAATCGAAAGTCATTCGCTCACTAAAATGGACGAGCAAGAACGCACCCTGTTTCGCCGTTCACGGATTGGCTTTGTGTTTCAAGCGTTTCATTTGTTGCCGCATATGACAGTGGCTGGCAATATTGGGTTGCCGCTGGCATTGAATGGCGTAGCGGAGGCTCAGTCGCAACAGCGAGTTAGTAGTTTGTTGGCAGCTGTGGGCCTGGCGGATCGCGCCCATAGTTTTCCGCGTGAATTGTCAGGCGGTGAGATGCAGCGTGTAGCCGTAGCACGCGCGCTGGTGCATAGCCCGGCGCTCGTACTCGCCGATGAACCCACTGGCAACCTGGATGAAGAGAGCGCATTACAAGTATTGAGTTTATTGCGCGAGCAAGTAAAACAATCAAATGCGATTCTGATTTTGGTTACTCACTCGCTTACTGCGGCACACGCGATGGACAAAATACTGCAACTGACATCGCGCGGCCTGACTGCCAAATAAGCTAACGCACACCAAGGTTAGACTTGAACTTCATCATTTGCCCGATTGGAGTTTTTTTCCCCGTCCACGCCCCAAAGGAGTCCGTGCCCGAAGCCTTGGTCGAGGTCACGTTAGTTATGGTTTCTGATTCATATAAGTCCCAGTGAATATTGTATCCCAGACCCCTCGGGTGCCAATGCCCTCCGCCGATGAACTGGCCAGGAGTGTCAGCACTAGCGAAGAAGCAGCGAAACCCTTTGTAGAAAAAGTAGATCCATTTTTCGCCATTACTGGAGGTTATCTCCCAGCGACCAATCAAGTTACTGACGGAAGCTTTAACGGAATCAGCTACAAACGACGTTAGATATTCATGATTCTTGAGCGGGGCACCAAACTCGAGGTTACTGATATCAAACCAACCTACCATCCATCTATCCGCGGCTTTCCCCTCTGCATTTACCCACCACCTTCCACCCTTGAATTCGATGCCGCGCTTGGCGATATGCCCACTGCCCCCACCTATTCCTTGCCCTGTCTCGGCTACTCGCCATGTGCCCTTCCCCTTAACCGTCGAATCCCAAATGCCATCGTCCAGAACGACAAAAATATGCGACGTATCATTTCCCTTCGGGCTTTTATTGCCCTGAATGATTACCGCATCGCCAGCTTTTGGCGATATTTGCAGATTCAGCAATTTCTCGTCATTGGGGCCCTTTGCATTAGCCCCATATCCCGTATCGGGGAATGCCACCCTGGTGAATTGTTTGTGCGACAAGAAACGACCAAGATTTACCTGGTCTTTATATTCGAACACTGTATCCGGTTCATAACGGTTGATGACCACCTTATCTTTGCACCCCAGCCTCCATAAAAGCCAATGAGGCAGAAACCCACAGGTGGTACCACCGCCAGTCCAATCTTTACAGATGTGATCCATCCCTATCGTCCCACTCGTTACGAGAGATCCGCTCTTAGGGAGATATTTTTCAATAAGTGGCACTACAAGCTTACGATCAATAGCCATGACTAATCCCTCCCTGGAAGAGTTGAATGCTGCTGGAAACTCTGAGAGCGATAAATTTATTTTTATTTGCTAGAGATACGGTCATCATGGACGGGTTCCTTTTAGCGGACGGTTTTGGGACAAATAGTGTAAACATCCCATTAACTCCATAACGTCACCTAAATCACGTTCCTGAATAAACGTTCAGGAACCTGAATGTAAATTGGCCGTTAAACTGGATAGGGTCTTTCGTAACAATCGCGAAGCAGTCGACAAACAGACCTCTTTCCTCCATGTTTTTTGCAAGATTTGAGAAGCCGATATGCTCAGCACCCACCATCCATCCCAGTCTTTTAAGCCAACGACGACTCCTCAACTATTGAACAATCTACCGCTAAACCAGTTTTCTCACGACAATGTGGTTATCCGGCCACTGATGACAGGCCACGCGGTTAACATATGAGCCAAATAAGCACACCAGGAAATTGGCGCATATTCCAAGCGATCGTGTGGCAACCTTTGCGTGCACAAGCTAGCCGCACTTTGCTCGCCATTATTGCGATAACGCTAGGTGTAGCGCTGGGCTATTCGATTCATTTGATGAATCGTGCCGCGACTACCGAGATGACACACGCAACTCGCAGCCTATTCGGCCAGGCAGACTGGGTCATACAAGGCACTTCACAGGGCTTCGATGAATCACTTTTCCCCGCCATTGCACGGATTCCCGGAATAGCCGTTGCGAGTCCTGTAGTGGAAGTTCGCGTGCACGTTGTGGGTCATCCTGAATCCTTACTGATACTGGGCCTGGACCCCATGCGCGCCGGGCAACTTCAACCCGCCCTGCCGCAAAGCAGCTCGCAAAATACCACAACAGAAGACGAACAAGGCGGCCGCAGCAGTTTGTCTTTTTTCAATTCACACAACCTACTACTCAATAACTCGGCGGCAAAGACACTAGGATTAAAACTCGGAGATACCCTGACTGCTCAAGTGGGCATTCAGCCGGTAGCTTTCGAAGTCGCGGGGATATTACCTGGCGATATCTACGGGCAAGACGTCGGCATGCTGGACATAGCGGCAGCACAATGGCGCCTTGAAAAATTAGGCAAACTCACGCGCATTGATATTCGTTTGGCTCCGGGAGCAGATACAGATGCAGTCAGCAAAGCCATCAGGAAATTGCTCCCTGCAGATGTCAAACTCACCACACCCACGGATGAAGCCCAACAGTCCCTACAACTATCGCGCGCCTTCCGCGTCAATATCACTGCGCTGGCTTTAGTCGCTTTATTTACTGGCGCATTTCTCGTTTACTCCACGCAATCATTAGCCATTATTCGACGGCGACGTGAATTTGCCTTACTGCATGCATTGGGTGTGACGGCTAGAGAACAGATGACGTCAGTGATGTTAACCGGCGGGATACTGGGGGCTATAGGTGCTATAGCAGGCGTGATGCTGGGGATCGTTTTAGCGCGAGTCGGTTTGCAAACAATGCCCGACAGCACTGCAACGCAAGTGCAGGTTGCTCCACTGGAACTCTGCGGCTTTGCATTACTGGGTATGGCTGTTTCCATCGCTGGATCTATCGCGCCGGCCTTGGCGGCAGCGCGCATTCCTACATCGCAAGCGTTAAAAGCAGGCAATGTCGAGCAAGCTAACAGTCGAGGGCATGCATACTACGCCCTATTGCTTTGGGCACTCGCGATACCCTTATTATTTGCTCCGCCTTTGTTCAATTTACCCTTGTTGGGTTACACCGCCATTGCATTTATTTTGTTTGGCTCTGTACTTTTAATTCCGGGCTTTACGCGCTTCTCGCTCTCATTATTACCAACGCGATCCTTTGTCACATATCAAACTGCCGTCGCACAATTACGTGGTGTTGCACATACCGCGACCACTAGCGTTGCCACCATGCTGGTAAGTGTGAGTCTAATGGTAGCCATGAGTATCATGGGCGCGTCCTTACGTGGCTCAGTCGCTGAATTACTTGAGCGCACTTATCCGGCCGACATCTACGTTCAGACCGATGCGCAACTCGCATCTTACTTAGATACAAGCACTGTCAATGCTATAGCGTCTATCCCTGGCATTGAGCGCATGACCCCTGGCAGATCGATTTCGCTTTTATTAGAAAATAACCCCATGCCCGTAATGTTGCTGGCGCGCTCCATAGATCTCGACAACCCCGGCGCTACACTTGAGTTGGAGGAAGCAGTTGAAGGCCCCATCCCCAGGGACACAGTGCCAATTTGGATTTCTGTTTCCCTGGCTGATCGCGAGCAATTAACCATCCATAGCGAATTACATTTCCACTTGGCCGGACGCGATATAGTCGGTTCGGTGCGTGGTGTTTATCGTGCGTATCTGCCAATTCCCAGCTTCCAAATGGACTATCGACAATATGTAGAATTATCTCGCGACGACCAGGTCAACTCGCTGGCCTTGTGGCTTAAACCAAACACGTCCGTAGAAACTGTGATCAGCCTGGTGCGCGAGCGAATTGGCAAAGGCTCCGAGATAGATATCACCCTGCCCGGCGAAAGTCGGGAAAAAATCTTAAAGGGGTTCGACTCCGCATTTGGCATTGTCTATTTGTTGCTGGCGGTGTCGGTGTTGATTGGTTTATTCGGCATAGGCGTTAACGCTAGTGCACAAGTGCTCGCCCGCCGCGCTGAGTTCGGCATGTTGCGACACCTGGGTTTTACCCGTGGACAAATTGGCTGGGTACTGAGTATCGAAGGTTTATGCCTGGGCACACTGGGCGTTTTATCCGGGTTGCTGGTGGGCTGTGTCATCAGCGCAGTGATGATTCTTGTTGTCACGCCACAATCATTCCACTGGACCATGGATTTACATATACCCTGGACGATATTAATTTCGCTCGCCCTTTTGGTTCCCCTGGCGTCCGCATTCACCGCACTGTGGAGCGGCCGTAGCGCGATGAATGATGATGTCGCCCGTGCAGTAAAGGAGGATTGGTAATGAAATTAAATCGTGCGTTCTTTGCTGCAATTGCAATCTATGGTTTCGCTGCCGCCGCTCTCGGCGTTCCGCCAGCTGACTCTTTACCACTCGCCTCGCTAGTGTCTAACTCCCCGCAAGTAACACCACACTCCAAAATAATACCGGGATATCACATTGAATTCCCGCGTGACGGTGGCAGCCATCCTGAATTCACTACCGAGTGGTGGTATCTAACGGGCTGGCTACAAGATACCAGCGGAAATAGGCGTGGCTTCCAGGTCACATTTTTTCGCTCACGCAACGGATCTGCAGATAGCAATCCTTCCGCTTTTTCGCCGCGCCAGATTCTTTTCGCCCACGCAGCATTGAGCGATCCTGCAGAAAAACGTTTACTGCGTGGAGAACGCACTGCACGCGCGGGCTTTGGTTTAGCAGAAGCAGAACAAGGGACAATGAATGTGTTTATCAACGATTGGTCACTGCGCGCCGAGGGACCTACTCTGGTTGCGCAAATCACAGCGGAGGATTTCACCCTTTCACTCAACCTTCAATCTACTCAACCTGTATTGCTGCAAGGCGAACAAGGTTATAGCCGCAAGGGCTCAGACCCATCATCAGCAAGTTATTACTACAGCATGCCGCAACTGAAAGTAGGCGGCACCATTGCCATTCGCGGCACAAAAACCGCAGTAACTGGCCAAGCCTGGTTCGACCATGAGTGGTCCAATGCCTATTACGATAAGCAAAGTGTTGGCTGGGATTGGATAGGCATCAACATGGAAAACGGCGATGCACTCATGGCATTTCGCATGCGCGATGCCCAAAATAAACAACGCTGGGCAGGCGCAACCTCTCGGCGCTCCGACAAGACGCACACTTTTTCCGCAGAAGAAATTACCTGGATACCCCTGCGACAATGGCGCTCACCGCGCACCGGCGTTACTTACCCTATTGCGTGGCGAGTGAAAATTGGTCCGCAAGAAATTGTTATTCGGCCGCTGATGGACGATCAAGAAAATGATGCCCGTGGTAGCGTAGGTTTATTGTATTGGGAGGGAGCAGTTGAAGCATTGGATGATGCGGGAAAATTACTGGGTCGGGGATATTTAGAGCTGACCGGGTATGGCGAACCGGTAAAGTTTTAAAGAGGTCAGCAAACATTTCTGAAAAAAGATATTTAAATAGATGTAAAAAGATATTAAACCGACAATTGCACTTTGGAACAACAACTTAAAACTGATAGGGCACCAAGCCACTGGGTTCAAGCTTAGGCAAAGGAGAAACAATGAATATTCGCAGTTGTGAGCCGAGAGATGTAGAAAAAATATGTGAAATTTATAATTACTATATCAACAATACAGTCATTACCTTTGAAGAAATACCTCTAACTACGTCGGAAATGTCGACCCGCATAAAAGCTTATACAAAGCTTTATCCATGGCTGGTATGTGAAGCTGAAGGAAAAATTGTTGGTTACGCCTACGCATCAAAGTGGAAAGAACGCAGCGCTTATAAAAACACAGCAGAAGCTACCGTGTATATAGAAAATGGCTTATCACGAAAAGGCTATGGAAAAGCACTTTACTCTGGGCTACTGGAATTTCTACAACAAAAAAACTGCCATGCTGTTCTTGGGTGCATAGCGCTACCGAATGAAAGCAGTGAAAAACTTCATGAGCATTTTGGCTTTAAAAAAGTTGCGCACTTTTCCGAAGTCGGACGTAAATTTGGTCAGTGGGTTGATGTTGGGTATTGGCAAAAGATAAATGCCTAAAAGCGCATAGGAAATTGAATGTTATCGTTTGATGAAGAAAGTTTGGAGAGAAGAGCCGTCGTCTGGGTGGCGTTATCCGATCTATTTCTTGATACAGATGTGTCACTAAGTTACGACTATATTGCACGCGTATGTTCGGAATCAACCTACACATTAGCAGAACTAAAAGAAATTTTGGAAAGCGAAGTTGCACCCACATGCTCCGCAAATTTATTGAGTGTGGCTGGTGAGTGGGCAGGTTTTGACGAAGAATGGCTAGTCAATAATATTCGAAACAACATTCGAACTAAACATGAACCCCTCACAGGATTCTTAAAGCCATTTGAGAATTTCGGCTTTAAATCCTATATTAAAGATCACTGGAAAAAACTAGAGGTAATCATTATTGAAAAAAGAATAAAAGCTTAAAAAATCACTTAAGCTGCCCAAATTTTTTGATAGGCAAGTTGTGGGTAAAGCGTGAGCTAGCGAATGCTGCACCCCAACATGACTATCTATCGGCTAAATAAAAATTAACTCAGCAATTAATTAAAAAATATACATTTCCATTGCGTGAATTTAATAATTCACAAATGTTGGAGTGCGCACGATTACTAACCTACTCGCTCAGCGCACCGGCAGGAAAAACACAAAGTGTTTGCGATCAAGTTGTTATGTACTTATAAAATCATTGATCTGCTTCGCACAGCCTTCCGGATTTGACTGCAGTAAAAAATGCGTACCTTTAACGTGGCAAACCAAAACATTGGCAAACAGTGAAACAAATTCACTAATATGATTTTCGGAAACAAGGTAATCATTTTCAGCATAAAGATAAAGTACTGGAATATTTGACTTAATTTTCACCGGTTTTTCATTTAGGCTTTCTAGCGCAGAAAGCCTATTTTTAAATTCAAACTCTGTGACTTCGGATATTGCTTTATAAAGTAACTCCAAAGGGAATCTTGATCCAATAAGAAATTTTCGAATAAAAAATGAAGAGAAAGGTATTTTCAGCAGTTTCTTTAAAGATAATTTCCTAGCAAACGAGACAAGTGGCCTTGACGGGCAAGAAAGAAAAGTTGCCACGAAAATAATTCCCTTTAAATACTGTATATTTTCAGATGCAAGCCGAGCGGCAATGGGACCAGAAAAAGATTCCGCCAACAGATAAAACTCTTCATTCGGGAGCTGCGCTTTCACATAGGCATATATTGATTCGTAAGTTTGATGCGGTGCGGAATTAAATGGGATTACTTCTTGTGGAATAGAAAGCAAAGGAAGCAACGGCTTAAACAGCAAACCCGTTCCATCCATACCTGGCAATAAGATAATTTTCATTATTATGCATTCTTGAAAGTGTATTTAATTGCAGACTTTTGTAACCTCAAAGCATGCCACCACTCAAGCTGAAAATACAACCTGTTATAACTGCGCACTGGAGGATTGCTTAACTACAGTAAATCATTGACGCGCTTATTTCTAGTTATTCGTTAAATGGACTTGATTTAAAGTTAAATTGCATCTGATCAAATTTAATGATGTTAACTTCTTAATGCCGTAGGTTGGGCCGGGTCACGCCTGGCTGAGCCAGCGAAGCCCAACATGACGATCTGGCAGTAACAACCGCAAATAAGAACGTGTATTTTTTAAAATTTTATTTATCAATCTCAAATGTGAAAGTGTTGGGCTGCGCAAGCTTAGCGCCAACCTACGGCTTGGCGGAATGGCTCAACATGCTTACTTTAATCTACGCAGCACCTTGAATTAACTTAATGACTAAAGATTCATAAAACACATTTACACAAACAACAGCGCCAACAGATGCCCCTGTGCACCAACACCCTTCGATGCGTCACCACGGCACCAGAAGCGGCGATTTTCATGGCTATTCATATTTCGCTATAATTAATTTCATGCAATTTATTTTTATAAAAAAAATTATGTCGTCTTAATATCTTTCATACTAATGACCACACAACATTTTATATTTTATGATATCCATTATTTATTTTTAACGAAAATACCTGACGACACCCGCAAAAAAACACGGTTACCATCCGTAAAGCTTTTTATTTAACGCTGATAACAATCGCGCAGCAAACGTAAGTTAGGCGAAAAAATTCAAGGATAGATATTTATTTGTATGGATGCTATGAAGTGGCAGCGAAATCATGTCGCCGCCACACAATCTAAGAATAATTGAAGCGACGCGATCACCTCGGCATATACGAAATAGCGGGATAATAGTTCCCTCCGCATATTTATCTCCCGGCTTTTAAATAAATAATTTATTTAAAGGAGTAATCTATGCAATTCGCTCATCAATATTTCAGTGCAAGATATGTTGTTGCAGCTTTCGCCCTACTGTTAGCTGGCTGTGACAGAAGCGGAAATATTCAGCTGGCAGGCTCAACGTCAGCATTACCAGGTGCCGTAGCAGGCCCAAGCTATGAGTTGGTCACGGAAACTCGACCAGAGGATGTTGGTAGATATTTTGCGTTAGTGAAAGCTGTCTATGATGCTTGCGTGGTAGTAGCACAAAGTCGTCATTTACCTATAGAGCCGTTTGTTACTGTGCCAGGTAATTTTGCGCTTGAACGGAATACCTACATTAGTGATGGCAAATCCTTTTATAAAAAAATTGCACGCTCCACTATTAATTCTGAACTGATGCAACCTGAGACTCAGTGTAAGGCACGCATCGAATCCAGTACCAACACACAAATAATTTACGGTGGCTTAACGTATGACGTTGCTACGGGTGAAGAGGGTAAACGAACTCTGGCGGCCCCGCGAAGATTTGACCCCGAGCTCTACAACTGGCGAAAGGACATCAGCAATTACAATATCAAAATATTTAACGGCATCACGCTTGCCTGCCTTCCCGATGCGTACATGACCGCGCAATTGGTGTAAGGCCAAGAGATGTGCATCTTCATCGCCGCAAATGGAAATTATCCATCCACCGCCCAACGTAAACCTATATTCGGCCACACGCGAATTCTATCAGCCGATGGTTCTGCAGGCGCAATATTAACCGAGCCTGTGTCGGCAAAAATAGGTGGACCAATCGATTCCGCGATATTTTCCATTCCAAAATAATTATTTTACTTTCTCAGAAAACCACCAGGTGAGATTTCAAAAAATATTTTAAAATTAATTTACATTTTTTAAACCGAGCGATATTTCATTATAAAGCTACCGTTAAAACAAACTTTAAACAAACGTTAGCGATACACAAAGCTCAATTTCAGGATTAAATCATTCCCATATTCACTTGATAAACCGCAACTACTGTCATGGACACTATGGCTACAGCTACCACTAAATCTACCAGATAAATAAAATATCTTTCAAATTTAGTAGGGGTAACACCACCGATAATAGTAAGCATATAGTCACCTGTAAAAGTTATAAACTGAAAATAAATTGTGCAATTAATTGTAACTCTGCACCGCCATGAAGCTTAACAACCTTGTATTACATTCTTACTACACAAATATTGCCCTTTCACATAATTAGTTACAAAAATCATGCCATCAAGCAAAGGTGCAGCATAATAAAAAACTTTAGCGGCAGTTTACAAAACCTTTCATTAAAGTTGTGGCACTTAAATTATCAAAACGAAAATATCTATTTGAATGATAATCGTACAAAAAAGCAGGGACATTAAGGAAAAAATAAAACGACCGCTAATATTTGTAACCTGCTCTTATTTGTCAAATATTTTTCTAAAACTCACTTCAGCGATCGCCAATGGCTATAGACAACAATTGATTGCTATAGCCATCAAAAATAAAATTTTGTAATAACCTTAGAAAAATAAAATATTTTGTAGGTCGTAAAGCTCGCTATAGACTCCCTTCCAACTTGTTATAACAAGTCCTGACGCGCACAACTTTAAGCATGATTTTTAAATGTCGAGTACCTAATGAATACACATCAAAAGCTTGTGCCATTTTCTCCAGTACCACTCTATAGCCAATTAAAAGAGTTGCTGCGCACGCGTATTTTAGATGGCAGTTATGCATCTCACAGTCAGATGCCATCAGAAAGTGAATTGGGGAAAATATACAAAGTCAGTCGCATCACTGTGCGTCAGGCACTGAATGACCTGCAAAAAGAGGAATTGATTTTTAAGATTCACGGCAAGGGTACTTTTGTTGCAAAACCCAAAGCATTTCAAAATGTAAGCACTTTGCAAGGCCTGGCCGAAGCTATGTCGCAGCTGGGTTATGACGTTATTAATCAGTTGTTAAGTTTTAAATTTATTGCTGCTGATTCATTAATCGCAGCACGTTTGCAAATTTCTGAGGGAGCGCAGGTTGCGGAAATTAAACGCGTGCGCTTAATTAATCGTGAGCCGGTTTCACTGGAAATTACTTATCTACCAAAAAGTTTGGGCGAGCAACTGGAAAAAGCGGACTTAGTCACACGCGATATTTTTCTTATCATCGAAAACGATTGTGGTATTGCACTTGGTCACGCGGATTTAGCCATAGATGCCGTACTCGCAGAAACAGATCTTATCCAAGCATTACACGTTGAAAAAGGTTCACCGATTATGCGCATTGAACGTTTGACCCATGCTGCCGATGGCACGCCTCTGGATTTTGAATATCTCTATTATCGGGGCGATGCATTCCAATACCGTTTGCGTATTGATCGGCAAAGCACTAGCAGCCAGCGCTCGCAGGAGTCATCACAATGAACACTGCTGCATTTGATTTTGATTCTGTTAAAACGCTGGAACAGGAATACGACATTGTTGTTGTTGGCGGCGGCACTGCCGGCCCTATGGCTGCAATTAAAGCCAAAGAACGCAATCCGCAGTTGCGAATTTTATTAATCGACAAAGCTAACGTAAAACGCTCCGGTGCTATCAGCATGGGAATGGATGGGTTAAACAATGCCGTGATTCCCGGCCACGCAACACCCGAGCAATACACTAAAGAAATTACGATTGCCAATGACGGCGTGGTTAATCAGGCAACGGTTTACGCATACGCACAACACAGCTTTGCCACCATCGAGCAGCTTGATCGCTGGGGCGTGAAGTTTGAAAAAGATGAGACCGGTGATTACGCCGTAAAAAAAGTGCATCACATGGGCTCGTATGTTTTGCCCATGCCCGAAGGTCACAATATTAAAAAAGTTCTTTACCGCCAATTAAAGCGTGCAAAAATTTCTATTACTAATCGCCTCGTCAGTACACGTTTGCTTACCGATGCAGAAGGTGCCGTGTGTGGTGTTATGGGGTTTGATTGCCGCACCGCAGATTTTCATATTGTGCGCGCAAAAGCGGTGATTCTTTGCTGCGGCGCTGCGGGTCGCCTTGGCTTACCGGCATCGGGTTATTTGATGGGTACTTACGAAAACCCCACTAACGCAGGTGATGGTTATGCCATGGCATATCATGCAGGTGCAGAGTTGGCCAATCTGGAATGCTTTCAAATTAATCCATTAATTAAAGATTACAACGGGCCCGCTTGTGCTTACGTCACTGGTCCTTTAGGTGGTTACACCGCCAATAATAAAGGTGAACGCTTTATCGAATGCGATTACTGGAGCGGGCAAATGATGTGGGAGTTTTATCAGGAACTCCAGGGCGGTAATGGCCCGGTATTTTTAAAGCTAACACATTTAGCGGAAGAAACGATTCAAACCATTGAAACTATTTTGCACAGCAATGAGCGCCCAAGTCGCGGGCAATTTCATGCGAATCGCGGCACTGATTATCGCGAGCAAATGGTGGAGATGCATATTTCCGAAATTGGTTTTTGTTCTGGTCACAGTGCTTCCGGTGTGTGGGTGAATGAAAAAGCGGAAACATCTGTAAAAGGTTTGTATGCAGCGGGCGATATGGCGGCGGTGCCACACAATTATATGTTGGGCGCATTTACTTACGGTTGGTTTGCTGGGATTAATGCGGCGGATTATGTGGCAGAGCGCGAATTTTCTGCAGTGGATAAGGCGCAAATCGAAACCGAGAAAGCGCGAGTTTATGCTCCGCTATTGCGCGAAGAAGGTCTGCCGCCGAATCAAGTTGAATATAAGTTGCGGCGCTTTGTGAATGATTATTTGCAGCCGCCGAAAGTGACCAAAAAAATGGAAATTGGTTTGCAACGTTTTGCAGCCATTGCGACCGATATCGAGCAAATCAAAGCGAATAATGCCCACGAATTAATGCGGACTATGGAAGTTAGCATGATTCGCGATTGCGCCGAAATGGCGGCGCGCGCGTCACTGTTTCGCAAAGAGAGTCGTTGGGGTTTGTATCACTATCGCGTGGACTATCCGCAACGTAACGATGCTGAATGGTTTTGCCATTGCCATCTCAAGAAAGATAAATACGGCAATATGATCAGCGTGAAATACGAAATAGAGCCTTATTTAATTTCGCTCAATGAACAAGAACAAAGTGCTTACAACCGCCTGCGATTGAAAGTTGCAAATGCTTAACAGCATGTAACTTAAACAGATGTACCTAAACAGATTTAAAACGTTTGCAAAAAAACAGGAGACTCTATGTCCCAGCAAGCCCAGGATATTTTTTTTCGCAGCAATGCACCGGTTACAGTGGATGAGGATAAATGTATCGCGCATAAAGGCTGCACCGTTTGCGTGGAGGTTTGCCCTATGGACTTATTGGCAATCAATCCGGTCACGCAAAAGGCTTATATGCAATTTGATGAGTGCTGGTATTGCATGCCCTGTGAAGCTGATTGCCCGACAGGTGCGGTGAAGGTAGAAATACCTTATTTATTACGTTAACTGAAAATATGAAGGGCTTACTTATTAGTAAAGGCGTAAGCAAAGAATATTGTTTAATTTAAAACTCGCCGTAAATACCTCCCTGTAGGCTCGAATCGGCATCCATGCCTCATACGGTTTTAAATCAAACAATATTCTTTGCTGCAAGCTCATCAGTACCCCATAAAAATATTTTAAAAAATTCGCTACCCAAAACTGGATGCACTAAAAAAGAAAAACCTCTCGTTGCCCACCTTTACCAAAGGCGTTGACGACCAAAAAAAATTCAGAAATGAAGAGAGGAAGACCATGAGCTTTAAAATGTTATTCACCAGTCTCGCGATAGTCACTGCGAGTTTTGCCAGCATCAATAGCTACGCAGAAACTATTCGTGTTGCACTCGGCACCCAGGACACCACCATTAATTGCGCAACCGGTGGTTTATTAATTCGCGAATTAAAATTGCTCGAAAAATATTTACCAAAAGATGGCAAGTACAAAGATGTTACCTACGATATCCAATGGAAAAACTTTACCAGCGGAGCGCCGCTAACCAATGAAATGGTTGCAGGCAAATTGGACTTTGGCGCTATGGCCGATTTCCCCGGCGCATTTAACGGCGTTGCCCATGAAACCGCCGGCAAACACAGTATCTTTCTCAGCGTACTTTCCGGCAGCATCAAAGGCAGTGGCAATGGCATAGTGGTTCCCGCTGCTTCGCCGGTGCAATCCATTAGCGAATTAAAAGGTAAAACTATTTCTGTACCTTTTGCATCGACCGCGCATGGTATGTTGCTGCGCGCCGTTAAAGCGCAAGGCTGGGATTTGGATAACGATGTTCACATCATTGCACAAGCCCCGGAAATTGCCGGTTCAGCGCTGAAAAGTAATCGCATCGAAGCACATGCGGATTTTGTTCCCTTTGCCGAACTCTTTCCCAATCGCGGTTTCGCACGCAAAATTTACGATGGCTCGCAAGCCAACGCACCGACTTTTCACGGCACTTTGGTAGATTCTGCTTACGCCGAAAAATACCCGGAAATTGTTGTTGCCTATTTGCGTGCAGCACTTGAAGCCGATAGTTTGATTGCCGCTGAACCGGAAAAATACAGCGAATTAATTGAGAAAGTGACGGGTATTGATGCTGAAGTGAATTATTTATTTCACGGCCCACTCGGTTTGCAAACGCGTGACCTGAGCTGGAAACCGGAATATCGCCAAGCACTCGCCACCGCGATTGACACGCTCAAATTTTTGAAAAAAACCGACCAGGGTTTGAATACTGATAAATTTGTTAACGACAAATATATTCGCGAAGCTTTCAAACAATCCAATTTGAATTATAAAAATGCTTTGGCCAATTACGCACCTTTACCACTTAACGCCAAAGATGCTATTTCAGGTAAACCCATTACGGATTTCAAACATCTCGCACAAATTTGGGTGCGCGGCGAACCACTGGTACGTCACTACGCTTCCTTCAAAGACGCCTTAAAAGTGGTAAAAGAATTGGAAACAGCAGGTACTGATATTCGCGCTATTTTCACCCAGGCCTCCGACAGCGGAATTAAATTACTCGCCAACCAAGCCTGGTTTGTTGAAAGCGCACAGGGCCAAATCGATGCTTTTTTATTAAAAGATCAAGCTGAAGCCTTTGCCAAAACCAACTCAGGCAAAGTCCATAATTTCGGCGCAATTCGCCTTTAAGGAGCAGTCTTATGGCGCAGCTAAAAGCAGCCCAGCCTGTCACGCTAGAACAGCCTGCAAAGCTAACGCGACCCGACAGAATTTCACTCGCACAATGGCAAAGCCTCGCATTGCAATTGGCTTCGATAAGCGCGTGCTTTCTATTCTGGCAAATCGCGAGCACTCAGCGATGGGACCTTGGCTTGGTGACTTTTAGCAATGTGCCAACACCGGGGGCGGTGATGGATGCAGCATGGAATTTAATTTCTTCCAATGCACTCTGGCCTCACCTCAGCAGTAGCTTGACCCGCGTTTTCAACGGTTATCTCGCCGCAGCGTTGGTCGGGATTGGTTTAGGCTTAGCCATTGGCCGCTCAAATCGCGCAGAAAATGTGTTGATGCCGCCGCTGGAATTACTGCGCCCTATTCCGGCAGTCGCGTGGATTCCACTGGCGATTTTGATGTTTCCATCATCAGAAGCGTCAATGATATTCATCACCTTTACCGGCGCACTCTTTCCTATTTTGCTCAACACAGTTCACGGTGTGGAAGCGGTAGACCCACGCCTAATTGCTTCGGCCCGTAGTCTAGGTGCATCGCCCAGTGCGATTCTGCGCGAGGTGATTCTGCCCGGCGCGACTCCCAGTATTATCACCGGGTTATCCATTGGCATGGGCACCTCGTGGTTTTGTCTGGTGACGGCGGAAATGATTTCGGGGCAATGGGGTATCGGCTACTACACCTGGGCGTCCTATGTGATTCAAAACTACGCCGACATAGTCGTGGGCATGTTGCTTATTGGCCTCCTCGGCATGGGCAGCAGTTGGCTGATCAAACGCTTCGGCAATTTATTAACTCCCTGGTATCGCTTGCAAGGAAAAACCCGATGAACCTTTACGAAGCGCCTGATTCCTTAGCGGCTGAGTCCCCGGCAGCTGGTTCCGCAACATTTACTTCCACAGCATCCGTCGACACTGTGCCTGATTCCATAACGGCCTGTTCCACCTCGGCTAGCGCACGCTTTGGAAAAATTACAGCAGAACAAATTTCTATCCACCTCGGCCAAGGCAAAGCCGTTTTTGAAGCAGTGCAAGCGGTGGATTTCGCCATAGCACCCGGTGAATTTGTCTGCATTTTAGGGCCGTCGGGCTGCGGTAAATCCACGCTCCTCGGTGCACTTGCCGGCCACATTACGCCCAGTAGCGGCCACCTGAAACTCGATGGTCAAACCATTAACGGACCATCGCCAGAACGCGGCATGGTGTTTCAACATCACACGCTTTTCCCGTGGCGAAGCACACTGGACAACGTCGCCTTTGGTTTGAAAATGCGTGGTATGGGCAAACAAGAACGCTTGGCTCAGGCGAGTGAAATGCTAAAGCTCGTGGGGCTTGAAGACTCCGCTAAACGCTGGCCAAGCCAGCTTTCGGGCGGGATGCAACAACGCGTAGAAATTGCGCGCGTACTGATTAACAAACCCCGCCTGCTGTTAATGGATGAACCCTTCGGCGCGCTGGATGCCCAGACCCGCATGAAAATGCAGGAGCTGTTACTCAGTATCTGGGGTCGCATTCGCACTACCGTAGTTTTTGTTACCCACGATATTGATGAAGCCCTGTTCCTTGCCGATCGCATTTTGGTAATGAGCCCCCGTCCAGGCCGAATCATTGAAGACTTGCGAGTAAATTTCCCCCGACCAAGGCGCACAGAGCTAGTTACCACTGCGGCATTTATGCAGCTCAAACGTCATTGCCTGGAATTACTGAATCATGAGGAAGGTCGTCAACTGCCACGACTATCGCCATTGGGTTTACCAGAAGATGCGCAACCACGCCTGCGCTGTGAAGTGAGCTAAGAATGCTTTCTATAAATGATGCATCTACAAAACATGTTTTTAAAAACCATGCTCTTAAACATCATGCTTCAAAAAAAATCTACACAAAAACTTGATCAACAGCTCTAACAAATCGCGAGACTAACATGACCCAAAATGTTACTGAAAACCCGGACATAATTGCACTTCAGCCGCGCCTGCACGACAGCGACGCCGCAGTGCGACGCATTGCACTGATCGACCTCGCGGACCTCGAAGAACCGGAAGCTTTGCCCTGGTTAACCAACAGTTTGCTGGAAGATAATAACGACCAAGTGCGCGAAGAAGCAGCCCGCTTGTTGGCCGCGTGGGAAGAAAGCGATGTGATAGCAGCACTTTGCCACGCCTTAACGGATGAAAAACAAAACGTCCGCGAGGCCGCGGCAGAAAGCCTTACCCAACTCAAAATACCAGCATCAGGTTTGAGTATTCTGCCTTGGGTGACGCATGCCGATTCCAGCGTGGGGCGCCGAGCATTACGCGCACTCCGTGAATTACGTTTGCCAGAAAGTGCAGAGCCTGCGTTGCATGCGTTGAACCATACCGATGCGAGAGTACGTCGCGAAGCAGTCGGCGTATTGGCTTGGCTAAAACATAAACCTGCGCTGACTGAATTGGCCAAACTTGCCAGCGGCGATCCCGATGTGGATGTACGCCGTGCCGCCACAGGTGCATTAGGTTTTTCCGCCAACCCGCAATTATTGCCAGCGCTTTATCGCGCGCTACAAGACAGCCAATGGCAAGTGCGCGAAGAAGCTGCCGCAACGCTCGGCAAATTAGGTTTTAAAGACGCAGGCAGCGAATTAATTTTGGCACTGGGTGATAACTATTGGCAGGTGCGCCTGCAAGCCGTACGCGCACTCGGAAAATTACGATTCAATCCTGCTAATGCCGCGCTGATCACATTACTCAGCCACAGCATCAGCAACTTACGCAAAGAAGCCGCGTTAGCACTCGGCGAACTCGGCGATCACCACGCATTACTAGCACTACGCAATGCCGAACAGGATGCAGACCCGGAAGTGCGCAAAGCAGTACGCATCGCACTGGTACAACTAAGTGGGCGTATAGCGTGATAAATCCACCCATCAAATTACATAACGCTCGTCAACATCAGCAGCTGATTATCCACTGGCAAAGCGGCGAAGAACACGCCCTCAATTATCATCAGCTGCGCGCCGCTTGCCGCTGCGCAACTTGCCGTGCGAATCAAACCAGCGGGAAAATTTCATTAATTGTTGCTGACTTGCAATTGCAAAAAATAAATAATCTCAGTCAAGGCTTACAATTTATTTTTAGCGATGGCCATGAGCGCGGGATTTATCCGTGGCAATATTTATTTGATCTGGGGGCGCAGGCTGCCGTCTAAAATTTGGGGGAACGTGTCGCGCAGTTAGGAGCAGCGTTTAATGATTTTCCATGTTTTATTCTTAAAAAGATTTCCAATAAAATCACCCTGACCACACCAAAGCCAATTTCAAAGTGAGTATCAACCCCCTCCCTTTTCAAGGGAGGGCTGGGGCGCCCGGCCAGGGGAGGTTCGTCTTTCTCGCCCCCAAGCTCCAGCTTGGGAATGTGTAACACCAATAAATTCTTAAAATAAAAAAATTAATACACAATGTTTAACGCCGTTACGAGCATTGGCCCCAAGTGGTGTATTTTAATTTTATAATTTTTGTAATGCCTGGAGTTGAATGAAGTAGCCACCTGATTTACTTTTTAAAATGACATTGCCCTACTCATAATCATCTATAGGGCGCGCATGATTACCGCTGTACTGCATCGCCTCGACAAACACTTCTTTCCATTTTTGACCGCATGAGCATTGAAAACATGCGTCTTCATACCAACTGCTTCTTTCTCCTATGGGTGTAAAATGAAAACCAATCTGTTCCAAATCGTGAATACTTCTAGGGTAGCCTTTTCGCCGAAGTGATGCTCTAACTCCTTCAAATCTACATTTGCATTTTGTTGACGGAAGGACCGCGCGATCAAAATTATAATCCCAGAGCTCATGCCACTCCCATTCTTCTGACAAGTAACGATCCAAGCAAACTAATTCAGATCCTGTAGTCAGCTTGAATTCGTTAATATCACTTTTATCCCGTGGAGTTAATTGTCTCAAAGAACACCTCTGGTTTTATTGTAAATAGTAATTTCAGTGGAAGTTTTATGTTACGCTTTTGTAAAATACTTTTGCGCAGAAAACCAGAAAATCGCGACTTAAAAATTCCGACCGATGCTTGATCGCCTGTATACGTAAATTTATTTACCTCTACTATTCAAGTTCAACAACAACGCCAGGAATAAAACTGTACATGTCTTGCGGAATTTTCCACTTTGGCTCTTTGGTTAATATAGATTCAATTTCCCCAGCCGGATCAAATTCTATTGCGTACTCACTAAAATTATTCAGCCTATACTTTTCCATTACTTTCCTAATAACACGAAAACCATCAAGGTTGTATGAATCACAAGTATTCAAATCATCCAAATCACATTTTAAATAGTAGTCAGGTCCGGCACGCCAAAAAAGGAAATTCGCAGTAGATTTTGTGCATAGGTTGCTTTCGAGTATCCATTCAAGTACAAGAGAACCGTCATCCCAATTATAGATATAAGCTAAATAATGAAGCTCAGCAGGATGGCATAACTTCTCAAATAAAGACTTATCCGGAATAAAATCGCCTGGCTTCTTCAATGACCACCCGAGAAAGTGTGTCTCAACAAATGATTGGCGTAATTTTGATATTGTATAAGTGGTCATAAAATTTCTCGTCCCAGCTTGGGGATGCATTGCTCCCCACAAAAAATCAAAAAAAATAATACGACTATTTAAAACTCTTACACTGAATTTTTGTCACTCAGAAATTCTAGCTTGCATGCGTATATTTTTAATTAGTATATGCGTTCCAAAGCTGGAGCTTTGGAACGAGGTTGCTCAAACAACACCAACTATATAGCTCGAACAATTTAATTTCTAGCAAAAGACACACACCTTTCAAAGATTGCTCGTTGACAGTCAAAACCCCTTCCCCTACCCTGTCGCTACAGCGGCAAAATCCGCTGTCGGGTTCTCAACCCCGTTTTCCAAGTCGGCACAAAACGCTTGCGTTTTGCGTCCTCGTACAGCTTTGCCTTTTTGCTATGGCGGCTGAGCGGGGCCACCTTCGGGTGGGCCGGGTTGATTTGGGCCGGTGTTGAGAACCCCGTTCAGTCCGCCTCCATGAATCTCAACTCGTGGTGGTGGAATTCAATATCCCAATCATTGAGGTTCTACTATGGATAACTTTTCCTCTCATGACGCACCAGCGTCAAACAAAATCAGCAACATTGACCCCACAATTATTACGCTCAGCCAATCTCAATACACACTTTATCAATCAGACATCATTGAAATCCACGCACCTGATGGCGAGCACTTGGAAAGCCTCGGTCAAAAAATTCGCGACGACCAAGCGAAAGAAAGTGCCTACCAATTACAAAGCCAAATTAGTTTGCTGGAATGTTTGTTTTTGAATATTACTAACAGTATTGAATTGCCGGTAAGCGCATCTTCGGGATTGGTCGATGTGTTTTATCGAATGCAGGAGTTGTGTGGTAAACATATTGAATAAAAAACAAAGCGGCCAATGGCCGCTTTGTTTTTGTGGGAAAGTAGAGAGAAGTACAGCGGCTGCGTGAAATTAAAATTTGTTAATATTAAATGTTGATTACTTGCCCTACAATTTTCTGAGCCTCATCAAAACCTTCTATAGCATCGCTTGCGATTCCACAAAAAAGCCAAATATTTTCATTATATTTCCAGCAGTAAAGTTTAGAATACCAAATAAAACCATCACCTTGCTCTTCCATAAACAACGACTGTATTTCAATTCCATCAATTGAAAGTATCTGAAATTCTCTTTTTAAATCAGATTCAAACTGAACCCTATGCTCCAGCAATGAAAAACCGTTTGGACGATACAGCGAAATTACATCAAACCTTGTGCCAGACATGGAATTTCTACGAATACGGGAACGTGCACACAGTAATTCTTTTTCGCTACTTGATTCAGTGGGCATATCGTCATGGGCAGTCGGATACCGCTCTGGGAACTTTGGTATATTTTTTCTGTTACCCCAATAGCGAAAACCCCATGTATCAGGGAAATCGATTTTTATATTGAAATATGGATTTATGTATTGATTCATAGATTCATAATACAGAGCTAGGTGGCTAGCCACACCCAACTAGGCGCGCCCAGCAGTATTTAAGTTGTGGTCCAGTGGAATGCTTAGAGCAGCAAAACCTAAAGCCACAGTTAAAAAAACAACGCTGAAATGATACATAATGGCTTTGTTAAACTTATAGCAACTCACGCGAAAAGTTAATGATATTACTACCGTATTGATTAACTGCTTTTTCTTTCATTGATTTTAAAAGCAGCCGCAATTCGATTAAATCGTTACCTATGTCTGCAATTTCATCTTCGTCACTAGAATTCGCACATATATCATCCATGCGACCCTCCAATTCGGTGAGCGCTTCAAGAATAATTTTTAATTCGGATGATGCTAAATCTAAATGGAATCTGCTCATACTGCTTTACCTTCTTTCTTAAATATACGAGTAGCTTTAAAAGCCATTTCTTCGAGTAACCCTTTATATTTATCAACTGGGATATTGTGAATTGGTGCTATGCAAAAATGATGTGCTTTATCTTGTACCAGCTTTAATCCAACGGGGGGCTGAGTATTTGGAGGAAAACGCCAAACCCAACCGGTCATCGGCGATTCGTTAATGCCTACTTTGTCAAATACACTTACACCCTTCCCGTTTGCAACTATGACAGTGATTCCATTAATTTCAACTGTATCTATATCTCTTGCTCGAACATTTGAAAGTTTAGAATTGCTTGAACTACCCAAGCGAAATAATTCTTCAGGAAGGATAAAAAATTCTTTTGGAAACATGACTTACTCCTTAATTTTCGACTAGTTAACACTTTTTGTAAAAGGTGCGCGCTGAGCGTGTCCTTTGAGCCACCACATTGAGCCAAGCTACAATGGGCTTGGCTCAATATACCCCTATTTAATCTTAAGAGGAACTTTGAACTAAGAGCTATTTTGAATTACCTTGATAATTAAGCAGCCATCAATTACAGCACGACTAAGAGCTGTACCAATACGCAAGTCAATTTTATTAACCCAACAACCTTTAATTTTCACCCAAGGAACAGAAACAGGCATTTTGTAAAATCACGTGCCACAGTGGATAAATTGGTAATCGTAATAGCGCTTGCAAACTTAAAGTTTTTTTCTCGCTCCCAAACTGTTATTGAATGCATAGCTCTTCATAAAAAAGTTCCGAAAAAACCATTTTCAAAATATTTAGCACTGTTGCGCTAAATATTTTCTCGCACGAAAATTCTAATTTGCATGCGTATATTTTTAACTGATATTTTCTAAAGATTTCTCATATTCCCCATCTCGAAATGCTGTTCTTGCCTCATTTAATACTTCTCCAGGATCTAATTCCATAACGATATTTCCTCTAAACTTTAACCAAATTGTAAAAAAAACCGCTGCCAATTTTGTTTTAATTAATTGCTTAATTTCTTACGGTATGGATATGTACTTTATCCACAACGGAGAAAGCCAACCCACAAACCCACCAATTATGCTACAACTTATTATTAATTCAATGCTTAATAGGAAGACCACTCCCAACAAAGCACCCGCTACAGCTCCAGCTAAAATCTGTAAAAGCCAACCGTATTTAAATTTTTTAGGCTCGAACTCAGGAGCCGCCAAAACTCCAACAAAAAAACCACATAATGTTACTAAATATAAACGCTCCCAATCGCCAAAATAAAAAACTAGCGAGAAAACACCAAAGGTAAATGCACCTAAAAGTGCTGCGTAAAAGATAATTTTAAATTTCATTACGATTTCTCATAAAACAACACCTGAGGCGAGAGGTGAAATGCCTTGCTATAATTTTTCCCACTTCTTCCAATAAAGAATGCCGAATGACCCTATACGCCACTTTCTTGAATAAGCAGCGCCAAGCGAAAGTGATTTGTATTCTTCCTTAGAGATTTGAAGCTTCAATTGCCTATTTAAGTTAGTTTCAACCAAAGAAATATAATATTTCGCTTTTTTACCGCGAACAATATTCAGCTCTGAAACAACGCCAGAAACATATATTTCGTCATTTAAAGAAAAACACGCATTAAAAAGAAAAATATAATTGTAACTCATGGCACAAGCACAGAGACAGAAAATTGATACACCGACTCTTAAGTTATTAATTTTACTCTTGTCTAGTACTATTCTGTTATATTTTGCTACCTTTATAGGCTTTATTCTTTTAAATTTATAGTGATAAAAAATTGTACAAAATATAATTACCAGAGCTGAAGATAAAATTAGATAGAGTAAACTAATATCACATTCAGTATACAATACGACCTTTACTACGACACCAACAAAGAAGTAGGTGACAGATAAAACAGCAAGAATAAATTCATTATCTTTTTCCAATATTAATCTTCCTATCTGCAAGTAACGTTGCGCTCACTGCGGACTATAAGTAACAGGCTAAGATAAATTTAGCGCAGCGCTTACTATGTGTTTACACCCACTCAAAATACCGTACCCACCATGTCTCTATACCCGAAACACCTGGGTTCTTGCCAGTATATTGTTCTTCAAGGACGGCCTCAGGAATGTATACATATCCGATATTTTGTAGATGCTGAATAATATCTATTTTTATACTTTCTTTTATGGAGTTTTCGTTAACGAATGAGATCATGTTACCAAAATTACTAAACCGGAGCTGCGATTGCTTTTCAGAAGACTTTAGTAATTCTACATCGAGATGTATACAACTATGATAGGAAGCATCTTGTATCTGGCTTCCTGTTTCAAAATTCAGCTTCCTTCTTAACACATTTTGAAGCAGCCCCTTTGCGGAAAAAAATTTTTGTTGTTGTTCCTGATAAGAAAACTCTTCGGGATATTCCCAGCAAGCTGGATCATCATAAGCTTTTAAAATTGCAAGGTATTGGTCATTCATGACATTGATTCGCATAACAGCTCATTAAAAATTAACGATCGTATATTTTCAGATTTCGATATGAAAATTGAGCAGTAAAATCTTTTAATAACAAGCGCTTACTTTAACAAAAATAAAATTGGCAATATCCGGCTTAATATCAGTGGTGATGCAAACGCACAACAAATCACTCCTTCAACACCATATCAATACACATCACCGCCGCGACTATAAGAATTCTATTGGTATCAGATGCAGCGCTATCAATCGACAGCATGTAAGTATCAGCTGAAGTAAAAAATTCCTTCCCAAGCCCTGTCCACTTTTTGGATACACTGGCCAATTCAGTATCGCCGCGCATAAAGCGAAAATCCCAACCTGTCCATTTTCCTTTCAAGGTGCAAATAACATTATCTTGCGTATCGAGAATGTCGAATTTCCCTCCGATGGAGAAAAACTTTTGCTTGAAGCGGCCTACCAACTTACCTTTTTCGTCCAGCACTTCCACTCTGGATAGAAACAGCGAAATGCCGCGCTTGACGGAAAGAACTTTGGCGCCCTCGGGAGTGCGAACTTCAACATTGAACGGCGTCATTTGTTTGTAGTCGGTGAAGCGGAAAAGCTTGGCGATTATGCCAAGATTTGGTTCACGGCATTCCAGGATTTGTTGCCCGGTAGCAGGATTAAAGATGTCGTAGTTGCTAGAGGCCTTAAACAGACCAACGTGTTCTTTTACCAGGAATTCATTATTTTGCAGAGATGTATGCATTTTTCTACCTTAAAAACCAAAGAAAATTAGTTGCACATAGTCTATGGATAAGCAAAACCATAAAACGGTAATTTTATATAAAATTAACCGCAATACTCGAACACGGGTTTTGCCTATCTCAGTCTATCGGCATTGGTTTGCGCTGATTTTGTTTAAGAGCAGAAGCAATGTATTACGTATTATCTTTGATTGTTGTGGAAGTACCATTCGTCTTAACACTGGCTATACCATTTTCACGAGCAGGCTCAGCGGCATACATTTGACTCGAGCCGATCACCTGACTGTTTGCGGCTTTTAGATTGAAAAAAGGTTTGCCGTTAGATGAAGTTTTGCGCTCATAGCGTTCGTCGTTAGAGCAATTTGTTTGCACAGACGCTATGCCGTTTTCAGCGGAGCTTTTCGCTTTATAAAGTTCACTTGTAAGAATTGTCTCAGCATTACCTGCTTTGAGTACAAAACGGAATTGTCCGTCACTGCTTTTACTGAGTTCAAACCAACCAGCCATTTTAATACTCCTCGTTGTTTATAAATTTTGCGCGATATGCGCGGTGATAAACCTTTACCGCACCTAACAGCTTATTTAAAAGCGCATAGCCTAGGCACAATCAATAAAGTAAAGACTATGAATGCCATGGACGCTAGTTTTTACGACGAGTACTAAGGTTTTTGTATTATGAAGCCTGGCGTTTACGGCTATTCACCAATCGAATGAACGGGTAAGGTTGCGGGGGAAAAGAAGGTGATTTTTTTAAAAAATAATGGAGTTTTTTACTGTGGAAAAAATCAATAACGTCCCTGTTAAAGTTTCACATCAAATTTATTTTTTCTTCAACACTGCCACAGCGCCGCCCGAGGGCGCTAAAACCAGTGTTAGCGTATCGGTACTGCTATGCGCTGCACTGGTTTTGTTGAGTGATGATATTGATTCACCATCTTGCCAAATCTGCGCGTTGTAACTGCCTTTACTTAAAAAACTGAGCGGAATGGTAAGTGTGCGCCCTGCTTCATTCGTCATTGCACCCAGGTACCAATCCTTACCTTTGCGGCGCGCTGAAACAATATATTCGCCTATATCGCCTTGCAGAATTCTTGTTTCATCCCAGGTGACAGGCACGTCTTTAATAAATTCCAAACCATCTTGCCATTCGCTTTGCGGCTTCGGCCAGGGGCCTTCGGTTTTTGCATAAGAGATAGGTGAATCCGCCAGCATTTGGAAGGGGCTATCGTATACAACATACATAGCAACCGCTTGGCCGCGAGTGGTTTTTACATAGGGCAAAGTATTGCGGCGCAACGCGGGAAATTCTGCAGATGTTGTATGTAGGAAACCACCCGGAGTGTAATCAATGGGCCCGAGGATCATCCGGGTAAAGGGTATGGTGACGTTGTGCGTAGCGGTTACGCGTGCACTCCACTTATTGTATTCCGCACCCATCACGCCTTCCTGCGTTAAATAGTGGGGATAGGTTCTCACCAGACCATTGGGCGGATAAGCACCGTGCAGGTCCACCATAATGTGATGTTTGGCAGTGGCAGTTAGCAGCTTGTGATAGTAGTCCACCATTTCTTGATCAGAGCGATCCATAAAATCGACTTTAATACCTTTAATTCCCCATTGCTCAAAAGCAGCAAGCGCCTCGGCCATTTGCCAATCTAATTGTTGCCATTGCACCCATACCCAAACGCCTACATTTTTACTCTTGGCGTAGTTGAGAATGGCGGGCATATCCATCGCGGCTATGGGTTTTAGCAGGTTCGAACCTGGGGTGCTGGTCAAGGCTGAACCTTCATGCCAGCCTGCATCTATCAAAATATATTCGAGCCCGAGGGTCGCGGCAAAATCGATATAGGCTTTGTAGGTATCGGTATTCATACCGGGTTTTACAGTCGAATTGGCGAGCGCTACTTGATTGTCGTTCCACCAATCCCATGCGGTTTTGCCGGGTTTGATCCAGCCCGTATCTTTCATTTGCGTCGGCTCGCCCAGGGCTGCAATCAATGATGACTCAGTCAGCTTGCCGGGCGTATCGCCAATCATGATTACCCGCCACGGCGTTCTAAATCCGGTCGCTGACATCCTGGCTTTTACGGCCACTCTTTCCAAGCCATCAGGGCGACTGTCGAAACGCGGTGTTAAGCGGACCTCTACACCATCGCCACCATCGCCACGGCCGCCAAAGTAGGAGCCGGGATAATCGCGTACGTCAGCTTCCGCCAAGGCAAACGTCGTTTGACCAACACCGGTTTTGCATACCAGCGGATTGTCGTAAAGATTGTGGTCGCGAATACGGGACGATTTAATTGGATCAAACTCTCCCTCGTGGCTATTGGCAACTTTACCGATGTTAAGACCAAAGCAGCTGTAATCTGTGGGAAAAGCAAAACGCGTTAATTCGTAGGGAATAGTAAATTGGGTTAAGCGGGGTTGCTTGGGTAACACATAGCGAATGGCTACGCCCTCATCGTAAACCCTTAGCAACACATTCAAGTTGAGTTTGCGATCGTCTTTCGCGGTGAATTTAAGCGTGTAAGTATTGTAGCGATCAGCAACGGTTTTGGTTTTACCTGCAACCACATTGAAACTGTTTTTAACGCTGGCAGTTTCCTTACTCAGAAATTGCATTTCATTTTTACCGATAGGCTGGTCATTAATAACCAGGCCGAGCGTTGATTCACTGATCACCTGGTTGCCATCCAAACTGACGATGTAACTCAAACCATTGCCGTTATTACTGAGGTCCACCTGAACCCGTGAGTTCGGGGATTTTAAGGTGTAGGTATCGGCGTGGGTGGCGGATGCCAACAGCAAGGAGGCTGCGGCTAATAATTGATATTTATTCATTATATTTTCTGCGTTAGTGGCCCTGAGGATGAACCCAAAAAACCTGACATATGTTTTTTGGCATGAGTGGCAATTGCTGTAAGCTCAAACACATAGGAACTTTGTGGTTCGAATTTCATATTTAAACAAAAATAATGTGAATTTTCATATGTTAAATAAAAAAACCAATTTTCTTTTTGATTTTACCTTTTCTTTTCGATTTTACGTGACTTTGCTGGCCAATGACTTTACGACTGTGTTTTCATGGCGCTTATGTTATTAGTTGATTTTTAACATGATCATTAAAGACCGGATTTTGAAAACCTTGGCAGCGAAAGAATAGGCATAATTCATACAATAAGAAATTATTTATTACATTATTTTAATAACAAAACATTTAACCGAGTATACACAGTGAAAAACCTTATCAGTATTTTTGTAGCATGTATTTTTATCGCCAGTTGTGGCGGCGGTGGCAGTGACGATGGCAACCCAGCGGTAAAGTCAGCAGCGGCTATAACACCATCTTCTTCGGCTTCATCTGTGCCCTTATCATCTTCTCCTGCAGCTTCGTCTTTAGCCGCATCCAGCTCGACGGTAATGCAGGCCTACCCCAGTTACAACACCAATGCGGTGCCTGCAGATATGACCGGTGTAGCAAGTACTGCGATCGAGCTGGCCAACAAAATTACTTTTGGCTGGAACATCGGCAATACCCTGGAGGCCATCGGCGGAGAAACTGCCTGGGGCAACCCGAAAGTGACCAACGAATTAATTCAGTTGGTTAAGAGCAGTGGGTTTAACGCAATTCGTATACCCGTTTCCTGGGATCAATACGCCAATCAAGACACCGCTAAAATTGATGCAGCCTGGTTAAACCGCGTGAAAGAAGTTGTGCAGTATTGTGTCGCTAACGATGTTTACGTGATAGTGAATATTCATTGGGATGGCGGTTGGCTGGAGAACAACATCAGCACTGCAAAACAAGCGCAAAATAATTTAAAACAAAAAGCATTTTGGGAACAAATTGCCACGCAATTGCGCGACTTTGATGAGCATGTGATGTTTGCCAGCGCCAACGAGCCCAATGCCGATGATGCAACTGAAATGGCCATTTTACTTTCCTACCATCAAACATTTATTGATGCAGTGCGGTCAACGGGCGGAAAAAATGCTTACCGCATATTAGTTGTTCAAGGCCCAAAAACTGATATCGAAGCTACTAATACGCTTATGAAAACAATGCCTACCGATACAGTGCAAAATCGTTTGATGGCAGAGATACATTATTACACTCCCTATAATTTCGCAGGCTTAACTAAGGATGAGAGTTGGGGCAACCAATTTTATTACTGGGGAAAAGATTTCCACTCCCTTACCGATACCGCTCATAACCCAACCTGGGGAGAGGAAGCTACAGTAGACGCAAATTTTGCGTTAATGAAACAACAATTTGTTGATAAAGGAATTCCTGTTGTGATGGGCGAATTTGGCGCTATGCGTCGCGCCAATCTCACCGGTGATGCATTAAAATTGCATCAGGATTCGCGAGCCTACTATTTAAAATATGTCACGCAACAAGCAAAGGCTTACGGCTTGCTACCGTTTTATTGGGATTCAGGGCCAGTAGATAGTTCAGGCTCGGGCATTTTTGATAGAAAAACCAACACAGTTTCTGATCAACAATCGTTGGATGCGCTGATTCAATTGGGAAAGTAAAAATGAAGGGACATAAAAGGAAAAAACTTAAAATATTTTCTAACTAGCGTTGTTGCTTTTGGCAAAGTGCGAATATGATAAATGACATAAATTTTTGAATGTAGGTTGGGGTAAGCCTGCGCACCCCAACATGACCATCTACCAGCGCAAGTCACAACTAGAAATAAATGATAAGTTTTAATCACCTATTTCGCCGTTACATTTTTGCCATTATTGAGTCAGATATGTTGGGGTGCGTAAACTTAGCCAAGCGTGGCCCGCCCCAACCTACCAACTGCGTATTAATTATTGCGGATCAGAATAGACCAAAACGTTTTTTAACAACATTTTTTCTGACTATTTTTCTGCGTATTTAGGTTATTCAAAATTATATTATGTGAATTTGCAAGGACGAAGTGTTGGGCTTCGCTCCTCAGCCAGCGTGGCCCGGCCCAACCTACCCAGCACGAAGTACGTTGAAACACTTGATTACGAATTTATATATTTGATATAAAAATTAATTCGCCAAAAAAATATGGCTTGTATTATTGGCCCAGAAGCGGCCGTAAACACCTCCTCAGATAAGGATAAAATCTCACCTAAAAAGCCAGCAATTACACCTAAAATGAAGGAGGCTAATATCAGCTTTATCATGATAGGGAAAGTTAATGCGATCATTCTAGCTACGTAGTCAACACCAGCGTCACCCTTATTGGATTGATAGGTCACGCTTACTCCGAAAATGAGTATTCCTACAACAACCACAGCCTCCACCAAAGTTGCCGTTATGTTTTCTCGGGGCGCTAAAGCCACAAGATACATAGCGACCGTCATAAATAGTGATCCGGCCAGATAGTACTTTTTCCATTCGCTTTGCCCAACAGCATTATTTTTAATATCAGTTGCAAGATTTTCAGTTTTCCATATATACATAAATGACTCCGTAAGTTTGAATTGTTTGCATAATGCCGAGCTGGCAACAAGCCGACACGGCAGGTTTTAAGTTGTGGTTTTGAAATATGTTTTTGCGCAGCAAAACCATGGGGACGCCTAGTTGGGGACGTCTAGTTGGGGACGCCTAGCTCGAAACACTTAATCCAGCACCGCAACTGCGATGCTGGATTATCTTATACCTTTGCTTCTAGCGATTCATACCAAATACCATATTTATCGCCTTGCCAAACAAGCAAATAAAATAAATATGCCGTTGAAAGCATACATAAACCGCCAAGCAATGCAGCCTCATTTACGAGACCCAGCGCACAAAATATAAAACCACTGGCATGCGCCAAAACTTCTACTCGCTTAGCGGCATCTCTAGTTGGGCGAAAATTTAGAAAGTTAAAGAAAAACCAACATTTAAGCCAAAATGGCAGGTTGTGCCAGTTGGCTGCATTTTTGTCTATCATAAAGATCTCCTGATTCAAGGTTGAAACATCAACTTCAAACACTGACGCAAGACATTTAAGAGACTCTACACTAGCTTTATGGCCGCTTTCTATTCTCTGAATGGTCCTAACATTTAAACCAGACATTAAAGCCAACTGCTCTTGCGATAGATGGCGGCTGATACGTAACTGTTTAAGAATCATTTAAATACTCCAACGTAAGTGAACCACCAGTATTCATAGATTCTTACTATGTCGGTTAGGAAATTCGCCCGACAGTTGCCCGACAGCGCTATTTTCAGTTGTTTATTATGTCTATTTCAATAATATTTTTCAGTTGTGGTTTTACGGAAAATTTTTTGCGCAGCAAAATAAACCGCGACTTGAAATTGTTCAGTGGAGCCATGTGCATTAATCGGTTAAGTTCCCTTTTGCATTAATCCAAATCCGCACTTCCATCTTCTGCATTGGATTTGGATATGGTTTGCTGGTCTTGCAAACGCTGTAACTCGATTAGTTTTTCTTCGACTTCGCGCATGACAGCTTCATCAAGCCCGGCGTCGCGCATTGCTTGCAACTGTTGTGCAAGATTTTGCATTTCAGGATTTTCTGTTTGGGGATTTGCAGTTTTAATTTCCATGTCTTCGCGCTGGATGTATTCACTGCCAGGCTCGGCATTTACTACCTCCTCAGAGCCAGGAGTAGGATCATCACCCGGCACGCGCGATTCGCGCATTGATCCATTCGCAGCTTCTCCCATGGCTTCAGGTTGGGTTGCTAATGGTGATTGAAGATTGCCGACAGGTTTAGACTTGGCTTCATTTTTGGGAGAATAAAAAACTTCTGGTGTAGCAGCAGATTTAGCATTTCTCGATAGCGGTGAAACCGGAGCATTTTTCGCAGATTCAGATAAAGAATCTTCGTCGGTATTGCTTGATGACAACCACCAAATGGCCACCAGGCTGACAAGAGCAATCGCAATATAAAACACCTTATTTTGCACTTGATTTTCTCCAGCAATGATGGCCGTTGTGGTGGTTAATGGCTGCCTGCCAATGATTTTTTATTTAAAGATCCTAAACCATTTAATAATTGCAAACCTTTACTGAATGGCTAGTGTTAATTAAAACTGCGATTGCTAATGATGTTACCTCCGCAGGCTTCACGAGTAAACTGCTGAAGCTCATTTACAACCAACCGGATTTTTTAAACCGATAATAAAGATAAGAACAACTCACGCCAATTAAACCTAATGCAAATAAATATCCGTAGCGCCATTTGAGTTCGGGAATGTATTCGAAATTCATGCCCCAAATTCCCGCAAAGGCAGTAGCCACCGCAAAAATAGCGGCCCAGGCAGCAAGCTTTTTGTTTACTTCGGTTTGATCAATGGTCAGCATCGATAAGCTGACCTGAATAGCAGTTGCAACTGAATCGCGAATAGAATCTATGGCGTTATTGATGCGATAAAGATGATCGTAAACATCACGAAAATATTCCTGCGTATTAATACATATCGCCGGCACTCGCCCGCCATACAATTTTCCCACCGCTTCCATTAGCGGATTTACGGCGTGTTTGAGAACCATAAGTTTGCGTTTGAGTTGATACAAGCTTTCAATATTTGTCCTTTCTATTCCCTTGGTAAATATTAGTTCTTCAATAGCATCCAACTCATTCTCTAATAAACTGACTATATGAAAATAACGATCTACCACGGCATCCATCAATGCGTAGAAAACGAAAGCAGATCCCTGCTTGAGGAGATAGGGTTCGTGCTCACAACGTTCACGCACGCTACTCAATCCATTTTTACTGCGACTGCGCACGGACAACACATAATTTTTTGCAACAAAAATATCCAGCTCACCGATTACCAGCTCATCATCCAGCACATCGATCATGTGTATCACGGCAAAAAGTGACTCGCCATACTCTTCGATTTTCGGGCGTTGGTGCCCGTGGCTTGCATCTTCCACGGCTAACTCGTGTAGATTAAATTCTTCCTTCATTTGCGCAAGCTCTGCTGCATTGGTTTCATTTAAGGCTACCCACACAAAGTGATCTGGCAGTTCGATATAGTCGCTAATATCTTCCACCGGAATATCACGAAGTTTTTTTCCGTCCAAATAGGCAGTGCAATTAACCAGCATGTCTAAACCTCTTCAATAAATTATTGTTAGCAATCACTTTGCTCTATCTTCTCGTTCCCCAGCTCCAGCTTGGAGCGAGGGTAACGAGTGCATTACACCCAGTGCGTATTTATTTCCAGGATAAGGTAAGCGTTATGGTGGAAGGCGGCTTTTCTGGAAGGGCCGAGCGCTTGACATACACCGATGGCGTTGCTGCATCGTCAAGATCAGAACCGTAAACATGGGTTCCCTTGGTGGATTTTACAAAGGTTAACTCTACCGTTTTTGTATTCATATATTTTTTCCAAGTTACGCTAATTTGCGCAACCATATTAATGACTAGCGAAGGAGTATACAAAAACCCACTGCAAAATTAAGCAATAATATTTATTAATTCCCTTTAAGATCAAGCTGAATTGCTTATTTCAAACTTTTTCGGAAATGCGCGGTTATAATTTCAATCATTAAATGCCATTCAGAAATTCCACTTATGAAAGCTGATATGAAATTGGCGGGCCTGCTTGGGATAAGCGCGCTGCTGATTATTTTTTATGGTCTGAATTTTATTGCGTCCAACCCTATTGCATTGCAATGGTTGTTGCAGGCAAGCCTGCTTTGGTCTTGGGTGTGGCGAGCAACCTGGCAGCGGCGTGAGCTTAATCGCTTGTATGCCGGAGCTGCCTTATTAACACATTTGGGATTTGCCAATCGCCTTACCTTGTTGCGTGGCTTTTTAATTGCACTGACCGGGGGATTTTTATTTCAACCGCAAGCTGAAGGTTTTATCGGCTGGGTACCGGGATTAGCTTACGGCACTGCGGCTATCCTGGATCGGCTCGATGGCTTTGTCGCACGTAAAACCAAACAGACAACCTTGTTGGGCGCTGAGCTGGATACCGCATTTGATGCTTTGGGATTGTTAATCGCGCCTATCTTAGCGGTAGGTTTCGGTAAAATTCACTGGAGCTATTTATTGTTAAGTGTTGCGTTTTATATTTTTCAATGGCGACTGCAGTGGCGTCGCAACCGCGGGCTTGCAGTTTATCCGTTGATGCCCAGTCAGCTGCGTCGCACCCTGGCGGGATTTCAAATGGGTTTTATTGCGCTGATATTGTTGCCAATATTTCACACACCGCAAACTCATCTTTGGGGATTCGCATTTATGCTTCCGGCATTGCTCGGTTTCGTAGTGGACTGGTTAGTCGTGAGCGGCCGCATCAATTCAGGTGCGATTACAACGAAACATTTTTTTGCTGGGCTAGCTGAGTTTAGCGAAGCTATTTTTCAGCCTGCATTGCGTATCTTGCTTGCCTTGGGTTTGCTTTACCTGATTCACCAAATGGGCTTAACACTTGATTCGATTCTCACCTCCACTCGCACCAATATTGTATTCGTCTCAGGCTTGGCACTGGGCACAAGCTTGGTGTTATTGGGCTGGGGCGGGCGCATTGGTGCTTTTATTATTTTACTCATGCTGGGTATACAACCCATCACCTTGAATGGATTGCATATTGCGGTTATGTGCTGTGCAATAGGTTTACTGTTACTCGGTACTGGCCGATTTAGCCTGTGGCAATGGGACGATGCCTGGGTTAACCGGCAAGACGGCGCGTAACAAAACTCTGCTAAAAATCTTTGTGGAATGCAGCCCAGCAAGTAGCGTTTTCCCATAACTTTACGGTGAGTGAGCCACTGCCAATAGGGCGAATCCGCGCACTGATTTGTTCGTTAATAATTCTGCTGAAGTGCTCAATGCTGGGATTTAAACCGGCAAACTCCGGTTTCTCGTTGAGCAGGCTATCGCGGAAATAACTGACTGTTGCATCCAGTGCGGCTTCTATATCGACTATATCCACCAAATAACCGTGCTGATCTAACTGGTTACCTTGAATGCTGATTTCCGCCACATAGCGATGGGCATGGGGAAAATTTTCTGCGCCCCAATCGCCACCAATAAGAAAATGATTGGCAATAAAATCACGGGTTACCGCTACTGTGTACATGGGAATTCCTGCTAGTTAAGGTGTGCGATTCGGGTTGGCGTTTAGGAGCCGGGTTAAGAGTAAGTGAAAACTGCCTGCAGTATCTCGTCGGGGTTTTGATCCAACTCACGATAAAGGTTAGCGGCATCAGTCACTGCTACGGAGTGGCTAATCAGCTGCTCGGGTTTTAATTTACGAATGAGTTCCCAGGTGAGTTCAAAGCGACGGGCTTTATCCCAGCGACCGGTTAATTCGGGAGCGATATTGCTCACCTGGCTGGTGATAATTCTGAGCTGGTTGCGATGGGCATCACCGCCGAGGGCGATGATTGCGGATTTGTTTCCGTACCAACTGCCAATCACAATCCGGCTGGTAAAGCCGCTTAATTCGATCGCCAGGTTCAAGGCTTCAGGGGTGCCGCTGACTTCATAAATCAGGTCAGCACCGGTGGTCTTCACCGAGATTAATTGTTGTTTAACCTTATTCATTGCGTCGGCGGCAAATGGGTCAATTGCCTGTGCAACACCCAGCTTCAGCGCGCGCTGGCGTCGGTTAGCAATGCCGTCAATGACCGTGAGTTGCGCAAGCGGATATTGGGCTAAAACACTTGCGAGCAACAGGCCCACAACCCCCTGCCCCAACACTACCACCTGCTCACCAAGGCCGGGTTTGCCATCCTGGACAAGGTTTACAGCGGTTTCCATATTGGCCAGAAACACGGCGGCGTTCGCGCCAATATCATCCGGCACGGGAATCAGGTTGGCGGGCGTGGCGATAAAATGGCTGGCGTGGGGCTGAAAGGCAAACACACGCTTGCCCAGCCAACTAGCATCTACTTCCGCCGTTATTTGCACCACGCGCCCGACGCTGGCATAACCGTATTGCAGCGGATAGGTGGTTTGCTGTTGCAGGGATTCCAGATTTGCATCCAGCGCCATATGGGCAGGAATCTGGCCGCGATATACCAGCAATTCTGTACCGGCACTTACCGCTGACAGCTCGGTTTGGATCAGTACTTCACCCGCCTTAAGCGGCGGCAATGCCTGGACGTAGACCTCGACATTATAGGCATCGGTAAACCAAAGCTGTTGGGCAAGGTGTTGGTTCATATGGCGATTTCCCCGTACTGCAAATTGCCCCAGAGGATGACATCCTTACCAAGCGACGCGCTGTGCAATGGGAAGATTTCTGGCAACCGCTGCTTATCGCATACACCCAAATCGCCGACTGCTTTGTAGCCTCCGAGCAAACGCGGCGCCAGGGTGATTACCACGGCATCGGCTAGTTGCGCCTTTAAAAAGGCAGTAATCACTCGCGCACCACCTTCCACCATCAACGAATGGATGCCTCTTGCACGAAGCAATCGCAAGGCTTGTTTCAGGCAAACCTTACCTTCGGAATTGCTTTCCAGCGCAGTAATGTCGAGACCATCCATTGCACTGTTTGCAACCCCATTGAAGAGCGCTTGACCTTCGTGGGTGGTGAGCACCCAACAAGGTTTCTCAGGTAACTGCCGCAAGCGGGCACTGGCGGGAATGCGCAATTTACTATCCAGCACTATTGGCTGAGGGTTAAGACCCGACCAGTGGCGCACATTGAGCTGCGGGTCATCACTCAGTACTGTGCCTATGCCTACCAAAATACCATCGTGGACACTGCGCAATTGATGCGTCAATTGCAGCGATTCAGGGCAGCTCAACCCAAACGGCTCACCGCAATTAATGGCAATACTGCCATCGAGACTTTGCGCATAACACAGAGTGACGAACGGCCTATGCTGCAACTGAAAATTTTGTCTGCTGGCGACCAGCCATGCTTCAATTTGCTGATTGGAGTTCATAAGCCTCGCGCTGCGGTCATTGGGGTAAGGAATGGCTTTGGCATAGGTAGAAAGCTTAAGTTCAGCTGCTCATTGGGGATGGAAATTGCGCCGATCTTAAGGGGCAAAAAAGTATTAGGCAAGGTTCATTTGGGTTTAGTGTTTGATAATGCAGAATGCTGCAGCCTCTGTTGCTATGGGCGCATGCAAATGCTTGTTTTTAAAACCCAATTGCTGAAATTTACGCACTCAAACCAGTAGCCAAAAAGCCATAGGCGCGCGACAATTCAACGCCGCTAATGGTCTATAAAAATAAAGCGACCATCGTTGACTTTCAGGTCCCACCATAAGCTGGCAACAAGACTTTTACGCTGGAGAACAATCTGAATCTTCCCATTTATTTTGCCATTCCGGGCGATATCAACCGGCTTACCGGTGGCTATGGTTATGACCGACGTTTAATAACTGAACTGAACAAGCTGGGTTTTACAGTGCAGCATTTGTCGCTGGCAAATTCATTCCCGGAACCCGATAGCCATGCCCTGCGCGATGCCGAAGTACAACTTGCACGATTACCGGAAGCAGCATTGGTGCTGATTGATGGCCTTGCCTTTGGCGCGATGGCGACAATTGCCGAACGGCATTGTCGACGGCTCAAATTGATTGCACTCTGCCATCACCCGCTCGCGCTGGAAACCGGGCTTGCTGCGGAGCGAGTCCAAGCGGTACACGATGCTGAGCAGCGCGCACTTGCTGTGGCCAAAGCGGTGCTGGTAACCAGCAACAACACCGCCAGAATTTTGCAGCAAACATTTGCAGTCCCCCCGAGTAAAATAATCGTCGCACTACCGGGAACCGACCAACAACAATTTGCACCCTGCATCGGCGATCCGCCCATCCTCTTAACCGTCGCCACCTTAACTCCACGCAAAGCTCATGACACGCTTATAGATGCGCTTGCGCAAATAGCCCACTTGCCTTGGCAAGCGCGTTTTGTTGGGGGCGACGATTTTGATTCCGCGTGGGCAAGTTATTTACGCACTAAAGTCGCATCCCATTCACTTACAACGCGTATTGAATTTGTGGGTAACATTGCCGACCTCAGCCGCGAATATGCACAGGCAGATATGTTTGTGCTGCCGTCATTATTCGAAGGTTACGGTATGGCATTCGCTGAGGCACTGTCCTTTGGTTTGCCGATAGTTGCAGCACGCACTGGTGCCGTGCCGGATCTGGTACCGCAAAGCGCAGGAATTCTGGTTCCGCCCGCCAATGACTCTGAGCTAGCGAACGCTTTGAGCCTAGTGCTGATTGACCCGGCCCAACGCCAACAATTGCAACTGGGCGCGCAGCAGGTTGCGCATTCTTTACCGACATGGGCGGATACCGCAGCAAGCGTCGGCCATTTAATTCAACAAGTGCATTTAAATATCGAATGCATTCAAATAACGAGAGAGTAACAATGACTGGTTTTTCGATTTCGTGGCTGGATTTACGTGAGCCCGCTGATGTAAAAGCGCGGGCAAAACCACTTGCCAGCGAAGCGCTCACCTGGCTTGAAACTAAAGGCAGGGGTTTCGATAATATTTTGGTGGACCTAGGCTCTGGCACCGGATCCACCCTGCGTGCATTAACCACATTGGGCGCGCGCAACTTAGTCTGGCGACTGGTGGATCTTGATGGCGAGCTCTTAAACGAAGCGCTCAAACGCCACGCCAAACAGGCATTGATTGAAGCTTATCAAGCCGACCTTAATGTTGTAGATGAACTTCCTCTTGGCGGTGCGCACCTGGTAACCGCGTCGGCATTATTCGATTTGGTATCGCGCGAATTTGTAGATAGTTTGGTGGAGCGCCTCTCCCAGCAAAAAACCGCTATTTACGCTGCACTTAACTACGACGGCACCACTGAATGGACACCGCCACATCCGCTCGATGCTGCGGTGCTGAACGCCTTCAATCAAGACCAGCGTCGCGACAAAGGTTTTGGTATTGCGTTAGGGCCAGATGCAACAAATTATCTTAAGGCAGTATTGGCCGCTGAAGGTTATACCCTTGCCGTTGCCAGTAGCCCTTGGCAACTGGATGCAAAAGACCATGTGTTGGTGGGTGAATTGATCAGCGGTATTGCCAGTGCCGTTAGCAATGGCTACGGATTGAACGCGAATGAATTAGCGGAGTGGCAAGCATTTCGCCTCGCCCATGCTAACCAGGGAACTTGTTGCGTGGGGCATTTGGATTTGCTCGCGCTGCCGGATTAACTGGCAGGCTAACTGCCTGTCGAGTTGTTCGTTTTAATGGGCGGTTTAACTCCACTGAGTTACCGGACTAATAACAACTCACTCACTGCGCACCGGAAAAAGTTTCTATCAAACGCCCGCGCACTTCATCCATTCGCCAAACCGGCGCGTTTGCAGCGGGCAACATTCCTTCACTCCAGTGCCAGCCCGCCACATCTTCCAGCACTTTGGGATCGCGCGCGATCAAGTGAACTATGACATCGCGATTGTCGGTATCTCCAGTCACCAGAGGTGCGGGTTGATGATCACCAAAAGCGAGGATCACCAAATTATCGTCACCATAAGTGGTGGCATAAGACATCAAATTTGCCAGCGCATATTCAATGGATTTACGGAATTGCGTGCGAATACGATTGGTATCTTGCCAAACCACTTCCGGGCTATCGCCGCTGGTGGCCTGAGCATTGAAAATGGTCCCGTCACCCACCGCATTCCAATCCACAAGCGCGGGAATTGGAGTCCAGGGAGCGTGGGATGAAATCAAAGCCATTTCCGTCATCACCGGGCCGTGGCCAGGTTTGCGTTCCAGCGCCTGAAAGGCAGCAAGCGTGTATTGATCCGGCATGGTCACCCAATTAAATGGCAAGCCTTTGTAGCGCAAATTATTGGCCGCATAAATATGGCTGTAGCCAAAATAATCGCCCTCCGGCCAGGCCATGGTTATCGCAGGCATCACCGCTACCGTTCGCCAGCCAGCATTTTTGAACAGGCGATTAAGACTCGGGCGCGAACTCATTATCAAACTGTCGTAACGCACCTGGCTGTCAATCCACAACCCGGACATAGCCGTGCCGTGAGCCAGCCAACTCAGACCACCTAAAGTGGAAGATGTAAGATAAGCACTGCGAGCACTTATGCCATGGGCTGCCAAATCCGCAGTGCCCTGTTGCAATAACGGACGGATGTGTTCGGCAAATTCCGGCTTATCCAACACTATGCGGCCATAGGATTCAATAAAAACCACAAGCACGTCCTTGCCTTTAAGTTTGCTAAACAAATTCGCCGCAGGCGTTTTATCAACGACGGAATCAATCACTATTTCCTGATGAAATTGTTCAAGTTCTGCGTAGCTTCGTTGCATAGCACCAACATGTTCGGCGAGCTGCTCGTAAGAAATTTTAGATGCTCCTTGCAAGCCGGTAGCCATAAGAGCGAACCAGACAACCAATCCTGCCAGCAAAAATCCAAGTGAAGTTTTAGTCGCCAAACGCAATTGTTGTTGCGCCCGTTTCAATAACCAAAACACGAGCGCAATCATCCCCAACACCAAACCGCCAAGCAAAACTGCAACGAGCAATGCGAGCAACTTCCCTAGCGCGCCATTCAAAAGATTCATTCCGTTAACGAAAAAAAATACATCCAATACAGGATTAAAAGGGCGAGCGAAGATTTGGAATACTGCCATGTCGGCAAATTTAAGCAGAATACAAAGCGTGAAGATTATGGCCGCAACAATGCGAAATACATTACCCGCTCGACCCGGAAGCAATAAACCGAGCCCGAGCAGTAATGCCTCCAACGGAAGCGCAACGAAATTGGCCCAATCAAAAGCGCTGAGTTGATTAGGTAACAGCAATGCCAGTGTTATGACGAGAATGCAAAAAAAATTGATTGACTGCTGCAGGTTGCGGGTAAAAAGATTTTTCATTTGCGTGGCAATCATTGAAGTGAGCGGGGGATTATAACTATGCACGGCATGATGTAAAGCGACCCCCTCCCAGCCTCCCCCTTGACAGGGGGAGGAGCTCGAATCGTGCGAAATTTTAACTCCCTCCCCTGATAAGGGGAGGGCTGGGGTGGGGTTTCACAATGTTCTCACCGAGAGAACATAGGGGATGTTTAAGCGTTGCCTAGAGAAATAAGGTTGCGGTTAACCGGACAAAGTTACAGCTTAATAAAATATTTCCGTTCGATCTTATAAAATTGGTATTTTTCGACTCGTCCCAATAAACTTTTTTCAGCTGAGTGAGATAAAATCGCACCAATTTTTTCCATTGCTTTTTGTGAACGAATATTTCTAACATCGACATGAAACCATACAGTTTCAACTTTTTGGAAAGCGTGTTCTAACATCAGGTTTTTCAATTCTGAATTCGTAACCCCGCCCCAATGTGATCGAATTAAAAATGTGTAGCCGATGGATACCTCCGACAAGTCTTCGCTGTATTCGTAATATCTTGAACTACCAATTACTTTCCCTGTTGCTCGATCACGAACCACCAATGTGCTTTTTGATTGAATAGCCGATTCGAACCATTGGCAAAATTCTTCGCGTTTGTAGCGATTGGGGCTGGGATGATTTTCCCAAATTAATGGATCGGAAGCTGCTCTGTAAAGCGAATCGAAGTCGTCTTCTAATAGTGGCAATAGGGTAATAGTATTTCCGTGTAGCGACGATTGAAAAGCGACCCCCTCCCCGCCTCCCCCTTGGCAGGGGGAGGAGCCTAAATCGTGCGAGTTTCCAACTCCCTCCCCTGACAAGGGGAGGGCTGGGGTGGGGTCGCCTTCTCCCTCCCCAGCTAAAGGCAAGGGAAGGGACGCCCGGCCAGGGGTGGGGTCGCTCTTCTTCATACCTTCCCCCAATTCACAACCCCAACGGCCTCAAAACATTCATCACCGTATCAATATTCGCTTTCAACAAATACCCACTCACCCCTAAAAAAATAGCCAGAATAAGCCCGGCCCAAACAAATTCCATACGCCTGTAAATGTAAGTGTAATATTTATCCAACAGATCCCACGCCATAAAAAATAACCCAATCCAAAACATATTTTGAATATTGTAAAGCAGCGAAATAATCAAAATAGAAATGCCGCTCACAAGAGAAACCAACTCCCTGATAATGGCCGTTGTTTTACTCGAGTGACGAACAACAAATGAAAGGTATCCCAAACCGACAAAATAAGTCAGCGGTATAAGCGAAGTCATACCTACGCGGAACACACGCATTATTTCTTTTACGGGAGCCAGAGCCGGAATATAGTCGGTGTAAAATAAAAACCAGGTAATAAGTGTAAGCACAAACGTAAACCGGGTAAGACTTAAAATATAGCCTTCGCTGCATTCACTAAAGCCAATACCGATTGTGCGGGGTGAAAATACAATAATAAAACCAATGCTGGTAACGAATGCGGCAACAGCCATAAAGCCTACCAATTCATTATCAAAATAGACTGCAATGCCCCCCCACAAAATAGTTAAAATGAATGCGGTAATTTTACTAAAGTGCTCACGCCGTAATTCACTGATCCTGAAAAAGACACTGAAGGAAACCAATGTGCCCAATAAAAAGCTAACCAGCAACACCACATACTCATGACCAAAAAAGTATAGGGCTGATGCCAAAATCAGGTAGGCAAAAAACTCCCACGACCATTCAATAAACGCTAACAGCTTGCGGGCCAGGTAACGGATTAGTTGGTTATTGCGGAAAAAATAAATCAGTACATGCAGGTAACGCATAAAAGGACGAGCTAATTTTTTAACAAGCGGCCCAAGCAAAACCAATACTAAAATTGCAGACAGAACATACAAGGTAGAACCGAGCCAATCAAATCGCTCAATGGATGTGATTTGCGCTAATTCATTTTCTTCCAGTTTAATATGATGTTCTTTTTCAGCTAAAACAATTAGCGCTTGTGATCGCTGCTTAAAGGTATCTGCCGATATCTCCCCGGCCTGCTGCAGCCCTTGTAGCAATGCATATTGCGCACGAATTTCCGAGACATCTTTGGGAACATACTCCTCCGCCTGAGACACTGCACACAAACACAGCAAAAAACAAAAATAAACAAAGCGCACCTTCATATTCCTTCACTCACTAATAAATGTTATTGACTCATGTAGAGTATATTGAAGCCTGGAATTATAGCTAAACTCAAGCGCCAAAAGCCAACAAAAAAAACCTCCATTAGTTTCCAGAAATAATATACACACTCCCAACTATGCCTTCCCAAGCTGGAGCTGGGGAGCGAGATAAAAATCACATCCGCAGCTATATAACGAACAACTTACCTTTATATAGTAGGTGTTGACCGGAAAGAAACATCATTTTCCACAGATTTTTTTTTGCTTATTCCAAATACCAACAACCAAAGACAAATTCCAAATTCACCTATGCTGCTTGGCATACTCACGTACCAGGGTATTTCAGTAAAAGAAAACAAAAATCTTGCCACAAATTCAACCAAATAACCGAAGCAGCCTATCATTAGAAAAACTCCCAGTGTTTTTGGCAAAAAGTTGGACTTAAAAACCAAATATCCTAACGGAAATAACCACGCCCCCCAAAATATATTAGATATCATATTGCCGTTGTTAAACGATGCCAACAAATACATTACCTGTGAATGCAATTGTTCCTGGGGTATTTTATTTAAATACTCTGCTCCACTTAATAATAAAAGTACGTTAATTTTATTGAGAATATTCACAAAGGTAATAGGAATACTGATAAGGGCAAAGATAACCATTAGCGTAGCAGCCGTTTTTCCAACCGACTTTAAAAGTTCATACAAAAATAAGGGAAGCATGATAAATGCAATAAAACAGATAATTTGGCTCAAGATGCCAAGCCTAAACAGAAACTCAGAAGATTTAATATTGGCCACGGTAATGTCTGGGCTACTCCAGACAACTATCGATGAAGGTACATACACAAGGCCAAACACACCGGTTATGATCAGTATCAAATAAGTAAATCCGGAAACTCTGGCGAGCGTTTTTTTTGACATCATGCTAGTGATTCCATAGAAAAATGTAGAAGTTACGTTAAATCAGGCATTAGATGGAATTTCCTATGGAATAGATTCAAGCTTCACACCCTTCTATCACTTCAATATTAGCGGTAGCAATACCGACACAAAAAGTTATCAATCAAACTCACATAACGCTTGTTAAATCACTAATCAATAAAATCAACGAAATTCATAAATGTTGGGTTTGCCATTTCACTATGGAGGTATGGATAGGTTTTGTTAACAATTTTAAGATGCTGGTAATGGCGGTCACGAAATCGCTTTTCATACTCAGCCACATGCACAGCATTACCACGAAAGGTTCCACTTAACAAAATGTTGAGAGGTAACTTTTGGCTATCTGCATAGCGAGTCTGTTCGGCTGCAATTGTTTCAGGTGTTATCCCCCAGAATGAACCGTCAGAGAGAATATAATTTTTAAAAAAAGGCTTAGCTGTTGTTTCCTGACTAATTAAAATCCCCCCTAAAAGCCCGCCAAAAGAATTACCAAAAAAACTACGAGTTTCATTAACACGATAATTGGATTCAATCAAAGGAACCAATTCCTGCTTAAGAAATTGTATATAGGCATTTGCCCCTGGTAATTGATAATCGATAAAGCGACGCTCATCTGGCCCCTGTTCGACAAACACCATAATTACTTTCTTCTTGCGCAGCTCCGCAATATAGACCAAATCTTTATCCCATTGACCATCAGTTACATACACGACTGAATAATTTGCTTTGGAATTAGCATAACCAGGGGGCAAGTAAATTTCGTAAGGGTAACTAATGCCAGTGTGTTGTGACAGAAGCTTGTTGCCTTGAACTCTTTCCCCCTTCAAGGCGATGGGTACAATGGGTGGGTAACCCTGCGATTCAAACTGGCCTGATATAGCGCTGCTATTTTTGGAAAAACTCAACTCAAAAGCACCTGTTGAAAAATCATAATAATTAAGAGAAATTTCATAAGGCAGGTTATTTTTATTAAGCGTTCCCCTCAACTTTACTTGTGAGACTGAGGTCTGTTCATAATGATGGTTGGTTCCGATGTATTCAGCACCAGCAACAGAAAATTGTATTTTTTGTTCGCTGAGAAAACGCGCTGCTATTTTGTCACCTACATTCAGCGGCACAGAACTTGAATCTTTGTTAATATTTTCAACCCGAAAATTAAAAATTTGATCTTCCAGTGCGCCGGAAATAATAGAATGCACTTTATTGTTAAGTATAAATGTTCCCTTGTGCATGAAAGCAAGCTGTTCTTTATGGTAAAACTCGATGACAGTATTGCCGCCTGACCTACTGGTAAATATTAATGTTTGACGAAATGTGAGTAAATCATGCGCCGTGCGGCTCGCTGGAAAATGAGTAGCAATAATCAGAGAATTTTCACTGTGCTTTTTTAACGAATAATCAATAGCAAAATGCCATCCATTCAGCCCACTTGCATCGTAAAATAATTCATGTTCGGAAAAATACGTGGTCTCTTGCCCGAAATTTCTATAAAAATGAATAGTGGGATCATACACACTGGTATCCGTGACGTTTACAGTTAATGCAAGCCCACTGAGTGATTCAGGTATAGAGATCCCTAATGAATCACTTTGCTTAATGCTTCCGCAGCCAGTAGCAACAAGGCTGGCTAGCAATACTATTATTTTTATTAACATACACTTCCTGGTTTTTTAATTTTGAAATACATCGCTTGTTAGTTTTATTTAGCCACTGTAATTGCTTTAAGCACAGATACCAAATGGTCATTATTATGTTCAAGCGAGTAAAAAATATTATTCACTAAACATTTTTCGCCCTCAGCTTTCACTTCCACTCTTTCCTTCCACTCCAGAATGCCGGGCTTGGTAGCATAGTAAGGCATAAGATGCTGAGCATATTGAAGCACCACGTAAATCTCCGCATTATTTTTCCCTGGTACGGCATGCGAAATATGGAAATTTGTATAACCTTCCGTTACACCTGAAAATAAATGACCTTCAAACAGTGGCGGCTCTTTACCTTGCGAGCGGATAAATTCTTTTTTCTCCGCTAGCGCTGCCGCATAAAATAATTCATGCAGCGATGGAGTTACATAGGGTTTTAGTTGCTCTCCAGCCGGTACTGAAAAAAAATTGTGCTGCTCTATGGTTGCATAGAAATCATGTGCAGCGGTCCTGCTCTCAAGTTCAGTACATGTTTTAGCGAAACACATACTGCTCATAAAAAGGAGGCATAACATAAACATTTTCATAGGTGTAGATTCCTTGTGCGCGTCCAAGATAAAGATAACAATCGTGCTTTTGGGCTCAACTACTGTGGCAATCGAAAAAAATAACGATGTTATTAAATTAGTTATCGGGTGACTAAAAAAATATGCTTACGACCATGTTTTAAACACCCAGACAATTTAATCTCGCACAGAATGTTTCTGTATAAAATTTACCGTATCGGAAAATGCCGGTTTTTTTTGCCTGAATAATACTGAGAATGCGCCAACAATCCCGGCATGATCTACATCTTTATAGATATGCACTTCTACCTCGCCACCCGCCTGCTGAATTCGCGCCGCCATACCTTCAATATTCACCGCTTTCACGCGGGTATCATCAGCGCCGTAAAGCAAAAGCGATGGCGGCTCGCTGCCATCCACAAAGTGAACCGGTTGCGATTCCACTACTTGCATCGGTGGGCCAAATAAAATCGGCATATAATCTTCATCAAAAGGCAAAAAATTATAGGGGCCAGCCAAACCCACAAATCCTTTTATATTTTTATAGGTATCGGGTAATAAATGTTGCGGATTCACGGCAAGCATCGCCGCCATATGCGCCCCTGAAGAATGGCCCATTAAAAAAATGCGTTGCGAATCACCGCCATAAGCTACAATATTTTTATTCACCCACTCAACTGCACGCCCGGCATCGGCCATAATATCGGGGAAGTTAACCTGAGGGTACAAACGATAATCTGCCACTACAGCAATCATTTTAGTCGAACTAAATGCTTCAGCAACGAATGCATATTGTTCCTTCTTCATGGTTGCACAGGCACCCCAGCAACCGCCATAAAAAAATACTACCACCGGTAAAAGCTCATCGCTTTTTGTTTGCGGTTGATAGATATCCAACTGCTGTTCAGGGGTAGTCCCATAGGGGATTGACGGATGGAGTTGAAAACCTTGAAATGCTGCTACTCGATTAGCAATAAAAAGCTGGAATGCCGTTAAATATATTGCAGCAATAACTATGGTCAAAAATACTCCACCCGCTCCCAGCATTAGCTTTATGTTTAAACTCATACTCATCGCACACTTAAAAAATGACAGCGTCATTATATGTACTATTACTAATATTAAGCGATGAAATTGATTGCAAACATGCTAGTTCCCTTGGCGCGCCTAGCTAACTAACGAATGCGTTCAGCAAATTACGACCAGGAAAATAGATCTTTCAAAAAGTCCACTGCTCGCTCACCGACAATAGCGCCCAGCAAAAAGCCAAACAGCGCACCGAAAACTACGTACATCTGATTAATGGGCCCAACCCACCATTGAACACTAATTAAAATTATTGCACCCAAAAAAGCGCCGTAGAATCCGTGCAAAAGAATTTCCGATGTTTTTCGTTTTTCACTTGTCATGAAGAATACCTGAGCCCTGAGTTTAGTTTAACTTCCACCTGTTATTTTTTAACCGTGGCGAGCGCAGCGCCAAAAAAAATAAACGTCGCACCCGCCGTTTTATTAACGGCACGACCACCCCGTTCGGACGTAAGCCAACGCTTCGCGTGTTTTGCAAAGAATGCATACATGCAATGAATCACCACAACTAATAAGCTATAGGTCAACACTAGCGATGTAAACTGAAACGCGTAATTTTGCGCAGGATCGATAAATTGCGGAAACACAGAAATAAAGAAAAAGATCGCCTTTGGGTTGGTAAGCTGCAAGGCAATTCCTTCAATGAAACGTTTTGAAAAGCTTGCCTCATGGGTTGGCTTCTCGACAAAATTAAAGGGCGGCGCGCGCCAAAGACGAACACCTAAATAAATTAAATATCCAGCTCCGATAAACTTAATAACGGTGAATGCCACTGCCGATGCTGCCAACAATACGCCGAGACTTGTTGCAGAAATTGCAGCCACAACGAAAGCACCGACAGCAATACCTAAAATGCCTCCGAAAGTGCCATGCATGCCATAGCGTAAGGTATTTGTCAGCGTCATAACGACACCTGGCCCGGGGCTCAACACCGTGACGGTTGCCATAAGTAGAAAGAGAAAATAATGCATGACTAATTACTCCGTGATGGACCACTGCTCAAAACTTTCGTTGTCACTATTTTTAATAAGACCTGAAAATTTAAAATTGGATTTTTTGACAACTTTTAGCGATGCCAGATTTTCCGAAGAAATATTAGCCATAACCGTGACTCCTTTAGCTCGCTGCACTAACGCCAACACCGCCTTGGTTGCAAAACCATGACGCTGAAAAATGGGCGACACGTTGTAACCAATTTCAACGATATTATTTTGCGGTGCATCTTTGAATCCACAGGTGCCCACTATCATCCCGGTAGATTCGGAAGCAATGAAAAATGGCATTACCCAGCGCTCGGCTTTTCCTTCTTCAATTTGCAATTTAGAGCGCTGGAACACATGTATAGGTGCAACTGCCCCAGCTGCAACTTTAAAACCATGAGTAAAGAATAAGTCACTCGTCAGAATATTGCCTAACTCTTCTTTCGACAGCTGACGCAAGGTAATGGTCATAGAGTTTCCATGCTTTCATTCGTTTACGGGTATGCGAGCATCTAGCTCAAAGCGCATTCTCGAAACGTGTTAAGCGCAATAATCTCAACACTTTTTCATAATCGCTTCCCTAACTCTAGTAAGAAGATGTTGAAGGCGCTAGTAAAATATTAAGTGGATTTATGGGATTGCGCCAAGCATCTGTGGGATGGGATATTAACAAATTTTTTACTGCAACCCATTAATAAAAAGCAGCAAAAATTGCCGATAAAAGCCGCACAACCAGCACTTATTTATCGGCAAAGGGGGTTAAGCAGGTTTTAAAGAAATTTAACCACTGCCTCCCTAACGAATGGGAAGCTGGCGAAGTAGTTGTTAAACGAAGCTAGGGAATCATTACGATTCCCCATTTAGGTAATGAGTATTCTCTCATTACAGATTGTTATTAATGGTACAAATCCGTGTAGCAACCACCCGCTTTGACAAATTGCAGCTCCAGGGCTTCCACGTAATTAACGGCTTCAATTGCTCTGTCTTCAGAAAGCTCGCCCACAAGAAAAGCTTCTATAGCCTGCTCTTGGGCCTCGCGCGCGCAATCAACCTGATAGTGAAGATTTACAATGGATGAATTGTTTACATGTTTAGAATTTTGATGTGCTTTCATTATTATTCACTCCAAAAGATTAATTTAACTTAATTGAGCATCTTATGTACGGCAACCGGCATACCGGTGCGATCATCCTGGAACCAACTTATTAAGCACTCCTCTCGTTGTTAAAATAGCCATTAATCTAATCAGTTACAATTTGAAGTGTAGATGCTTAACTATGCTTTGCTAATGTTTTTATAACATTTAGTAAATTTTATTGACAGCGTGTGTGTTAACTACACACATCACATTAACGTTTAAAAATTGAACAAAAAAAGTAACATTCCAACTCAGCGTTACTCACCATCCCACCAAACCATGGATGAATGTATGCGGCTAAGGCGAACGCCGCAGCCCAACATGACCATCTACCTGAACACGCCCTAAATCAAAAACATGCGAGACGCTGTCTTTGATTTATTTCCTTATCAGATTTTGCGTGATTATCGAGCCAGATATGTTGGGGTGCGCAAGCTCAGCCACCGTGGCCCGCCCCAACCTCCCCCGCCCATTTTATTTTCATTCCGAAATAAAAAAATGCAACACGAAGTTAATATCGATTTAACTTTCGCAAAATATTTTTAAAACTTTCGCAAAAAACCTGTTGATTCATCCAGATTTTTAGTGTTCTATAGGCGTGCAGTTTTCACTCAATCGGAGGTATTGCTAACTGTATATTCAAAACTTAACAAATCAAAATAGGCGCTACCCCTGAGTGCGGAAACACCCAGAGGCAGCTAACCACAATCGATAATAGGGTTATCAATCATGGCTAAACGTACTATAACGCCAGAGCTTCGCTCGGCCCAAGAAAAATCTTTCCCCACCCGCAAACTGAAAGTCCGTATGGGCTTTTACGATTATGCTTTAAGCAGTAGTCCCAGCACTTACAAAGCGCCACCTCCTGTTCCCTATATGCTGCTCAAAGGCTATTGGCTTAAAAAAGCAGGTTTTCCTATTGGCACTTTTGTTCATGTTGAGGTGAGTGAGGGTTGCGTAGTGCTTAAGGCAATTCCAGTAATTCCTAAGTTAAAGTAGCTCTTACCTCAACTTAGCTTTTAATTTAATGCTTCTCTTAAGATTAAGTCGGGGTGTGTTAAGCCAAGCCCGTCGAGGTTTGGCTTAACACATTTTTCCGTAGCGCACTTTTAAATAGAATTAGCTGGCGATTTAGATTTTAACGGCGGCTTCAAAAAGGCAATTATTTCGCATTCTCCATACTGTATATCTACGAAATTATTTTAGAGTGCAGGTAATGGCTTGATTATTATAGAAAAAGTTTATTGGCCTTAATGAAAACTCTGGAAATATACGGCGTGCACATCAAAATAGTAGGAAATAAAGTGTGTGAGATATATAGTCTGCACTGTTTAATAAACTGTTATGTGTAAGTCAGAGAAATTATGATCTCGAAGATATATCGAACAATTAACTC
>JAZKHP010000014.1:0-28027 GCA_040385335.1 Pseudomonadota bacterium
TGTCGGCACCGTCTTCCACGACTGCGCAGGCAGATGCCTTGATTCAAGCCATGGCGACGTTTGCGCCACCGACTGCGGTGCAAACAAAAACATTGATTGGTTATTACGATAATAACCAGCCGATGTTGGTGAGCAATGGTTAAATAAGTTTGTTTGTAGCCCGTATGAAGCGCAGCGTAATGCGGGGAATACTCCCGTATTGTGCGATGCTTCATACAGGCTACAAATTTATTAAATATTTTTTTATTTTTTGTTGTATCCACTGCGATTGTCGCATGGCGATCGCAGTTATGTTTGAGGTGTTTATGTCTGTTATTAATGCTAAGGAAACTAGCTAGGAAGGTATTGAAACAAGTCGAATGAAGATTAATAGGATAATTGCTTTGTTCTGTATCAATAATTTCTCCTTATGGCGAGCGTCACATTTAACGCATAGCAACTTACTAAATTGGGTCAATATAAGCATTGCAGTGTCCTTACACGAAAAGATCTAAAAACATTTAGCTTAATGACTATCGCTTGCTCGCCCATTTCGGTTAAGCTTGTCGCCGAACTTAGCAATTCACTATTGCCAATCGCCTAAGCACAGGTTTGGATAACAGAGCGCTGCAATCAGCTTAGTAAACGGATGTAAACATGGAATACATTATGGAACACCGATCTGATAGTCGTATTGCCCATAAGACTCAATACTCCTTAAGCCTGAGGGCTTTAAGTTCATTTCTCTTTTTGTTTGTTAGCGAAAACCTTGCCGCAGGGTGTTCAATCGTTCAGTGTATCCATGCACTTTATCTTTCGGTCGCTCGCGCAGGTTTTGTGCTTCAGGACGCTTGTGCATCTTGCACTTCCGGCAGCTTGAGGTGTGCAAAACGGGTATGACGCCGTTTTTTCGTTATGATCATTTTTTCCCATAATCTGAATTCAAAAAGCTTCACTATGAAAAAATTCCATTTGTTTACATTATTGTTAGTTGCTTACGCACAGCTGAGTTGCGCTGCCAGTTTTGATTGCAACAAAGCCGGTACCCCTACTGAAAAACTGATTTGTTCGGATAAAAACGTTTCGGCATTAGATACTCAGCTTGGAAAGATTTATAAAGCCGCGAGCGAAACTGCACCGGATAAAGATGCGCTCAAAATTCAACAGCGTGATTGGTTGAAAAAAAAACGGAATGTATGTGTGGATGCGGATTGTCTAGCGCAGGCATATCAAGTGCGGATAAGTGAATTAACTGCTTCAGCCGGCGAACACTCTGTTAATGCAATAGAAGCCAAATCCAGTAATTATTTCAAATCATATGAAAGGTCGCCATTATGTGAAGCCACATTGAGTTACTTAAATAGCTGGGTAGCTGGAAGTAGCATTTTTGAATCTGAATCTGTAGGAATAAATTTTTTTAGTGAACATCAATCGTCACCAATATATAAACTGCCAAAGAGAATTTTAGGAAGCTCACTAGGTTCTTTTGATTTTGATAACGATGGAGTTGTTGATGATGTTTTTCAGTATCAAAATGCAGGAAGTTATATTTATGGGACAATCATTTATGTTGTTGATGGAAAAAATAAAGAAAAATATTTAGAGCAAACAACGTTAACGTTGGATGATATACATACATATCCTTGCGCCTTAGATAAAGCGCAACCAAAATCTAAAAATTGTCCACCTGTATCGCAAGATAATGATGGAGCAACAGTTGAGGTTTATCTAACAAATTCACCTAAAGTTAGCTTTAGTGCGCGATACACTGGTATCCAACCATTCAGTTACAGTGGAGTTACATATTTATTGCTTTCAGGCGAAAATATAGATGCGAAGGGGTATTGGGCAGTAATTCAACCAACAAGTAAATCTACGTTTAAGTCAGTATGCATCTTCAAAAAAAATGATGTTTAATATTGGAGTTTTTCATGCTATCGAATAGTTTGTCTTTTACAGTAAGAAAGATCTATTTTATTTCGTTATTTTAAAAATTGTTTGTTTCTATAAGCGCCCCTATTTCTATATGGAGAAAAAATTATGTCATTTGGAAGTTTACATACCCTAAGTCAGCAAGACTATTTTAATCAACGTTATGAGATTATTAAAAATCTTGAAGAAAGTGGTAACGAAAAATCGACAATTTATGTAGACCCCGTCGGCATAGTTACCATGGGTGTAGGTTTTAATGTAGCAGAAAGTAATATTGTGGATAAAATCTTACAGAAAGGATTTAATTTAATTGATGGCGACGCTGCGAGCTATAAAACGGGAAAAACTCAACTTGGTTTGCGCAACGCCATAATTGCCATTACCAGGGGCACGCACACAACTGCTGAACTCAGCGTTATGCAAATCCAGCTCAATGCTCTCATGGTGGAGTACACCACCAGTAAAACAGAATTCAAATTTATACCTATTGGAGATAAAACAGCAATCCAAAAAATACACGATACCTTTGATGAACTCGCCAAAGGTTACGAACTCTCATTGAGTACATTTTTAAGCGCGAGCGGTTTTAATGATGGTACGGTGGATTCCGACACAAATAATATCAACAACATGAATTATTCCACCGAGCGCTTGGCACTGATATCCATGCAATACAATGACAATCCCAGCGCTGGCCTGCCATTGTTAGAAGCTGATAACAATATTAGTGACGCTTTGCGTGCAAATGACAGGTTAAGGGCGTGGTACGAAATTCGTTTTGCATCCAATGGTGGTGCTAGCGCCAGTATTAAAGAAGGAATTGCTAAGCGACGTTATATAGAATCAGAATTATTCAGCCTGTTTCCTGCGGATGCCACCGCATCAACCCTGAATACCTACGCTGCAAATATCATTACTTTTTTTGAGCAAGATGCTTACCCGACGAATAGCACGGCTAATAATTTAGCACACATGATTGGCTACGAAAAACTATACGGAAAAAAGATTGATGATGCGCAAGCTAATGTAGACGACATGACGGGTGTTATTCTACAAGTAAAGTCATGGACTGAAATATTTAAACCCATCGCCGGCCAATTAATAGATCACTATCTAGATAATCCAATCCCCACATTTAACGGTGTGGATTTCGCAAAATATGCTCGCTTTAATGGCGATGTAAATTTAGGTTTGGATATTGGCGGCATCATCAAGCCGCAAGATTTTAATGTTACAGGAAAAGATAAAAACGATTTACTGATTGCCATCGACGACACCAAAGCTAATATCATTAACGGTGGAAAAGGCGATGATGTATTAATCGGAGCCGCGCTTGGCGATACACTCGAGGGCGGTGAAAATAATGATATGTTATTCGGTAATGCTGGTATAGACACCCTAAAAGGTGGTGATGGTTACGATTTTCTTTATGGTGGTATGGACAACGACACACTTGAAGGCGGCGCCGATTCAGATCACCTTTACGGTGGTGACGGAACTGCTGCTGCGGATGGTATTGACATATTAATTGGCGGCGATGGCAATGATATTTTAGAAGGCGGCAGCGGCAACGACACTTATCTTTTCACCGGCACTTACGGTCGCGATGTGATTAAAGATACCGACGGCACTATAAAAATCGAAGGCGCGTTGGTTTCATCTTTTACGCAAGTTATTAAAGGCAGCGTCACTTATCGCGATGCAACCAATACTTACCAGGCGGTAAAAATAATTGAAGGCGAAAAAACCGCACTCGTTATTTCTTCTGTCGCAAATTCTACTAACAGCATCACCATTAAAAACTGGAGTGCGGGAAATTTGGGGTTAACCCTGAACGATGCAGCACCCGTCTCCGCACCTGGCAATAAAGTCATCAACGGTAATGCTGCGGCTAACAAAGTGTTTTCGCAAGAATGGATTGTGCATGACGATCAGGCCGGGGCCAGCAATGACCCTGACAGAATCGACAGCACCTTTTCCCGTGTTGGTTATTTTAGGAGCGTGGCAGGCACTATCACGGGCAGTGGTGGCAATGATTATTTGATTGGCTCCAAACACGACGACATTATCGATGGCGGTATCGACAATGATATTTTGGAAGGCAAGGGCGGGAAGGACACGCTGGCGGGTGGTGATGGCAATGACATTATAAGCGGGCTGGCGGATGGTTCCAGTTGGCACGGTGGTACGGGTAAAGACATGCTCCTCGCAAATAGTCTTTTTTTCGTCAATGCCGAGAGAGTGGGGTACAGAAGCAATCTGGATTTTGCTGCGCAAGAAGATCGCGATATCGTTTGGCAAGATATTCAGCCTTGGGTGACCTTTGACTATCAAGCGATAAAATCCGTTGTAAACGGTGCAACCTTATATTCTTACTCCGCATGGGCAGGCATAGCGCCGGGCACACATACTGCCGCGTCAGTGTATGGTCATGGATTTCAATACAATTTAACAGTAAATGGCAATCCTTTCCCGATTAGCGAAACTCCGGGCAAAGGTGTTTTCTATCATCGTCATGATCCCGCCACAACAGATAATGCAGCTACGTCCTGGCGTCTGGATTATACGGATACCGCGAATACCGCTCGTCAAGATATAGCGGGTAGTCTCGCTACAATTTCTATTGACCAAATCGCTCATAGCGATACACCCACGGTTTATTTATACGGTGATGAGGGCGACGATTTACTAGTGGGTTCAAACAACAGGGACGAGCTATATGGCGGTGACGATAAAGATACCCTGATGGCCGGTGGCGGTGATGATCTGCTTGATGGTGGCAAAGGCGCTGACTTGCTCGGCGGTGGTTTAGGTAACGACCTACTGATTGGCGGTGGGGATGACGATATTTTAATTGGCGATGAGTTGGGCATGAGCGGTAATGACCAGCTGTATGGTGGTGATGGTAAAGATACGCTGAGCGGCAATGGTGGCAGTGATTATCTGGATGGTGGAATCGGCGCAGACAAGCTCTACGGTGGCCAAGACAGCGATTATTTGTACGGTGGTAATGACAATGAAAAGGATGATTTATTTGGTGATGAAGGCAATGATATTTTAGTTGCTGGTGCTACACTCGATTACCTGGATGGTGGTGCCGATGACGATATTTACATTTTAAATACCCATCAGGTAATCAACGTAGACAGTCCCATTATCGTCCCTGCCGCCTCAGCAACCAGCGGTAGTGGCTCAGCTTTTATCACACCCGGTGGCAATCGACAAAATGCTAGTACGGTGTACATCAACGATACGGAAGGCAACAACACCTTAGCGCTAACAGGGATAACGAGTTTTACCGATTTTGCGACGGACAATATCGGTAACAATCTGCTGTTATTTTTCAGTAATGGTCAGCAAGTGTCATTACTCGGTGGTGCAACCAACTCGATTAACATTATCAGTGCAGGTGCAGTAACCGATGCGGATTCAATTGCAAAGATTGCTGCAGCCGCGATAGTTGCAGCACCGATAACGGATAACACGTTTTTAAACGGCAGCAATTTATTAGCACAACCGCAAGTGAGTACGGCAAGTGTAATGCTGAGCACAGCACAGCGTGTTGCCATCACTACCGCCAGCACGGCCAATACGATTTTAGCCGGTGGTTTAATTAACGATAACCTCACGGCAAATATCGGTGGTACCCGTTTGATTGGTGGGCGTGGTGACGATACCTTAAACGGTGATATTGGCAACGATACTTATTTAATTCGCGCAGGCGATGGCAATGACATCATCACCGAAAAAGGTGGTATCAATACCCTTAAACTGGATGCAGCAATAACCGCATCACAAGTCACCACACCGCTGAGTGTTCGTCATCTGGGTGCAGATTTATTGATTACTATTTCAGATGAACAAACCATTACTGTCAAAAATATGTTTGATGCCACTACAGGTGCATTGATTAATGCGAGCAGTGTGCAAAATATTTTGTTTTACAATAATACCAGTTGGGATATTGCAAAAATAAAACAACAAGCACTTATCACAACTGCGGGCAATGATGTGATAGGCGGTTTTGAAACTGCGGATACCCTGAGTGGTGGCAAAGGTGGCGACCAATTGGTAGGTGGGACAGGTAATGATACTTACCAGTTTGCTCTGGGCGATGGTAATGACATTATTGTTGATACCTCGGGAGGTGATCGCATTGAATTTACCTCCGGTGTATTGCAAAACCAGGTCACCGCATTTCGCGATGGCTACAATAATTTAATTCTTCGATTAAGTAACGGCGAAAAAATTACTGTCGAAAAAGCATTTGATAGTATTGGTAATTTCACCAGCAATGCCATAGAAACTATTAAATTCTCTGATAGCAGCACTTGGGATTCTGCGCGCATAAAACAAGAAACCAATAATTACACTGGCAATATTATCAATGACTCCGCGAATAATAATGTTCTAACCGGTGATTCCGGTAAAGATGTTATTACCGGCGGTTCCGGCAATGACATTATCACGGGTAATGCAGGCGATGATATTTATCGATATGTATTAGGTGATGGCAATGATGTGATAACCGATGTGGCAGGTGTAGATCGCATTGAATTAGGTGCAGGTATCACCCAGGCACAAACTACTGCGAAATCAAATGGGAGGGACTTAATCCTCACACTGAATGATGGTGGAACAATCACTGTTAAAGATATGTTTGTGAATAAATCACAAACTCCGACAGACCCCATTATCGCGTCCATTATTCAAAATCTGCAAACGAACTGGATGTCGCAAACCGGAACCTTAATTGAAAATAATTATGGATTGGTGGGCACAGGAGATATCACGTTAAATTTTATGCGTGATGCAGTCGGTGGCGAAGCTGCGATGGTGAGTTACACAACCTCAAGTAGTTCGAACACAGCGACCGGTTTGATTCTGAGTATTGATCTGGAGGATTTTGCCACGGTTGGCAATGGTACAGGCCCCGTCTATTACGACCGCGTTATTGCCCATGAAATGGTACATGCGGTAATGGCGCGCAACATGGATATGACACAGTTACCGGGATGGTTTACTGAAGGTGCTGCAGAATTAATTCATGGTGCGGATACCCGAGTTAATAATGATCTGGGGCTTCTTGTCAGCCAAAATAATTTTAATATATTGTTTAAAACGTCGGTTGGCTCACCCACAACCAGCGCAGGATATTCAGTTAGTTATATCGCTGTTAAATTGTTGGACAGTGAAATTAGAGCGAATGGAGGCGCGGGCATTAAAGATTTATTTGCTGAATTAAAAACAGGAAAAACATTAGATCAATCACTCGCGGCAATAAGCACTAGCCTCGGCGGTATGAGTGGTTTATGGAATAATTTATCGAGTTTTGAAACACATTTCCAAACGGTCGGTTTTACAAGTATGAATGCGTTGTTGAATCTAAACAATGCCGATACCGGTTCAATTGCGGGTTCAGATTATGGCAACGCACCACTGGATCCCTATGCTGCTGTGTCTAATAAAAATACCGGCGCTTCACAGCATTTTAATCTTATTGTTCCAGAGCAATACACAAACACCATCGGCGTCTTTAACGAGATTGAGGGTATTCAATTTGCGGATGGCACCTGGGATGTGGCACGTATAAAGCAAGAAGCCTTACGTAGCACAGATAATAATGATTTAATTAATGGCTTTGATGATAATGATGTCATTACTGGTGGCAAGGGCAGTGACCAACTGAAAGGTGGTGCGGGCGATGATATTTATCAATATACCTATGGTGATGGGAAGGATGTCATTGTAGATACCTCTGGCATTGACCAAATTAAACTGATGGCCGGCATTACCCAAACCCAGGTAAAAGCAAAACGCGATTTGTTTAATAATTTGGTGCTCACCTTTTTAGATGGCGGAACGATTACGGTTGCAAATGCATTTGATGCATCGGGTAATTTTACTGTCAATGCGATTGAGTCAATTAAATTTTTTGACAACTCCATTTGGAATTTAGCCCGTATAAAAACTGAAACCTTAAAAGTATCTAACCTGGTGTTGAACGGCACAATTGGTCCCGACAACTTAATCGGTGGAGCAGGTGATGATACGTTTACGGGAAGTAAGGGTAGTGATTCGTTATACGGTTATGGTGGCGATGATATCTATCAATTTGCTTTAGGTGATGGGATTGATTACATAATTGATACGCTGGGTAATGACACGATTAAATTTGATACGAGCGTGGTTGAAAATAACGTAACTATTCGCCGAAGCTCAGCTAATTTAGTCGTCACTCTGAATACCGGAGAAAAAATTACTGTTGAAAATATGTTTAATAGTTCAACCGGTGCTCTTATTGCGGAAAATGCGATTGAGAATATACAGTTTGCCAATGGTCACGTATGGGATTCTGCGCGAATTCAGCATGAATACACCAAAGGTTTAACAATTCCGGGAACTAATATTAGTGAAAGTTTATTCGGCTATGAAACTGACGATACCTTAATTGGCGGAAAGGGTAATGATCAGTTATTTGGCAACGCGGGTAATGACGTTTATCAATTTGCATTAGGCGATGGTAGTGATGTCATAACCGAATCTAGCGGTATAGACACCGTTCAGTTTGGTGTAGGTCTGTCTAAGGAAAATTTATTAATTCGCCGAACTGGTTCTGACTTGAGTCTAACCTTTACGACAGGTGAAAAAATCATTTTTAAGGGTATGTTTCAAACTGATTCTGGTCAGTTAATCACTCCGCGAACTGTTGAAAATATTCAGTTTCTTAACGATGGTACATCGTGGAATTTGACACGTATTTTACAAGAGGCGATTAGTTCAACCAATCCGAGCATTTTGCTGCAATGGAATCTAGTCTACGGTTTTGCAACGAATGATGTTATTACTGGCAGTGTGAATGGGGATACCATTTATGGCGCCGATGGTAATGACGTGCTGGATGGTGGCAAGGGCAATGACGATTATTATGGTGATAACGGTGATGATACTTATAAATTCGGCACTGATAATAAATATATTTTTAAAAATATTTATGAGCAATCTGGTTTCGATACTATTGATCTCGGTATAGGTATTACGGAAGACAATATAACTCTCCGGCAAAGAGGTTCTTTAGTTTTACGTTCACCAACCGGTAATCATTTGTCCGTAAGGAATATGTTTGATGGAATTACTGGAAGCCTACAAGCATCGCAAGCTATCGAAAGCATTACATTTGTAAGCGGTGCTGTTTGGAATATGGATCGCATTAGACAGGAAATGTTAGAAAGTACTATTTACGCGGACACAATCACGGGTTTTGAGACTGATGATACTATTTCCAGTGGGTCTGGCATGGATATTATTTACGGTCAAGCAGGCACTGACACGTTGATCGGTGGCAAAGGTGCGGACCTTCTTGATGGCGGCTTGGGTAATGATATTTATCAATATGCACTAGGCGATGGTGATGATGTTATTACCGACACGGATGGTGTTAATCAAATTATTTTTGGGCAGGGCATTTCTGAAAATGATTTGTCCATTCAGCTCTCAAGTTCTGGAGCATATATTCTCGATATATTTTCCGGCGGCAGCATCACCGTTAATAATACAACGACACTTGGCTCAGTTCATTTCGCCAATGGCCGTATTTGGACAGCTGCAGATATAACACAACTTGCAAAAATACCAAATCAAACTACTAATACGCTTGTGGGTGATAACGCCGGTAGGGTTTTATTGGGCAGTATTGGGCGTGATGTTATGACCGGGGGGGCGGGTATAGATTCGCTATACGGTGCTGGCGGAGACGACACCTTAAATGGTGGTGATGAAAATGATTTGCTGATGGGCGGAACGGGTGATGACTCGCTATATGGAGGTAATGGCAATGATATTTTGGATGCGGGTTCTGGCTCTGCAAGTCTGGTGGGTGGAAATGGAAATGACACCTATCGTATTGCGGCAGATGTAGTGACAGTTCGCAGATATATTACTGATGTAAGTGGTAACGATACAATACAGTTTGCTGATGGAATATATAGTGATGAAATTCGGGTTAGAAGATCAGGGCAAAATGTAGAGTTCTACGTTAACCCGACATCACCGAATACTTTTCAGGTGATTATGTCAAATGTGTTAAATACCGACGGCAGTTTTAATGCTAATGCAATTGAAAGTTTTACGTTCGCCAATGGGGATATGTGGGGTTTAAATGAACTTCGGCAGCATGCGACGATTGGCACTGATGAGGACCAGGGAGACTATCTCTATGGTTTTGATACAGATGATGTGTTCATAGGGGGTTTAGGTAATGATCGTATGGGGGGAGGGGCGGGCAACGATACCTACAAATATTTCTTAGGTGATGGTAGCGACGAAATTGGAGAGACGTCAGGGAATGACCGCATTGAATTCGGTGCTGGTATTTCCGCTAGCGATCTTTCATTTAGTGTGGGCCGTGATGATGGGTTGCAGATATCGATCAACAGAGGCAAGGCTGGAGCTATAGAAGGCTCAATATTGATTTATGACTGGTATCGTGACCGTAATACTCTTGCATTGAGTGATAATGGAAAAATTGAATCTTTTGTATTCGTTGATGGTCCGACGATGACTCCTAGCCAAATACAATATCTTCCTATTCAAGGGACAATCAATGACGATAGTATATGGGGGACTTTTGTCGACGATATAATTTTAGCGGGCAAAGGAAATGATTTTCTCTATGGTGGTGGACGGTATTCTTTCCCACTTCCAGGTGAGGACAATGATACTTATCGTTATTTCTCAGGCGACGGTTCGGATGTAATAATTGATAATTCAGGTAATGACCGAATTGAATTTGGGCCAGGGATTGCGCCAGCTGATGTTACAGTCTCGCGTAGTCTTCGCTTAAATGACAACTCCTATGGTGAAGATTTAATATTACATTTAAGTTCTGGCGAAAATATTACGTTGTCCAGAGTATTTGATGTGACGACAGGTGCAGTAAAACCTGCATATGTGATCGAACACATAAAATTTAGTGGTGGCACGGATTGGGATTTTGCAAAACTCGTGAGTCTCATCCCAAATAATGGCGCGGATACTACTGCTCCATTAGCTCCCACCGCCACCTTTGATTCTACCGGTAAAATTGTGAGTGGTGTTGCCGAAGCGGGCAGTACAGTGAGTGTTAAAAATGCCAGCGCTGTTGAGATAGGCACTATTGTCGCAAACGCAACGACTGGTGTTTATTCAATTACATTGACGGCGGCTTTAATTAATAGAGAAGTGGTAAACGTTACTGCAAAAGATTCTGCAGCAAATATTTCTATCGCAATGTCCATTACAGCTCCAGATAAAACTGCTCCTGTTCAACCCACTGCTGCATTCGACACCACCGGCAAAATTATTTCCGGTATTGCCGAAGCAGGCAGCACGGTCAGTGTTAAAAATGCCAGCGCTGTTGAGATAGGAGCTATTGTTGCCAACGCAACCACCGGTGCTTATTCAATAACATTGACAACTGCATTAATAAATTCTGAAACGGTCAACGTAACTGCAAAAGATACCGCAGGAAATATTTCTGTGGCGAAATCCATTACCGCACCTGTAATAGTTCCGACGGATGTAATTCCACCGGCACAACCCACCGCCGCATTTAATTCCCTGGGTAAAATTATTTCCGGTGTTGCAGAAGCAGGCAGCACAGTCAGTGTTAAAAATGCGAGCGCTGTTGAGTTAGGAACGATTGTTGCCAATGCAATCACCGGTGCTTATTCCATTACGTTGATCACTGCATTAATCAACACTGAAACGGTGAACGTCACCGCGAAAGATGCTGCGGGAAATATTTCTGTTCCAAGAGCCATCATCGCACCGGATTTAACGGCACCCTTACAGCCCACAGCCATCTTTAATGCAACAGGCACAACCATTACGGGCATTGCTGAAAAAGGTAGCAGGGTGAATGTTTACAATGCGGCCAATGTCAACATTGGCAATATCAAAGCCAGCACCAGCACCGGGAATTATGTTTTAACTTTGGCCACGCCGTTAACGCATGGTGAAGTCATAAGGGTTGCAGCCAATGATGCAGCGGGAAATATTTCTCCATCCGCATCGGCGACTGCACCCGTCATCGCATCGGGTGATGCAACTCCACCGATTCAACCCACCGCTGCATTTGATTTCACGGGAAAAATTATTTCCGGCGTTGCAGAAGCGGGCAGTACGGTGAGTGTGAAAAATATCAGTGCGGTTGAAGTAGGAACGATTGTTGCCAATGCAACCACCGGTGCTTATTCCATTACATTGACAACTGCGTTAATTAATTCTGAAACGGTCAACGTTACGGCAAAAGATGCCGCAGGAAATATTTCTGTTGCACGATCCATTATCGCTCCGGATAAAACGGCGCCGGCACAACCCACGGCGGCATTTGATTCTGCGGGTAAAATCATTTCGGGTGTTGCAGAAGCGGGCAGTATTGTCAGTGTCAAAAATGCGAGCGCTGTTGAAGTGGGAGCGATTACCGCGAATGCTGCGACGGGTGCTTATTCCATTACGCTGGTCACCGCGCTTATTAACAAAGAAACGGTGACTGTTACCGCAAAAGATGCTGCAGGAAATATCTCTCTGGCGAGATCCGTTATTGCGCCGCTGGTTGTGTCCGGTGATGTGACAGCACCCACACAGCCCACGGCAGCATTTAATTCCCTGGGCAAAATTATTTCCGGTGTTGCAGAAGCAGGCAGCACAGTCAGTGTTAAAAATGCGAGCGCTGTTGAAGTGGGAGCAATAGTGGCCAATGCAACCACGGGTGCTTATGCGATTACACTTCCGACGGCGTTAGTTAATGCTGAAATCGTCAACGTCACCGCGAAAGATGCCGCCGGAAATATTTCTGTGGCAAGAGCCATCACCGCACCGGATTATACGGCGCCCTTGCAACCCACGGCCGCGTTTAATACCGCAGGAACAATCGTTACCGGCACGGCGGAAAAAAGCAGCAGGGTTCATGTGTATAATGCGGCCAATATCAGCATCGGCAATATTAAAGCCAGCAGCAGTACCGGTAATTACAGCATCACCCTGGCAGCACCTTTAACGCAGGGTGAAACGGTAAAAGTGATTGCCAATGATGCGGCCGGTAATCTTTCGGTGGCAAAAACAATTACGGCCCCCGTGCTGACCACGGCTACTGCGGCTTCTATCCAGACCGTCAAAATGTCTGCACCGTCTTCCACGACTGTGCAGGCAGATGCCTTGATTCAAGCCATGGCAGCGTTCGCACCACCGACGGCAGCGCAGACAAAAAACCTGGTGGGTTATTATGATAATACCCAGCCGATGTTGGCGAGTCATGGTTAATTGAGTTTTGTTTGTAGCTCGCATGAAGCATCATGTAATGTGGGGATTGCTCCTGTATTGCGCGGTGCTTCATACGGGCTACAAATCTGTTAAATAATTTTTATTATTTTTTATTTTGTTTATTGTACTTGGCCGCGATTGTCGCAAGGCAAGCGCGGTTATCTTTGAGGTTTTTATGTCTATTATTGATGCTAAGGGAACTAGTCAGGAAAGTTCTGAAATAAGTTCTGATGCAATGAGCCACGAATTTGTCGAAGCTGCGGTAACTCACGCTGCGGCAGTCGACACCGGTTTAATCAGTTTTATTTTGTTAGCACGCTTTCACGGGTTACCCGCCGATACCGATCAGTTAATTCACGAGTTTCGCCAGCCTGGAAAAAGTTTCGGTGTAACCGAAATAATGCTCGCTGCAAAAAAATGTTCACTGCAAGTTAAAAAAGTATCCACTACGCTAGAACGGTTGGATCGCACGCCTTTGCCTGCTATTGCCATCAGCAAAAGCGGTGAGTTTTTTGTGTTGGCACAAATTAATTTATCGTCTGAGGCAGAGGGCAATAGTTTTCTTGTCCACGATCCGGCATCCGCCCGGCCACTCGTATTAAACGAAACAGAATTTTCTGCCTTGTGGAGCGGCCAGTTAATGTTGTTTGCGTCGCGCGCATCTGTTTCCGGTTCCCTTGCCAAATTTGATTTCACCTGGTTTATTCCTGCGGTAGTTAAATATCGCCGCTTGTTAGGCGAAATCTTATTGGTGTCCTTCGCGTTAAATATGTTTGCCTTGGTGACACCGATATTTTTTCAAGTGGTGATGGATAAAGTATTAGTGCACCGTGGCTTAACAACGCTCGATGTGATTGCTGCGGGTTTGTTGGTGGTGTCCATTTTTGAAATTGTTTTGTCCGCACTTCGTACTTATGTTTTTGCACATACTACGAGCCGTATTGATGTGGAATTGGGTGCGCGTATTTTTCGCCATCTTCTAGCATTACCTATGAGTTATTTTCAAGCTCGACGTGTGGGTGATTCGGTAGCGCGGGTGCGCGAAATTGAAAATATTCGCTCATTCCTTACGGGTAATGCAATTACGCTGGTCATGGATATTTTCTTCTCGGTGGTATTTATTGCGGTGATGTTGTTTTACAGCGGCTGGCTAACCTTGATTGTGTTGGGCTCTTTACCTTTTTATATTTTGATTTCATTGCTGATTACACCTTTATTGCGCGCACGCTTAAATGAAAAATTTAATCGCAGTGCCGAGAACCAATCGTTTTTAGTGGAGACCCTTTCTGGTATAGATACGCTAAAAAGTATGGCGGTGGAACCACAGATGACGCGCCATTGGGATAACCAGCTCGCACATTATGTGTCTGCCAGTTTTCGCGCCACGACGCTTGCCACTATCGCGCATGAAGGTGTGAATTTAATCAGCAAATTAGTGGTGGTGGGCACGCTCTGGTTAGGTGCGCGTCTGGTGATTGATGGTGATTTAAGTGTGGGTCAATTGATTGCGTTTAATATGTTGGCAGGCCGTGTTGCCCAACCGATTATGCGGTTGGCGCAATTGTGGACGGATTTTCAGCAAGTCGGTATTTCCATGCAACGTCTTGGTGATATTTTAAATACGCGCACGGAATTGGCGGCAGATAATCGTTCGAGTTTACCGCGCATTGAAGGACGCATTGAATTTGATGATGTGCGCTTTCGCTACAAGGCGGATGCGCAAGAAGTATTGTCTGGTTTAAGCCTGACCATTAATGCGGGCGAAATTGTTGGCATAGTAGGGCGCTCGGGTTCCGGTAAAAGCACCTTAACGCGTTTGGTGCAACGCTTGTATGTGCCTGAGCGTGGTCGGGTGTTAATCGACGGTGTGGACCTCGCGCAAGCGGATACAGTGTCACTGCGTCGCCAGATTGGTGTGGTGCTGCAAGAAAATGTTTTATTTAATCGCAGCATTCGCGAAAACATTGCGCTGGTTGACCCGGGTGCAACCATTGAGCAAATTATTGCCGTGGCAAAACTGGCGGGCGCGCATGAATTTATTTTAGAGCTGCAAGATGGTTACGACACCATGGTGGGCGAGCACGGCTCTACGCTCTCGGGCGGGCAACGCCAACGCATTGCGATTGCCCGCGCATTAATGGGCAACCCGCGCATTTTAATTTTTGATGAGGCGACCAGTGCACTGGATTACGAGTCAGAACGCATTATTCAGGACAATATGCAGGATATCTGTCGCGACCGTACGGTGATTATTATTGCGCATCGTTTGTCGTCCGTGCGTCGTACTGATCGTATTGTGGTGATGGAACGAGGACAGATTGTAGAGTCTGGTCATCATGCCGAGTTGATCGAAAATCAAGGGCCTTACGCACGCCTATTAGCATTGCAGGGGGGCTAAGGATATGAGCAATACTGTTAATAAAAACATTAAGGCACAAGCCTTTTTCGATTTGATCGCACGTTATAAAACGATATTTTCTGAAGCCTGGTCGCGCCGTAAAGAGTTGGATTCGGTACCCAGGTTGCGTCACGAATATGAATTTTTACCGGCAACCTTAGCGCTACAAGAAACACCGGTACACCCTGCGCCGCAAATTTTTATGCGATTAATTTTATTATTTGTGGTGTTGTTATTGGTGTGGTCAATCTTTGGCAAGCTTGATGTGGTCGCCACCGCTATGGGAAAAATAGTACCCGATAGTCGCAGCAAAATTATTCAGCCTATGGAAACCGCATCGGTGCTTGCCATTCATGTTATTGATGGGCAGGTAGTGAAAGCGGGCGATAATTTAATTGAGCTGGATGCCACCATTGCGCAAGCGGACAGTGATCGTTTGCGCGCTGAGTTTCAATCGTCTGCGTTAGATGTGGCCATGTATAAAGCCTTATTAGATGCGCAGGAAAATGAAATGCCGGTAAAATCATCGCGACCAAAAAATGCGTCGGTAAAAAATACGATTGAATTATTTCCAGATGAAAAAAATATTCCAGTGGGCATTTCTTTGCTTGAACTAAAGTCGTACCAGCGTTTAGCTCTTGGGCAATTTAACGCTTATCAAACCCGCGCTTCACAGTTGGCCGCTGTTATTCTGCGCCAGGAGGCCGAGCAACGCTCGACCCATGCGATAGTGGAAAAGTATCAGCAAACCTTGCCGATTATTCAACAACAGGAAAAAGATTTTCAAGGCTTGCTTACTAAAAAATATGTGTCGCAATACGAGCATCTTAAGATCAAAAAATTATTGATTGAGCAACTGCGAGATTTGGAAGCGGAAACCGAAAAGCTTGCAGAAATTTCAGCTTCGCGAGTGGAAGCGGAGCGGGAGAGCAAGCAGTTTTACGCTGAAACCCGGCGTATCTGGCTGGATAAATTAAGTGTTGCGGAACAAAAAAGTTCGTCACTATCGCAAGAGTTAATTAAAGCTGACTCCCGGGGCCGCTTTATGCGTTTAACGGCACCGGTGGATGGCACGGTGCAACAATTAGCGGTGCATACTATCGGTGGCGTAGTCACTCCGGCGCAACCTTTAATGACCATAGTGCCCACCAATAGCCCCATTGAGGTGGAAGGCTTTTTGTCCAATCAAGATATTGGTTTTGTGCATAAAGGCCAACAAGTCGAAGTAAAAATAGAAACATTTTCCTTCACCAAATACGGCACCATAAAAGGTGAAGTCATCGCCGTATCATCGGATGCGATTAAAGATGAAAAACTTGGATTGGTTTTTTCAGTGCGTGTGCGGTTAGCTAAAAATACAATTTGGATTGATAGTAAATATGTAAAACTTTCGCCCGGTATGGCAGTTACGGTAGAAATTAAAACCAAGCAGCGGCGGGTGATTGAATATTTCCTTGATCCCTTAATGAAACATGGTGCAGAGAGTTTGCGTGAACGATAGCTTGGGTTGAATGATACTAAAATGGCGCTCAAGCTAGCGCGTGAGTTGGAGCGGTAATATGGCCGCACCGAAACTTCGTAAATGGGATTCTGCTGAATATTTGCAAACAGAAGAAGATATAGCGCGTTATTTCCAAGCTTGCATTGAGGAAGCCAATGGTGATGCGGCTTTTATTGTTAAGGCTTTAGATAATATTGCTCGTGCTCGCGGTATGAATAAATTTGACCAAAACTAATTTATTCAATAGAAATATTAAGAAGTTAACTGCTGAATTTTTTGCAAAAGTGTTGCGGAGTTTGTTGGCATTTCCAGGCAGCCACGAATACCAAGGGCCAGGTCTGACGGAGGGCGTTCACCGCATGCGCTGTCGGAAATTAAAATAATAGGAATGCTGCTGGTTTTGTTGTTGCGTGCGAGTTGACGGCAAAACCTTGCGTCATTTTCAGCCGCCATGGCGCTTTCCATAAGGATAAAGTCGGGATGAATATCCAGGCATATATCCAATGCTTCTTCTGCGGTCTCGGTGATTAATGTGTTGTATTGGGAGCTGAGCATGTGCGCCAGGGTCTGTGTATGTGCTGCGTCATGGTGGGCAACCAGAATAGATTCGTGGATCGCAATATCGTCCACCAGCGCGCGGTTGCGGCCACTGTGTTTGGCTTTGTAAAGGGCGCGGTCGGCGTGTTTAATTAATTCTTCGAGTGAACAATTGGTAGTGTCGGTGCTGGTGACTCCCCCAATGCTGACAGTGACGTTAGGGTGGGTTGGCGAAACGTCGTGGCGCAGCCCAAGTTTTTCGATGGCAGCGGTTATTGATTGCGCAACCCGTAATGCTCCACCGCTATCGGTTTCTGGCAGTAGTGCAATAAATTCTTCGCCGCCGTAACGGCCCAATAAATCTAATGGCCGATGCAAGCATTCACGAAAACATTGGGTGAGTTTTTTTAAACATGCGTCGCCTGCGGGGTGACCATAATGATCGTTGTAAAGTTTGAAGTGGTCGACATCAATCATCAGGACGCTAAGTGAATGTCGATTACGCGATGCGATTAACCATTGCTGTTGCGCCATTTCATAAAAAGTGCGGCGATTATAAATTTGTGTGAGGCTATCTAATTGACTTAATGCTTCAAGTTCAGCGTTGAGATGATTGAGTTGGTCGCGCATTGCCGAGATGCGCTCTAATGCGCGTATCTTGGCTTTTAGGATCATAGCGCTAACCGGTTTAATTAAATAATCATCGCCACCGGCTTCGATGCCTTCCTGATAACTCTCGTCTTCATTGCGTCCAGTGACAAAAATAATCGGTATCCAATGTCCTGCGAGCCATTCGCGAATCAGGCGAGTAGTCTCAAACCCATTCAAGCCTGGCATTTCTACATCCATGATGATCATATCGACCGGGGTTGTTTCAAGTAATTGCAGTGCTTCTTCACCAGTTTGCGCAACTAAAGCGGTGTGGCCTGCCTCAAGAATAAAACTGCGCATGGCAAAACGGAGTGTGGCGCTGTCTTCAACAAGAAGAATTTTCATGGATTCATCATACTGATTAGAAATTGTCTTTCGGATTAAATTGTTCTGAGTGTAGCTGCTTTTTTCGGATGCGTTATTTATTCGCCCCGGCTATACGCGCGTCGTTTTTTTCAACAGTGAATGGTAAGGCGCCACGGTAGGGTGAGTCGATGAATAAATTTGGCGGACGGCAGGTATTTGTCCAGGTCGTAGAGTCGCTCACATTTGCCGGGTTTGTATCGCGTTACCTTCTCTTATTATTTTATTTTGGAATTTTTTATCGCCTTAATGTTAATCATAGACTGGCTGTCATTCGTGGCCTTGGTGGTTAACATATAACCAATTCCTGGCAACTTTTTTAAATAAGGATATTTCATGGTGCTGCTGTAATTTTCCAGCCTGGCGGTAATTGACGGTAAAAATGACTAGGCCTTGATCATCATTTTCTTTGCCTGCTGATGTTGAAATGATGTGCAGGTTTAGCCATTCGCAAGAACTGGCCCAGGCTAAAATCTCCTCCTGGCTGGAACGCAAACGTTGTTCGGGGCTCCAGGTATCCCATAGATAATCGATGGCTAGCAGAACATGTGCGGTGTAGCGCGAGCGCATTAATATTTCAGCAGTAGGTGCAAGTGTTTGCCGGTTGATATAAGGCAAGCAACATTTAGCGAGCGGTATTTCGCTGCCACAAGGGCATTCTAATTGCGTATTAACGGTTTTTGTAGGTGGCATTTTTGACCCCTTTTCGGTATGTTGTGCGACTATTTTTCACCAGGTGCCAGGCCTGCAATCCTGCTTGGCCATTTGGTGTGCTTTTTTCAGTTGCATACAGTGAAATACAGCATGACTCAATTCGATGATATTCGTCCCTACCATGATTCTGAAGTTCGCCCTACGCTAGATCGTTTGCTGGCTGACCCTGAGTTTATCGCAGCCGTTACCAAATTAAAATTTCCGCATTTAACTCATTGGTTGGGCTGGCTATTAAAGCCGCTGGTAAAGCGCAATCTGCGCGAGCAATTGGCCGGGGTTGATACAGTGCTGGCTTTTCAGGAAGTCGTTGAAAAATACATGTCAGCAATGATTGCCAAAGCTACTACCGCCGTGACCACATCCGGGTTAGACAAGCTTAACCCAAAGCAAGCTTATTTATTTATCAGTAACCATCGCGACATCGCTATGGACCCTGCCTTTGTCAGCTGGAGTTTGTTTAATAACCATTGCAACACGGTGCGCAATGCAATAGGCGACAATCTATTAACCAAGCCTTATGTTTCCGATTTAATGCGCTTGAACAAAAGTTTTATTGTGAATCGCTCTGCGAAAGCGCCCCGTGAAAAGTTAAAAGCTGCAAAGCATTTGTCGGCCTATATTCATCATTCTATTGTCAATGAAAAAAGCAGTATCTGGATTGCGCAACGTGAAGGCCGTGCCAAAGACGGTTGCGATAAAACTAACTCAGCGGTACTCGGAATGATCTCGCTGAATAAACCAAAAACAGAAGCCTACTGTGATTATATTAAAGAGCTTTATATTGTGCCGGTGGCTATTTCCTATGAGCTTGATCCTTGTGATGCCGCCAAAGCTCGCGAACTTTATCAGCAGCGCACCCAGGGCACTTATAAAAAAGAAGAGCACGAAGATGTAAAAAGTATTGCCATGGGTATTGCAGGGCAAAAAGGCCATGTGCATTTGGCATTTGGCGATGTTTTGGTGGGCCCCTATGAAGGTGCGGACGAATTAGTTGCTGATATAGATAGTCATATTGTGGATGCTTATGTGTTGCATCCCAGTAATTGTATTGCCTACGAAATGTTGCACGGTAAAGTACCAAAAGTGCATTACACCCATCAGCAAATAGCTTACGATCCAAGCGTGCTTGCGAACCAAAAAGTGGAATTTATTGCACGTATTAACGCTATGCCAGCGGAGCATCGCGATATTGCGTTAAGTATTTATGCGAACCCGGTAGTGGCTAAATTGAATGAGTTTTTAGTGCTGAAAGATATCCCCACGGTATTTACCAACGATACTTTTAAATACGACATGATAGTCAAAAATGATAGTTAACAAAAATGCAAGAATGATCGTTAATGAATTGCCAGATTTATAAAACATGCTAACCGAAAAACTCAAGCAACAAATCCAGGGTGCTTACAGTAAATTTTTAGAAAATAAAAATTTGAAGTCCCGCTACGGCCAAAAATTGATGATTTCGGAAATTGCCAAAACCCTGGGCAATATTGAATTGGATGATGAAAATAAACGTACCACCTCAACGCAGCAAGACACTGGTTCGTCATCGCAGAGCGCTCAACAAAAAGATGGCGCGCACATTTGTGTGATAGAGGCAGGTACAGGTACAGGAAAAACCATTGCTTATTTATTGCCTGCCATTGCTATTGCCAAAGCCATGGGCAAAAAATTAGTTGTGTCTACCGCAACAGTCGCCCTGCAAGAACAAATTGTCAGTAAAGATCTACCGGAATTGCTGCGTCATAGCGATTTGTCTTTTTCATTTGCACTGGCTAAAGGGCGTGGCCGTTACTTGTGTTTAACCAAGCTCGATAATGTGTTGGCTGAGTACGAGAGCGGAATGAATCCAACCCGGGCATTGTATGAAGATGAAATGCCAAGCGTAACAGCGCAGGGAATAAAACTTTATCAATCCATGATGGATGCACTGGCATCGAATAAATGGAACGGTGAGCGCGATGCCTGGCCGCAAGCATTAGAACAAAATGAATGGCAAATTATTACTACGGATCACCGCCAGTGCACCGGGCGACGTTGCTCGAATGTTTCTGCTTGTAGTTTTTTTAAAGCGCGCGATTCGTTACACAGTGTAGATTGCATAGTCACTAATCACGATTTGGTGTTGGCGGATTTAGCACTTGGTGGCGGTGCCATTTTGCCAGACCCAGCCGATACCTTGTATGTGTTCGATGAAGGGCATCATTTACCGCAAAAGGCTTTAAGTCATTTTGCGCATCACAGCCGAGTGCTTTCTACTAGCAAATGGCTGGAGCAATGTAATAAAGGGTTGGGGGCAATTCTCGGGCAAATTAGCGGTGCCGGTAATGTCGATAGATATGCAGAACAATTACCTGCCGCATTTATTGATTGTAAGCAACGCCTGGATTTAATTTATCCGCAACTGGATATATTTATCCAACAAATTGCGCTGGAAGATCGGCAATCCAATTATCGTTTTAAAGAAGGGGTGGTGCCGCAAGAATTATTATTGTCAGCGGTAGAATTGCAACGCAGTTTTCATCGCTTAACGGATTTGTTAGAAAAAATATGCAGTGAGTTAAACGAGGCCATGGAAGACGCCCATTGCCCGGTACCCAAAATTGATTTGGAAAATAATTACCCGGTGCTTGGCACCTGGCAATCACGCGCGGAAGCTAACCGCGAATTGTGGGCAAGTTATGCGGTGCCTGAAGCTGCCGGTGCAGTGCCCAAAGCGCGTTGGCTAACGCCGGTTGATGGTTCAGGTAGCCTGGATGTTGAAGTTTGCTCCAGCCCAATTCTTGCTTCTAAAACACTGGAATATAGTTTGTGGGACAAATGCTGCGGTGCGGTTGTTACCTCAGCTACGCTCACTGCCTTGGGGAATTATCAGCGTTTTCAAATGCGTGCGGGCACGCCTATGAATAGCAATTATCAAGTAGTGCCAAGCCCTTTTAATTTTGCGCAAGCGACGTTAGAAGTTCCCGCATTTGCCGTTGATGCGAGCAATGCAGAATTGCATACCTTTTCGTTAATCGATCATTTCCCAACGCTGATTAATAAAACGGAAGGTAGTTTGGTATTGTTTTCATCGCGTAAACAAATGCTTGAAGTCTATGAAGAATTGCCGGATGACTTGCGCGATTTAATTTTGTTGCAAGGCGATACTTCTAAACAAGAAATGTTAAATCAACACAAACAAAAAATTGATAAGGGCGAGGGCAGTATTTTATTTGGTTTGGCCAGTTTTGCCGAAGGTGTGGATTTGCCGGGTAACTACTGTCGCCATGTCATTATTGCAAAGTTGCCGTTTGCCGTACCGGATGACCCTATTGAATCTGCGTTAGCGGAATGGGTGGAGGCGCGTGGCGGTAATTCATTTATGGATATTACGGTTCCTGATGCTTCGTTGAAACTGGTGCAAGCTTGCGGTCGTTTACTCCGCACAGAAACGGATACGGGTAAAATTAGTTTGCTGGATCGCCGCATTCTCACCAAGCGCTATGGCAAAGCAATTTTAAATTCACTTCCGGCTTTTACGCAGATTGTTCATAAATAATTTAAGTAAAATGTATATGAATAATTTACTCAGCATTAATCGCGTCTAGCTTAGGGTGACGGAATAAAAACGTTTTCGAGAATGCACCTGGTGTTGCCGATTACATTATTTTTTTATTACATATCTACCATCTCACACCTATTTTTTTTGATTTCAGTTTATGATTGATAAACATATCGCAGTTGCAGAACTCTTGGCGAACGTTGAAAAAGAATTGCGCGGATTGCATTTATGGGATTCTGTGCAACCCTCAGTCGAAGCGCTGGCTAGCACACAACCTTTTGCCATTGACACGCTAAATTTTCCGCAATGGTTGCAATTCATTTTTGTTCCGCGCCTTAATTTTATGATCGAGCAACAATTGCCTTTACCGAACAAATCTAGTGTTACCGCTATGGCAGGAGAATATTTTCAGGTGCTGAATTTGAATAGTTCATTATTAATAAAACATTTACAAAAAATAGATAATCTTCTTTCGGGAACATAAGTCGCCATGACAAGTAACCAATACACTATCGATGATCTTTTATATTTAATGGCACGCTTGCGCGACCCGAAAACCGGGTGCCCGTGGGATATCAAGCAAGATTATGCGAGCATTGCTCCTTCTACCTTGGAAGAAGCTTACGAAGTAGTGGATGCGATAGAGAAGCAAGATTTTGTGCATCTGAATGAAGAGCTGGGCGATTTATTATTCCAGGTTATTTTTTACAGTCAGCTCGGGAAAGAACAAAATCGTTTTGATTTTGCGAGCGTGGTTTCCGGTTTGGTTGATAAGTTAGTACGCCGTCATCCGCATGTATTTCCCGATGGAACCTTAACGAGCAAAATTGCTAATCGGGATATGCTACCCAGTGATGTAAAGCAGCGTTGGGAAGCCATAAAGCAGCAGGAGCGCGACGCAAAAGGTGTGCAAGGTTTGTTGGCAGATGTACCCGTCAATTTACCTGCGCTTAGCCGCGCTGCAAAACTACAAAAGCGGGCTGCCAGCGTGGGTTTTGATTGGCAGGATATTCAAGGTCCTATCGCCAAAGTGCGCGAAGAATTAATTGAAGTGGAGCAGGCCCTGGCGGCCAGGGATGCTGCGGCAATAGCCGAAGAATTGGGCGATTTATTTTTCTCCGTAGTCAATATTAGCCGTTATTTAAACATTGACCCGGAACAAGCCTTGCGTCAGGCCAACTTAAAATTTGAACAGCGGTTTCGCTATATTGAAACCCATGTCGATACTCCACTTGCCGAAACGTCGATTGCGACAATGAATAAGTTATGGGATGAAGCTAAGACCCGCTGAGGTTTGAGCATGAATTCTCTCATTCATATATTCAAAAGGAGATTTCTGTAAGCATATCGGCATTTTGTCACCTAAATTATTATATTAAAGCGATGCTTTAGCTTTTTTTGATTATTCTAAAATCCTGAAAACAGTCTATTCTAGATGAGTGGAAATCCTTTCGTTGGCATCCCTCGGGGATATATCCGAAGTAGAACTTACCGCAGTAAAGCATAGCTTACGAGGTTATTTTGGATTCTAGAGAAATACGACCAGGCTATGTGCAATCGTCAGAGCAAACGATAAAAATTCACATATCTGAATTAACCATAGGCATGTATGTTTCCAAATTAGACCGGCCCTGGTTGGAAACGCCGTTCCTAATGCAAGGCTTTGTGGTTGAGACATTGGAAGATATTGACACTATCGCACAGTACTCCGAGCACGTTTGGATTGATGCAGTACAACATGTGTGGGTACCGCCTGAAGAGCGCGCCCTGCTAAAATCCTCTCCCAAAAAAATCAATTATGTCAATAAAGTGGATGCCAAACTTGAGCATCAACATGCCGATGGTATCTATCGCGTAGCCCGGCAATTAACCCGTTCTTTTTTGGATGATATTCGCTTGGGTGGGGTGGTTAATACCAAAGAAGCCAAGGCCATGGTGAAAGATTGCGTCGATAGCATATTGCGCAATCCTGATGCCTTAATTTGGATGTCCAAAATGCGTTCCCAAGATGAATACACGGCTGAGCATTCGCTCAATGTGTGTATTTACTGCATTGCGTTTGGCCGTCATTTGGGAATGAGTGAGGCAGATTTGGAAAAAGTAGGCCTTTGCGGTTTGTTGCATGACGTAGGCAAAATGCGCATTCCCCTTGAGGTGCTCAACAAACCTGCAAGGCTCACTGACAAAGAATTTAAAATCATGAAAGCGCACACAGTACATGGGCGCAATCTACTCATGGCTTCACCCGGTATTCCCAACAGTGTTATTGATGTTGCTTATAGTCATCATGAAAAAATAGATGGCAGTGGTTATCCCCGGCAATTGCCGGCCAGTGGGATTTCTGAATTTGCACGTATCATTGCCCTGGTGGATGCTTATGATGCTATGACCGCCGATCGTTGTTACTCCGAAAGTAGACCGTCTACGGAAGCATTAAAAATTATTTTTAAGGATCGCGGCACGCATTTTGATGAGCGCCTGGCTTTGGAATTTATTAAATGTATTGGTCTCTACCCGCCGGGAACTTTGGTTGAACTGGTAAATGGTCTTATTGGTATTGTTCTGGAAACCAATAAAAAATATCGCCACTTACCGAAAATAATTGCCATTAATCAACAAAATACGCCCTTGCAAAAATCATTGTTGATAAATTTGGATGAGATTGAAAAAGGCAATTTAGATAAAACCTTTTTAATTAAACAGGCGCATAAGGATGGGGCATTTGGGGTCAGCGTAAAGCAGTATTGGGATAAGGGTAGTAGTTAAAATAACTTTTGTTGTAGTGCAAATTGACTTAGCTTAACGAGAACTCGCAGGAATATTCGTTAGTTGAGTTTCCACTTATAAATCTAAATCTATCTATTTCCGCGGGCTCATTTGCAGCCATAATTTTTGTGTTGCTTAATTTATTTTTCGCTGCAGGTTAATTCAAAAAAATTTCTTTGGCTATGTCTGCGGTGTTGTTATTTCAACTTCATGGGTGAATCCTAATTATCAGTTTTGCTTTTTTCTTACCTGTGGCGATCAGATGTGTTGTCAATAAGTCAATGGTTTGGATTGCGTCATGGCTTTAACTCGTCTAGCGTCTGCGGTAAAATTCGCGTGCTTGTCTGTCATGGTAGAGAAATAAGCCGCTGGCGGGTAAGCTCGAAATATTTTCAACAGCAATAAACCGGGATTGATATGAGTGAAAAAATAAATGCTGATGCATTAATGGCTCTTAAAGTTGCCTTCAGTTATATGCCTAAAGCGATAGAAGTAACCAAATATGAATATGGTGATCGTTACAAGATCGTGCTTGAGCACATTGCAACAGTTAGAGAAATCTTGCTTCTCAACGATGTAGATCCTGAAGAGGTTTATGGCGAAATAAATCCTGACAATACACCTCGTTCGACCTATTAATAATCGGTCGGTAAAAGATATTTATTGGTTATAGGGTGGGATTGGTATCAAAGCCTCAGTTTTCGCCAGATAGGGGGCTCTGTTGCATCGCTTACAGGTAAAACTTATATTTTGTCTGTTGCCTTCTATTAACACCTTCTGTAAAAAGGCACCCCTCTAACAATTTTAAATTTTGGCTCTCTGGTGTAACAATGCCTGCAATATTTCAATGTCGGTGAATTCATGACAAGCGCTCAACTTTCGGTTTTATTTTTTGTGCAAATTTTTGTTATTCTTGCTGCGTCCTTTAGCTTTGGCTGGGCAGGCAAGAAGTTTTTTAACCAACCTATAGTCGTTGGGGAAATGATTGCCGGTGTGTTACTTGGCCCAACGTTATTTGGCTGGCTTGCGCCGGAATGGCAGCAAGCGCTTTTCCCAAAAGAGTCTATCAGCGTGCTTTATGTGGTTGCGCAGCTGGGGATTGGCCTGTTTATGTTTATCGTCGGTATGGACTTTCGCATCGACCATTTCAAAAATAACGCGGGTACTGCAGCCGCCGTTTCAATTTCCGGGATGGTTGCGCCCTTTATCGTTGCCATCTTAATAACCCCTTGGCTTATGTCCGTTCCCGGCCTTTTTACCGCAACCACCAGTACGTTTAACGCTACCTTGTTTATGGGGGCTGCCATTGCCATTACTGCTTTTCCAGTATTGGCCAGAATTATCCATGAGCGTGGCCTCAATAATTCTCGCCTCGGCGCTCTCACCCTTTCAGCTGGCGCAGTAGATGATGCTGGTGCCTGGTGTGTGTTGGCAATTGTATTGGGTAGCTTGGGTGGCGATCCCTCACTGGCCATTAAAACCATTGGTGGCGGCCTGCTATTTGCGAGTGTACTTATAGTGTTTGGCCCACGTATTCTGGCCCCCTTGGGGCGCATGGTTGAGCGCGATGGAAAAATTTCCAGGCCGGTACTTTCCTTAACCTTAATGGCATTAATGATTTGTGCTTTTGTCGCTGACGGCATTGGCTTACACGCAGTGTTTGGTGGCTTCCTGTTGGGCACTGTTATGCCGCGCGGCAAATTTGTGGAGGAGATTAAAAAGCAGGTGGAGCCATTAGCGCTGGTTTTATTGATCCCTATATTCTTTACTTTCTCCGGTCTTAATACGCACATGACCATGATCAATAATCCTGAATTGATAGGAATTGCGGCAGTGGTTTTAGTCGGTTCAATTCTTGCCAAAGGCGGAGCTTGCTGGGCTGCAGCGCGCTTGTGTGGTCAGGATAACCGCACCGCCATGGGCATTGGTGCTTTGATGAACGCACGCGGCTTGATGGAATTAATCATTATCAATATTGGTTTGCAACGCGGCATCATTGGCCCGGCATTATTTTCCATGTTGGTGTTGATGACCATAGTGACTACCTTGATGGCTACGCCGGTTTTTGAATGGACTTATGGCAAGCATGCTCGCAAAACCGGTGAATTGGGAGAGCTGGAAGATGAGCCTGTAGGTGATGCACCGATTAGCACCAAGGCCTTGGCCAAGCATTCTTAACCTTACAATTTGCCGCAGGATAGAAAGATTATTGGCCGCCTTTACCGACGGCCTTTCTTACGGATAAAGAATTTTAATTTCGCTGGTTACAACCGTTTAATAATAACGCGTAGGTTAATGGTATGGACTCCTCCCCCTTAAACGGCATCAGTGTGCCAAACTG
>JAZKHP010000015.1:0-236424 GCA_040385335.1 Pseudomonadota bacterium
GCGACTTTACGTAAGTAACTCTTAAATCGTGGCCAAATTTACTTGACCACTACAGCTCGCCAGGTGAATTCCTGGTAAAGCTTCGTGTTTGGTGCCTTGTTCGTGTACCGAAGTATATAAACCTATTGTAGATAACATTTTTTCAACTTCGATCGGTTTGGCAATCAGGTCATTCATGCCTGACTCCATACAAGACTCTCTTTCGAATTCGGTGACGCCAGCGGTCATAGCGATGATAGGTGTGTGAATATTTGACTGGCGAATAATTCTCGTTGCGGTAAAGCCGTCCATCACCGGCATTTGCACATCCATCAATATCACATCGTAATGTTTTACATTGCTCAGCAGTACATCAACCGCGCTCTGCCCATTCTCAACCAAATCTACAATAGCTCCCAAATGTTCTAGCAAATCACGGGCTACAATTTGGTTGAACTCATTATCTTCAACAAGCAGTACACGGACATTTTTTAACACCTGTGCTTCAGCATTGCTTTCTTCAACATGACTTACTTCATTTTGTGGTGGAACGAAAAATTCATTCAATGTATCAAATAGGCTGGACACAGTGGTTGGCTTCAATATGAAACGAACAGGATCGAATTCCTTTCCAACCAACTCGGTGTCCGAGATGTTTTCACGGTCATGCATGCTCAGCATTACCACTATAGGTGTTGTATTTTTTAGTAGAGCGCGGATTTGTTTTATCAAGCCAATCGGGTCTGCTTCCTGGATACGCCAATCCAGCAATATCGCATCGTATTGGTGATTTAAAGACTGCGCCTCGTGTAAAAGCTTAAGCCCATCTTCTATTGAGGCGGCCATGTCCGCCTTCCAGCGCCAGGTCAAAATATGGTTTGCGATAGCATTTCGTGCCGAGTCATTATCATCGATGACGAGTAATCGAAAATCATCAAGGGAGTGCGTGGGAAATGTTCGACATTCTGCATCTTTGCAAACGGTAAAAGGTATGCACGCTGAAAACTCGCTACCTAATCCTAAAGTGCTTTTCATGTCCAAGTGCCCACCCATCAGCTCGGTAAGCCGACGCGCAATTGTAAGCCCTAAACCTGTCCCTCCAAATTGGCGAGTGATGGAAGCATCGGCCTGGGTAAACGGCGAAAACAAACGATCTTGCTGCACTTGCGACATTCCCACGCCCGTATCCCTTACGGTAAAGCGTATCGTGACTTGTTCATCATTCGATTTTTCATAATTGATAATGAGGGCCACTTCGCCACTGTCGGTAAACTTAATAGCGTTGCTGACCAGGTTAACCAGAATTTGATGCAAGCGATGGGAGTCGCCCATAAGCAAAGGCGAGTCGGTGAATTGAGTATCAATGATAAGCTCAATATTTTTTTTCGCGGCCGCCGTACTCATGATGGGGCTTAAGGGTTGTACGACGTCGCTTAGGCGAAACTGTACCGATGCTAACTCTATCTTGTCCGCTTCGATTTTTGAGAAGTCGAGAATATCGTTCAAAATATTCATTAAGGATTTGCTGGAAAGCAGGATCATATCCAGGTATTTTTTTTGGCCATTCGTCAGTCCCGTTTTTTGCAACAGCTGAGCCATTCCCATCACAGCATTCATGGGTGTGCGAATCTCGTGGCTCATGTTTGCGACAAAGTTACTTTTCGCCTTATTGGCCAGTTCAGCTTGAGCCGTAGCATTTCTTAGCTTTAACTCCACTCGTTTTTGTTGGGACACGTCACTAGAAATGCATACAACACCCTCCAATACTCCAGCTTCGTCCAGGAGAGGTCTAGCGGTCACCTTCAGAATCTTTGTTTCGTTTGAGTCTAACGAGATAATGACCATCTCTGCTATAGCTTCAGGCTGACCGTTGAGCACCGCAACGGCTGGGAAATTCTCAAACTTGAAGGGCACTGCGTCCAGGTCCGTAATCTTGTACTCGCGCTGCCAATCATTCGGGCCGAATTCGGCCACCTGTTTACCGTAGATTTTTGCTAAGACTGGATTATGGAGTAGCGTGACTCCCTTGGTGTCAATGACGTATAAACCTTCACTCATACTATGAACTACCGACTTCATCAGCGTAGATTGACGTCGCAATGAAATCTCGGCTACTCGCCGAATTAGAAAGTTTTTAATGATAAATAAATAGAGCCCAGCAAATAATAGCGCATCTAAAAATGTCATAAAAAGAAAACTAAAAAGTGTTTCCTGCAGGCGTTTTCTGGTATCGGCCACACGCTCGTCAAGCAATTCCCTTTCACCGGCCTGGAAATCTTGTAGTGTGATACGAATATTGTGCATAAGATTATTGCCGAAGTCAGTGCCTACCAGCTTTAAGGCCTCATCGCGTCTGGATTGATTTTGCAGGTCTATCGTAGTTTGCAATTCAGCAAATTTTGACGAGGTTAGCTCTTTTAACTTTGTTAAATTAATGAGTTGCGCGGGATTGTCAGCGGTTAAGAGTGTTAGGGTTTCAAGTTGCTGTGAGATCTTTTTCCGGGCTGATTCGTAAGGCTCAAGATAGTCAGGGTTCTGCGTTAACAAAAATCCCCTTTGCCCGGACTCGGCATCGGTCACCACAATTCTAAGTTCGTTTGCCAACTGTAAAACTTCCAGCGTATGGTCTATCCAACGCTCACTGACTTTAAGCAACTGAGCATTGTGGTAAGGCAAGAAGGCGCTCAGCACCAGCACACATACACCACATAGGAAACCTAACTGCACCGTCTTGGGAATGGCCTTCTTCATAATTGCGGAATCTCTTAGCTCATCTGGCTAAGCATAGCCATGTTTTCGTCTCTATACCTCAGGTCGGCAGGTCGATGCCTACCAAAAGCGGACATGGCAAGGACTGGACAATTACTGCAGCTATACCACCGACCCTTTGCAAATTGATTTATAGCCCCCTCCCCTGCCAAGGGGAGGGCCGGGGAGGGGTATAGTTTTGCTCCTAACATTTCAAATCACCGCAATAACCCCGCTTAAAGAAGTTACCAGGATTTTGGCAAATTCAACAATTTTGGAACTTTCACTAAAAGTATTTTTATCAATTCCGGATCCATATACTCGTAGTTATCAGGAATACCCAAGCAAATAATTTTCTGTCCATTCAATACATGTTTAAATTTCTTCCTCAGCTTATATCTGTGCATATTCTCCATCACCAAAATTTTCTCCGCCCATAAAATAAGCTCAGGTGTAACGGGAGTTACTGCATCATTATTGGTGCCAGCAGAAAGCACCTCCAAACCTGAAACCTCAGAAAATATCTGCTCTGCTGTTGGGCTGCGAAGTTTATTTTGACTGCAAATAAATAATATACGTTGCATTTGACGGCCTTATTCAGATATTTTTTTAGGCTTCGAAATTAGCAATATGCTAATTTTTAAATCAAAATAACAAAAACACCTTTTGAATTTTTCACAATGAATTTTCTCCATGATTAATTAACAAATACTTTTGGCGGAAGGGTATTGCCTGGTTATGTGTTTGCTGCATAAATAGCAGTTAATCCTATGACGAGGAAAAAGACCCAAGATAGATGCCTGCCTTTTGAACCCAGTAGTGCAATAACGAAATGAATTAGAAATGTAACACCAATTATATAACCTACCGAGTGGGTACCCTCCCCTGATTGCGCAAGATAGAACAATATAGCGGCAAACCCCCACCATGCCACGGTCGTCAAATGCCAAGCAAAACGCAGGGTATTTTTTGTGAACTCATCACCACCGAAGAGTTTTGGTAAGTCTTTGCGTCGGAAGAGGCGAACGAGAATGTAACGTTCGCCTAGATATGAATGCGCAACGCCTATTATCAAAAGTAAAATCGATCCTATGTAATACACTGTTGTCCCCTACCTAAATCCACACACACCGTTAAGTTCTACACAGCTTTCAAGTTGTAGCTTTGTGAAATATTTTATTGCCAAACGCCGAAGTTTTTCAACAACGATGCGATGCCCGCTAGGGCGGCATGTGATATTCGGTCACCATCAAACCGCCCGCGAATGATTGTACGCTGGCCAGCGACAGCTGACGCAAACCCAGGTCCGATGGAGCAAAGGATCGACCATTACCTATCAATATTGGAAGCACACGCAAGCGTAGCACGTCTACTTCACCCGCACGCAGCAAGGCGTCGCTCAGAGTCAAACTACCCCAGATGATCAGATCGCCGGCAAATCGTTGGCGCAGCCCGCGAACTGCGGCTACACCGTCATCCTTGAGAATTTCAGCCGAATCCTTGTCACCCCAAGGGGCAGATTCAAGTTTGGAAGAGACAACGAACTTGGGAAGATCTCTGATGGGAACCGCAACCGGTTCGGCCGCCGGATCGGCGGATGGCCAATAGTCGGCGAACATACGATAAGTGTTTGCGCCAAGCACAATAGCTGCCACGCCGGACAACATCCGTAATTGCTCGGTGTCGGCTGCGTTGATCCAGTCCGCATTGGCGAAAAAACCAATGCCGCTATCCGCATCTTCGGCATACCCGTCTGCGCTGACGATTTGTTCTACGATGACTTTGCCCATAAAGTTCCTCATTCGTTGTTACCTGGAATGTGCTCCGGCCTTCGTTATGATGCTTACGGCAACAAACGAAGGTCAACTTCCAGAAAGTGGAGAATATACCCTTTCAGAAAACTCAATAAAAAATTTTCGAGTTCGATTAAGTGTTTGCTAAAGATAGTCGAATGAAGAATTCGTTAATCGACATTCACTAAAATAAAAATGGATAAAATAAAATAATTTACATTAAAAACTTACAAAGTTTGATAAGCAGCGCCAAGGTAGTTTAGTTTCAGTTGACGCGTCGATTTCCATATTTGGCAAAAATCGCGTCTTCAATTTTTAAATGTCAAACTGCGATTAAAATAACTCCTGCTCATGAAGAATTATTATACGGCCTTACTTTAAACCTTTGCAGTTGTTAAAACATTCCAGGAATATAATTATCTCCACTGTCGAAAGTCGCATGAAAAATGACTACTCGATATTTTCCTACCTGAATTCCCACAAACTTTTTTAACAATGGAGGTAATCATGAAAAAATCAAACAAGATCATTGGGTGTGCTTTAGTTTTTATGTCTTCTTTTTGCTGCTCTGCATTTGCCATAATTATGGAAGGAACATTTTCCGGAATTACCGGGGAATTTATCAATGAAAATATGGATGTCACACCTGACGCAAAATTTTTCCATGAAAACCAAAATCAATACCAACCGGTTACGGGCAGCTTCTGGTATGACACTGATCTCTCAGGCCCAGCCTATAACGACTACCCTTCCCTTGATCTCGCTATTTACAGTCAAGAGTATGATTGGGTGCACACCACGTTGGTGGATGCCAAGGGTGAAAGCCTGGAAATAACTTCCCGCGGCAAATTGCCCTACTTTTCTAAACATCCAAAAGATTCAATTTTCGTCCAACGGTTCGACGATGGGAATACTTTTTATGACTCGCTATCTTTGTCATACGGTGATTTCTCACCACCTCCGCAAGATAGAGTGAGCGGCCCTTTTCGCACTGGAGGTCTCCAGGCTCGATCAAATACGCCTATATTAGATGGGCGGGGGCTTGTCCAAAATTTTGAACTTTCATCTGAGCTGAATGATAATAAACCTATAGGCGATGCTCACTTTGAGACGCGAGGAGTACTAAATGGTGTTAGTTACCGAGGTGATTTTCGGGTTCAGCTTAACGAATTCGAAATTCATATAAGGGATTCGGCATCAGTACCGGAACCGTCATCACTGTTTTTATTTTTAGGCGCTTTAATTTTTTTATTATTGCGCGCAGGCTGTTTATTACCTGCTCGAGATTAACGTGATTGGAATCAGAGTAAAATTAGAATGCAATTTTGCTCTGATTCCATTGTTTTATAAGTTGCTAGTAATTATTTTTGCACGACACTACAAAATCAATATGATAATGCTCGTCATGCCGCACCCATGGCTTTTTAACTGAAAACGGCATAAGTGCTGTAAGTCCTTTTCCCGTAGCAGTTGAAAATAACTTTTTCTGAAAAGAGTTTTCAAATATAACAACACGAATTCCGATGCCTTCCGATTTTGCAGCAGAATAAATCGCTAAAAGATGCTGAGCCATTGCTTCAAAATCAATTGTGTAGTCGTCAAACCTGGCATCTTCGTTAAATTCAATGTTATAGCCAAATTTGTTCAAGGCACTTATAGGTAACTTAACCGAAACACCTTTAGCGTTTTTAACGGGTACAAAAAAATCTACTGACAAACCATTGCGATGTGTTTTATGCGGTTTAAACAAACCACCTTCTTTAAAACCAGATTCACCATAAACAAAAACCTTTCCAGGTGCTGAGGTTTCCAGTTCTTTATACGCATTCATAACAACTGAATGCACTTTACTGTGAACATAATTACGGCCAAGCATTACGCCAACACTACTGTATGCCGCAAAGTTTTTACCTGACGAAGGCAATTGCCATCCATTTTCGAGGCGACCATCTTGTGTGCTGCCGTAGCAGCTACTGGGGATGTTTTCTGCGTAAGTAAAGTGCTGGAAAAATGTTAGAAAAATAATTAGCGTTATTTTCATAAATTGGTTAAGCCAAGATATATCAATGTGTTTTCCATTCCCATCAGGCTTTGGGTATCCAGCTTTGATTGTGCGGGTCAAAAAAGATTACTAAACGTTATTAATGATTTGCATTGGTAGAAAAACCTTCATCGATTAACGACAAACATTTGCTCTTGTTCAACATCTCCTCCAATTCGACCAGCGGCACTGGGCGACTAAAGTAAAACCCTTGCATTTCATCGCAGCCATGGTGCCGTAAATAAGCAAGCTGCGCTTCCGTCTCTACGCCTTCAGCAGTGACTTGCATTTTCAGACTATGCGCCATGTTAATAATGGCCAAGGTAATCGCCGCGTCATCAGGATTAGTCGCGATATCCCGGATAAACGCAATATCAATCTTTAATCTGTCGATGGGAAATCGTTTTAAATAGGCAAGGCTTGAGTAGCCAGTACCAAAATCATCAATTGAAATTTGAACACCTATCGCTTTTAGACGGTGCAGTACCGTAATAGTCTTTTCAGCGTTAGTCATCAGCGAGCTTTCTGTTAATTCCAGTTCAAGAAAATCAGGCTCTATATCGTTAGTTCGGATGGCATTGACCACAACTGCTTCCAGGTCTCCACCAACAAACTGGCGGCTGGACACATTCACCGAAATATGAATTGGCTTGGCTTTGTTTAGCTTCCACTTTGCAAGCTGCGCACACGCCGTTTCGATCACCCAGGAGCCAACCCGAACAATCAATCCCGTTTCTTCAAGCAACGGAATAAAGTCTCCTGGCGGAACCATCCCGTGTTCAGGACGCATCCAGCGAATAAGCGCTTCTACACCAATAATTTGCCCGGTACTGATTTGCACCTTGGGTTGGTAGTGCAACACAAATTCATTGTTGTCGATTGCTTTGTGCAACGCATTTTCAAGCGCTAATCGTGCCAGCACTCCGGTATTCATATCTGCGGTAAAAAAACGATAGCTATCGCGCCCGGCGGCTTTGGCCCTATGCATGGCGGTATCAGCATATTTAATCAAGGTTTCAGGATCCGTAGCATCGTCTGGAAAAAACGTAATACCGCTACTGGCCGTGATGGACACTTCGTAATTATTCAAGTTAAAGGGAGCGTGCACAATTTCATGGATTTTATTGACCGCATCGACGGTATTTTTCTTATCCGAAATATTAAGAATCAACGCAAATTCATCGCCGCCAAATCGCGCAACGGTATCCCTTGCGGGTATAAATTGCCTTAGGCGATTACCAAACTGACGCAACAATTCATCGCCAGCAGTATGCCCAAGTGTATCGTTAATGTTTTTAAAATTGTCGAGATCAATGAACATCACTAAACAACATTGCTGTTGTTGTTTAGTGATGTTCAAAGTATGAGAAAGGGTTTCGTAAAACAGGGTTCGATTGGGTAGCTCGGTCAGGATGTCATAATGAGCCAAATGCAGCAGTTGCCTTTTGGCTTCGTTGCGCTCGGTAATGTCACGCAGGATTGCGATGATCACCCAATCATCTCCCATGCGTTGGGCGCAGCGGGTCAATTCTGCGGCGAACTCCGAGCCGTTTTTGCGACGACTAAGAAGCTCAACTCGATCTGATTGACCTGTGGCAATAATTTTATCGTACCCGAGCTCCAGTGCCTGTGGCGTCGTATTGAGTAAATCCCGCGGGCCTAATAACAAGAGCTCTTCTCGCGTATATCCAAACATACGGCAAGCAGTATTGTTCACGTCCATAAACCGCATGCTGGTGCGATTCAATAGAAAAATAGCATCAGCGGTCGCCTCCATGGCTTTGCGAAAGCGCTGCAGGTCGGCATCTTGCATAAGCACAACTTGCTGCAGTGCTCGATGTTGAAGTCGCACCTCGAGCATATTGTGAATACGTGTTTTAATTTCAATCACATCAAAAGGTTTGCCAATAAAATCTTTGGCGCCTGCCTGTAGTGCTCGCAATTTATGATTAGGGTCGGCTGTCACCGCGAGTACGGGCACATAGCAATCAGGTTCAATTTTTTTCAGATTTTCCAGCAGCTCAAACCCGTTCATGCCGGGCATATTTAAATCGAGCAGAATTAAATCGTAGCGATGTTCACGATGTAGTTCGCAAACAGAAAAAGGGTTCGTCGTTGAGGTAACGCAGGTATAACCTGCGCCCGCCAGTATTCGCCGCAATAAAACAATATTCCCCGTTATATCATCAACGATCATGATCTTGGCGCTGAGAAAATCTGCTGGGGTTAGCTCCATGTTGCACCTGCTTTAGTTTTTTATTGACAGTTTTGCTGTAGTGATAGGAGGGCGATTTTCTGCCGCAAATTGTAGTGCGACATCCAACGCAGCCATAAACTCATTAACCACAATCGGTTTAGTCAAATAACGGAAGAACCCGGACTCAATACCTTTTTCAATATCGCGAGGAATAGCATTAGCGGATAACGCCATAACCGGAATGTGGCTAGTTGCCGGGTCTTGACGCAGGATTGCCAAGGCACCGAACCCACTCATCCCCGGTAAATTGATATCCATTAAAATCACATTCGGCTGAAAACTGCGTGCCATTTGAATTCCCTGGTAAGCATCAGTAGCCGTTAGCAATTTCAAATCCTTGCGTAGCCCAATCAACTTTTCGACCAGAATTAAATTGGCCGGGTTATCCTCGACGTAGAGCACGGAGCTTTGGGAGACTGATATGACTTCCGTATCTGGCTCACTGGCCCTACCCTCACTATCAATGTCCGTGATTGTTAGCTGCGGTGTGCTTGCTGCGCACAGTTCGACCCAAAATGTGCTGCCAGCACCAACAACGCTTTCGACACCGATTTTGCCATGCATGAGCTCAACCAACTGTTTGGTAACGACTAAGCCTATGCCGGTACCCTCCTTACTACCCGTCTCTTGTCCCAAGCGATTGAATGGTTGGAAAAGTTGTGCAACTTGTGCTGGCTTTAAACCACAACCGGTGTCCCTAACACTCACTCGTACCCGGTTTTCGTCACAGATCATGGTTTCAACCACCACAGTGCCGCCGTCCCGATTATATTTGATGGCATTCGAGAGTAAGTTAAGCATTACTTGCTTAATCCGGGTTCGGTCAGCGTGGATATAAATAGGATTTTCAACATTGGGGAACCTCATCTGCACCCCGCTTTTCTTCGCCTGAGGTTCAAACATGGCTTGGCAATCTTGCAACACGTCAGACAGCGACATAGATTCTTGCGATAGGGTCACCTTGCCCGATTCAATCATCGCAAGATCCAAAATCTCATTGATCAAGCGAAGCAAATACCATCCGCCCTGTAAAATTTGGTCCATTGCGAATTGCTGGTCTTCCGTGAGTTCAGGTGCTTCGGTAACCATTAATTGTGCAAATCCCAAGACCGCATTAAGTGGTGTCCGTAACTCATGACTCATACTGGATAAAAATTCTGATTTTGCGAGATTAGCTTTTTCTGCGGCAGCCCTGGCACTTTCCAGTTCGACGTTATTTTCTTGCAAGGTATACTCAAATTGTTTGCGTTCGGTAACGTCGCGCGCAGCCGCGAATACACCTTGCAACTTGCGATCACGATCGTGGAAGGTAGTGGCATTATAGGAAACCACGGTTTCTTTGCCATCGCGTGCGAGAGCTGTTAACTCATAGTTAGTGACCTTGCCTTCGCGCAACACCCGGGTGATGGCGGTCTCAGCTCGTGTCGAATCGGTAAAATAATTTTTGAAGGGTGCACCAATCAATTCATCCCGCGTGCATCCTGTAAGCGCCTCCATTTGCTGGTTAACATCGCTAATAATGCCGCGCAGATCGGTTGCCATCAAAGCATCGATATTTGATTCAATTAAAGAGCGGGTATAAAACTGCTGATCACGCAAGCGTTGGTCAAGTAGCGCTTGTTCTGCTTCGACTTCTTTACGCGCTGTGTTATCAGTGCCAATTAAAAGATAACCAATCACTTTGTCTTGTACATCGCGCAATGCGGTAACCGACACTATTGCCGGGAAACGGCTGCCATCTTTGCGGATATAAGTGAGTTCGTAAATATCTTCAATGCCGCGTGAGGCTTTGAACACGAGCGCCTCAAAGCCCGGCGTAATGGGCGTGTCCAACTCGACGGAAAGGGCCGCCGCTCTCGCGATGACTTCTTGCGGATCGGAAATTCCGGCTGGGGTAATTTTGTCGACCACATCCTCCGCTTTATAACCCAGCATGCGTTCAGCACCGACATTAAAAATTTGTATTACACCCAGAGCGTCGGTTGCGATGCTGGAAAAATTTGCACTGTTAAAAATAGCATCTTGCAATGCGCCAGCTTTGAGTAATGAGGGCTTAGCTTTTTGCAATTCAGGCATTAGATTGCGGCCAAGCAAATGTCGTATACGCAAATGCAAAAAGGTAAGAAAACTCAACAACCCACCTATCCCTATGACAATGGTAATTGCCACGGATAAGGTCGTATTATTCCAGACTACCGTGCCTATCAAGAGTTGAACGATTACTGTCATTCCAAAACCGATCAGTAACAATCGCGGAACGGATGTTTTTTCTAATAATTCCATTCTTATCCTCAATCATTGGTTTCTTCGTATTAATGCGCCACAAATATTTAAGAATGATACTTAGTGCCGGTCAGTCCAAATAAATCGTAATAATGCAATTATATTTTTGATCCAGCGTGATTATGTTTTATAGATTTGAAGCCAGCGTGCTGTTAGTGCCCACTGACTTCAATTGAAGACTGTCAGATTGGCATAACTTGTAGAGTCGCTAACCATCAGGGGGGGGCTCGATCAACTGTGGGAAGGGTTGGAGAGGCCATTGAGATAAATTAATCAAAGGATAGATCACATTAAGGAATATTCAAGACCGCAGGAGGGATATACGCAAATGCACATCGACAAAAACGGGAACTTCCAACATGTCATACAGAAATTAAATTAAATTTATAAAATATTATCACGCAAGTTCATAAGGTGTTTTGTGAGATCACCAGGGACACCAGTGAGCCCGAACCCATTGATTGTTGTGACCCCATTGATTGATTCATCCCACAAGCGACAAGGTCAGATTGACTGAACCAGAGTCGCTTGTGAGGTAAAACAGAATATGTCTACTTTGGCTTAACCTCAAACTCTCCTACAAACACAGTTTCACCTTGATCCTTTAAACGCAGAGTAATCGTTTCATTTTTTGCATTTTTAGTACCAAAGGCCGTTGTTAATTTCATTTGTAATGTAGTGGCACCCGCTACGATTTGCTGACGATTTCCGAAAAAATTAGCTTCCACTTTATATTTTCCCGGCTTTGCATCGCGCAACGAAAATTCCTCCGGGCCATAACCTTGAGTAAAGTCGCGCGACATCAGCCCCCCCTGAAGGGTATTTTGATGCCCATAAAAACATTTTTCATTATTAGGATCGGTCACCCACAAATCCATATCACTGTCATTAGCATCCCAGGTTAAAACAGCACGCACATCAAGCGGTAAATTTTTCTGTAACCGCGAATCTATTTTGCTGATATCAAGCGTTACTTTTGCGCGATTAGCTTCTGCAATAACCGCATTTAATTCTGCAAGGGTAATCAATTCAATATCGGCAAAACGTCCATCCCATGACCGCTCAATCACTTGATTAAAGTGATCAATCGCCTTTTGGTAATGCTTCAATTCTGCATACACAAGTCCAAGGTCGCGATAGGATTGCGGTTCATCGGGCGCCAACACCAACACTTTTTCAAACACAGGCAGTGCCAACTCAGGTGCATTAACTTGCAGCAAACGATAACCTAGTATGCGCAAGATAGGTGTATTCTCTAAATCCATTTCCGCCAAATTAGACAAGACACGCTTTGCCAACTCCGGCAATTCTTTTTCAAAAAGTGCATCGGCCACATCTAAATAAAACGCACTGCTATTGATGTAACTCGGTTTTTCATCAAGATATATTTTATAGATAGTTTCTTTAGTTGCTGCATTCATACGTGCAATATAGGGAGCATCGGACGTCCATTTTTTGAGTGCAATAGAGACATTTTTATTCGTTCCGCTTTGTTGCATTCTATCATTAGCCCCCGCTTTCTTTTCCTTCATAGACACGGCAGTCACTTGCTGAAAAGATTCCGCAGCTGAGGCTTCCTGCATACGCCCCGCATCCTCTGCCGATGTAGATTCAACGGCGCGTGCTGCTACGGGCGCTGGCGCAGGTGAAGGAAGAAATACAGGCTTCTTCGCTTTTTTTACCGGAGTAGGAATAGGACCTTTAGGATATGTTTTTTCCCACCAAGCCACTTTTTTCTCAAACTCAATGACCAGTTGATCAATCTGTTTTTGCCTGGTTAATTGCTGGGCAGATCGATTCCCGGTTTTTAATTTTGTAAATGCAGCCTGTAAATTAGCGGGAGGCATTACATCGTACTTTACGTAGTCTTCTATTGTGTCTAATACCAACAACGAGGTTTCGCGAGTAGGAATTGAAAACTCAATACCAAGGCGACGAATTTCAGCGCGATGCAATTCATAATCACCCTCAAGCTGACTTAATTTATTAGACGCCCACACATAGGCTGCCAAAGGATTGGATGGCGAATTTGCAGCGACTGACAGATGAATTTCCTTCGAAATTTTTCGCTCTAGCAATGCAATATCCACAACCGCTGTTGGGCTAGTCATTTTTCCAGCCACGCGAATAAGTCCTTCATTCAGATGAGACTTATCGATTACCACATCGGTCACACCGGCACTGCGCAAAACATTAATATCAATACCACTACGCAAAAGTGACTCAGCAGCCAGGTTAGCGTTATTAGGTGCAATACGAATAAAGCGCCCATGATTATTTTCTGCAATTGATGTTAAGCGAGCAGCATCCGCACCCAAGGAAGAGCTTAATGAAAACAATGATTGCGATGAGGAAAGTACAGGAAACGTGGCACTGCCATAGTTAGCCAAGCCATCACTAAACAATAAATATTCATTTACATCCGCTTGCGGCTGCCAATCATTCAAGTTGGTTGCACCATCATAAACGGTGGCTTGCAATTCCGTACGCAAACCATCCCAATTGCCATTGACGATTTGATAAATTTTTATCGCCTCATGGCGATCGCGCAACCGCGTTAAACGCACCTCAACATTTTTTACAGCTTTAAAATACTGATCTAACACCGTTAACTCAGCGTCTATTGCCCGTGTTGCCCCCGAACCCGATGCATCCCACAACAAGCCCACTATCCTGGGCAAAGAACGTAACTCCGTGCTAAGGCTCACAGGTATCTCACTCATGAAATAAGTACTGTCAGCCAGCGTTTGTATAAATGTTTTTGGATCACGGGTAAATGAAATCGAAAATGTAATTTCGCCTTGCGCGCTTACATTATTTTTTTGGATATGGGCCACATATTTTTCACCCTTTTTTTCAATTGGGATACTGCCCATAGCGCCACTGACTTTAGGTGCAGATACAGCACCATGCGCACTTAATGTCAGATCAAATTCTTTTAATTTTGTTTCGTACCCAAGCGGTAATCTGTAGTGCAATTCTCCATTAGTATGCAGCAAAGGCTCGCTATAGGTCAGCTCTACAGTACGAGTATTCATACTGTTAATAGGATACACACGTAATTTAAAATTATTGCCCTGGGTTTTTTCTAACAATGCTGGATCAGCTGATTTACGTTCAATATCTTCAAAAATTTGTCGGCCTTTGACTTTTTCAACAGGAACCGCAGCGCGCATAACACCGTCTATGTCCAGTGCAAAGGCGATAATCTCTTGCCCTTCCAATAACGGAAATTGCAACTTCCCTTCCAGCGCGCGCTTATTAGGATTAAAAAACACCATACGCACGCGAGTCAGAGCCATGCTCCCACTAATATCGGTATTGATGGTCAACCCTTGTAACTGAATCGGCTGCTCGCCTTTTTGAATCGTCATTTGCACTGGCGGCGAACTGACAGCGGCCTCAAGTAATGCACTCGATGCTAGCAAACAGGATATGGCAAATATTTTTAACATTAGAAAATCTCCATGGCATTTTTATTTATTTTGATTTACGTAAAACTCGCGATCCCATTTTTGCGGTAACAAGATGAACCCTGGCCTAACGTAATTGGGGCCAAAGTAAGCTTAGGATGTAATTTCGCTCTGAGCCCAGTTATTCATTTTTTTTGCTAAATATTGAGACCAAGCTCTTTTTGTTTTTTCTTAGTTAAGCCTGAAGCAACTATGCGGTATGAACTTTCCAGATGATTTTTAATTTCACTATTATCGCCACGAAATGGCCCATACATTTGTATCCACTTCATGCCACGAGAAGCAAGATAAGGTGCTGGCCTATATCCCGGTTCTTCTTTTAAGATTTCGAAATTGAGTGCTGATGTTTTAAATGAAAATACCGATGCTCCGGATTTTTCCCAACCGCCAATGGCGAACACTTTATCTCCCACCTTCCAGACATGAGAACCGCCCCACTGCACGACATAAGATGTAGCAGTAAAAGATCGACAAAACTCATTGTATTCATCATAGGTCATAATTCACCTTCCAGCATTGCAAAAAACGCCAGACTAAGCAGCAATTTAAGTTTTAATTCTGTTTCAAGTTATGCTTACGGTCAAATGCGGAGATTTAATTTTAGAAATAATTTTAACAAGCAATTCGGCATAAATATCCCTCAATAAAATTTTAATGCTCCCTCCTCTGCCAAGGGGAGGGTTGGGGTGGGGTCGCCTTTGCCTTTAGTCCTATACCCCTTCAAAAACAGCATCTTAACTCTTAGAAGAACCTTGAATTACCCTGAGCATTAAACACCCCTCACTCACATCAACACTAATATTGGTACCAATAGTAAACCCTGCCTTCTTAAGCCAATAGCCTTTGAGCAGAATATAAGGAACAGGAGGTTGCGCTTTGTAAGTACTGGGGCTACTGCTTAATAAATAATCGTAAAAGCCCTTACGGACTTTAAGTTTGCGGGTGGGGAAAGATTTTTCTTGGGCCGAGCGAGGCTCTGGCGCTATAGTACGTTTAGCCATGACTGATACCTTTCATATCGATTGTGGTTAGCTGCCTCTGGGTGTTCTAGCACTCAGGGGTGGCGTCTCTTTAAGTTGCTTAAGTTTAATATTTACAGTTAGTAAAACCTCCGATTGAATAAAAACTGCACGCCCATAAAACACTAAAAATCTGGTTGAATCAACAGGTTTTTTTGATTGATTGAAAAATAATTTGTATTGAATTTCAAATCCAACTAAAAATTTCCCAGACTGCACATATCGCCATTGAAAAACAAAAATCATTTTCTCTTTGGAAAATCCAAGAATGAAAAAATAGGACACTCGATAGTCGGTGCAATTTTTTTTGGCGGGCTAAGCTCTATTTAAACTAAGGTGCAGCAAATCCTTATTGATCACCTTACTGCAAAAGTCTTGGTCCGTATTAAAGGCTGCCAGCATTCATCAAGATCACTGCCCGCCAAGAAACTGTGGCGCCTCAAAACTCATATCGAAATAAAACCTTATCTTGTCAGATATCATACCTCTCATGGGAACTAATCCCTCAAAAATGAACATGCGATGAGTAGCTGGCGCAATTAGTTCGTATTTTCCGATTTTTCAAAAATATGGGGTCATTCATGTTGGCAGCATACGAGCAAACACAAAAGGTTTGTGCGCTTGGCTTCAGCAACAATAATGAAATGCTATTGCATTACCGCATTGACGCTTGTGTCGGTGAAGGCGGTTTCGGGGAAGTTTTTGCAGCCTGGGATACAAAGCTCCATCGTAAAGTCGCTATAAAGAAATTAAAGTCCGCTTCAGATAAAGCCAACCTCCTCCACGAAGCACGTCGTGCCGTGTCTTTACATCACCCATCCTTTGTTCAAGTGTTTTCCATAGAGTCTGCAGACTTAACGCAATTCATTGTAATGGAATATGTAGACGGCATTACGCTTCGAGAAAAAATAAATACGCAACAAATTTCGCTGAATGAAGCCCTTTGCATTTTTAATGAATTGTTTACTGCTATTGAATTTGCACATAGAAAAAAACTTGTGCATGGAGATTTGAAACCATCAAATATTATGTGCGAACCATCAGGGGCATTACGCATTCTAGATTTTGGCTTGGCAAGGCGGTTAGAATCTGATGACACAGCACCACTAAATGCCAACGCCATGTTAGGAACCATTGCTTATACTGCACCGGAACGCATTCTAGGTGCTGAACTATCATATGCTAGCGATATTTTTGCACTCGGAATAATTCTTTATGAACTACTCACCGCCAAAAAGCCCTTTCCATTCTTAACAGGGGCTGGGTTAAGCACCGCCTATTTGCAATGTCCCGCTAAAACCTGGGAATGGAAAGAGGATATTCCTTCACAAATAATCGAACTCGTAGAGGCTATGACCTTTCCGCAACCAAACCAGCGTGCAGCAAGGGCACTAACTCTTATCAATACAAACAAAGATCCGGTTCTGCTATTTGAAGCGTTAAAAATAAAGCGTCCGCCTAAAAATAATTTTCTGCTGCAATGGAAAATTTTAGCTCCAACTCTGGTGTTTTTTTTGATTGCCGTTACGCTTTATTTAAAACCTGTTGACCCAACTTCTCTCGAACTTTTTTCAGAAGCTTCCGCGATGAAAAATGGGTTACAAGCCATAGCATTCTATGACAGACCCGGTCAGCTCGATTTAGCGGAGCGAGAGTTTTCAAATATTACAAAGCGAAACCCAAACCATGCGGGCGCAATTGCAGGATTAGCCATTACCAATAATTATCGTTACATATCGGATCTGGAAGATTCCACCTGGTTGCGCAAGGCCCATGCCGGGGCGCAGCTGGCGCTCTCGCTAAATCCGCATCTCTCCTTATCACACATTGCCTCTGCACAGGTGTTAGGGTTCGAGGGAAAATATAGAGAAGCAATGGAAGAAATTGATCAGGCACTCAAGCTTGATCCCGATAACATCTTGGCACTTAAAACGAAAGGCGATTTATTAATACGTGCAGGAAAATATGATGATGCAGTTATTTTTGCTGAAAATAATCTTAAGCGGCATCCTCACGAAAGACTTTTTGCAGATCAAGTAGGTTACGTTCAATATCTCAAAGGAAACTATTCTGCTGCAGAAGCAGCCTTTAGAAACAGTATTGCAATTGAGCCAGATGCCATTTTTTCTTACGCTAATTTAAATGGCACATTGATGGCAGAAGGAAAAGATGAAGAAGCTTTAAAAGTATTACAAGAAGGCTTGCAAATACGTTCAAGTTCACAGCTTCTTGGCAATCTTGGTAATACCTTATTTATGCGCAATGATTTTCTTGGTGCCGCTGCCGCCTTTCGCCAACAAGTTTCGTCAGAAATGGGGAACCCTTTAGATCATCAAGGATGGATGAATCTGGGCGATATATTACAAATAATTCCAGGTCAAACAGTTGAAGCTCATTCTGCTTATGAGAGAGCTCACAATCTTATCGAACGCAAATTAGGGCAAGATACAGAGAGCGCCTGGCTTCTCGCGAAGTGGGCTTTACTGTTTGCAAAAATTAACCCTAATTTATCCAACGACAAGGAAAAATTTAAACTAGCCAAGGATGCCGCCACGCTAGCGCTGAATAAAGCAGCAAATAATTCTGAAATTCATATGGATGTAGCAGCCATGTTTGAATTGAGTGGCGATCGTTCGGCTGCGTTGAAAGAAGTCATAACATCAATTAAGTTGGGATACCCCATTACATTTATTGATGCTAATCCTGATTTTACCAATCTCAGACGTGACTCAGCCTACCAATTAATTCTTACTGAAAATTTAATTAAATCACCATAAGTGATGGCGTATGAGCAGGATGTCTAAACGTAAATTAACATGTAAATTTACAATAATACGTAAATTAAAACGAATAACCACAAGAAACATAATAAATTAAATTTAATATATATTTTTATTTGGCGCTGCCTCTATAGAGGGCACCTTGCCAACAAGTTTGGTCACACGGCTAAAAAAAAGTAATTCTGTACAGCCAATAAATCTTGTAAAAATTCAGGATTTAAATATGTGGCTGCTTATAGATTTACTTAAATAAATTTCACTTACCTAAGCAACTCGGAGTTTCTATGTTTAAGCATTTTAAACCTACTCATGATACATATGTAATTCCAATAAATTATGACCAAAACGCCAATCTTTGTGAAGTTGCAAACGTTGTTGAAGACATCCCTACAAATTTATTCGTTGATCAAGCGATAGAGTTTCAACTGTATCGCAAAGATTCAACTAAGGGGAAATATTATCTATTCCTCACTTGTTCTATGCATAATCCCCCAAACCTAAATCCTTTTTCTGAAAATGGGGGGCCATGTGTATTAGAATTTGCACAGCCAGTCGAAAAAAAAGATAAGGATTATCTGCTCTGTTCGACAACTATACGTAACTGGGGTTTGGGTGTAGAACTTAATGGCTTGATGCATACCCATATTATTTATTTTCCCGATAAAGGTATTCCAGTGATTTCCGGGTATGGAAATCCTTCCCAAGCTAACCCCCCCATATATATACCACGATTTTCAATAAAGCCTGCTTAGTGCGAGCTATGCGCACCTACTCCCTCCCCTGCCAAGGGGAGGGCTGGGGTGGGGTCGCAGTTGCCCTTAAGCCACATCACACTAATAATCAAAGTTAAATATCGACGTATTAAGTTTGTTGTTTTAACTCTTCTTCTGCTTTATATATCAGAATTTCCAACAGCGACGCATCATTTGCAATGTCAGCATAGGCTTCTTCATCAAGCTCTTCGGAGCCAAGCTGTAACTCTAAATATTCCATATATTTATGTAAGGCAGCTAAGGAAATTATTTTTTCTTTTTGTGATAGTTCCATTTTTAAACCATCCTTTGTGATACGGCAAGTCCGGCATTGCAGAAGCCGAAAGTTCTTTAAGTTTTTGAATGAAGGATAAAAGTGGCATGTCATGCGAAGGGCGCACAGCAGATAAACAGCTCTATCTATCTAAACATGTATTTTTCTTTTTATTGACAGCTATTTAATTCCAAATATTTTTTGTTCTGCTTTATTATTTTTTCTATCGGTTGTTAATTTATTTCAGCAATAGAACTTAAATATCTAACACCACTAAACGATAAAAATGATATTCCCGTTTAATCTTCAAAACGTTAGTAGTGGGTGAGTTGGCTAGGGGGAGGCTTAATCGCCTACGATTTTTCCCAGTAGTAAACGATTGCAATGTGCATTCAATTTACCTTCAACTAAAATCGACCTAATGATTGCTTCTTAATAGCCTAGCCATGCTGTAAACATCACAATATATACCTGACTTTAAAGCGAATTTCCTAAGAGTTCCTTCAATTTCAAAATCATACTTTTTGTACAAGGCGATTGCGGTATCATTATCAGTGAATACTGTTAACTCAATGCGGCTCAAACCTAACCAGTTTTCTGCTAAATCCAAAGCTGATTGCAACAATTTTCCGCCAATTCCTTTTCCTTGCCAGTCATCATGGACTGCCATTCCTATACTTGCAGAGTGTCGCCTTCTGGGAGAGCCATTCGCAATAACAAGAGACAAACTTCCGCGTAGCTCCCCGTCAACCTCGGCGACTAAGAAATATCCGCTATCAGATTTGTCCACTATCCGCTTTTGCCAATAGGTCTCGCAGGAAAAAGGCACGTGAAGAGTTCCCGCGATGACCTTTGGCATAGCGAATAAACTATAAAGGGATGCACAGTCTTTGTGCTCTGCGTGTCTGACAAATATATCCATTATGAAAGTCCGGATTTATACAAAAATGATCGACCAAAACAACAATTAAAAACGCCCTTAGAAATCATTGACTTTCAGATAAGCCCCAGCATCATATGTAGCAGGAAAACTGCATGCATCCCATAAAACTGGCTCTAGGAAATATTCAATGTCTCGATTAGTTCATGGGGATCTAATTGAGATGAACTTTTTCTCACTTCCTCACTAAACCCACAGTAAACCAAAGGATCTTCAAAAATCGGATCCCGTAGAAGATTTGATAACTTCTTGAAATTCCTATGGGATGGCTTATGAATTGCTCTTTCTAGATACTCTCTTTTTGAAAAGGTACCCCAATTACTAAGTGCAGAAAAATAAACAGTGTCCGCCTTCCATTTCCGAGCAACCTCTACAAACTCCTTCATTTCATGCCAATTATTATTTTGCACCACAAAATCAAGCTGTAATTCAGAAATTCGATTTTCATTACGGAGAGACGCTATAAAGTCCATGTTTTCGCACAAGACCTCCCAACTCCCAGGTGATCGATTTAAAGAATAGGTTTGAGATGATGCAGCATCAATCGAAATTTCAAGAGTAGATATCTTATGTTCAATGTGTCTAATTCTATCCCACCTTGCTGGAGTACATAGTTGACCATTAGTATGCAATCTTAACGATAAATCGGGATATTTTAATAACTCATCGCTGACCAACAAACGCCAAAAATGTCGGCTTGCAAAAGGATCTCCGGAACCAGTGATATACAAGTGTCGCGCGTCACTAAAACTCTTTAGTGTCACCTCACTCAGGTCATCGTATACTACCCTATCTTCTTTTGAGGCCATCGAAATCTCGTTTCGACATGATGGACAAGCCAAGTTGCATGATTGGTCATAGCTGAAATTTAACCATTCAGGGGTCGGCAGATTAATGCGAGGTTCAGTTGCTTGCTTTTGTAACATTACATATTCATCATTTTCAACATATTTCACTGGATATGTTTTATTTGAAAGATGAGGACAAAATTCCGGGCTGCAATATTCAAAGCTGCCATCAATTACTGACTGCCGAATCTTTATCGCTTCGGCGCTATTCCATAACATTAAAGGATCAGCATCAATAGAATTACCGATAGATTTTGGCAGCCATCCAGGGCAACAAAGATAAGCCTGTTTATTCCAAGCAAGTTCATACCACCAAAATGGCTTTACGCACACTAATTTCATATCATTTTTTGCTCCCAATTCCATATTTTGTAATCCCCTCTCAAACTATTTATTATGCCGCAAAATATCAATACAAGCTTTTTATCCAGTCACTTTCATTACAACTGGTACATCCTACAATAATCAGCAACAACTAAGTTCCAGTCAAAAATTTCTCGTGCGCGCTTAAGTCCCTCATAGCCAATATTCCGAGCCAACTTCTGATTGACAATAAGATTTTTTATAACATTTGCCATACTTACAGAATTTGCATTTTCATATCGGGTTGATTTGAGCTGATCTCCCAAAATCTCATTGTGCGGAGAAATATCTGAACAAACAACAGGTTTTCCATAAGCCATTGGCTCCAAAACAGAATAAGGAAAATATTCCAATTCACTAGGCACAACGCAAATATCAGCATAGGAGTAAAGCATTTTTTTTTCCTTTTCACCAACCCATCCATACACTTTAATTGCATCATCCAGCTTTCGGCAGCGATTGTCTATCAAATTGATATACTCACTTAAATTATATTCCCAACTTTCAGTTTTTTTGCCAAAAAGAAGAAATTTAGTATTTGGAATTTCACTTAGAACCATGGGTATTGCATCAAGAAGATGCTCGATTCCTTTTCCTTGACTCCATCTAGTAATACAAAGAACAACAGGATCCTCATTTGGCTGAAACTTATGAGATAGATCTGGCACTCGTGAAATTCCGTTGCCAATAATCACGATCGAGCGGTCAACTAGCTCTGGGTAACATTCAAGCAGCCAATCGCGAGAAGAATTATTGAGAACGTGAATAATATCTACATGTTCTAAAATATAACTTTCGTATTGAATATCAATGATCCTGCTAGGACGAATTTTCTGCTCGTATTTTAAAATACTATGGCAACTGTAAATCTTTTTAACACTAACTTTTTCTGAAACAATTGCATTTAATGCTTCATATGGCTCTTTGCCCGTATGCATAAAATGGACTACAGTATAATTGCTCTCTTTTATCAGTTGAAGTATTGCGTCAGCATGCGAACTTTTCAATGCGAACGCTTCCACCCCATTTTTATACAATGTCCCAGAAAAGCATTGCAATTCATCTGACCATCGAAACAAAAATATATCGAATGAAATCCAGGCAGACATATGCGCGGAAAGTCCATGCATCACGTTCCAGATTCCTCCACCCTTTATATCTTGATACTCGTAAGTTATATAAAGTACTTTCTGTAGTTGCAGATCACGCATAAAACTAAGGATTCTTCATCAAAAATAGAAATTCATTGTAAATTCCTGCAATAAATTTTTCATCTTCAAATGTGCCCTTATAGAAATCAGTGAGATTCCTACAGCCATCGAGTTCGCTCGCCCATTCACGAAGTTTTTCCGTGTCAAACGTATTAAAATGTCCGTACTGCTTGTTTGCTACCGCTTCAAAAGGAACATGTATAATGAGTAATTTTTTAGTAAGTCTCCATAGATTTTGGAATACTTTTTTTCCTGTACACTCATCAAAATGTTCAAGGATGTCATTAGCGGTTATGACATCGGCATCAATCGTCACTTCACTTGGATCCAATAGGTCTAAAGTTGACAGCTCAATGCTCTTCAGTTGCGCTTCACCGGCATCAGAAATAAAGTCGATGTATGATCTAGCAATACCTGGTTCAATATCGGAACATTGAATACTTCCAAAACGTGAACCAAAAAGTGTATCGACATCAATCGCGTTAAGCAGTATAGGTAGCTGTGCAGTGTTAGTTGCTACATCATGCAGATGAATTGGTCGAAGCGAACCAAAAATTTCAGAAATAACACGCATCTCGACATAATAGATTCTGGCCAAACTAGCAATGTGAGAATTCTCGTGAATATGCTGACCAGAACTAAGCGATAGAAAAATATTCTTCAAATGCCTAAATGTATTATAGGACTTAAGCTGCTCCGCTTTTGAAACTTCTAAACCATAGATACGACTTATCGCATGAGTGTGAGTGACTAATAATGCCTTAAATGTTTCGAAGTCAATGTGTGCCAATTTCTGAATGTTATTGGATCTCCCAAATTCGACAATCTCATCGGCGAGCTGCGCATCAATAGACTGATTGAAGGAATTTTCGGCCAATCCCCGATTTTGTACATGTGGCTGATAGAACAAAATTGAAAATGGTGGTAAATCTGCAAAAACACCTTTAATTCTATTAGATTCAATAGGAATCAAATTTATATTGAAAGTGTTGAAGATAATTTTGAGCCGATTATCGTCCATATTCGGCACGGAATATACATGGGATATTGCCTGCTCGCATGTTCGATCGACGACGTTGTTTGAGAAAGGGAACGCAGCTAGGCAACGCTCAATTACTTTTATTATTTCACTAGAAGCGGCTTGATCAAGATCAATAGATGGATAATTCATACAAGGTTCCGATATTATCTGAGGCGATTTGATTCGCAATAATCACTTTTTCCTTAGCACAAGTATTTTTTCTCGCGAATATTTATTAGGGTAATGTAGGAACCATCTCTTGAACACATCTTCACCAAGCAAGTCAAAAATGTGGCTATATCGCTCACGTTTTATTTCGATCAACTTATTTCTACCACCTCCATTCCTGATTGATTCAGCATGTTTATCAATATCCTTTTTTGTCGTGGGGCAATGATGAAAAAAGAATCCGAGATACTGATCGCAAAACTCTCGGTAGTCTTTGGTGAAAAGGACAAAGTTGTGCCACATTTCATCAATAATGAGCAATGGACTATCAATAATATTAACCTTGAAATCTTCGTATCGACTGGAAATCCATAGAAACCGAAGCATATCTAAGAATACTTCCCTAGCCGCTTCATCTTCAATATCTAGATTTCGCTGAAAGGAATCTATAACGTCTTGATTCATGTATTCCAGCCACATATCCAACTCTCCAATCTTGATTTGCAATTCCGATACTCCTTGTTTAATTGTTAGTGTTATTGAATCCAATGTCTAATTAGCGACCTTCTGGAACCTTCACCTTGAAAAGCAGATCGCCCGTGCAACATACGTTTATTATTTATGATAAGTGACTGCCCTATTTCTAGGCGAATAGATATTTTCGGTAAGGCTTCTAATAAATGCTCAAATACTTCCAATACACATGGTTTGGTCGCACCCCGAAAAACTGGGTCGATCAACCAGCCACTATAATATAAACCTGCTTTACTTAATAAAGTTGTAACCGCAAAGCCTTTATGCTCAAGCGTTGGAAATTTGACTTCGACTTGCCTCAAATCGTCCAATTGCTTTTCGCTAAGATGGGCAGCAATATCTTGAAAGTCCAACAAAAGAGACTCCCCACCTATATCCGACTGAGAAACACAATACCAAGATACAAAATTCGCATCAGGATGATCACTATGCAACGACATCGCTTGGCATGAATGTAACTTGGCATTTTTTCCCGGCAAGTAACTGATTTCCTGTACATCAAAAACAGTACCTAGAGACTCGCTGATATTTAGGTATTCACCACTTTCGATACCGTTGATCACGGTATAACCACGAGACATGAGATTGCGAAGGCAATCAGATACGTTTTCTGTAACCATCAATAGGATTTCCTACACTTGGATAAAAGTTTTATCAATCATGATCTTTATTGAATTGCCTCGATCGGATTTGAATCAAACTTTTCATTAAGATACAAACTTTTATGAATCTAACAAATATTAATTTAAGTAGACACCTAACACATGCGTCACCAAACAAGAAATTTCCTGATTCGAAATGCACCTTTGCAGACCAATAGAGAAGGCTGGCGTAAAGTTGAGGTTCGCGTCTGAAAAAATCAGAATGAAGAAGAAATATTTTTTCATATACCAAAGAACTGGAGTATTTCATAAAATTTTCGGAAAGGCGTCCTTGATTATGCTGGTGCTTGATAACTCCAACAGTTGATATTAACTTTGGTCTCGCCTTTAAAGTAAGTAAGCGAACTATAAATTCCGTATCCTCCGCTATTGAAAAACTGGTATCGAACCCATCCAAATTCTCAAAAATTGATCTTCGAACCATAAATCCATAACTCGCCCCGACAGATATTGATTTCTCCTTGATTCGATCCCGGTTGTAGTCCAAATCGTGATACTTTATAAGCTTACGTCCGATGCAACGGCCGTCACTATAGCTATTTTCTTGTACGCTAGACCAAAGAAAATCAAATAAATTTCCATCGCCACTCTCAACAATCGTTAATACTTTCTTGAGATAACCATACTTAAATTCATCATCATCGTCAAGAAATAGAATCCATTTCCCGCTAGCGAATTTGGCTCCAACATTCCTAGCGTTGGAAACACCCCTACCTGGGTGCACATCTATAAACACAACAGATTTACTGAAACAATCTTTTTGTTGCTCGTAAGAGGTGTGGGATCCGTCATTGACAACAATGATTTGAAATTTACATTTCATGCTGTCATCAAGTTGATTAAAAATACTCGCTAATGAGCGATCCAGTGCTTGTGGTCGGTTATGCGTAGGAATAACGATGCTAATAATCGTACACGGCCATGATATTTTGAATGAACTGTTGAAAGACGATTTAACACATTTCGGGGCAATAAATTTGTAATGCATTTTTAACTACCAATATATGTTTGGTTCGGCTCAAGTACAAAATCGGAAAAATAACAATCAAACTCATCCCTATCCACAAGGATATTCTTAGCTTTTACCGCCGGATCGCAAATGTGATAATGGAGACTATCAATGTTAGTTAGTATTACATATTGATTAAGCTTCCAAAAAAGGATGCAAGGCAATTTTATTTCAGAAATGTTATCAGCGCCGCATTTATAAGGAGTAACTAATAAACCATATAAAGATAAAATACTTTTTATCTTTAACAATGAAACACCACCAGATATATCGCCGAAATCGGAATATAGCTGAGCTTTCTCGACCTTTACTCCAAAATACTTCAAGATAATCTCAGCACATATAATTCCATTCTCAGAAATATTTTTCTGACGAACATGCTTAATAGGTTTGGATCTTCCCTGAAAATTCAGAATTTTTTTAAGTAAATTCATCTATGCTACTCACCCTTATACCAATTTAAGACACACTCTTTTATGATGCGTCCTAGCTCGCAGCCAAACTCGAGGCTGACCTTTCTTAATATATGAAACAATCCTATTTTCATTGACGAACTGCCGGACAAACTTAAACTCGTGCATAGGTTCTAAGCCAGAAAGGGATAGATCAGTGATCAAAATACAATGCCCTTCATTCCACTCGTGTTTGTAATGAGGTAGCTTCTTACTATGGGACATTGCGAAAAGCGACTCTCGAGCCACTCGCGCCCAAGCTATATAACCTAGCATTTCTCCACTTGGCCGAATTAAGGATCGAACAAAACCCAAGCTAAGAGACCGTTCAACTCGATCCTCATTACTTTGATAGCTTTGATTATTGTAGCGATTCCGAAAAATATTCAGTTCACTAAGCGTTGGATTGATTACTTGAAACATTTTTTTATCCTAAATATTGGTATTAGATTCCATCATGTGCTTTTCTAGTAAACTAATGCAAAGTGTACTTTGGTAAATCGAATCATTGAGTTGTTCATATGCAATCGGAAGTTGGTCATGTATTTTCCCGAGAATGCCATTGAGTTTTGCAAGACTTTGCTTTTCACATATATTTAATGAAGATGATCGAATAATATTTGCTAGCATTTGGGAATCTTCCAACTCACCCATACCCTCAATCAGATCAATTACATTTTGAAAAAGTTTGACACCCATCTCTGACTGACTTGAGGAAAAAATCGCACTTAGGAAAAACATGTCATCCTGACTACCTGACCCAAGTCGCGGCGAAATGTGGGAGTTCAACCAGTTCAGCTTTTTATCTATATTTGGCTGAATCAGAGTAGAAATCTTAAAACTTCTTTCAGAGAAAGGGCCCGGATTTTTTCTTAATTCAGCGCGGGCCAACTCCTCGTAAGAACCAAATGCATACTGATTAAGTTTCAGCACCATAGCCCAGCGGCTGTTTTGATCGATGACCATATTTTTCGCAAGCCCTTCTCCGCGCAATGATTCCTGTAGGAGGGCTAATCCTTCATTTGACTGAACTAAGTTGATGTATTGCGTAAGAGCTATGCTACGAAACTTCATTGAACGAAGTTCAGATGTGATGACCCCATGACCAACACGCTCAATTTCATTCAATGCCGTTAATTTCGATTGGCGTGGCAGTAGAAATTTTTCATAGTAGGATTTAACTACCACAAGCTTTTGGAGCAATAAACGAGTCAAATAATCTGATTTGATCACCGGCAAACTCGATACGATTGCATTCTTGTATTCTTCAATCGACATCGTTCCTTGGAGCACCATATACCAAAGATCAGACCATATACGCAGTGCTAGTTCATCACTGAATAGTTCCGCGTTTTTTAGAAAAAATCTTAATGACTTATCATCTAGTGATGCCCTAACATATGCTAGATTTCCCTTATTTAACAAAATGAAATCGGGGCACCCAATATGGTCAGGCACCCTAACCGGGGAATCGCTACCCGAGTAAAATGTTGAAATAGTCTCTGTTAAAATCAACTTTCCACCTTCGTTATTAAACAAACCTATGTCAATTTTCTGAGATCGATTTATATCGTCATATGGAGATGTTGTCTGAGCAATATTTAGCTTGTCCAAACCTCGGATTCCGCATGAAAAATCGGCAGTTATCGAATTTATTCCTCGACTTTTTAGCCACTCCTTTTCCCAAAGGGCTACATCAAATGATAACTTGCTCGAGAACTCGTCTAACAAATTTTTTGTGACTACATTTTTTCCTCTATATTTTTGAATAAATGATGAAAGAGCAGCTGAAAATTTCGCATCTCCCATCACATAATGCATTTGGCGAAGCAGGATCGCGCCTTTTGAATAAGATATTCCGTCAAATTTATTATGCACATGTTCCGTACTTTCAATGTCCATCGATACAGGATGCGTTGAAGGTTGCATATCCTTGTCATAAGCTCGTTGAACAATTTCATTATCGAAAACAGTCCATGCAGAATTTTTAAATTCGGAATCTGATCCTTGCTGTAAAGTAGCAAGATATGTAGCCAAGCTTTCGTTAAGCCATAACTCATCCCACCACTGAACACTAATCAGATTGCCAAACCATGAATGAACTAGCTCGTGCGCTATCACGTTGCTATGTCGCTGCTTGGCCAGGTAGGACTGCTCACCGGAAAAAAAAGCTTCTCGAAATGTTGACGCTGCGACATTTTCCATCGCGACAGGCGTTAAATTGGGAATAAGTATCTGATCATATTTTCCGAAAGGATAAGGGCTTCCTAGAAAACGCTCAAAAAAGAAAAGACTTTGTTGGGTCGTTTGCAGCCACTCTTCTACATTGATTACTTTCTCCAAACCAGGTCTATAAAACACCCTCAAGGGAACACCGTTGGCAATTTTTTCGGTTACGAGAAACTCGCCTCCAATGATTGAGAAAGCATATGAAGGAATTGGACGCGAAGCAGAAAAGTGAACAGTTTTTGTAGCAGAGTCTCGTGCGATCTCAATCGGGTCAGTCGCACTGATTATTCGCCACTCGCTAGGGGCCTTAATTTTGGTTTCGAAACTTGCCTTTAAATCAGGTTGATCAAAATGCGGGAACATTTGATGCGCAGCATCGGGTTCGAAGTTTGTATAAACATACGCTTTACCTGTAGCACGATCAACATATCGAATGAACCCTGAAGCAGATAGCGAATATTCTGCCGAAAAGGAAATCTCGATTGTATTTTTCCCGTTCTTCAACTTGAAACTTTCTATTGAAATATACCCTTGTCGCTGATCCCATTTTATAGATTCACCGTTTAAATATACTGTTTTGACAATGCCTGAAAAGTCAATTGTTAGGGGCTCTCTGCTTCGACGTTCTAAAGTAAATTCTATTTTTGCTGAACCATCAAAACTACTGGATTTACCAGTCAAATCAAAATTTAAACCATAGTGGATACCTGAAAGCATTTTAGATCTATGGCTGGCATATGATTTTGTTAATTTGTCACCCTCCTCTCGCTGATATTCAGAGATATCCTGTTTCATTACGAAACAGCTTGAAACAGTTATAGTTGTAATTATCGAAGCAAAAACCAAAATTCCTCTACGGAGAGCTTCTTGGGAAACTAAATTTGATAAAATTTTCATGTATTCTCCAGAATCGAAAAAAGTATTTTGATTAGTTTGAAAACTATTTGGAAGGCCGATAAGGTTGCCCTTCATCAAGGTCAGGTGATAAAGAATAGTAACGACTACAAACAGAGTTGATTTCGGTTAGATAGTCATCGAAATCAAACTCCTGAAGCAAGACCGAACCGTTTAATAAGGTATGTAAAATTTCAAGCGCTTGTTCAGCGCTATCATAAATAACTGTTTTAAAGCAATTTAAGTCTGACAATAGAAATTTACATTCTTTCAAATCAAACTGAAGCCTGACTGCTTCAGATTCGAATAATGTGAGCTTGTGTTGGGAAACTCCATCAAAAGCCCAAGCATTGAACTTCTCTGAATCACAAATAAAATTCCTAATTCCCGCCAGATCCGAAGATAGCATTTTACGGTCAAGAATCGGTTTGATTCTTCCGCGATAGTAGTAAGAGGAAACAAACAGCCGCTTGATTGACAAAAGAGCAGAACTTAGTATGAAGCCGATTTTGGACACTTCTTTTGAGTTATATCTTTTATAACTAAGATCAAGGCAAGCTTGGAAAGCATCAAAAACCATTTTACTTACAAGGGAATTTGATGCAACGAAACTGGGTGCATACAACCCTTGAAGATAGAGCAGAACTCGATCGTGTTTCTCAAGCTCCATTGGAAGGTTATCAACTGAGGGTCTAACCGCATTAATTAGCCTATTAATATCTTCAATAACGGTGTCTGTACAAGTTGATTCATTGGATTGACTTAATGTATTTTGAGGCAAACCCAAAAAGTAATGCGCATGAAAATGAAATTCCTGTCGATATGCTTCCTCGTAATAACGGACAAAAGCTAGACTATTCATTTTCAACCGGTTGAATTTTGAAAATGTTGCAACCCATTCATGTAAAATGCTTAGAATAACTTTGTGCTCATTTTGAAAACAAGCATTAGTTCCAATGACATAATTATCAGCGTTATTTAAAAAGCTCGCGGAAGTGAGATCTAGCCAACGACCATCTACTGCTATGTTTGAGGGGGTTAAGGTGTGATGGGCTATGCGCATTATATTTGCGAAGGCGAATTGCGATGCTGATCGCTTAAGAAAATTAGTCATGTATTGAATAAAGCCCTCTACACCACCATCTTCTGCGTATTGCGCTTTGTGAATCTTCCGGATACGCGCTGAATCATTACATAAAGCTGCGGTATGGATCTGCTTTGGAATGAAATTCCTCACCCTGAAAAAGTGGGCAGGTCTTACGCAAACCTCACGCACCAAAATTGCTCCCCAACAGGGGAGAAAAGAAGTTGCATTAACATCATCTGTAAAGTATCCAAGCTTCTCGCCAGTTGCGATTAATCCTACACAACCAACGGTCCCAAAAGGCAGCAAGCTGGAAAGAACGTTTGAATACACAATCTCCGTCGCTGCCTCTGAGATGTTCTGGACTCCGTGAGAATGCCAATCGTTTGCATTTTTACCAACCAAAAAATTAGCGCCTACTCCCTTTAGTTGATATCGATTTACGTTGCAGCTACGTGCTCCTCCGCCATTTGATCCACAACCAGTTCCACCATAGCGTTCGGCATATGCCGTTATATAATTGCCGAAAAATTCCATACCAGAAAAAATTTTTGTGGTCGGAATGCCAACTGAAAATTGATCCAAAAAGTCATTACACTCAAAGTTATATTGGCTATTAATCCACACAGCCATATCCGATTTAAATTGTTTGAGTTCACACTGGATCCTCATATCTTCAGACAGAGATCGTTTTTCCATTATTAAATCCTTCATTCCTGGTTTTGACTTATATCGATAGTTCTGTCAGCTGACAAAATCGTTTCAGGCCTGTGTGCCACCACTATCCGGGTTATCTTGAGATCATTCACATGCCGATTGACAATCCTTTCATTTTCGATATCAAGGTGACTAGTTGCTTCATCCATGAATAAAATTTTCGGCTTGCGGTAGAGCGCTCTTGCCAACACAATTCGTTGAATCTGCCCTCCGCTAAGATTTGCCCCAGAATCTGCTATGAGAGTGAAATATTTCATTGGCATACGTTCGATCTCCTTATGGATTCTTGCAATCTGAGTGCACTCGTACACTCGGTCTAAATCGATTGGATGCGCAAAGCAAGTAATGTTTTCAGAGATATCACCAGTCATTAGTTTGTCATCTTGCATGACGCTTCCTATATTGCTGCGGTAGCTCGATTGCTGCTTAATTGGAATATCGTCTATAAATATTTCACCTTCTGTCGGTTCATATAGCCCCATAAGACACTTGAGGAGTGTTGTCTTTCCACAGCCGCTGGGACCAACGAATGCGACTGACTCTCCAGGTTGAATGATAAAGCTGAGACTCGAAAAAACGTTACGCTCATGGTCAGCGTGCCTGAACGAGATATTTCTTGCCTCTATTTTTCCTTTTATCGTGCCGTCTAGTGTCGCCGCGCCTTCAGTATTTGTATCACTAGCTGACTTTTCAACTGGAGTGAATGCTATGTCCGCCAATCGATCTAAATGTAGGTCCATCATTTTAAACTCAATAATTTGCACTATGAGCCTATCAATGGATTCAATAAATCGTTGTTTGTAACTTAAAAATGCCAGCAACATTCCCAATGACATAGCACCCACAAGTACTTCTTGGGCGCCAAGATAAATGATAATTATGCTTTCTAAACCAAATAAAGTATTTTTTATAGATGTGTACCCGATGGTCCATTTTGCAATGCTAATTTTCTTGTTGATAACATCAGCCAACCTATTCTGCCATTGGCTTTGTCTATCTTCTTCACATCTAAATAATTTAATAGTTTGTATTGCCCGCATTGATTCCATAAAGTGCGAATTCTCTAAGGCACTAGCTATAATTTGTTCTTCGCTAAGTCGTCGAAAAGGGAGATAAAGAACCCAGCGCAATAATACATAAAGCAAAACAATCAACCCAGCCACAAGAGTAAGGGAGGCGGAATACAAATACATCGCAATCATGGTAATAAAAACCATGACGCCATCAACAATAGCTGCGACCATCCCAGTGGTTAGTAGATTCCTGACATTACCGAGAGAGCTGAAGCGAGATACGATGTCCCCCATGTGTCGTTTAGAAAAATAATCAATCGGCAATCGAATGAGATGTCGAAATAGGTTCGACGACATTTGCATACCAAGTCTCGTCGACATATGTAGAATAATGAGCTCTCTAAGAGATTGGGTACTCAATTGGATAATGGCAAGAAGCCCAAATCCAAGTGCCAATGCGAATAGAAAATCCGTATCGCCTCTCGATAAGACGTCATCTACAACCGTTTGCATAAACAATGGTGCTATCAAGGCAAATATTTGCAAGATAAGAGATAACGATATAACTAAAACGAGACTTCTTTTTAAACCAGTAATTTTCTCCCAAAAAAGTGAAACGCTAAGCTTTTCTCGTAATTTCTTTTTCTCAAAACTGTGGCTTGGATATAATTCTAAAACGACACCTGTAAAATTTTTCGAGAACTCATCTGCCGTGAGCTTACGAATTCCAAATGCGGGATCATGAATTGTAAATCGACCTCTATTAATCGATTTTAAAACAACGAAGTGATTCAATCCCCAATGAATAATACATGGAAGCTCAACGCCTCCTAGCGCGTCTATGTCAGTGCGGATGGGTCTCGCTGACAGATTGATTGTATTTGCTATTGAAATAATCGATTTTAGCGTCATACCGTAGGTAGATATTGAAAATTTCCGCCGCATTCCAGCCAGGTCAATTTCATACCCATGATAATTTGCAATCATTACCAAACACGCAAGCCCACACTCTGCTGCCTCGGTCTGACGAATGATGGGCAACTTTGTTGCACCAAAGAATCTTAGCCCCTGCTCCGCCCTAGGGTTCGCACCGAGCTCCGTGCCATCAGCAATATTTTTCTCCATCAGAAACGACCTTTAATACTCAATAATGGCTCGAGCATCCATTCAAGAAAGCTACGCTCATCAATATTTACTGAGGCTTTTAACGTCATTCCTGGAATTAACTCTATAGTCTCCCCATACGCTTTAATGCTTTGTCGTTCCAAGATTACTGATGCGACGTAAACAGGCTCGGCAATGTCAACTGGGGAGTTCAAATTCTCTCCTGAACGGAGTACTGTTTTCGATACATCTGAAATCTCACCTGAATAGAGACCAAATTTCTGGTAAGGGTAAGCATCATATCGAATTTTTATCTTCTGTCCTTTTTTAATGAATCCTGATGAACGAATTGGAACAAGAAGCTCAGCTGATAATTCACTATCTAGAGGAACAATCGTTAACAGTGGTGCGCTTGATTGCGCTGAAACTTGATACCCAACCGATACCTGTAGGTTGTACACAGTTCCACCCTTGGTAGCCGTTATGATCTGTGACTCTTGGCTACCAATTTCTGTGATTTTTTGATCTATTGCACTAATACGATCTTTTATACCATCAAGTACAATCTGATGCTTATTAGGAAGCATCTGCAATTCGGAATTTATAGAATCGATAACGCTTTTTTGTTCCTCTATTTGGAGCAAAATATTATCTACTTCAGTCAACGCATCTAACTCTCGCATGAGGAGATTATTGTACTCAAGAAGCGCCATATGTCCCTTATCTAACAAAGCTTTAGCTTTGTTGCTTTGCGAGCCCAGAACATTGATCGCACGCTGTGACACCGCGAGCTTTTGTTGAAGACGTTCAAGGACTCTCTTACTTGCAGGGAACCTCCTCATTAGATCTTGATACTCAATATTGAAATTTTTTCCATTTAAATCCAGCTGAGATATTAGAGAGGATTTTTGTATCAAATATTCTTTTTCTAAAGTTGATGAAAGCAATTCTCCTGATGCTAGATGTCTATTTTGAGAAATCTTAGCAATCTTTTGTCCTTTTTTAATGAAATCTCCTTCCGCCACGTAAAGTTTCTCAATAATTCCATCATATACGGGATAAATTCTGACAAGACCTCCAGCTGGACTTAGCCAACCGTTAACATCCTCTTTTCGCACATAACTATTTGTGAAAAGCCAATAACCAACAGCACCTAGCCAGAGAAAAAGCAAGGTGAAAATTAGGGTGTAGGAAAAATGGGGAGTGATCAAAACCCTTCCATGCAGAGGTGTGCGTTTATTATCTAACGCCTCCCTACGAAAAAAATCTAATTCCATAAAAGTCCAAATAAATATGTCTAATATTGAAATTTATTTCTATATATAAAAATATTGGGTTGATTCAGAAAAGGAATTCCAAATTAAGATTTGCCCGCTTAACGCGAGCAAATCCACTTAGCTATTAAGCACCACCGCCAGTACAATCTGGGCATGTGTAACAGGTGCCATCACCGTGATCACAACTCGCATCGGAATACGTTCCACCTACAATACTTTCAAGGAGAGCTTCTTCGATTAGTTGGAGTTTGGTTTTTTGAGCAGATTCAATCTTAGACATATCATTTTCCTTTTTTGTTAAGTTACTAAAATGACTTACTTCTGTAAGCCGAAATCAGCATAGCATTCAAGCCAAAATAAAGTCAAACAGAATAATGCAAAGCAAATTGCTGCTCAGAGCAAAGCATAAATGTAAACGATCAGTGATCACCCTCTTGATTCCCCGTACAGGTGCTTTTTATTAGATCTTGGTCAATCTCTTACAGAAAAATAAATTTTTACAATGGGCAGCGCAAGGACGCTAACCATAGGAGGATGTTGCAGTTAAAGGAGCTGGGCTTCAGGATGAAGTTGCTTACATGGAAAACAAGGTGCGGCATGATGCCGACGCGATCAGGATTATCGTTTGCCTAGTAGGGCGCCAGGGAAGTTGCAGGATGCAAGGCTCCCTTTTTTTAATTTTGTTTGTATTTACAGATGACTTGGATTGCTTACAAAATCTGCTTTGATAAAATCATTTTTTAATTACTACTGTAAATGTTTTTCAATCTCTTGAACCGTCGTCGCTCGCGGTAAATATTTAAAAACGTACGCCAAATAGTAACATGTATCGAGATTATTATTTTGTCGACATGATTAAACTGTATAAGTTCGCGCTACTGTCGCACTTCCTAGAGAATCAAAAAACATGATATCTTTACGCGTAATCGCAAAGGGACGAATCGCATTTTCGGCTTTTTCATTGCTTATTGGCAACACGCCATCAGTGCAGTAGTGGCGCAATTTATTCTGCAATTTTAAAGTATTCACCCCGGCTTTCACAGCAATGCTTGCGACCTGTGTAACGCCTACGGTGCTAGCGCAAACGCAAACTGATGTTGCTGGTTTTGAATCAACCCAATATTGGTCCACCACTTCCGGAACATTGGCGAGTACGACTGTTCACTCTCAGGGAAATGCGGCATTGGCCGTGAGTAATTTCTCTTACACTGAGTTGCAATCTATTCCACTTTCAACCTTGTCCGGAGTATCAAAGGAGCTTGCAGTCGATGTGCAACTCCCTGCCCTTTTCGCTTGGGGACAGGTTCAAGTTTCAGTTACCAGCCCTACGTTAGGGCTTTATAACGCGTGGGTCGGCGCAGCAGATTTAGCTAATTTATCGACGAATAAATTTCACAAGCTTACATTTGCAGTACCTGCAAATATTGAAACAGCTTTAAAGCAAAATTATTCCGATCTCGTAATAAAATTGGTTTTAAATGTACCGAATAACACAAGTGCCATTGTCATCGATAATTTGCGATTCTCGGGGCAGACGGTGACTGAATGCACCAGCAGCTTTAATTTAATAACGTCTGTAGAAGGCGAATTTAATAACGAGACATTGAATAATCTGATCTGTACTTTCCATAAGGTATATCCGCAGCTAGTTGCACGTTTTAACCCTAATGCTCCTACAACGGTGTATCTGGAAACACGTGATATTAATGACCCGGCGGGCGTTAACGGAAATCATCTGGCAGTACAAAGACAATGGATGCTGGATCGCCCTGACGATACCGATATCATGGTGCATGAAGGAATGCACATTGTGCAGAGCTACACAGCGCCAAATCTTCTAGGCTGGATAACCGAAGGAATAGCGGACTATGTACGCAACGAATTTGGTTTGAGCAAAGTCTTCTGGTTGCAAAATTACCGTTACGGACAACATTACACCAATGGTTACGGTGTAGCGGGAAGTTTTCTGAAATGGATAGATGAAAATTATGCGGGTGGAGGCAGCTCACGTATAGACCAAGTTGATAAATTAATGCGTAGCGGACTCTATACAAATAGTATCTGGGTGCAATGGACTGGCCTGGACGTTGACCATCTTTGGCATTTATATAGCGTGGAAAAAGGTGCACTGTTCAATGAGCAACCCGCTCCTCTTCCAGCAACCAATGGCGCCTTTATTTATGAACACGGTGATTATAATGGCAACGGATTCCGTTTAGATGTAGGTGATTACACACCTATTGATCTAATGGCATACGGCGCTTCAGACTCATGGTTCGATCCGTCAAAGCAGGACTCGGGAGTTTCCTCATTGAAAGTTCCAGCGGGATATCGCGTTACATTATTTATGAGCGATAACCTTACCGGCCCAAGTGTGCAATACACATCGGATAGTTCATTTATAGGAACCTGGAACGATAAAGTTCATTCGATTCGCGTGGAGTTGATACAGTAAAAGTTGCCGCGAATGATGGGGCGCTGAACAATTCTGTAAATGTTTTTAAATTGTTGCAAAGTGTTTCTTCTTGGTTTTTTCAGCAAACCATCACTCAAAGTTTCCTTTCAAATAGTAATTGTGCCGCATCCGGTTCCGGGTGCGGCCAACCGCACACAGTAAACTTGTAATTAGTAGTAGTGGAAATTATTATTTATTTTTAACTGATTTTTGCAGTAAGTTTTAATCTTACTGAAACGGCAAAAAAATTTTTGTGTCGAGCATTTTTACATATTTAAATACAATGACAATCGTCAATGCCAGTAACATCTTGGTTTGAAAGCCTATCGTCAAGTTGGTATGTAAGCTGCTTCCTTTTTCACCCGTCTTTTAGCAATATTTTTTGTCGTCAAACTCACCAGCATTATCAACGGTTTCCACTATCATCTGAATGATGGAGATACATTATGAAATTTTTAAAACTCGTCCTTTTCACTGTGATTTTTGGTAGCGCATTCTCCGCAAATGCTTTGCTACTGAGTGATGTGCATGAATTCAACGCCCCGCTAATTTCTGGCGAGTCAACTGGCTTCAATTTCAATCTTGTCGATCACGGTTACAATCACCTCACTGACACCATCACCAACATAAAAGTTAGTTTTGATTTTCGCGAAATTGTGGAAACAGAAGAAGATATGACAAATGTGGACGATATGAGTAACTGGGAATTTATTATTTTTTATTCATGGATATTTGATGGGAGATCCATTTATGCCGACATAGACACAGGCACTACTACGTTTGAAACTTCATGGAGCAAAGACTACAGTTGCCAATATTACGACTATGCTGATGGCGATGAGGTATGCCTGCACAATCTTGACCTCTACGGCGAAATGTCTAGCTGGTTTGTGCCTTACACTGATAATTTATGGCTTGGAGAAGCGCGTCTGGACGCAGAGATTACCAGAGCCTCCATACCCGAGCCCGCATCCATTTTATTATTGAGCTTAGGGCTTATCGGCTTGGGCATGAGGCGCCGCCGCAGGGCATAAACACCTAAGAATCCGTACGAAAATACTTGCCCACTACACTAGACGATAATCCCGTTTGAAGGAGAAAAAAATGAAACTCAACATTATTTCTAAATGGTTAATCGCTACGTCTTTTTACGCTGCCACGCTTAGTCAAGCCGCCATCATGGAAGGTTCTTTTAACGGTTTCGTTACTGACGTACAGGAGCGCCATCCAGATGACAGTAACTTTAGATTTTGGAATGGAGATATTACAGGGCAATCAATCAGTGGCACTTTTTGGTACGACACAACTGCACCCAAGAACATTTTAGCAGGAGAGTCTACTAACACAGCTATCTATACAGCCGAACAAATAAATTGGCTCGGCATTATATTTAACATTGATGGAAAAACATTTGATGTATCCAATCTTAATCCTCAGGGGCTACCACCTTATTATGTAGAAGATAAAGTCATCATCAGTGACACGGATCCTATATTTACTGACGAGGAGACTCTGTTTACGCTCTACGATTCGATCGAGCGCGACATGGGCTTCGGCGGTGGCGAAAGTCTGCAGGGAAAAATTACTCTTGGAAATTCTATATCTACCATTTTAAATGGCATCAGCCTGGAGCAGGAGTTCGACTGGGTTAACCAAGGTCCAACAGATTTCGGCGAAAGCGTGTTTACTTATCGTACTTCTGTAGACGGCCTATACGCGAATACATGGGTCACCATGTCTCTGTCTGATGTTCAAATTAAAATTCAAGATAAAGTTTCGGTGCCTGAACCATCTTCACTTGGTCTGTTAACACTTAGTTTGTTAGTGCTGGGATGGCGGTTAAGGAATTCTGCATGATCTAAACTATTTTCATTCGGGCGCGATGGAGCCTCTATTAAATTCACGCGATGCCAAAAAAATCTAGAGTAAGACTTAAAGATTTTAGAGCATTTTCGTTTTCCGAATGCAATCTTTTATTGGATAAACAAGCATGCACTTTTTTCAAATAATAGTATCGGGTAAGTGAACTTGCCATTGACGAGACGGTAACCTCTGTTTGTTTGTCGACGAAGGCCGACTAGGATCACAGACTAAAATTAGGGAGCCATCTCTCCATTCGATATCAACTATTGTCCCCGCCTTAAACCCTAGGCGTACCAAATCGATTCCATCCGGGTGTTTGCCTGTATAGGCTCGTAAGATACTGAACTTTGGCCGAGAAGAGTCTCCGCCAAAACCATAGCTTAGGTCACCAGAGTAAATCACCAACAATGTGCCATCAAACCCGCCAGGTTTAAAAACTTTTGGCACTCGCTCGAATGTATAATAAGGATCTGACTCTATTATTGTTTTTTCAAAATCTTCGTGCCTAACTTGCCACAGGACATCATCTACATAAGTCGCAGTCTCTGCATCGGCGACTACAAGAAAATATTTTTCATTCAATGCACCAGCGTAACGAAAAACTTTGAAAGCGGGATTTGAAAACTCACCGAGTTTTCTACCCAAGCGATCACCGTCGACAGCATAAATATCGTTTTTCAAAAATATTTTTGGCAAATTCACACCATTCGCTTCCAGATAATCGACTTCAACATTGGGGTCATCATCATAAACACGTTGCCCTTCCACTAGCTGACCATCAGGCGTTAACAGCATTGTCTTTGCCGACGGCATTGCTCCTGAATCAGTTTGGTTATATCCCGTTGCGGGCAATGGCTTATTTCCATGCTCCAATTCTTTTACCGCTATTCCCGGTATTAAAATTGTGATCTCTTTACTAAAGAAAACCTTAATGTCAGTAATTTGTGCAACAAATATCATATTCAAAATTATCCACACTACAAACGACACGATAAGACCAATCGGTATAGCCAACAGCAACCAATACATAGAGATACTCCTAATCGACATAGCTAATTATTCTCGCTTTTAACATTTTCAGACACCTTGATTTCCTTTTTCCACATAAGAAAGAATATGTAAATCTATCAATGTATCTTTCAATGTATCTTTCAATGTGGCATTTCGGTGAAGACGTTAGAGACCCGCTGGCAAAGGGCATACTTTTTAATTGTAATGTAGCCAACCAGTACCAAAAATACTTGATTCGAATTTAATACCATTTTCTAAATACTCCGTCTCATAGGGTGGGTCAACTTCCACCTCGTCAACTTTTTTACCATCTAATGCATATAGAAAACATTGCAGCTCATCCATTTCTAAAATGTAATTTTTATGCCTAGTGAAACACCAAAATAAAGTGATCCGTTCGATGCCTATTATTGAATTTGTTTTAACACACACTCTGGCAGAAATCTCACCACAACCTATAAATAGAATTGCTGTTTCTGGCACAAACAAAACTTCTACAGACTTAGCAGATGAATGTGATTCCCAAAATAAATAAATATCAAGATAGTCGTTATAATTTATACAGGAAATTGTATTGTTTTTAGATCCAGTGGACTCAATAAACAGCCCTTTGCTTTTATACAAAGATGCGTCGCTGCATTTCTGATGAGCAATTGAAATTTCTGCATCTTCAATCACTACTTTACTTACTATCATATTCATTAATCTCTATTTTCCAAAAAAACTAAACAGGAGGGGATCGCCTTTTTGCAACAGTATGACTTGCACGTTTCTTCATCAAGCTATTCAAAGCCAAGCCCTCTCGGGCTTGGCAATGTGGCTCAATATACCCGATTTATTTCTTAAAGGAACTTTGAATTGCCTTGATCACCAGACAGCAGTCACTCACTTCAATATCAACAGCGCCGCCAATAGTAAAGCCTGCTTCGTGAAGCCAAAACCCTTTTGAGCAGCATATAGGGAACAGGTGGTGGCGCTTTGCAAGTGCTGGGACTACTGCTTAAAACATAATCGTAAAAGCCCATGCGGACTTTCAATTTGCGGGTGGGGAAAGATTTTTCTTGGGCCGAGCGAAGCTCTGGCGTTATAGTACGTTTAGCCATGATTGATATTGGTAAATAACTAATATTGAAAATTGCAGGGCTTAATATCACCCCTGTTAAAACATTCAAAGACGCTGTGGTGACTGGCGCACAGGAATAATTGGAGCCTGATGACCTTGTTGCTTAAATTTTACTTCAGTAAGTAATAACGAGAGGTAGGTGGATTATGAACCGTTTGGCCAAAGGACAGCTCTCTGCTGTCATCGTTAAATGTTTGCCGCAAGCTTACATTCTCTCGGTCGATCATGAGGGTGAAAATTCATTCGTTTTCAGCTGGATGAATCGGAATGGAACGTCCACTGTCATCACGTTGAATTTTGAACAAATCGTTGTTGACGAAATTCAAAATGCGATAGAAAGGCATGATAATAATTTGGAGAGAAGCTATTTGGAGCAAATAGAAAATGCACTGTGGCGTATGGCGATTGTGCATGACTACAGCGGTACACGACCTTGGAACATAACGCGCGAAGTTTTTACAAACGATTTGGCACAAGGACGCTTATGACTGGTACCGCAAGAGAACAAATAATTGAGTGCATATTAGATCAGCTGCGGGGCTGTTACGCGGATTGAGAACTGCGCTGAATATCGCGCTTTATTTGCACCGCAGCTAATAGTTATAGCTAATGTGACTTTTTAAGAGTAAAGACTTCCGCAACAGACTTTCCATCCTTGTCCCACGAGTGTTTGACAGCGAGGGAATTTGATGTTTAACCTAAAACTTCCCAGACACAATCCTGCTTATTGAAACCCTCAGCTTTTTTATTTTTTAGGAAAAGTATTAGTTCCTTTTTCGTAGGTTTGACTTCATTTGATTGCTTTTCATCATACGCCAAGCAGATGTAATTATTCACAATAATGCAACCATAATAAAAGTATCCAAAACCGTCGTCAGCCATTGAACAGCCTTCAGTTGTAATTGTGTAAGTTGAAGCCGGAGAAAAAATAGCGAAATGTTTAGGCGGGTACTTGTCTTTTTGAGCATTTTTTTAAAAAACCAAGAAATTTAAAAACTTCATGTCATTAGTTAAAGACAATTTGTCGCACAGAAACGCACTATGTGAATTAAATCACACACAATATTGAGCAGAATGGGTTGGCTATTTTAACGCGGAGCCCAACTGATCGACATTAACGAATACATCACGCGTCCCAAATTGCCGCCGCAAAGACAATCGCAATTGTTCTTTAAGGTCTCAATCATGTGTTGCTGCTCCAGTACAAGTTGCTGAAGCGCGGGCACATGAGTGGGTAAAGTAGCGAGTGATTTCATGCGAGGATGACACTGTTTTTCATCGTATTTATTTACATTTAATAACGCAGAAGCAGCATTAAATTTCGCTAATTTTTTAAGTTTTGTAAAAATCAAGAAGTACTCCATCCATCGTTCGATAGGAATAAACAATAATGAAAAATATGAAAAAGCTAATCTCTGTACTTGCGCTGGGCATCAGCCTGACGCTCGGTTCCATGCCTCTGATAGCACAAGAAGCGCCAGCCCCCACCAACAACTTCCGCGGCATGAACTGGGCACAGTTGGGTGACAACTTCAGCACCGGCCCACTCGTTATCCAGGGCCTCAGTTCGTCCGACAGCTACGCGACCGTGCAGGGCAAGGCCAATGCCCTCTACGACGACATGGCATCCACCATGGGGGTCAACACCGTGCGGCTGCCTATCAACACTCAGACAGTGGCCAACACAACCTGGTGGAACTCCCTACCGCGGCGCCATTGACGCCGCTAATGCCCATGGATTCAAGGTCATCCTCACCTTTTGGACGGACCACGCCTCCGGCGCCAGGATAGCGAACCTCGCCGCGTGGAACACCATGTGGTCCACCGTGATCAGCACCTACGGGTCGAACCCCAACGTGTACTTCGAGCCAATGAACGAGCCGGGCGGTTACAGCTCGACAGAGTGGCGCAACATCGCAGCCAACTGGCTCAGCACCCACTACACGGCCGTGCCCAGCCGGGTGCTCATCGGCGGCACTGGCAACAGCCAGGACCTGCGGGACCTGTGCGGTGACAGCCGCTTCAACTCGACGCTGTTCTCGTTCCACACCTACACCTTCTTCCATGGCGCGATGACATACGACCAGTGGATCAGCAACATCACAACCCGGCTCGGCACTTGCGCGAACCGCGCGGTCGTAACCGAGTTCGGCTCGCCGATGGACAACGGCCTCAACTACGCCGACGCGAACAGCAACGACAACTTCGTGCGCTACCTTCGCGCCATCTCCCAGGTGATGCGTGACAAGCAAATAGGCGGCACCTACTGGCCCGCCACCGGCGGCAAGAACAGCGGAAGCGGCTACGACTGGTACTCCATGTTCGCCTTGAGCGGCAGCGGCACCAATCTCAACTTGACCATCCGCAACAGCGGCAAGGTGGCTGATGTCCCAGGTCAGGCTACCGCCGATGGCACAAGGATTAAGCAGTATTCCTGGAACGGCGGCAACAACCAGCAATGGCAATTTCAGGATGCAGGCGGCGGTTATTTCAGGATCGTCGGTCGCCAGAGCGGCAAGTGCCTGGATGTGGTCGGTGGTTCCACTGCCGACGGCGCACAGGTCGAGATCTGGAGATGTAATGGCGGCACCAACCAGCAGTTCCAGTGGGTCGCCACCGGCAGTTACTTCAATATCAAACCCCGCCACAGCAGCAAATGTATTGGGATTGTGGGCGCATCCACCGCCGATGGCGCGCTACTCGAACAACGCACCTGCGGCACCGGCAACACCTTCCAGTGGTCGCGCCAATAGTGAATGTATAGGGTGACCCCAGACTACTAACTCCCTCCCCTGCCAAGGGGAGGGTTGGGGTGGGGTCGCTTTTGCCCTTAAGCCATATCGCATTAATAACCAACGTTAAATATCTACTTGTTAAGTTTTTTGTTTCAACTCTTGTTCTGCTTTATATATCAGAATTTCCAACAGCGATGCATCGTTTGCAATGTCAGCATAGGTTTCTTCATCAAGCTCTTCGTAGCCAAGCTGTAACTCCAAATATTCCATATATTTATGTAACGCCGCTAAAGAAATTATTTTTTCTTTTTGTGATACTTCCATTTTTAAACCAACAATCTCGCTAATTGTAACTCTCCCAACACTGGCTATACCAAATTTATGATTCCCAAATTAAGGACCAGCTCACTTTCCCCTCTTCCAGCACGCATAATGTCAAAAAATTTCGCTTCAACGACCCGTCAAATATTTTTTATAAATTACTAATGATAACCAGCCGCCTATGATAGAGGTGAGGGGTGTAATCACAATAAACCAATCTGTAAGTCTGTCAGACTGATTTGGAGTGTAATTTAATTTGCTAACCTGATAGTGGGACACCAAAGAAAACACAATAAAACAAAAAATCATTGAAACAATGCAACCTAAAATGAAAACTACAATTTTCATTGAACCTCCCAAAACCATATTTCTTTAGATTTCGCACGCTCAGAGCTTGCGAAAAATATTTCCATCATTGAGCAGGCGATAGGTTGTCATTAATTTTTAATAATTTTAACGAGCAATAGTGCATACCAACCTTTTCAAAGTGCGCCACTAACTCCCTCCCCTGCCAAGGGGAGGGATGGGGCGCCCGGCTAGGGGTGGGGTCGCTCTAGGCAGGAGATTGAAAGCCTAACCATTTGAAGTGCAACCACGGAACTGAAGCGTCACCCGACAGGATTCAAATTACTACTTTTGTTGGCTTGGTAAGCGTAAAAGCCTCTATCAAAATATAATGCATTTACACATGCTTCCATGCTTCTTGTAAAAAAGCTCATGAATCAAGTCTTTTTCACTAACCGCCAGCAGAAAATATTTGTGCAAGATTCTCTTCGAAAGTTATTCCTGACAAATTATTGCTCACAATCAAACTCTTCAACTCATCCTGACACATTAAAAATCCATTATCTAAAAATCCTGGTTTAAAAATAGTAATGCCAGCTATTTGCTCTGAGATTAAAGCTAATGCTTTGGGTGTGCTGGCTCCTTCAGCAAACTCAATTTGCATAGACGTACCCTTGGCATCCACCGCTTTATTTCCAATAGATTGCAAACAATTAAACAAATAAAACCCCTGCTCAAGGGCCAATAGTTCCCCTTCCGTGGCTAAAAGCGGCCGCAACAAAGCTTCTGCCTTACTACTTAACACCAGACAAGATAAATTCCAGACTGAAATATCAGGCACGATATTGTTTGTTTTATCGGATGAAAAAGTCACAGCCACAGGCACCCATGTTTTTTTGAGTTTTTCCAGCAAGCGAACATTCTCCTGCGGAAACCAAACTTTTAACTCATTAAATTGCCTGCGGAAGCTTTTGAAATCTATAAAAGCCTCGTGGCAATTATTCACATCATTGAGCAGTCGATAAGTTGTCACTGGGTTCTCACCACTGGCCTTTGGGTAACATCACCTCAGGAGGGAATGATTCATACTTCCTGTTTTTGCATAACACGCTCCTATCTACAACGGAGGGCAAAATGGAGTTTATTATTTTAAGATCAACAACAAAGCCAAGCCCTCACGAGCTTGGCGATGCGGCTCAATATACCCCGATTTAATTCTTAGAGGAACTTTGAATTACCCTAAGCATTAAACACCCCTCACTCACCTCAACACTAATATTCGTGCCAATAGGAAAGCCTGCTTTTTTAAGCCAAAAGCCTTTGAGCAGTACATAGGGAACAGGAGGCGGCGCTCTATAAGTGCTGGGGCTACTGCTTAAAACATAATCGTAAAAGCCCATACGGACTTTCAGTTTGCGGGTGGGGAAAGATTTTTCTTGGGCCGAGCGAAGCTCTGGCGTTATAGTACGTTTAGCCATGATTGATATCACCTTATCGATTGTGGTTAGCTGCCTCTGGGTGTTCTAGCACTCAGGGGTGGCGTCTATTTAAGTTTAGAATTTACAGTTAATAAAACCTCCGATTGAATAAAAACTGCACGCCTATAAAACACTAAAAATCTGGATGAATCAACAGGAATTTTTAGAAAATTTGAAAAAAATTTGGCGGGATGTTATTGGACATTGTTTTGACTCAAAAAAATCTACATTGCGATTAAGCATATTAAAGAAGTCACAAATGTTGGGGTGCGCAAGCTTAGCCAACGTGGCCCACCCCAACCCACTTGCTAAAATATTTTTGATTGGATCTTTAAGTGTAAGACAGATTGAAGATGGGAGCTGCTAGCATTAGCTGGGCTGACCGCAGCCGGTCATATTCCTTAAATGGCTTTCTTTCTAATTTAATTTTGAAACTTCAGATCGCTCCACGGCAAAAACTGAACCGAGATTTGTTGTGATGTAGAGCCCTTTAAGATCATTCTGCTGCACCGCATCAACAAACGCCTGCGTACATTGCAGTGTGTAAAATGCGTTAAATTCCGCACGGAATAGAATCCAGCCACCTAACTTTTCTTCGTGAAAAGAAAGATTTTCTAAATCGCCCCACTCTGATTTTTTGCTTAGTTTTGTATCCAAAGCGTTGTTTGATTCAGCTACATTCAATGGCGTAAAAATAAAAGCATCGCCCCCATCGTAGACTGCGGGAAGAAATTCGCCATCAGCTTTAATAAGGTCTTTGAGTGCGGTGTAGGCTTTTTGATTTAAGAAAAGCCTACCTTCAAACACAGCTACATCCGGGATTTCAAGTTTTACTTTTGACTTTTTGAAAATTGGGAAATTTACTTTTAATGGCTCACTAAAAACACCTGCGAACGAACGAGGCGCGTGATATATGTCGATGCGATTTGTTTTTGTCTCAGCACTGAGTTCCCCGACCAGCCGATCAATTTGATCGGAATCAATTTGAGGATCTAGAAATTTCTTGTCATCAAGCAGAATGGTATAGAGCATTATTTACGGCCTGTAATTGGCATAACTTCCGGGGGAACTGCGCCTTGCGAGAGCGACCGCCTAATAAAATTTAGTGTAAATATAAGATCATTTGCTGAATTAATTGTTACTAAATTAATACGACTACCAAGCCAATTATAATATTCCTCAAAATGTATTCTTTTGTGAGGCACGGCACTTTGAAGGTGTCTCGGCATGTAAGGTCTATCAGCCCAATCCCGAGGCAACCAACAACCGTTGTGAGGATCGTCAATACGCACCTTAAGCCATGCCATAATTGCGCGAACTGCAATTGCTTTTTTATGCCCGCCAGAAATGATTGCGTGGCAATCACATCGCGCTGAAGGCCTGGAATCACCAGCGAGAGTCATATGCTCTGCTAGGCGTGAGGACTTGTGCAGCTCGGTTTTGAGCGCAGGATTGCCCATTTTATTAGCTTCAATTCGATAGGTGTCTAATTTATCGTAGAAGCTGCCGAGAGCTTGAACAGCAGCAAAATCAGCGCTTGAAGGCTTATCTTTTTTAGCGAAGTCGGCTAAAACGCGATCAACATGTAAAAAAACCGGGGCTTGAGGTGTAGTCATACAAAATATCCATTCCTAGTATTTCAGGCTGATGATTATCACAAAACAGCAAGTCGGTAGATAGGTTTCATTGCGTCAAATTTTGAAAATTGGATTCAGTTCACTTTTAATAATTGGCGGTTTCAAGTAATAACTGCAATTTAATTAGAACAGGATAGAAAATTTGCACCATATTCACCGTGCCAGCTCTAACTTTGCAATAAAGATTACTAAGATTTCCACGTTACCTAATTTCATAGAAATGACTTTCAATTGCTATGACTATTCATCTCTATCTACTTTTTTATCATAAACATCTATAAAAGCCCTTAATATGTTTACTTGAGCCGCCATCAAATTTGAGGGATTCCCTTCGAGCAATGGACGGACCACATTAGTTAAATGCTCTGGATTCGAAAAAGCTTCGAAAGACTTCATATCAATCCGGATATTTTCCACTGCTACATAATCGGTGAATGAGTGGGAATAAGTCTTCCCGGCAAAGCTGCAAATGAGGCGCGTGATTTCTTCCGCATTTGTTGTTATTCCTGCTACAAACGCATTAGGCTCATCAAAACTGTCCGATAGATCTTTCCATCTGTAGAGGATTCTGAGGAGATTACTATGATTGGTTAACTTACCAGATTTAGCCCAGCCTCTAATTTTATTTAATACTAAAACCTCAAGTTCATTTAAACGTCTGGCGCTCACATAACGGCGGTCCTCCGGCTCCAGCTGATCTTGATTATCTACCCCCCACTTTCCATGATTTCTCCCCAAAACATAAAGAAATGTTATAGGAGCGTACAAACTATTTTCGGCTTGATCAAATGCATGACTAATTATTTGATATCGAGCTTCCTGTGAGTCGACTCGAGTAATAAGTCGAGACAATACATCACTTACGTGTAAAGATGGCCCGAAACTAGGAAAGTTTTCTTCATCGGGAAAAGTATCGCAAAGATCTAACAATACATGAACGACGTTTAAGATGTGTTCAGTAGGAATCCCGGTGTCAAGGAAATCGTAGATTCGATTCAAGAAGCGCTCGATTCGATTTTCATCTCGCAACTTTATAATTGTCGAAGCAAAACTCAAAGGATCCGAAGCCATATTAAAAATAGCTTTGATCTCTGATTCAGAAAAATCACCGGCAGGTAAGCATAGTTTGAAATAGATATCAAACTTATCTGGACTACATGCTTTTCGTTCGCGTTTCCAATAGCTCAAAACTCCTCCTGCATAACTTTTATTGTTATATATTTTCTCGAGCTTTGGAAATATCCTAAGCAAATACTCCTTTAATTTCTCAGGATCTAACCGCTTCCCTTGAGCTATAATAGAGTCACATTTCTCCCTAGCGCTGACATGTTGAATTTCTCCATTATTGAACTCATTAAATAAGCCGGAAAAAAAGTCTTTATTAGATGCAATACTTTTGTATACATCCGGTTCAAATACCTGTATTGCTGTTAGGGCAATAAAATCAATAGCATTCACATCTTGTTTGATTGGCATCAGACCAAAACGCAATACATTAATGAACCGAGTTACATCCCTTAGATTCGTAAAAAAGTATTTGAAGCCACTGTGGAAAATATTACTCCAATATAATTTATCCCAGGATTCTTCCGGAATACCGTCCAGAATTTTATCAATCGAACCAGTAAGGTATCTGTATACTGACTCCGTATCCGTCAGAGGTAATTGAAATGGAATTTGAACAATCTTTTCTAGATATTCCTCACCGATACCTGCCTGAACTTCCTTTAACGCTCCAATGACAATTTCCACATCCAATGAGAGCACATAGATAGTATTTGGAAAGTCTCCTAGTAATTTTACAAGCTGAAAAATTTGCCTAATTTCGGTACTGTTTAGCCTATCAATATCGTCAATGAAAATTATGATTTTGTGGCCGAGATTTTTTAAATATTTATCGAGGTCTTTGCGAGTAGCCTCGAAATTCATCTTGTTCAGCTCTCCCCACTTCTTAGCTGCTTTCCCAGTTCGCCCTAATACTTTTGAAATAATTAAAGCAAAGGGCCCAACTACGGGATCTGGAATCAGCGAAAGCGGTAGAAAAAAATTTGAATATACTTCAAGTTGATTCGCAATCCTTATAGCATCATCCCCTTTGTGGGTTCTTGTCAGTCCTGTCGATAGCTGAATGAAAAATTGTGAGATCAATTGATTTTGATCGGAAAAATTCCACGGATTGAACTCAATGACAACTGGCTTTAAAGTCGACTGAGCTTCTTTTGATCTAGTATTAATGTGCTCAATACACATATTGACTACAGACGATTTTCCTGCCCCCCATTTGCCATAAAGTCCGGTTACAATGCTCTCTGTCTCGCTATAGTTTAAAATTGCTTCAGCAAAAGATATTGCAAATGTGGACCGGCCCAACAAATCATCACTGGATTTCTTAATTGGAACATCTGGCTTAAACATCTATATCACTCCATTGGTAAGGGCAAAATTATTTTTTAAATAGATTCAAATTTAATGAACCGCAAGGACATCGAAGCACTGCAAGTTTCCCCGAAATTGGTGTAGTAAATATCGCTCCGCGGCAGACGTCATCGCTATCAATTTTGTATCTATACAACAAATCTCAAATGAGTAGTGTCATTCACGATGGATGAAGTAAAGACTATTACCCTAATGTACGCTAGTAACCATTACAGAATATTACGGCTTTTTCATTTTAAATTTCTGGCATTAGCCAATGATGACCGTTAATCACTCTAAGCGGGTGATTAACGTACGGAAACTGCGGGGGAATTATTAATGAGGAGTAAGCGCTACAAAGCTAAAACTCGTAAGCGAGAAATTAAAACCCTGCAGCATGCTTTATTCCATTTGCCCAGCTACCAATTTCTGAACTTGATGTCTTGTTTCACTAATTTTTTCAACGATACCCAGGGTTGCCTCTAAACATTCTATCGCAAGCGTCTCCACCTCCGCATCGCTAAGAAAGATTCTATTATTTTCTATACGCCTGTAGCCATTGATATGATCAATGCTTTCTAGCAGCCCTTTAATTTCTTCGTCAATTTCTTCAAACCCTAACTGATTTGTAACATAAATATCAGACAACTCTCCTTGCAATGCATACTTAACTCGATGCGTCTGAGTAATTCCCGATGACGATGTAGGATCAGCTTTAAACCAATCGCATGCTGAAACTTTTTCATCGGGCGATGAATTTTGTAATACATGACGAATTAATTCGCAAAGTGCATATGCAAAGTTATTAACACGAAGAAGAAGGTCAGCTTTAGCTAAATTACTTAGCGCGGCATTTAACAGCGCGAGTTCAAACTCATCTGCAAATTCAAGGGTTATGCGATCTTTGTAGACAGTCGCCAGATCTTTCATGTGATGCCCTCAGGTTAGATTTATCTGCGTAGCATTGAATGGTGCATCTGCATTAATTACTCCCGCCGCACCTAGTCTTAGGTCACTTTTCCATCTTCCTGGAGTTTTCGTTCTTCAGTAATTTCCAGAGCAATCCCCGCCGCTGCTTCGGCAGTCATGCCCTCGGTGCGGCGCAAGTATTCGACCTCGCCGACTATATCGCCGCGCTCCACTGTCACATCCTCAACTTGCACCGATTCGCCAGGAAGCTCGACTTTTAGTTCATCGATCAACATCAGCAACGCCGCCGCCACTGGTAACGCCAGCAGCGCGCCAGCAATACCGTAGAGCGTACCCCCAACGATCAATGCGAACAGCACGATCGAAGACGGCAAGCGCAATGAACGGCCATACACAATTGGAATTAATACTCGGCTCTCAAACTCTTCGTAAATTAGCAATAGCACCAATACTAGGGTCGCAACGCCAGTGCCGACAGCGAGTGCGGCTAGTACTGCGGGAATCAAAATTAGAAAAACACCTACGAAAGGAAGTACGTCAACAATGCCCCCAAATGCCGCGATTGCAATTGCATTCGGCACGCCGCAGGCAGTGAGTAAGATAAACAGAAAAATCGCCATCAAGGCGCAGGTCACTACCTGGCCACGTACGTATCCGCCCACTATGGTTTCGAGATTGAGCAAGATGCGCGAAAGTTTGATGTGGTGGGCCCGCGGTATCACCGAGAACAATGCACCACGCAACCGGTCGCGGTCAATCATGATGTACACCGCAAGGAAAAAAGCAGCGGCACCGTAAGCAATGATTTCAATAAGGATCTTTGAAAATGCCATTGCTTCAGCGCTGTAAGATTTGAATAGCGCAGCGTACTTTACCTGTTTCAAAGCATCGGCTAAGGGCACGGTAATCGGATACCCCGCAAAGAACTTTACCAAGCGCCCGCGCAATTCCGGTTCCTGGTCCGCCAAGCTGATCACTTGGGCAATAAAGGGCGGCACCGTGAATATAGCCAATGCAGACAGAACAGACAGCAATGCTGTAAACACGATTGCGATTGCGTTATACCGGTGCAGTTTGCGCCGTTCGAACCATTCGACGGCCGGATTCAAGGTTCCCACCAGCATCAATGCAGTAATGAGTACGAGAATCACCGGTATAAGCCGCGCTAGTAGCATTACACCGAGCACCACGCCAACTATGCTGATCAGCGTCCAGGGTGCGATCTCGATGCGAAATGTGCGCTTCAGCTCTGGGGCAGTTACCTCTTGCGCGTGATCATGGCTGAGCTGTGGCATAAGTGAGTCTTCTTCCCGGGTCAGTTGAGAGGAGTTCGGCGAGCCTCACTCATGGTAAAACTAGTAAAGCAGGGCCTCCTGGCGGGATCTGTGCGCCAACGCTCTCGGCGCCTCGCCGCGCTTCAAACTGTTAATTATTTAGGTTGGTTACGATGGCTGGTTGGCGAAAGGTACTCGTCTGCAAGATGGTTTTATTCTTATTTTTGAAGGCGAAATTTAAATTAAGGGAAAAACCCCCTCCCGGCCTCCCCCTTGGCAGGGGGAGGAGTTTGGCGGGTCGGCGTGTGCGCAGCTTTCGTTTATTAATTTTTATTCTTTGAGGCTTCACTTAAAATATTTTCATACCCCGAGCTTTTCAAAAACGCCGCTATTGACTGAAGTACTTTCTCAGACCAAAACTCGTAGCCTTCAGGCCATGGGCATTCTTCGCTATTTTGAAGATCAACAGCTAGATCAATCATTTTCCAGAAAAACACGCTAATGATTTCAGCTTCATTCTGTGTAATTGGTGTGGATTTTTCGAGTAATAGAGGTACAGATTGATTGCCCATTTTTTCGGAAAAAAACAAAATAAATTCTTTTTCAGTTTCATCCTGTTTATCAGCTAGGCTTTCAGGTGAGCCTACCGTAGTAGGCTCATCAGGTATGTAAATAGAATTTTCTGAAATTATCTTTTTTGCAAGTTTTTCAATTTCAGCTGGGCCAAGAGGTATATATGATTTTTTGTTACTCATGACAAAACCTTAAAATATCATGGAGAAGCCTTGAGCAAAGCTACAACTTACACCGTTCCGATTAACTAACTTTTTAATAATTTTACTCATCCTTGTTATCAGGTTTGATAAGATTTTTTGGATTACCAAAATTAAATGTTTTTTCTAATTCTTTTTGTACATCTCTAGGCTTTTCCTTAAAAAGCTTTTCGGCATCTTTTTTTGCCTTCTCTCGAATAATTTTTAACTTTTCTTGATCGTTCATAATTTTTTCACCAAGTAATGTGGATTACCTTGCTTTGCTGGCATAAGGCTAAACCCTATGTCTTTTGAAGTGTAAAACTTAATTAGCTTTTCATTCATTGGCTCAATTATGCGAATAAATTCAGCGCCGAGTTAGACGGCCATATGTCTGATGCTGCGCCTTGTTAACTGTAGGCGTGAATAAGCTCTTTGACCCAAATGATAAGATGCGGGATTACCTCTTCGGATTGAGACTCAAAACCTTCTTCGTCAAAGTAGCCCTCAGTTTCAATTTTATACTGCCAATCTCTGCTTTTTTGATTTACGGAGTAAGGCACACCTTCGAGTGCTTCGATTGATTCAACAACTCTTCTGGCGAAAGCATCGCGATTCTGACGATTTTTATCATAGCCACTTATCTCAATCAGAAGCCTTTCTAAGACAGTTCTATTTGACATAGTGCTCTCGACGCTCTGATACAGTTAACAGTTTAATAAACAGCGTTAACTATATAAGCGGGATGGTTTAATGCCAAGTCATTTGTAAGTGGATTAGCTTCGCTGGTCTAGCGGCTTCAACTGCGTGAGGAGGACGAATTTAGGCAGGTAAAAATAAATGCATAATTTTTCAGGAGCTATTATTACGGCGAGAAACCCCCTCCCGGCCTCCCCCTTGGCAGGGGGAGGAGTTTGGTGAGAATGTTAAGTGGGTTAAACGCAATTAAAAATACATACTGTTAAAACAGAAGAGCAGGAAATAATTCAGCAATTGTTGACCATCTATGGCTTTAACCTTTTGAAAAATTTTTAGACGATGGATTATTTAGCAACTAACAAACATATAGCACCTGGTACATTCGCTATTTTTTGTTCTACTAGTACACCTGGCATATCCCCCCAATCCCAAACAGAGCGAGGATCACTGTGCAATACGGGTTTCGCGTAATAACACAAAAATGGCATCAAATGTCGCATAAATGGCAGTCAAGAATAGAAAAATGCTTATTATTGATTATTTACGCGCCACATTTTCGGGAAACGCCACCTCGACTTATCTGAACCTGTTGCACAATTACATCGCCCTGTGTTAGAAACTACATTTATACAGACAGAATAAAATAATTAATTTTCGCGAAGACATTTTTGCCTAAAACTTCATATGTTCGTTCGGACTTTTCACGGACTGATTGATTAGCACAATCGGTTTGTCGGACACTGATGTCACTCTCTTAAAAACGCGCAGGAAGTGGTATGAATGCAGTTGAGACAGAAAATTATAATAATGCGGCTCTCGATATTTTCGATACATCTCCACAAGTTCATCCACAAGATTTTGAATTTGAACGCACTCAATTTTCCGAAGAAAATTTTTCTTCGGCCGATTCGAGTTATTTAGCTTTATTACCGCTATTACTGAGACTTGACCAACGAATTGCCTTAGCTGTCACCGCTGCAGAGCATATGTTTGCTTCGCGCGCAGCTGGCGATTTATATCGCGGCCTTGCCATTTCACCTGCAGATATTGCAGCGGTATTAAAGCGTATTCCTGGAGAACCCTTTACTCACCAACCGCTTCAAGCTCAAGCTACCGCAGAATTATCAGACTCTCTCAGCACGCGTCGATTGCTGTGGTTACAGAGGGTTTTTGGTTTAAGTGATGTGGATCTGGATATTATTGTGGTAGGCCTTGCACCTGAAATTGATCTTCGTTATGAACGCCTCTATGCATACTTACAAGATGATGTTTCAAAACGTCGGCCCAGTATAGATTTAGCGCTTAATCTTCTCAGCACGACCGGCAGTGCGAAACTTGAAAATCGCAATCGATTTGCACCCGACGCTCCGCTCACACAACATCGACTGATCGAAATCTATGGCGAACAACAAAATCGCGCACCATTACTCGCTAAATTTTTCAAATTAGATGAACAAATCGTGCGTTTTTTATTGCTCGATGACAGCTTGGATTCTCGTCTTGCACATTTTTGCAACCTGTTGAGCCCTCATCCTAAAAGAAAATCCGCGCCAATCGCTGAAGAGTTCAAAAGCAGTTTAAATAAACTCGCAGAAGTAAAACCCAATACCGGTCTTCGTATTTATTTTGAAGGCAACGATAATTCTGGCCAAGATGAAGCCGTTGCCCTACTAGCCTCTGCGCTTGAGTTGAGGGTCTTGCAGGCGGACATGTCAAAATTCGGCGGCACTCCAACAGAATTAAATGATGTAACGCCTATTTTAGTACGCGAAGCTTGGCTCAGAAGTGCCGTACTGCATTGTAAAAGCTTGTTAAATTCCGATGAAATAAATACTGCGGATAAATACGTTCCTCTCTGGTCTGCGCTCAGAGAAATACCTGCGAATTGCGTAGTACAAGGCGAAGCCGCTTGGCAGCCCTCTGCACAAAAGCCGCAAGGAGTGATGACTTTTACTTTTGCGTTTCCTGATTCTACACAGCGAAAGCAATGGTGGCACAGCTGCTTGAGTGAAGCTGGTGCAGTGCTTAATGATGAAGATCTCACCACTCTTGCTCACCGTTTCAAACTTACTTTTGCGCAAATTGAAGATGCCACGAAAGTTTGCATTAACAATTCATTAGCCACACAAGAAAGCACAGCAACAGAAAATTCAATTCAACTTAACAAAAACCTAATTGCAGCGGCGCGTACACAGTCAGGCCATGAGCTTTTAACACTCGCTGATAAAATTATTCCTAAAGCAACTTGGGATGATTTAATTTTAAATGACGATGCCAAAGCACAGCTCACCGAATTGTGTAACCGCGCTATTTATCGCGAACGCGTTTTACAAGACTGGGGCTTCGCTAAAAAACTCGCACGCGGTTTGGGCACAGCCGCATTGTTTTCCGGTGGTTCTGGCACAGGTAAAACCATGGCAGCGGAAGTGATTGCCAACACCCTAGGATTAGATTTATACCGCATTGACCTCGCACGCATAGTGAATAAATATGTAGGTGAAACCGAAAAGAATTTAAATCGTATTTTTAGCGCTGCCGAGAATGCCAACGCCATTTTATTTTTTGATGAAGCTGATGCACTTTTTGGTAAACGCTCAGAAGTAAAAGATGGCCACGATCACTACGCAAATTTACAAGTGTCGCACTTGCTACAAAAAATGGAGGATTACGATGGCTTGGCCATTCTTGCCACCAACCTCAGCGACAATATGGATCAAGCGTTTACAAGGCGTTTAGCCTTTAGTATTCACTTCCCCTTCCCCGATGAAATTTATCGCCTGCATATGTGGCAACGCGCATTGCCCGATACAACTCCGCGCGCTGAAGATCTTGATTTGCCGTTATTAGCGAAGGAATTGAAATTAAGTGGTGGCAATATTAAAAATATTGGTTTGGCCGCAGCATTTTTGGCGGCGGCGGAGGGTGATGTGGTAACTATGCGACATTTAATTCGTGCGGCAGAGCGTGAGTGTCAGAAGTTGGGGAAGGTGATGGTAGTTAAGTTGAGGGGACAATAATTATGGCTACGCTTGAAAAAATTGAGATTCCCCTTTTACTTATACCATCTTCCAATTCTGTTTCAAATAACGATACTAGTTGGTGGGACAACTCTAGTGGTCAGCAATCGACCGGCGGCAATTATGCATCCAATAACCTAGCAAATATCAGCCCGATAAAATCAGTTCCTCAATCTGGACCAGCTGCAAAACTTAAAGAAGCTGATCGTGACAAGACAATGGAATCCATTGGAGTAATTAAAGGTGTCCTGTTAGAGGCAACGACCTTTATTGATACTCTATTTTTTGCGGCTTCTGAGGTTCTTGTCGCACCGCATCCCAAAGAAATTGAATTGGCTGGCGTTAAAACGCTAAAAGACAATGGCTTTATAGATAAAGATACTGGTGCGTTTAGTATTTCAAAAAATGCTAGTGCACTGATGGACTACGCTGCCGACAAGGTTGAAGAAACTGTTTATGGTGACCTGCCGAAAGAAAAGGCAGATATATTTACGCATTATGAACTCGGAGAGCTTGGCGGTTCTTTAGGCGCACAAGGAGTGCTCGCTTTCACGGGAGGTGAAGAATTCCAGCTTTTTATGAAGGTGTATGGAGTTGCAGGCGGACTAGAATCAATTGTAAAAAGTGTGAATCAAAATAAAAAAGATGAAAAGGTGCAAACAAAAAAACAATTTTTGGCTGCCATACTAAATGACCCCCAATTTTGGGTTTCCATACTTAATGCCGTTCTAACATTGCTTGGACTTAAAGAATCAGCAGCAGCCAAAAAGCTTTCAAAACTTATTGTATCAGCTCAAGGTTTTGGCCCAGCCATGCCTGTAATAACTGCATTGGTTGAGCATGCCTCCGACACCTCGCTAGATACCGAAGAAAAAAGAAAGTTAATTTCCCAGGATCTTAGCTCGTTGACCAAAATTTTATTTAATACCGTAGTTGCGTTTGTTCAGCACGCCCAAGCAAACAACAAGTCCGCTGGCACAAACAACGAACCACTCCAATCTAAACAACCGTTAAACACTGTAGAGTCGCAATTACCTAATCCACATGAGGTAGTGAAACCAGTAGAGAATCCTTCTGAATACACAGCAATTGGTGAAGCACCAACTAAACCAAATGAACAAGTAAAACCTTTAAATCCACCCGCTTCAGTCGCCGAAGCGCCCGCAGAAAAAATAGATAAAACTTCTCCCCCAAGACCAACTTCTAAGAAATTACCTCTACCAAAAAAACCTACGCCAATAACAAATAATTTCAGCCCTCCGAAAAAGCCCAACCGTATAATTATCCCTGTTGAAAGACCCGTGACAATAAAGAGTTCAGAGAAAAATCAGACTGCTAGCCCAAAATCAGAAAGAAATTTAACTGTTAAGAACACAGAGTCTCAAATTAATACTCCCGAACAACCACCAAATAATCGATGGACTGATTTTATTCCTTGTGACGAGTGCAGTGTTGGAAGCCTAATTGTCACCCCGGGAAGTGGAGGCGTACCAAAAGTTAATATGCCTGGAGCAAGCGATGCGCCTCCTACTTCTCCACGACGAGTAGTAAGTGGATCGAGTACGCCTACTTCTGCGGAATTGCAAGCTGCAATAATTGCTGAATTGGGCATAAAGGAACTAAGAGGACAGGAACCCAGTGGGAATGGGTCAGCTCCTGCAGAAGTACAGCTATATGCGCCAGAGCCTCTCACGTCGTCTGCTCCAAAAGGAGCGGAAGGATATTCAATGTCGGCCAGCATTATCGACACGAAAGAGAAAATCGTTAATCTAGGGCAAAAAAATAGTGTTCTCAAATTTCAGCTTCCTGAAATTAGTGCCGAAAATAATTCCCCAAAAAGTAGATTTGATTTACTTGAGCCTGCTTCAAGCAAGGCAAGCTCTGAGAGTAGCTCAGCCGTTAACAAAGAGTTGGAGGCTCGATTTAAGGCGATCGAGCCAGCGAAAGAAATAAAAAATCCATCAGTCAAGGCCATTGACTCAGAAACAGTAAATCCCAATGAATTAAAAAATTCAACTGTATATGAAGTTTCTCCACCACAATTAAAAGAAGAACTTTCTCCTACAAACACAGCTGTTGGAAGACCCAGTCCGTCCCAATTTGAAACGGAATTGAAATTTATAAGTGAAGATGGTGTGTTAGGGAATGATGTTAAAGTAACGGCAAAAAATGAAATACCTCAACCTTTACTGAAGGACGATCAACTAGAGAATTCAACTGCTAATGTCTGGGCAGTTTACAGATTACCGGAGACGGTTGAATCGAAAATCAAGCCAATAAAAGAAGGCGCTTCAAGTGTCTTAAACAACAGAATCGATAACAAAATCCCTCCAGAAATGGCCGGAGAAACCAAATCAAATCCTTTAGGAAAAATGTGGGATCACAAAAAATTTCCAAATGGTATAGGTAAGCATTGGGAAGTTGGCGATCCAATCGATATGCCCTCAAGCAATGGGTACCCAGCTTGGAACACTATTCGAGAGCGCATTTGGAAGACCCTCGCTCATAATGAACTAGAGATTCGAAAATCAGGGATGTCTGTTCAAGAATATACCAGTCTCTTAGATTTAGATCCCGTAAAAAGTCTCTCAGACACAGAGCTACTTGAGATATTGAAAAGCGGTACAGCTAGAAAAGGATTTGAAGTTGAGCATAGTGGAATTCCTCAGCGTGTCATTACCTTATTAGAAGGCGCAGGCCTCTCCATAAATGATGCGAGACGGTTAGCTCACTTAGGAGATCCGAGTAATCTTGATGTTGTGCCAAGGGAATTACATGCTGTATTAGATGAAATAGCGGCCGAAATGTTTAACAGGTATAGAAACCCAGAGCTACCTTCAGCACTTGATGATCGAAGAGAAAATCCCCTAGGTTCAGCAAGCGAAGCACAAATAGGCGAAATTCTTAATGCTATCAAATTTAACAAAATCGACTTGGGGAAAACGGCTGCCGGTAGACGATTGCGAGATATTTTGACTGACGAAAATTTAAGGCGAAGTGCTGCGTGGATAATTCCTTAATGTCTTCCGGCAGAAACATACACAGACTGAACTGAAGAAAACGTTATGTTCCACTTACTAGACGACACATTAACTGCGTTACTCAGCGCCGCTCCTTCGACGTTGGTTGGGACAGCGGGGCCTTCTATTAGTTTTCTAACGCCCGATAAATCGTATTCAACAAATGCACATTCGTCTATCCACGAAATAAATTTATTTCTCTACGAAGTAAAAGAAAACCGAGAGTTGCGTAACGCGGCACCGAATATAGTTCAGCAAAATAATTCTAGCTTAAAACGGCGGCAGCCATTGCGGGTCGATTGCACTTATATGGTAACGGCGTGGTGTACGGATGGAGTCACACCGCACAACAAAACCAATGACTCACACAAATTACTTGGACAAGCATTTAATTGGTTATCGCGCTTCCCAGTAATTCCAGATGACTTTTTGCGGGCGGCTGGGCTTACCAACCAACTCTACTCAGCACCCACCATGGTAGCGCAAATGGATGGAGCAAAAAGTGCAGGAGAATTTTGGTCTGCACTCGGAATTCCGCCGAGGCCTTATTTTAATATTGTGATAACAATTTGCATGGATCTCGATCAGCAAATAGAAGACCATCTGGTCACAACTGTTTCATCCGCTTACTCGGCGAGTGGCATTGATGAAAGTGATGCGCGAATGATTATTGGTGGCACGGTTAGAAATAGTTCTGGCGAATCGTTGCCAAATGTTTGGGTAAGAATTGAAGAGCTTAATGTAGTACAAGTAACAGATTCAAATGGCCGATTTGTATTTGAAAATGTAGTGCCCAGTGGCGGCCTTAATCTGGTGGCACGCGCAAACGGCTTGGGCGAAATAAGTCGCACAATCGACATTCCGTCGGTGTCAGGCGATTACGATCTTAGCTTTTAATTAATCAACAATGAGGGAGAGCTCACATGGCCATTCAAGCTAGTTATCCTGGAGTCTTTATCGACGAGGTTCCATCAGCCGGTGCCATTAGTGGCGTAGGCACTTCAACAGCAGCGTTTATTGGGCCATCCAAAAGCGGGGATCTAAATATTCCCGTTAAAATAACCAGCTGGGAAAATTTCAAACGAAAATATGGTAAAGAACCACTCGAAGGATTTTATTTATGGTATGCAGTGCGTAGTTTTTTTCAAAACGGTGGGTCGGTCTGTTATGTGACTCGCGTGAGTAATGGTAGTTTTACTAATTTCAATCTTTTTGATCAAGCCACAAGCCCTGGAAAGAAAACAATTTTTGTGCGCGCTCGATTGCCCGGCGCTCGCGACATTCAAGTGAAAACTGAAAACTCGAGTGCTGTGAATACAGTTTTATGTAATCCGAGCGCACAGGCAACTGTAAATGCAGCGGCACCGAAAACTGTTGTGATAAATGATAGCAACGCAACGGCCAATGATGCTGCTCTGCTTGCTGCTCAATTTCGAATTGGGGATAAAATTAAAATTGGAAGTGAAACTGGCATTATTGAATCGATTATTGGCAGTACCATTCGATTGGAAGCATCACTAACCGGAACTTATACATCTCCAACACTTTTCAAATTAGCTGACCTTACCGCTACCACTGACGTAATTCGAGTACAAGAAGGTGCAAAACTTTCTGCAGGAAGCGTTATAAATATTGTTACGATGAAGGCCATAGTTAAACAAATTGAAGTAGAGCGTATTTCTGGAACCCTAAAAACGTACAAGGTGTATTTAGAAGCTCCTTTGGGGCTTCAGTTAACTACTCCAATTGCCATCACGAGTACGATGTCAGTCATATCACAAGAATTCAACTTAACAGTTTCTGGCGCTAATGGCAGCGGCGGACCTTATTTGAATTTATCAATGGACCCCAAGCACCCAAATTATTTTGTGCAAGTCATTAACAATTCTTTAAATGGAAGCATTTATGCGTATCCGCCTGACCAGCCCAACACATCAGATGCGTTCAAGAACCGACCTCAAGCAATCACTCATCCACGTACTATAGGTACAGAAGAAATCAATTCAAATTTAACTCCGCATGACTATATTCAAGCACTAGAAAATTTAGAAGCTATTGATGATATCAATGTGGTGGCAATCCCTGACTGTACGGCCTTTGAAGCACAACTTGCGCTAAAAGATCATTGCGAAAAATTAAAAGATCGCATCGCTATTTTGGATTCTGGTCGCGGCAAACAAATTTTTGGTCCAGACAGTATTGTCACTCAGCTTGAAGATGTTAAAAGCAAAAGCGGCTACGCGGCTTTGTATTATCCCTGGATCTACGTTAGTGATTTTTCAGGTAAAGGCCAGCAACTTATTCCCCCGAGCGGTGCAATTGCCGGAGTCTATGCGCGTACCGACGCAACACGTGGAGTACACAAGGCACCCGCCGGAACCGATGCGAATATTCGTGGCGCGTTTGGGGTGGATGTATTAACAAGTGATGCAGATCAAAGCCAATTAAATCCTCTTGGCATTAATCTTATTCGTGTCTTTGCTGGAAATAATCAACCACTTATTTGGGGCGCCAGAACCACCGCAAAAGATGGCACCGACTGGCATTACATTTCCACGCGACGATTATTTCTTTTCATTGAAGAATCCATTCAAGAAAGTATTCGTTGGGCGGTTTTCGAGCCGAATAATTTAAGTTTGTGGAAAAAACTAAAACGCGTGATCACCGATTTTTTACGCCAGCAGTGGCGCAACGGTGCATTGTTTGGTGAAACAGAAGAGCAAGCTTTTTACGTGCGCATAGATGAAGACATAAATCCAGAAGCTGAACGTCAATTAGGCCGATTGAATATTGAAATTGGCATTAAGCCCTCCTACCCCGCTGAATTTATTATTGTGCGTATCGGTGTTTGGCAAGGCGGCACTCAAGTCTTAGAAAATTAATCGAGGAAAAATAACATGGCACAACGACAAGATCCTTATCGCAATTCTAATTTTATTGTTGAGATCGATGGCATTAAACAAGCGGGGTTTTCCGATTGCAGCGGTTTTGGTGCAACCACGGATCCAATCGAGTATCGCGAGGGTGGCGACAATACTACCGTGCGAAAATTGCCGGGTGTAACCAAATACCCAAACATAGTACTTAAATGGGGCCTAACCGATTCGCGCGAACTTTATGATTGGTATCGCGATATAGTCAAAGGCAAAGTTGTACGCAAAACCGGTAGCATTATTTTGTACGATGTGGATGGCGTGACTGAGAAAGTGCGCTGGAATTTTACCAACGCTTGGCCAACCAAATGGGATGGCCCGGACTTTTCTGCAAAAGGAAATGATATTGCTATTGAAACATTAGAACTCGCGCACGAAGGTATTGAAAGGGCTTAACCATGATTCAAACCGAATATGAATTTAAATTGCCGATTGGTTACCCCGATGAAGATGGCAATTTACACCGTGAGGGTGTAATGCGTCTGGCAACCGCTGCGGATGAAATAACGCCATTACGCGATGGGCGTGTGCAATCAAACCCCGCGTATTTAATTATTATTTTATTGTCGCGGGTGGTCACGCGACTTGGCTGTGTTGTAAATATTAATCCTAAAATAATCGAAAACTTATTTGCTGCCGATTTAGCTTATTTGCAAAAACTGTATAACGAGATTAATCAAGTTGATCAGGGGCAACACATCACAGCAAGCTGTCCGCAATGCAATCACAAATTCGCACTGGAAAAAAATGACTTGGGGGGATTATAGGCTACCCCCTCAAACAGTTACACGAGGAGGTAGCCTTTGTTGCATACCATTTTCATTGGAGCCACGCTGAAATTATGGTGATGGAACACGGTGACAGAAGGCGTTGGGTTAACGAGATCAGTAACATCAATAAAAAAATGAATCAAACATGAAAATAAGAAATGAATTCAGCGCGGTGTTGATGCGCGCACAACGCACAACACTTGTTCGGCGATCAAATAATTTCGCGCAGGTGATTGCTGCGCGTTATTCCGCTATCGAACAGCGGTGGCCGTTGATGGCGTTAATATTTGAGCAGCCATCTCAGGGTGATACGTCAATGACAAATAATTATCACGCTAGCCACCCTTCTTTTTTTATTAGCCCGCGCATACTCTTACGCATGTTGGTAAAGCAAGAGACGCATCACTCTTCCGCTGTTGTAAATACAGCTGCGTCTTTATCCAATAGTTCAGTGGCAGTGCAAAAAATTTTTTCCGTAAACACACAATCTGAAACAAGAATTGATTCGTCAGAAGAATTTATCACGCGGATTGTGTCTCGCAGTGTGCGCAATGAAATCGTGGATGAGGTAAAAAGAATAAAATCTCCCTCAAATTCAGAGGCGCAGCATGCTTTTGTTGCACGTTCTAAAATAAATTTACCCTTAGTGTTTAAACGCAGCGAGACTGACACTCAAGATTCAACCAATAACTCGTCAACAAACGAATCACAATCGTTACAAAAAAAATCTTCGAACATGACCGGCATATCACAACAGGCGTCGCCGCCATCGGTTGATATTTCCCGCATCACCGATCAAGTAATGCAAGCATTAGATAAACGCATTGTCGCGCAGCGCGAACGCATGGGGAGAATTTAATTATGGCACTGGAGAAGGCCACAATCACAAACCTGACACTGAATAAAAAAATACGTGTGATGTTTAACCCAGAAGAATACAGCCTCAATCGCGATGTTAATTACGCACAAATCGCTGTACCGGGTTTAAGTGGGCCTCTGTTGCAATTTGTGCACGGCAATATGCAAACACTGGAGATGGAATTATTTCTGGATACCTATGAAGAAGTTCAAACCGAAAACCGGGATGTGCGCAAAAAAGTGCAATTGATAACGCGCTTAATGGATATAGAACCCAGCATTCACGCCCCACCGGTATTGATGTTTACCTGGGGTAGCTTGTCGTTCACCTGCGTGCTTGCAAAAGTGAATCAGAAATACAATATGTTTGACCCTAGCGGTGTGCCGGTACGCGCAAAATTACAAGTCACATTTAATGAATTTCGCAACGCTGAACTCGAAGCCAAAGAAGTAAAACGTGAAACGGCAGATTACACAAAAACCTATACCGTTAACGGTGGCGAAACATTGAGTGCGATTGCCGGGCGTGAATATGGCAATCCGCAATTGTGGCGCCCAATCGCATTAGCAAATCAAATTGCAGACCCTCACCATCTGGCTGTAGGCACTCGCTTGGTCATTCCGCGTTTGCCTTATAGACACATTGAAAGTGGAGTCATTTTTCAATGATCGCGTCTACCGCCAGCATGCGTTACGTTCCCGAATTTCAGTTGAGTATTTTGGATCAGGTTATTCCGGCCGCGTTGAGGGCCTCCATCACTAGCGTGAGTTATCAAACCGGTTTGGAGGGAGCGGACAGAGTAGAAATATCCATCGCGAATGAAAATCTTCGCTGGCTGGATTCGCCATTACTAAAGCTGGATAACACACTGGTGTTATCTATGGGCTATGCGCCTGATTCACTTCGCCAACAATTTGTCGGTGAGATTGTTGCAATCTCACCGACTTTTCCGGCAAGCGGTTCCCCGATGATGTCTATCGTTGCGCAAGATTTGCGTCACCGTATGCAGCGTGGAAAAAATGTTCGCTGGTTTGCAATATCGGCTGAGTGCCTGGGAAACTTTCCAATTCCAGACGTTGCTATTGCGGAGATGGTTTCGGCTGAGAATGGTTTGGTACCTATTCTCGACCCCATCGGTGCAGCATTGTCCGTTTTAATTTTTGGCGTTGAAGCTGCCGTCTCTTTTAAAAAAGGCGACCCAGACGCACAACAAAAAATGATTCGCCGTCAATCAACTGAAAGTGATTATGATTTTTTGCGGCGTTTAAGTGTAGAAAATGGTTGGGAAATGGTCATGGATCATCAAGGACCACTCGGCGGCAGGCGATTACATTTTCTATCGCTGATTGACTCGGCAATTAAACCACCGATCGCTTTAAAGTACGGCCAATCACTCATTGATTTCACGCCACGCATTAGCAATGTAGGACAAGTAACGAGTGTGACAGTCAGCTTTTGGGTTTCATCAATAGATATGGAATTCACTGTCTCCGCCGGATGGGATTGGGATCGTAATGCCTTAACCCTCGATATTGTTCCAGGCTTCGGTGCTGCCGCGCATTCCATGAAGAGCATGAACAAACCCGAATCACTAGTTCTCACAGATTCCGTTAATAGCAAAACAGCACCGCGGGAATTAATTTCAAAACTGTTGAGCAAACTAAATAATCGCCTAACGGCCAGTGGCCGGTGCGTAGGCGATCCAAACATTCAAGCCGGTGGCGTAATGAAAATTGAAGGTGTCGGCCAACAGTTTGGCGGTTTATACAGAATCACTTCGGCAACCCATTCCATTGATAGCAGTGGCTATCAAACCAGTTTTGAATTACGCAAAGAAGTGTGGTTTGGGTCAATTCCATTACTCGAACAAGGCGCGGTAACGCTGCAGCCGGTCGGGCAAAATATTCGTGTTGGGGGAAATTAAATGGTCGGTGAATTTCTTGATTCGCAATCGCAACCCACACAAAGTGGATCTGAAAAATCCGGTTTTATGTCAGGAAAAGTTATTCGCAATTGTGGACCAATGGGGCGCGTGTTGGTTCGTCTTGCTGCACAAGACAAGGAAGTGTGGGCGCGGGTAATTGCACCGGATACCGGTGTGTATTTTATTCCGCAAGTGAATGAAGAGGTGTTGATCGGCTTTCAGCAAGGCGATATCACAGAAGCATTTGTAATGGGTCGCCTGTGGAATGATAAATCTCAGCCCCCCAAACAAGAACCCGGTGACCCAGTCACCCAGCGCGTCATTCAAACACCCGCCGGGCACGATATTACCTTCGACGACAAGGCCTTAAGCCTCGTTATTAAAACGAAGGACGGCCAACAAATATCATTAAATCCTAATGGTATTGAGCTCACTTCAGATAGCAAGAAAGGTGCGATGATCACCCTCGATAAAAACGGAAATATTACGATCCATGCAACACAGAAAATTAGTTTTGAAGCCGCATCCATTGAGCTCAACGCGACGACTATCAACATTGGCGGTATAACATCCAATATCAATATTGGCTGTTAAAGGATAGGTAAACACAGATGGCTAGTGCTGCAAGAGCGAATGATTTAACTCAACACGGCTCCCCTTTAAGCCCAGGGTCGGGAAGCCCAAACGTTAAAATTGGCGGTATGCCTGCATGGCGTGCTGGTATCGATATGCACACCTGTCCGATTGTCGAAGGCACTAAGCCGCATGTGGGCGGAGTCGTTGTGGGCGGGAGTAGCCGCGTACTTATCAACCAATTTCCGGCCGCGCGCGTGGGCGACGAAATTGTTGAGCCTGGGGCAAGTGCTCCCAACTCAATTTCAACCGGTTACTCCAAAGTACAAATAGGAGATTAAAGCAGAGTGAGCACGGAATTGTTTAATCCAGACAAAGCTTTTCTCGGTGTAGGCTGGGCGCATCCCGTGCAGCCCAATTCCTTGGCGACAGACATTGCCAGCGCCGAATATGAGGAAGATATTCGCCAATCAATTCGGATTATTTTAGAAACAAACCCTGGCGAGCGTGTTATGCGTCCCGACTTTGGTTCAGGCTTGCGCGACATGCTTTTTGAGCCCGTAAACGTCACAACATTTGCGCTGGTGAAACAACGGGTGGAGCATGCGCTCATTTTTTGGGAGCCGCGGATAAATCTGCGCGAGGTTAAGGTCACCACCCGCGCAGCAGAACGCAATTGTTTAGAGATTGATATTGGTTACGAGGTGCGCACTACCAACACTTTTTACAACCTGGTCTACCCATTTTATTTACAGGAAGGTCGTGAATGAAGGATCTACTCGCGAGCCAAGTGTCGGGCCAACAGGAAATTATGCAGCGATTATTGCGTAACCTGCCGGGCTACACACCCGAATGGACCCCCGTATCAGGCACGAAAGCACTTGCATTGTTAGACGTGTTGGCGCGTTACCGTGCCTTGTTGGAAATTGGTCAATCCGGATTAGCGGAGCGCAATTTATTGGCGATGCTCGATACGTTTTCAATTCCCTTATTGCCCGCACAAGCAGCGCGTGCGCCCGTTGTTTTCCAGCTAACACCGAATTGCCCAGTGGATGTGAATGTATCAGCAGATACCCAATTGGCTGCACAACCGGCGCCGCCCATACCATCGCCACTAGCATCATCAGCGACGACGAATTCTAACCCCTTATTATTTTTTACCGAGCAAACCATTACCGTTGCGCGCGCCAATCTCAAACTGCTCTACAGCGTCGACCCGGGAAGCGATAGCTTCACCAATCATTCTGAAAATCTCACAGAAGGTTTCACTGTGTTTGGCGATATGCAACGCACTGAACATGCTATTTATTTAGCCCATGATCGTCTTTTTAAGTTAGGTGGCCGTGAGATCACGATACTCTTGCAATGCTCCTTGGAAGTTGCGCCACAAAACCCGCTGGATATTCACTGGCAATACATGAGTGAAGTTGGCTGGATTACTTTGCAAAGAGCGGAGGAGGAAGACACCACCCGCGGCCTCACACGGGATGGGCAAATTGCTCTGCGCCTCACCTGCGGGCCGGATGCCAAACAAGAAACCTTTCACGGTCGCACCAGTTATTGGTTGCGCGGCACTCTTAAAACGCCCGTTATTCGCGGCGAAAATTTGCGCCACAACCCGCTAACCATTAATGACTTACGCATTCGCGTAAAATTTAAGAAAGAGAATTTGCTACCCGAAATCGCCTTTGCTGATAATTTAAGTTTGGATGTTTCAAAAGATTTTTATCCGTTCAGCCAACAACCAAAAACCTTTAACACATTTTATTTGGCTAGTACTGAAGTATTTCAGCGCGGCGGCGCTCGCGTGCACATAGATATCAATCTATCTCAAGAAGGCAACGTAAAAGGCGTGGATTTAAAATGGGAGTATTACAGCAGCTCAGGTTGGCAAGATTTGGGGGTAGAACCAGGCACGAATGGCCAAAGTATTTACAAATTTGATGTGCCCCCGACAGACGCACACCCAACTCGTCGAATCAGTTTTAATTGCCCATCGGATTGGCAAGAAAGCGCCGTCAACGGTGTCAAAAATCGCTGGATGCGAGTTCGCATTGCTGCTGGAAATTTCGGTAATCCTTTGCAATATAAAACCGACACTGACACTACAGATCCAACAAACCCTGTTACTAAAACATCCATTGAAGCTGCCGACCTTCAAGCGCCGGTGGTTTCCAAGCTGACGTTTTCTTACAGTTATCTCACGAATGTAGAAAGCTTGGATTACTGTCTTTCACACAATAATTTTCAATTCACCGACCACACAGATGATGCCGTCTGGCCGGATCGCCAATTCGATCCCTTCTGGCCGGTTGCCGACCATCAACCTGCCTTGCATTTCGGGTTTGATCAACGCTTGCCGTCAGGTTTAGTAAGTCTCTATATTCATTTACCAAGTGCGGAAGAATTAGTACCCAATAATGCTTCCGCATTTAGTTGGGAATATTTATCGGCAACAGGCTGGCTGCAACTGAGTGTACGCGATGAGACCAACGGCTTTAAACAAAGTGGCATGGTGCAATTTATTGGCCCGCCGGATGCCGTCACCGCATCCAGTATGGGTAACCCTTATTTTCGTATACGGGCACGCCTGAAAGCTGGCAATAGACTTACCGAGTTACCCATCAGCAGCCTCTGGTTAAACAGCACCTGGGCTAGCCATCGTGTGCGCGTAGAGCGAGAGCTGCTCGGTAATGCCGATGGCACGCCTCGCCAAGGCCTGCGTTTTGTGAATAGCCCCGTTCTGGCGGGAGAGTCGATAGAAATTCGTGAATGGGCAGGCAGCGGTGAAGGCTGGCAATTAATCGCCCATCAAGTAGCCGAAACGGATATTCGCTATGAACGCGAACCCCTCACCCAGCGTATTACCGCCGCTTGGGTACGCTGGCGTGAACGGCCTCACCTCTATGACGCAACAGCCAAAGACCGCGTTTATCTGGTGGAGCGAGCGACAGGGTTTATCCGTTTTGGCGATGGTTCCCAAGGCATGATTCCACCGGCAAACAGCCAAATCATTGCCAACTACATCACCGGGGGCGGTGCTGCTGGCAATGCGCCCGCCAATACTATTACCCAGCTGCGCAGTGCTGTGCCGTTTATCGCGAACATTACCAACCCGGTGGCTGCCGCCGGTGGTGCGGACACTGAAACAGTGGCCTTACTGGAAGATCGAGGCCCCCAACAATTGCGTCATCAAAACCGCGCAATTACTGCTTCCGATATTGAATGGAATGCACGCGATGCCTCGCCGGAAGTGGCGCGCGCCCATTGCCTGGCCATTACTGGCCCCAATGGCCATGCCCAGCGCGGTTGGTTCACGCTGATTATTTTACCGCGCAGCCTTGACCCACAACCGTGGCCCACACCAGAACTGCAACGCCGTGTGGCAACTTACCTGCGCCAGCGCGTACCCGCTGCTGTTGTACAACGGCTTCGGGTGGTAGAGCCAAATTACGTTGCACTGAACATCGCTGTTGAGCTGGTTCCTCAAGACCCTCAATCCGCCACCAAGGTGGAGGCGCAGGTACGCGAAAACCTCAATCGCTTTCTGCATCCGCTAGTGGGTGGTGTGGAGGGTAAAGGCTGGGGGTTTGGCGCGAGCGTATATTTGTCCAACATTGCCCTGGTGATTGAATCCACTCAGGGTGTGGATTACGCCCGCAACATTCGCCTGTTTGTAGACGGTGGTGAGCATTGTGACGAAATAAAAATCCCTCGCGACGCCGTGGTCTGCGCAGGCAGCCATGAAATTAAGCTCACGTTGGGGGCTCGTTAATGCCATTGCCTCTGCCCAGCCTCGACCGTTTAACCTACGATCAACTCGTTGCCGAAGCACGCGCCAGCCTCCCCGCATTGGCTCCCAGCTGGACGGACTTTAACGCTCACGACCCAGGCATTACCCTCATTGAATTATTGGCCTGGCTGGCCGAAAGCGGCTCTTACCGGCTCGACAATATTCCCGACGAATCCGTACGGGCATTTTTACGTTTAGTCGGAGTGGAGTTAGCACCCGCCCAAGTGTCTGAAACGCTTTTGGTATTCGCAACCACAGGCACCTCTCAAACGCTAGACAAAGGCACACTCGTTACCACAGCCGATAACGCCTTACACACCACCATCCTATTCCAAACCGCTGCAAGCCTCTATATTTCGGCGGCGCAAATAACGGCTCTCGTCAGCATGGCAACTTCGGGAGAGACCGATTTAACAGCCCGCAACACAGGCACAACCACCTTCTTACCCTTCGGTGAAACTCCAAAACCGGGCGATGCGCTCTACCTCGGCTTTAACGCCCCGCTGGCATCGGCAGACACGAAGATTAGCCTTGGATTATGGACTAACCATATTGCGCAAGATCGCATAACCAGATCACGGTTAGCGGCCGAACAAAAATCCACAACCGATGAAATGGCAAGGCTCTGCGACGATCAGCCAACAGCATCAACCCATTGGCTCCATCACTACGGTGCCCAAACTCAATGGGAATACCACGCAGACAATCAACAATGGCTGCCATTACCACAGCTTGCCGATACCACTTGCGCCTTAACTCTTACTGGCACACTTACCTTCAAGGTGCCAGCAGATCACATGGCCGGTGGCGTACCCTTTGAGCAACAGGCAGGCACTTATTTTATTCGTTGCCGGTTAGCCCATGGCGGTTACGACTGCCCACCTCAATTAACATTTGTGGCAATTAACGCCTTGCTGGCTCGCCACGCGGTGAGCGCAACGCCTGAGATTTTTCGCAGCAATGGGTGTGCAACCCAAACCTTCAAACTTGCCCATAGCTCCCTTGTGTTGGCAAACATGCGCCTCGAGCTAAGCCTTAACAGTATTGATCAAACTGATTGGCAAGTAGCCGCCAATTGGGACGGTGGTGGCCCACACAGTAAGCTAGTCGTGTTGGACGCCCGATTAGGCACAATCACCTTTGGCGATGGCCGCAATGGGCGCGTACCACCTGCGGGAACACAAATAAAAGTGGGTTACAAAACCGGTGGCGGCACCCAGGGTAATTTACCTGCCTATCAGTTAACCCAATTGCCCACAGAGTTCAACGCGTTGACGGTTACTCAACCCTTTGCAGCAGAAGGCGGTCAAGACGCAGAAACCCTCAACCAAGCCAAAGCGCGCGCGGCCACCGAATTAGCCAAGCCTACTCGGGCAGTGACCTTAGATGATTTTGAAACCCTGGCCTTAGCCACCCCCGGTGTACCCGTTGCCCGCGTCTACGCCATTGCCGACTACCACCCCAGGATGTCCTGTATACCCGTCAGTGGTTCTGTCACGGTGGTGGTCATTCCCCCTTGCCCACAACAACGACCCACCCCTACCCCCGCACTGCTTGCAAGGGTGCAAACTTACCTGGAACGCCGCCGTTTGGTCACCAGCGAAGTGCATGTGGTGGCACCCGAGTATTTCACAATTACCGTGAATGCCGAACTGCACCTCAACCCCCAAGCCAATCGCCGCGCGCTTATGCAACGCGCGCGTGCCGCATTAGAAAAGTATTTTCATGCCTTATGGGGTGGGCCTGAGGGCACAGGTTGGCCTATTGGCCGCAGCGTCTATAGGTCTGAATTATTAGCCTTACTCAACGCTTTAGAAGGCGTTAACCATGTGTCGGATTTAACCTGGCAACTCGACGATAAACCTGCAAACCGCTGCGGCAATCTTGAATTATGTTGCACAGGTTTACTGGTATCCGGCGATCACAAAATTACGATTAACCAAGGGAACGCGTGCCATGACTGAAAAACCCCTAGAACGGCTGAACTATTACAACGGCCAGCGTTTGGAAGCTGCCGATTTTAAAACCGAGCAGGATTACCACATGCGCACGCGGCGCTGGCTGAATAAATCGCTTTATTCGGCGGGTATTGCGCGGGGGCTGGAGGTGCGGAAATTTCCAGACGGAACACCCAATGTAATAGTCACGTCTGGCTTGGCGTTGGATAACGAAGGCCGCGAAATTATTTTGATGGATGAAATACAACTCGAAGTGTGTGCCAGCCAGGGCTCGACGCAGAATTCACCCAATGGAAATTATTTAGTCGTTGAGTACACTGAAGAAACTATTGCCTATGAATCCGGTGGCTGTGCAGCTGGTGGACCTGCACGAATCCAATCACAAGTAAAATTTTCTTGGCTACCTTACATTCCCAATCCAAATAGCGGCCAAATAGTATTAGCTCGTGTGGAGTTAAAAAATTGCACGAGTGTTCAACACATAGATGTGGGGATACGTAAATACATAGGTTCGTCCGCCAGCCAAACTGTGCGGCAATATGTTCTAGAAGGTGAAAGAGAAATTGCATATATTCCCAAAGAGTCTTTTCCTGCCCCATTCCCCGATACCCGAGAGAACGTTGAGGTAGTTGGAAAGATTTATTTTCATGTTCGCGGCAGGCAATCTCATTCGGTCACTTTGCATTTGAGAGCGGAACAATTTTCGCAATTGCATTACACAGAGTTACCACGACATGACCATCCGGGTTCTGCTACAGCTACAACCGGTCCAACCGCTACACCGCTTACCGCAGCCCAGCTAACCCATCTTCATGAGGTGCGCTCATTCTCCACTGAAGAAGGAAATCTACACACTCACGGTATGCAGGCACGACGAAAGTACAATGGAGATGTAAATCACAGGCCCTTCGATCTAAGATTTTTTGTGGAGGACACTGAGTTAGGAGAGTTACCGGGTGGTCCCTCGTACAATCTAAAAAATATTTTGGAGGAAACAGGTGGCAATATTAATGGAGGAGCGCACACACACCCTATACCTGCTTTTAATACTGAAAATTGGACAGAATTTACGGAATACAACCACACCCATCCTTTTTCAATTAGCTCTTTAATCCATCACCAAGGTATTTATGATGAGGTGAATGGGGCGAGACAAGACGAGAAATTTACTTTTGTAGACGATCTTCAAGTTTATATTTATCCCGCAGGACCTACACCAGCGCCCGTAAATTTTACTCAGAAAATAATTACGCAATTAAAGGATTCTTACTCAGCAACTTGGGGAACTCAGAGTGCTGGGGATAAGTTAGGCAATGGTAATAGCAACCATGTTTTGGCGACAAATGGCACAGGTGCTATTCGACTCGATCACCTACCAGACTTTACCTTTTCGGAAGGCGAATATTGCATTGAGTTTAGGGTAAACCCTGAAAAAAGAACCACTGCCAACGGCGGCAAAATTCATTACAACCTGTATATCGAGTAGGTTATGAACGAGTCCCCTACTCTCTACCGTGTATTGCGCGACCAACGCCATTGGGATGAGGCTGTCTCATTCCCTGACCTTAGCCCTCGTAATGACGGTGCCTTGCAATTAAAAACCCAGCAAACAACTGCGGCGAGCGACCCTTGTGTTAAAACGGAAACACCGCTCACCTATTTAAGAAGTGGTGAACTCAACACTACCGCACTTGATGCGGGTGAAAGCCAAGTGTGGGAACGCCTGTGGGTTGAAACATTTATTCCCGCAGAAACATCAGTAACTCTACAGCTTGCTGTAACGCAAAATGACACTGCACCCAACGCGCAAGATTGGCAAACATCTCCCTCGCTAGATGTTTTAGTCCGTACATTATTTGCTAACACCAGCGCACGTTTTTTGTGGGTGAAGGTGATATTAAAAAGCCATACCGGCCTTACCACACCCGCACTGATTCAAGTGCAAGCCTCCACCACCCAACCCAGTTACCTCGATCACTTGCCTGCAATTTATCGGCGCGACGATAACACTGGTTTTTTAGAGCGCTGGCTAGCGCTGTTTCGCTCTGAACTAGGCGATTGGGATAGACAATTGCAAGAACAACCGCGTGAGATTGATGCACGCACGGCAGCGGAAAATAATATTAATTCACTAGCTGCGTGGATTGCTCTCGATTTACCGTCACGCATGGCTGCCCCCGAACAACGGGAGTTGTTGTCCAACGCCTACAAACTTTATCAACAACGCTCAACACCAGCAGGCTTGCGCAAAATAGTCCGCAGCAAGCTGGGCATTACTATCCATATTTTTGAAGCCTTCCGCGATCGGCACAATTGGCGTTTGGGCGAAGGTTTAGGGCTTGGGTTAGACACAGGCTTAGCCGCTGCAACGCCGGATGGAATTATAGTGCCCGGATTTACCTACGCAAACCCGCAATTTGCTGGGCTTAAGGGCGACTACTATCAAGGTAGAAAATTTGAAATATTGCGTCATACACGCATCGATAAAAACGTGAACTTCAATTGGGGCGAGCTCTCGCCTTTAGCAGATGTGCCCGCTCAAGAACACTTTCCCGTCAACGAATTTTCAGTTCGCTGGAGTGGTCAAGTACGGCCACGTTACACAGAGACTTATACCTTTCGTACTATTTCTGACGATGGCGTGCGCTTGCGAATTAATGGCCGGTTAATTATTGATAATTGGACAGATCACGGAACAACAAATGACCTAGGACAAATACAACTGGAGGCTGGGCACTGGTACTCCATCGAGTTGGAATTTTATGAAAATACCGTCGGAGCCAATATCGAACTTTATTGGTCGAGCATGAGCCAGCGTTTGGAAATAGTGCCCACTGAATGCCTCTATTCACGATTAGATCGCTCCGTGGAATTTGCTCCCACTAATCAAAATAATAATTTAATGGAAATCGGCCAAACCATTGTGGGTGAGAGCCGCCCGCAAACAGCGGACCAATTCGGTGTCTCACTTTCTGATGATTACGCGCATTTGTTTACAGTGGTCGTTCCCGCTGCGCAAATTGCCAATGCCAGCCAACGCCAAGCGCTCATAGAATTAATTGAAGCCGAAAAGCCCGCGCATACGGATTTTCAACTTTGTTTTATCGAACCTAAATTGCAAGTCGGTGCACAGGCGCTCGTGGGTATCAATACGATTGTTGCCGGAGCTGGGCCTGGGTTACAACTGGGTAGTAGTCAGCTCGGCCTAGCCAGCTATTTAAAAAACGATACCGAAATAACACACAAACACGATATTGAATTCGAGCACAATTGATCGGTGCCAAGCCTTGATTGGGAGAGATGAAATGAGTCACTGCAATGATAATAATTCGAAACATAAATTGGTGAAGCCGGAGCGCAATAAATATTTTTACGGCAAGCTGTTGGATGATAAATCCTTAACGTTAGAGCAGTGCTACTTCAATCAAAAACGTTGGCTGATAAATCGCTTGGGTTTGGGGTGCGGAGTGGTTTGTGGTTTACAAACCACCATCAAAGATAACAAAGTGTGCATTGCATCAGGTGTTGCTTTGGATTCCCAAGGCCGCGAAATAATCGTACCTGACGCTGTGCTAATTGATCCAAGAACTCTAACAGACGACAAGGGCGTACCCATTGGGGACACATTAAATTCAGGCACTCATTTTTACCTGTGCTTAGCTTACAAAGAATGTGCAACAGAATTTTTACCCGTATTAGTCACCGACTGCGACAGTATCAACCAAACTGCGCCATCCATTATTCAAGAATCCTTTCGAATATTAATTAAATCCGGTGAACCAAACTCACTTAAAAGCCCTGACCCAGCACTGTGTGAAGCGCTGCATTTCAAAGGCGATAGTCAAGACGCCGCCATCAACAAAATAAAAAAAATTGAGGATATAAACAAAGCGCTATCCAATAGAGATTGTTCAACGGGCACCGACTGTGCCTGCGTTGTGCTTGCGGTTGTATCAATACAAGACGGAACTCTGTCCTTAAAAAACGATGGCGCTGAGCCAAGGGTTTATAGCAATCCACAATTATTTGAAATGTTGATGTGCCTTTCCAACGAAAAAGGTTTGAAGGGTGATAAAGGCGACCCTGGTATTCAAGGCATGAAAGGCGATCCGGGCCCGACTGGACCAGCGGGATCTATAGGATTAACGGGTGCAAATGGTGTTGACGGTAAAGATGGAATAGGCAAAGAAGGACCTGTTGGACCAGCAGGACCTATCGGGTTAACCGGAGCCAATGGTGTTGACGGCAAAGATGGAATAGGTAAAGAAGGACCTGTTGGACCACTGGGACCTATCGGATTAACTGGAGCAAATGGCGTTGACGGTAAAGATGGAATAGGCAAACAAGGGCCTGTAGGACCAATCGGAGCAGAAGGCCCTGCCGGGCCGGGTCTTGAATCAAAATTAACTCAGATTGTGGCTTTAAGCTGGGAGCACAATACACTTTATACCAACACAAATTTGCGGCCCCCGCTTGTACCTGTAACACTTATAGATACTAATGGTGGTTTCATAGAAGATTTCGGTAACGCATTTGTAATTGGGTTCAGCAATTACGTAACACCACCCTTTAGCGTGCCAATGAACACAAAAGGGTTAGCAAATTTCAACCCCGCTTTTGAAGTATTGATTCCGCTATTTTCTACAACTACTTCATCTGTTTTTGTTTGGTCCTCCATCAAATACATGGCAATACCTGTCAGCTATTTCAGCACGCTGACTGCCAATCAAAAAATAATTGATTCTGCAACGATAAAAGTTAATGGTACGGTCGGCGCACCAATTTTTGAGCCCAGCGGCAACGGCATAGCAATTTTTCCGCTAGAAAATAAATTTGATCAACTCGTAATGCTTCGTTTGCGTGGTGATTTTTTTCTCGATACAGCAAAGCCTTATCGTGCGATTGACGCAGAATTTACTCGAGCAGAATTACCCACCGGAGATCGCCCTAGTGGGAGCCAAGTTGGCATACAAGGAGGAATATTTGAGAGCTGGTTTACTTGGCAAAAAGAAGGAGGAGACGGCCCAGATTCAACCGGGCCTAGTAGGGACGTTCGGTTAACATTAAATCGCTCATCCGCTTTTGAGTTGGCCATGGTTCCCGAAATTGGTTTTGAAAACGCGTTTGCAATTGTGGCTGCTAGAGATAAACAAGCCAATAAGGTATTTAACGACTTTGAAAACCTCAATGGCGTTGGCTCGTTAACTGATGAACACCTACTTCGCATTCGCGAAATAATTAATCTCAACTAATTGCAACCAAGGCAATTAGTGTCAACTTACATCAATGACCGACAGTGAATTAAAGGGGAAATTTTATGAGTACTACCGAATGCAGAGATGGTGTAAAAACCTTAGAGCGCACACGATTTTTTACCCGCCAATTAATCACCGCAGATGATTTAACCAACGAACAACTTTATCAACGAGAAAAACGGAGGATGCACAATCGCCTGTTACATGGCTGGGGAATTGTGTGCGGTTTAAATGTTGTAGCTACTGCAGGATCACATATTGTGACTATTTGCCCCGGATATGCATTGAGCCCACAAGGCGATGAAATATATCTCGCCGAAGAAATTAAATTTGATCTTTCACAAAATGCAAAAGCCCAAGTATCTCCCTGTAGTCCCTGCGGATCTGTCTCTGTCGCGGCTGTTGACACTTCCAAACCATTTTATATCGCGATTAAATACACAGAATGCATGTCTAGCCCGGTGCGAGTTTCCCCCGTTGGTTGTGGTTGTGACGATACAGCTTGCGAGTATTCACGCATTAGAGACAGCTTCGAAATTACTTGTTTACAATCTCTTCCGACAACTCATTCTGAAAAAGAAAATATTACCCAAATTTGCGAAGCAGTGAACAAAGTGAATAACATGATAGTGCCTTGCACGAGCTGCCCAAGTGACCCATGGATTGTATTGGCAAAAATAAGTATCAACGCAGCAAATCTAACAATCACCAATAATGACCGAGTTATTTTATTGCCAGTAACAATGATGGTGAATAAATGCAGCGAACGCTAAACTGCTACCAACATATCCCGAATAAAATAGGAGTGTTTAACATCATTTTTCGGATCTAACTCGCTCAAGGGTACCCATCGTGATGATCCTGCATCACTTTCGTTATTGGGCATCAGCTTGTGAACACAAGAACCCGGTTGGGGGAGGAGTTACATTAGATAAACATCACTGGCTTTTGCCATATGCCTAATGCGACGCAACCTTCGGGGGATTTTAAATTGTGGTGGGTATCTGGCCCATGGATAACGAGTGTGCCTGCGGTATAAATTTTATCGCCGTCTATTTGTGAGCCGTGCAAAATTAAAATATGTTCTATGCCTACATGTTGATGCTCCGGCACTGAAGCGCCGGGCAAATAATGCAGAAATGCTGCTTTGGGATTATTGCTATCGGATTCGTAAATAACGGATGAAAATACGCCTTCACATAAGGGGCTCCAGGTTCGTTGTGCTAACAAGGCTTCTTTATCGAACAAGGCATTTACAATTAAAACATCCAGTTTATTTTCCATAAGCTTGCACCAAACCTTTAATAGCTTTTTCGATGGGCGCGGTCCAGCCGACGATGCCGCCTTGCGCTACTATCATGTCCAGCGTTGTTTGTTTGAATTCTGGAAAATAACTTTCGGTTGCGTCTTCCACTAATAAACTTTCGTAACCGCGATCATTGGCTTCGCGCATACTGGTTTGCACGCAGACTTCGGTGGTGACGCCAGCAAAAAAAAGATGAGTAACGCCCAAGCGTTTGAGATGCGCATCCAATACGGTTGCAAAAAAAGCGCCTTTGCCGGGCTTGGTCAGCTCCAGCTCGCCGGGCATGGGTTTTAATTCAGGAATAATTTCATTGCCAGGTTCACCGTCGATAAGAATTCTGCCCATGGGGCCTTCATCGCCAATTTTTAAACTGCCGTTGCCGCGAATTAATTTTGCGGGCGGGCAATTGATAAGCCGTGGATCGTGACACTCGCGTGTATGCACAATCGGTAAATTTAACAAGCGAAAACAATTCAGTAATTTTTTTACGCCGGGAATAATGACTGCCAGTTTGGAAACATCATTACCCAGCGCATGGCCAAAGCCACCGCGCTCAATAAAATCGCGCTGCATATCGATAATAATTAAACAGGGTTTGTTTTGTGGCAGCACATAGGGATAGGGTTTGGCATCGATACTAGTGAGTGTCATGATAATTTTCACTGTGTTTGTAAATGATTGTTTAGGGTTAGTTGCTACATGCCTTTGCTAATTTTTTTAGCAGCGAATGGCACTTACTTAAGCTCGTCATCCTCCGCCGGGCGCTGCCACTTGCGGTGATTCAGTTTTTATTTAATCACTGGCTCCCGACTCGGTTCTATTTATGCGATTTAATGGCCCGCCATATATTGACCAATGGTATTTAAATCGGCTTTTTCCGGTGTGGTTTGGTGAACGAGTTTTCCACCGGAGATAACAAACATGCGATCGCTAAGTTCCAATATTTCATCGAGATCTTCACTGAGCAATAACACGGCAGTACCTTTATTGCGTGCTGCAATGATTTGTGCGCGTATGTCGGCGACGGCTTTAAAGTCCAAACCAAAACAAGGGTTGGCAACCACTAGAATGGAAACCGGTTGGGCCAGCTCACGAGCAAGTACTACACGTTGAATGTTGCCGCCGGACAGGCTTTGAATTTCCTGATCGGGGCCTGAGGTGCGCACTTTATATTGAGCAATTAATTGTTCGGCATTGGCTTTGATTGCGCGCCGGTTTAGAAAAAATTTAAAGCTACAAAAAGGTGAGCGATTATATTTTCGCAAGACCAAATTTTCTGCCACGCTTAATTTTCCCACACAGGCGTTGCGCAGGGGTTCTTCTGGCAGGCAATAAAAACCTTGCTGATGTATTTGTTCCTGGGTACCGGTAAAAAGTTTTCCTTGCGCGGTAATTTTTCCGGAACGGGGAACGCGCTGGCCTGCGAGTGCTTCCACTAATTGTTTTTGGCCATTGCCAGATACACCGGCTATGCCGACAATTTCACCCGCATTTACTGAAAGGCTTAGGGCATTGACGGCTGCTGCCCCTTGATCGTTGTCTACCACAAGATCTTCTACTATGAGTTTTACAATTTCATTTTCATGTTGTTGGCGCGCCGGTGGCGTGCCGATAAGTTCTCCGCCGACCATCATGTCGGCGAGTGTGGCCGGAGTTACATCCGTTACCTTGGCCGTACCTACAAATAAGCCTTTGCGCAGCACGGTAACCTCATCGGCATATTTAGTTACTTCGCGAAATTTGTGAGTAATAATTAACACACTGAGTTTTCCGGTGCGCGTGAGTTGGTAAATTTTATCGAGTACTTCATCGGCTTCGGTGGGCGTGAGTACGGACGTAGGTTCATCCAAAATGAGTACTTGTGTATCGAGTAATAATTGTTTGGTAATTTCTACTTTTTGTTTTTCACCGGCAGATAGACTGCTGACCTTTCGATTAAGGTCAAACTGAAACGGCATCTGCTGCATTTTTTGTTGCAGAATTTTAATTTCATCGGCCCACTTAATTATCATGGGCAAATTAGGTCGTGACAGGACAATATTTTCTGCGATGGTCATATTGGGAATCAAGGTGAAATGTTGATAGACCATGCCAATACCCAAGGCGCTGGCTTGTTGGGGGCTGTCGATCACAACTTGTTTATCGTTATAAATTAATTGCCCGCTGTCAGGCTTGTAATAACCCATAATGCATTTCACTAGCGTGCTCTTACCTGCACCATTTTCTCCGAGCAATGCATGCACACTGCCCTTGCGTAGCTTCAAGGAAATATCCACCAGCGCTTTGACATCGCCAAAATGTTTGGCGACAGCAATGGCTTCTAACTGTATGCCTTGATCGCTCATGCTATTTCACCAGGCTCAAAAGCGCGGCTGATACGCAAGTCGCGCCGAAGACACCGCCTTGCATTTTTACCATATTGATGGCTGCTTGATGATTGGCAGGATCTGTTGCACCACAACAATCTTCTAACAATAAACATTCATAGCCGCGGTCATTGGCTTCGCGCATGGTGGTGCTGACGCAAACATCGGTGGTGATGCCGCAGATAATTAAATTCTGGATGTCGTTGCATTTTAAAATTAACTCTAAATCGGTTGCATAAAAAGAGCCTTTGCCGGGTTTGTCGATAATAGGTTCACCGGCAATGGGGTAAAGTTCTTCGATAATATCCCAGCCTTTTTCGCCACGGGTTAATATGCGGCCACAGGGACCCATATCGCCAATGCCTGCACCCATACGTTGGCTGCGCCAACGTTTATTTTCCGGTAAGTCTGATAAATCCGCGCGGTGACCTTCACGGGTGTGAATAATTAAAAAATTGTGTTTGCGCATTGCGTTGAGCACTTTTTTAATCGGCTCGATGGGTGCGCGCGTGAGTGATAAATCGTAACCCATGGAATCGACATAGCCGCCTACACCGCAGAAATCCGTTTGCATATCAATAATAATCAGTGCGGTATTATCTGGTGTCAGTTTCCCGTTATAGGGCCATGGGTAAGGTGTGGCATCGACGTGACGTTGGCTCATAAAAATCTCTGCTAGTTTATTAAATGAGTTTATTAAATTCTTATTCAATACAACGAGTGACCTTAATTAATCAATCGATTATTGCATTGAACTAATTGCTACATTGCTTACTTCAGTTAAGGGTTTACTTCGTTCAACCAATTGCGCCATTCAATCGGTTATTTACTAAATTCCCCCGGCATACCATTCAGCGTGCTTTTGTTGCTGGAAGTAAAAACCATAATCGCAAGTGTTAATACATAAGGTGCTGCATTAAAAAGATAATATCCCCAGGTTAAACCGACCGATTGCAATGCTGGCCCAAGCGCTGCCGCTGCACCAAATAATAAACTCGCGTATAAACAATTCATGGGATTCCAGCGCGCAAAAATCACCAGGGCAACGGCCATTAAGCCCTGCCCGCTGGACAGCCCCTCGCTCCAGCTACCGGGATAATAAAGCGATAAATAAGAACCGCCGATTCCGGCAAGTCCACCGCCTGCCATGGTGCTTAGCAAGCGCACTTTATTAATATTCATACCCAATGCCAGGGCTGCATCACTGCTTTCGCCAACAACACGCAGGGTATTACCGGAGCGTGTGTGAATTAAAAACCAGGTGATGAATGGCGCAAGCAATACCCCTAAAAAAAACAGTGCGTTGATATCCAGGGCTGCGCGTATCACGGGTGAATCACTCCACATCCCCAGATTGATGGAAGGCAAACGCGGAGCGCTGGGTTGGATAAAAGGTTTGCCATAAAAAAATGCAACGCCGGTTGCAAATAACATCATGGCGATGCCTACGGCGATATCATTGACTTTTTTGTTTTGACACAGGAGTGCGTGAATTAAACCTAAGACACAACCTGCGCCGCAGGCCGCAAGAACGCCGAGCCAGGGGGAACCGAAAAGATAGGAGACGGCGTAGCCAACCATAGCGCCCATGACTAAATTGCCTTCGAGCCCTAGATTAATGCGACCACTTTTTTCAGTGAGGCATTCGCCGAGGCTAACAAAAATAAACGGCGTACCAACGCGAACTGCACCACCCAGGACGGCGATCAGAATAGTCCACAAACCTATATCGTGTGTTTCCATAATGCTCCGGCTGTTAATTAAAAAATAAAAAATATTTTTAGGCAGTTTTTGGTTGCAACCATTTAAAACGCCCGTAAACAATTTCACTGGCGAGAATCATCATAAAAATAATACCTTGAATCACATTCACCGTTGCATCCGGTAAATCGTGAGCCCGTTGTAGCAAGCCACCGCTGGCTTGTATGCCTCCGAGTAATAATGCGTAGGGAATAATGGCTAATGGATTATTTCGCGCTAAAAAAGCAACCAGAATGCCTGCATAACCATAGCCCGCATTAAGCGCGCTATTAGCGCGACCGTGAATCGCTGCAATTTCTATCATGCCCGCAATACCCGCAGCACCACCGCCAATAAAACAGGAAATTAAAATAATTTTTCCCACCGGCAAACCGGCTAAACGTGCCGCACGAATATTGCCACCGGTAATATCGGCAGCGAAACCAAAAATACTGCGGCGACTCACCACCCACATGACCGTGCAAATAACTAAGCTATAAGCAAGCCCCCAGTGAATACTTGTTTCACCTATTGCGCCTATCATATTTTTTTCGCCGATAGAATGTGTCGAAGGATTATTTAATGTGGCGGGATCTTTTAGAATGCCTATCACCAAAAAATTCAGGATGGCGACGGCAATATAATTCATAAGCAACGAACTAATGGTTTCGTTGACGTTGCGATAATATTTCATGGCTCCGATTGCGCATACCCATAAGCCTGCGCTGAGGACGCTCATAAAAATCATGCTGCAGATAACCATAATTGCTGGCGCATTTTGTAAATAAATTCCGGTGATGGCGGCAGTTAAACCGCCGATCACCATAGCACCTTCACCACCAATCACAATTAGTCCGACCCGTGCCGGTAGCGCTAAACAGAGTGCGGTTAACATCAGCGGTGCGGCGCGCACCAAGGTGTTTTGCCAGGAAAACCAGCTGGCAAAAGCCCCGCGATAAAGACTATAAAAAATTTCACCAGGTGCATTGCCTGTGCTCGCAATAAATATTGCGATGATGATGCTTGCACAGAGCAATGCACCTAATGAAATTACCCAGGTTTCCAGCATTTTTTGCATATCTAACGCCCTGGAATTGGTTGATGCTATCGGCCCTGATAGCGTTTAGCGACCCTGTGGCTGCTGAGTTATCCATGAATTAAATCTGCCCTGAATTAAATGCTCCTTGAATTAAATCCTTCTCGGATAACTCATTGGCCTTAATAGCTATTCAGCTTGCTATGCATTCATCCCTGGTAGCGATTAACCCCTCTAGCTATTAACCCTGGCAGGCTTAAGCCGACCCCACTACCCCTTCGACTAACCAGTTCATACTTTCAAGCCAGATATCGGTTTGCTGATAACTTTTTCCTGCGGGGATAACTTCATTTCCTTTGTTGTCCTTTATCGGTCCCTGATAAACCACCATGCTTCCGTCCTTAAACTTTTTAAGCACTGCATCGGCATCTTGTTTCGCTTTATCGGTAACAGCACTTCCGTAAGGCGATACTTTAACAATGCCTTCTTTAATTCCACCGCGAACTAAATTGGGAATAGGTTTTTCATCGCGAATTAATTCAGCATAGGTTTTGTAAACCGTACTCCAATTCCATTCGGCACCGGTTAAAAATCCTTTGGGTGCAAGCTTCACATTATTGGTGTGATATCCGCAGGAATAGATACCGCGTTTCTCTGCGGTTTCCACGACAACTTTAGGGCTATCGACGTGACAAGTGAGAACATCAATGCCTTTATCGATCAAGCTATTCGACGCTTCTGCTTCTTTAACCGGGTCAGACCAACCGCCGGTAAATACCACAGTCACGGTAATTTTTGGATTCACTTTTCGTGCAGCCATAGTGAAATTGTTGATATTGCGAAGCACTTGCGGAATCGGCATGGCGGCCACAAAACCCAACTTACCGCTCTTGCTCATATGCCCCGCTACAGTGCCGGAAATATAGACGCCTTCATCAATGTAACCAAAGTAACTGCCCACATTTTTGGGATGCTTATCTTTATCCCACAAACCGCCGCAATGTAAAAACATCACCTTGGGATAACGTTTGGCCATTTTTAAAATATGCGGATCGAAATAACCGAATGAAGTAGGAAACACAACTTGTGCACCATCGAGGTTAATCATGCTCTCCATGGTTTTTTGTACTTCGATAGTTTCAGGTACATTTTCTTCGTCAAAGGCTTTTGCCCAGGTGAGCGCACCGAGTGAGGATTTCCCTTCAAAATGCGCTTGGTTGTAACCATAATCATCGCGCGGGCCAACATAAATAAACCCTAATTTTGCGGTTGATTTTGCAAATACAAAAGGTGCGCTACCAACTGCGGCCAAGCCCGCCCACCCCAGCGCGTTAAGTTTGATAAATTTGCGGCGATTCAAAATATTATTTTCGCGAGTAGTAATATTGATATGGTGTAGATCATTCATTAGCGTGACTCCGCGGTATTAAAATTTTCAATGACTGTGAGGTTATTTCATTGTGGCAAGCAAAACGTTTACCTGGGTAACACATTATTTCAAACAGCTAAAAAATCCATTTCGCCATGACTTGTGCAACATCTTCATCAATACCATCAATGCCAAATTTATTGCGCCACAACTGATATTCAACACCGACTTGAAAACATCCGGGCGAACCCCATGCGTTACCCAGGTCATACAGCAGACGCGGTGCAGCAATAATATTGTCTTCTGCATGATCCATAGCAAAGGCATAGTCAAGAAACCCTTCAAACGTAAACGCTGCTGAGCCGATTTTAAAAGGCTTTAACCATACCAGTGTAATTTGCTGACCCGTATCTTTGCCTGGCCCAACTTCATTGCGAACGTAATAATTGAGTTGTGCTACGGGAGTGTTGGGAATATTAAAATCAATCGCTAAACCGTAGAGATAATTGTGAAACCCCTGGCCAATTTCCGCAGTAGTGGTAACAAGTACATCTTTTATAATGCCGCCATTTAATGGGGCGCCAGTGATGGAACTTAAGCTAAATCGCGGCGAAAGCTCACCGTAATAGCTTGTTGCCGCATCGGGGTCACTGCGGTCAGCGTTGGTGATATCCACAAAGTAAAAGTTATCGCCGTATTTCCAGCCATTCACATGTTCGAGTGTAATCACAGATGCGCTGGTATCTTCGGCATCCAGCTTATTGGTCTCTTCGTTATAATAAATCGACGAGTAAGTGGTGCCGTATAAATATTGAATATTGGTTGAACTCCATTGTGCCGAACCGGCAAATACAGGCGCACAAAGAGCAACAACTGGAAGTAACAATAACGAAGAAAATTTTAGGGATGTTCTGGACAGCAGCTGGAAAAGATTAACTAAACATTGACAAAGGCGTTGCTTTTTCATTGTGTGGCCCCTCTGATGGACGTGCAGTTCTGAATACTTTCTTGTATGCAGAGAGCACAATTCTTGCCAACTGAGGATGTGATCTTAAAAAATAAAAATTTTTCTTTAAAATCAATTATCTATATTTTTTAAAACTTCTGACGACAAACATATTTTGTTGTATTTAAAAAAAGCCAAGATCGTTGCGGTGCAGAAAAAAATAAAGGCGCACTAACTGAGGTCAGCGCGCCGATATGTGTACAATAGATAAGGTAATGAATAATGGAGTAATAATTAATACTGATAAAAAATCAGAGTTTCTTCCAGTCGCCATCAGCTACTTCCTGTATCCACCAATCATCCGCATTGCCATGTGTGCCGCCATCAGCAAACCAGAGTCGCGGATTATTACGGTGGGTAAAAAATCTTTTGTGTGGGGATTTTGTTGAACCATCATAAGGATACCATTCGATGTTATTTCCCACAGGTAACTTATTTAAACCATTATTATAAAAAACTGCCCAGTTGTTTTTACTGTCCTTAACAAAGGGCAAACCATTTTCGTTTATTTTCCCACTTTGATGTAATTTATATTTCCCGGAAATGGAACTCAAATAGCCCTTAATACGATCATTAAGATTGGTTTGCACAATTTTTGCCTGCTTCCGTTGTAGTAGCACTGCTGGAATTAAGCCTAAGGTAGCTTTAATGGTTACGGAGGTATTATCTTTAATCAGGTTAAACCCATATTCACTAATTTTTTTAATATCATCGACGGAAGCTACTGCACCCAGGACGGCTACCGCTTGTTTGTAATTATCTGCATTCAATAAAAACGTATAGACATAGTCTGCTTGTTTGTTTTTATGTTCTTCTTTAGCATCTGATTTAAAAAGTTCCGGGTTAAATTTTTTTAACTTAATATCATTTTTAAGCGAACTTTCCTGATTGCCTACAGGTTTCCAAGACATAGCTGAAGCCTCTGTTATTCAATGTTTTTAGAAAAAGTGGATGGCGCTAAAGTAGCAACATTAAATGAACAGAGCAACTATAAGTTTGTTTAGGTTTAACTGTGGTAGATATGCTTATCTTTTGAGCACCACATTAAACTCGACGCTTTTATACTTTACATCATTTATATATAAATCTATTTTGTATAAGCCTAAGGGATCACCTTCGTCAAACCAAAAAGGTAGAACGACAGAGTCTGTTGCCGTTTCTTCAATCGATTTTGCTCCCGACGAAAAATGATCGGTTGATGTCTCGCTTAAAGTGCCCGAAAACGTATTGGGCGTATTGGGAAGATAGGAAACGGTATGATATTTAAAGGGACGCTTGTCTTTAGCGGTGATGATAAAACCAAACGTATGGCCTTCAGACTTTGGAATATATTCAATGATATTAGTCTCATGTTCTATTGAACTGTAACCATTAATATCTTCGATTACACCAAAACTAACATTATATTTTTCATGTTGATTAATAGCAAAAATCGTTGCAGCTATCCCACAGATTGATAAAGCTATAATTACTTTAATACTACGACTAAGTTTATTTTTATATTGCTGGATTAAAGTTTTTAATTTGAACCAGAAACTGTTTTTATCTTTACTTACCTGCGAGTCAATTATTTGAGGGTCAGGTACCTGCGGAGCTGCCAAATATCTTTTAAGTTTTTTAGAAAAAATCAGGTTTGCAGCGGTGCTGATAAGAATTAGTATCGGAATCAAAAGGAAAAGAGAAAAAATCAGCCCAATACCAGGAAGCAGCACGACAGTAATTACCACAAGAAATAACGATGCGACCATAAGCAGGGAAGCCAGAACATAACGCGCAGCCTTTATTCCTCTCATAGTGAAAAGCATGAGTACAGACACAATGGCGAGCCTTGGTAATGGACCAAAAACGTTGTCAGGTATAAATGGGTTAAATTCGAGACATAGCACCATAGCGAACAGCACTAGGGTAAGAACTGGAAAAGATTTGAGTCGACTGAGCATTCATAAATCCTGATTTTTGTGTTTTTTATAAGTCGCTATTCAAATCTCTTAACATCATGCCTAAGACTACTTTCAGTAATATCATCGGACCAATACTGATTGCTTCAATTCGCGTTTATTTAAGTAAGGCATGTGCAATGTTATACGGCTCACGAATTGCCATGAGCCGCGTTTGGTCACGGAGCAAATCTTTTACATCAGCTTTTTCATATCCAGACAGCGCTGATCTTCTTGCACTTCAACTTTTAGCATGCGGCTTTCCAGGTTATTTAATTCGCCGTATTGATCGCGCGTTTGTTGCATTTGCAATAGCGATGCTGGCGTACAAGCACGCAAAGTAATACCTCTAAAAAAACCATGCATAAATCGCTCATCGTGTTGCTTACTAAGATCGGGTAAAGCCACTAATAATTTAGGTATAAAATGCGCGCGTAATTCGGGTTGAGAGAAAGGTAAAAAATTCGCCATCACAATACGCATACTGGCTAGCTTATAAGTTTGTTCTTTAGCAGTGATCTGCGCGAACCATTTTTCTTTACTGATCGAGTCGGGGCGAATGGCTTCACAGGCAAGCGCCATATTGACGCCGGGGTCCGAAGTATCTTTTTTCTGCTCTTGTGCAGTTAGCGCAAGATAATCCTTATATTGAAATTGATTTAAACGCAGCAACAATACCCAACGACGATCTTGATCGAGCACAAAACCAGCAAGCTTTTTATTTCCAGCTAGCTTTTTATTATCAGTATCGATTAATAATGTGCGCATAAATGTCAGGGCATTAGGGCTATAACCTGTATAGGCAAAAATATCGAACCAGAGTTTTTGCACATCGGAGCCCGCAGGGGCCGCTAGCATTTGCTGGAAAGTAATTTTTTCAAGCAAGCCTCGTTCAGCGATCAGGCTTTTGTCCGGCGATGACATTAACTGTAAATAATCGTTAGTTAATTTTAATTTTGCCGTCACCGCCGATACGGCTTCATAACGAAGCTCTTGCGGCAGATGACGTTCAACCAAGCGCAAGTAATCACTTAAAGGCGTGCGTGTGTCGACTACGTCATCCCATAGGCTTTGCCACAACATCACTCGTAAGCTCACATCGAATTGATTGATATGTTCACGTACAAGCTGCAAGGATTTTTTATCCAAGGCTACTTTGACATAACCCCAATCACCGGCATTGGGATAAACCATATCGGGGCAAGCGAAATTTTTTACATCAATATCGGTTTTTGCACCTTCATAAGTTACTGGCAATATTTTTTCTTGTTGTAACTTACCTGCGCGCATTTTATAAAAACTCAATTGCACGCGCTGTTGACGCAGTACGGGTATAGTTGCTGGCGCAGTTTGTTGAATCGATAATGAAGTCATCTGGCGATTGCTGGCATCACAACGGTAATCCACCTGAATAGTATTAAGCCCTGCTTGATTTAACCAGGTTTCGGTCCAGTGCGATAAATCCATTTCTGCCACTTGCGCTATTTCGCCGATAAAATCATCCAGCTGGGTATTTTTGTAGGCATGTTTTTTTAAATAACTGGCAACACCTTTGCGAAAATTTTCTTCGCCCACAAATTGCGCCAATTGTTTTAATACAGATGCGCCCTTGCCATAAGTAATACTATCGAAATTGGTGAAAGCCTCAGCAGTATTGTTAACCGGTAATTCAATGGGGTGAGTAATAACTTGCTGATCCATGGTGTATGCGGCTTGTTTGTAGCCAGCATAAAAAATATCCCACACGGTATCGCCGAACTCGCTCGCTTTCGCTTGCTGTAAAAATGCCATATAAGTAGCAAAGCTTTCGTTTAGCCAAAGACCATTCCACCAATCCATAGTCACCAAATTGCCAAACCACATATGGGCCATTTCATGAGCGATGACATTACTGTGGCGAATACGTTCGACTTGGGTTTTGATACCGCGACTGACATAAATCTCGTTAAAGGTTACTGCACCTAAATTTTCCATAGCACCGCTATTAAAATCCGGCACTATTAATTGATCGTATTTTACAAAGGGATAAGCTTGGTCGAAATATTGATTAAAAAATTTAAAACTTTGCTGGGTAAATAAAAACCATTCCTGCGCATCTACATACTGTTTCAGCTCTTGACGGGCAAAGAGGCGCAAGGGAACGCTGCCGGAATTATCTTCCCATACTTGATAAGGCCCGGCATGCAAAGGAAAAATATAGGAAGAAATAGGAGCTGTCGCTGGGAACTGCCATAAGTTTTGTTTTTCTTTAGGCGTAATCTTGCTTTCACGCAATGCCGAAATAACTTGCCAGGATTCCGGAGCTAGCACATTTAAACGATAACTTGCTTTAATATCTGGCTGATCAAAATGCGGAAACATTTTATTAGCATTATAGGGTTCAAAATTGCTGTAAAGATACACATTGCCGGTGGTCAAATCTTTAAAGCGATGTAAACCATCACCCGCCGTGGCATAGGGGCGAGAGTAACTAATTTCCAGGTGATTTTTACCGGCACTAAATAACTCAGGGGCGAAACGAATAAACCATTTTTCATATTGCCAGGGTATAGCTTTACCATTTAAGCGTACGGCAAGGATCTCGCCGCTATCAAAGTCCACTGTAATGGGTGCCTGATTAGCTTTTGCTAAATCAAAGTGGATGACAACTTGCCCGTTAAAGTGCGTTTTAGTTTCGTCCAGCTCAAAGGTTAATTCATAGTCAACCTTAGTAATTTGCTTTGCGCGAAGTGCAGCGTAATCTTGCTCAAGCCATACCTGTTTTGCACGTTCAACGGGTTTGGCTATCACCACCGCAGATTTGGAGAATTGGTTACAGCTAACAGTAAAAAATGCAGCGAATAAAATCACACCAACTAATGTTGAGGTTCGCTGGTATCCTGAAGTCCACCGGTTATTCATTTTTTAAGCTCCATTAGTGTGTTAAATAATATCTGTAGGTGAATAATAAAAGGCAAGCCAAGGTAATGCTCGCCATAATGATCGATTTGGGAAGTATCAGATGGGTCAGAGTAGCTAATCTAATGGAAATCTTCTAGCTATGAAACGAACTATTTTATAATGCCAATGTTTTCCGCCGTTTAAGACAAGCATAATAGCCTCTAATTGCCAACGTTTTCTCAGTAAGAACTTGTTGAATTGCTATGTAGCAGCATGCATGCGTAGGCAGCAGTAAAATAGTTAATGACTTGGATACTTGAATCGGAGCAATGTCCCGCGCTGCTTTGTGAAAAAACAAAATTTTATTCGTGAACTTCGACAAAAAATTTCTTCAAAAGCAGCAGTTATGATTTTAATAAATCAGCCTGTTAATTATACATTTTCCCGCTCCATTACCCGATAGAGTTTAGTTCGGTGCACCCCCAACAACCGCGCCGCTTCACTCACATTACCGGAAGCGGCATCCAACGCACGGTGCATTAAAATCAATTCAGCTGCTTTTAAATTTAACGGCAAGGGAGTATTTTCTTGCGCAAGAATAGTACGAGAAAATTCCGCTATGGAGGCTTTCTGAAACTGCAAATGTTCAAGCTCTATTGGCTTACCGCCACACAAAATTAATGCTCGTTCGAGTAAATTTTTTAATTCGCGAATATTGCCCGGGTAATCATAATTTAACAGTGCAGATTGTGCAGTTTCACTTACGACGGGTGTGCGCACCCCCATTTCTATGGCAAACAATTCAATAAAATGTTGTACCAGCAATGGAATATCATTTCGTCGTTGACGCAAGGGCGGCAGCTGCACATGAAAGCGCGCGAGACGATAATATAAATCGGTGCGAAAACGCCCGTCACTTATGCTTTGCTGCAAGTCTACATTAGTGGCTGCCAGCACGCGCACATCCGTTTTTATGGCGCGGTTACTGCCCACCGGGCGCACTTCGCCATCTTCCAATACCCGCAATAATTTTGCTTGTAAACCCAGCGGCATATCACCGATTTCATCGAGAAATAAGGTGCCACCGTTAGCCAATTCGAAAAAACCTTTTTGTTCGCCACTGGCCCCGGTAAACGCACCCTTGGTGTGGCCAAAAAACATGGACTCTGCAAGTTCAGTGGGAATGGCCACACAGTTAACCGGAATAAACGGCTGTCTGGCACGAGTACTGCCATGATGAATAGCCCGCGCAATCAATTCTTTGCCAGTACCACTTTCACCGGTAATTAATACACTGGTGCCAGCACTGTGATGTAGCTTGTGAATGTCCGCCATGATGCGCGTCATGGTGGTGCTTTTGCCGATAAAACCGTCAATCCCCCAACGTTGCGCTTCGCGTTGATTCAATGCGGAAAATTGTTCATCAACCTGATGTAAAGTGTGTTCGGTGCGAGCGAGCTTATCGCGCTCATTCGCTAATTGCTGATTGGCCTGCTCTAATTCATGCATTCGCGCAATCAATTCGCCATTTTTCTCCTCCAGACGGCGATTCAACCTGTAGAGCCGCAACTGATGTTCTACGCGCATTAATACTTCTTCGGTATGAAAGGGTTTGACCACATAATCAATACCACCCGCTTCAAAACCGCGTACAACATTTTCTCGCTCATCCAACGCGGTAATAAAAATAACGGGAACATGGGCAAGCTGCGAATTCTGTTTTAATTGACGACAAGTGTTTAAGCCGTCGATTCCCGGCATCATTACATCCATCAAAATTAAATGCGGCCGCGCGCGTTCGGCAATGCGCAATGCATCTTCACCACTTTGTGCCACAAAAATATCATAGCCTGCTGGCTCTAAAGCGCGCGACAACAACTCAACGTTGGAAGCCACGTCATCCACAATTAAAATTCGTTCGGCGTGAACTTGCCCGGCGTGAGCTCGCTCGGCGTGAATTCGCTCGGCGTGAATTCGCTCGGCGTGAATTCGCTCGGGTTGATGTGGCTCAAGCGACTGCATGATGTAACTCCTTATCGGATTGCTCATCTAATTGTTCATCCGACCGCAATTGCACTTGAAGCAACAAGAGCCCTATGGCCTTCATGTCGTAAGCACGCATATGCTGGCGAATTTTTTCCGCCACTGCGCGCGCGCCTTCATCCAACGCCAGCAGTTCCTCGATACACATTTTTAAGGCTGTGGTGCTATGCAATTCCGCGGCGGTGAGCAAGCGTTGATGTAAATGCGCGGGTAGCATTACTTGTGAATAATCCGCTGTTGTCAGGTGCACGACGGGCTCTTCCCATTCGCGTATAAAGCTAAGGCCCAACAATTTTTCGAGAATGGTAAAAAGTATTTCTGCCGCTACTGGTTTAGCCAGAAAATCATCACAACCCGCAGCGAGAAATTGCGCGCGATCCTGTTCGAAGGCGAGCGCGGTATAGGCGATGACGGGTACCTGGGGTTGAATAGTACGCAGCTGTTGCAATAACTCCAGACCGTTGCCGTCGGGCATACGTATATCGAGAAATATTGCATCGAAACGCATGGCAGAAATTTGAGCAAGTGCAGTCGCGTGATTACGCGCTTGCGCAGTTTCACAACCAGCATCTGCCAGCAAGCGGTGCAGAATATCGCGATTGGCGGTTATGTCATCGACAATCAGCGCCCGCACTTTCTGACGCTCGGGCAAGTACCAACGAATAGCAACCGGCGGGTTTTGGATTTCCGGTTTGCGCGCCGGAGGTAGGGGCAGTATAAGAGTAAAGCGCGAACCCTCCCCTGCTTCCGAGGCCACTTCGATTTCACCACCCAGCAACCGTGCCTGACGACGAGCTATAGCGAGCCCAAGACCAGTTCCACCTAACTGTCCGCCAAACTGCCCGCCTAACTGCCCGCCTAACTGTCCACTAACCTGCCCATGACCATAATGGTCATGGTTCTGATTCTGATAAAAGGGCTCAAAGATGCGCACCAACGCATTAGCCGGAATGCCTGGGCCAGTGTCAATCACATCAAACCTGAAACGGCCGTCGTCCGTAATACAAGTACCTAAAAGTACTTCACCTTTGTGGGTAAATCGCACCGCGTTGCCGAGCAGGTTAATCAGAATCTGGCGCAGCTTGCAGCCGTCGGTATAAACAGCGCCGAGAAGATTTTTATCTCCTTCACACAGCAAGGGTTGGACGCGTAACCTTAAGCCCTTGTCCTGACAACGCGGGCGAAACATCAAGTCCAATTCGCGCAGCAGATTATTAATATGTAAATCCGTAGGCTGTAGTTCCATGCGTCCGGTTTCGATTTTGGAAAAGTCCAGCACGGCATTGATCTGGCTGAGTAAATGATTGCCGCTAACAATAATGGCGTTCACCGATTCGCGCTGGCTTACATCCAGTCGCGCATCACGGCGTAACAGCTGGGCGTAGCCGAGCACAGCATTTAGCGGGGTGCGGATTTCATGGCTCATATTGGCAAGAAAGTCGGACTTGGCGCGGTTAGCGGCTTGCGCCGCCTCTACGGCTCGCTCGCGCTCATCAATTTCCCGTTGTAGCGCGGCGTTTGCCGCATTGATTTCCTGCTCACGACGCGCGGCACTGGCGAGATAAATCACCAATAAGAAAGTGAGCGTCAAGCCAACTGCCAAGGCGGCAAGTGACTGGCTAGGGCGGCGATGAGCGGCAAAATGTTTAGTGGGTTCAAATAGCAAACGCCATTGCCGGCCAGCGACGTTTATCTCCATGTCCCACTGTAAAGGTTGATCCAGCCAGGGGGTCAGATTAAACCACCAGCCTGAATAACTCCCCCCTTGTCGCTCGCCCTGGATTGCTTCCTGTCGCGAGAGAGGTCGAAGCGGGTCACCCATATCAAAAATTGACACGCTAACGCCCCGCTCCGCAATGTCCCGCAAGGCGCTGGCGACCAAATCGCCAGCGCGAAACACTGCCAGTGCAAAACCCTGCAAGCTGGCGCGGCGTTCGGCCAGTGTTTTCGGCGCAGGGATAGCGTAGATCGGATAAAACATCAAAAAACCCTGCTGCGCCGCAGTTTCCTGAGCGAGGCGTATGGGTGCAGTGACTGCAGGCAAGCCAGTATCCCGCGCTTGTTCCAGGGCCGCCACGCGCTGACTGTTAGCACTGACATCAAACCCGTGGGCGGCGGCATTACTGGCAAAAGGCTCAACAAAGTAAACCGGAAAATATTCCGCGCGATAGGCAGCGCGAGCGAGTAAGCCATCCTCACCTATTTCGGTAAAGCTAAAATCTGCGTAGCCTTGGGCGCGGCGACGCTGTTCGTAAGCTTCGCGCTCGGCATATGGCACCCGCGGAATCCATTCTACGGCCTGTAATTCCGGGTGGCGCTGAATAGCGTCGCGCGCAAAGGGAGCAAAATGTTCAAGACGTATATCGCCCGTTGCAGCATGTAGCGAGGCCAGGGAATAAAGTACTTCCGTAGAACTTCGCATACTGGAATATAAAACCTGGGCACGATCCGTTGCCAGCTCGCGCAGCTCATTGTGTAGCGCAGCCCGCTCCCAATGCGCAACATAAACAGCGAGTAAGAGTGAACAGGCTATGCCAATCCAGCTGGCTGGCATAAGGGCGAACTGGTAAAGCCAATGGCGAGCTGGGCGGGCAAACATGCGGTGCCTCAAATTTAGAATTATCATTGGTGACATTTTCGCAGCAATCAACATACCATCGCCCTTTCTTCAATTCCTTGGGCAACCCAAGCCTCCCCCTACCGCTGTCGCAACTGTTGCAATTTGCAACAATAGCGACAATGACAGAGCTGCCCACAATTTTTAAAAAAATATGCAAGCTACTGTTTTAAATAACTATTTTCAGGTTGGTATTCTGTTTGCTCTAATCCAGTCAAACCCACTGGAGGAAGCGTTATGCCACATTCATTGTTAACACCAAAAATAGTTGATCGACTCGTAACCTATATCGCCCCCGCAAGCAGGCGAAGTATTCACGCACCAAGGCAAAGCATGAGCCGTTGGCTATGGCTCCTTATGGTCTCTTGGTTGGCAATTACCACCAGCCTCACCGCACAAGCCAACCCGCGCAAAAATACCTTGCTAGTGGTGGTCGAGTCAGGCCCCAATAGCCTGGACATTCACGGTGTCGGTGCCAACCGCCCAAGTTACGGCGCGTCCTGGAATAGTTATGACCGGCTGATGACTTATGGTGTTAAGACCCAGCCCGATGGTAGCCGCATGTATGACTACACCAAACTGGAGCCTGAACTTGCAGAACGCTGGGAAATTGCCAAAGACGGCAAGTCAGTGACATTTTATCTGCGTAAGGACGCTACTTTTCATGATGGCACGCCGGTCACAGCTGAAGATGTGATTTGGTCCTTTACCCGGGCAGTCACTGTGGGTGGCTTCCCCACCTTTCAAATGAAGGCGGGTTCGCTGGAAAGCCCGGCGCAATTTGTCGCTGTGGATAAACACACGCTTAGCGTAAATTTTGTCCGCCAGGACAAGCTCACCCTGCCCGATTTGGCAGTGCCGGTAGCAGCGATTTACAACAGCAAGTTAGCGAAAACCCACGCTACTGCAACTGACCCCTGGGCCATGGACTGGTTAAAGAATAATACTGCGGGCGGCGGCGCCTATAAAGTTGCCAGTTGGAAGCCAGGCACAGAAACCGTTTATGAACGCTTTGATGCCTGGAAGAGCGGCCCGAAACCCGCCATTGCCAAAATCATCGTACGCGAAGTGCCGTCGGCCGCAGCACAACAGGCGCTTATTGAGCGCGGTGATGTGGATGTAGCCTTTGATCTTGGTCCAAAAACTGTGCTCGATGTGGGAAAAAATAAACGCCTGAAACTAATCGGCACGCCCGTTGAAAACAGCATGTGGTACCTGGGTATGAATACCACCAAACCACCGTTTGATAATGTCAAAGTACGTCAGGCTGTTGCCTATGCACTCCCTTACCAAAAGATTATGGACGTAGCAGTTTATGGCCAGGGAATACCGCTTTTCGGTGGCTCAAAAGGCGGCTGGCCGCGTGCTACCGAATACAACACCAATATCACCAAAGCCAAACAGTTGCTCGCTGAAGCTGGCATTAAAGAAGGCTTTAGTACCACCCTGTCTTTCGACCAGGGCTTGAGTCTGATTAGTGAACCCGTCGCTCTGCTGGTACAGGAATCTCTAGCCAGTATTGGTATCGCCACCACCATCGAAAAAATTCCCGGTGCTAATTGGCGTGCAGCCTTGCTACGCAAAGATATGCCGCTAATCGTCAACAACTTTGGCGGCTGGCTGAACTACCCGGAATACTTCTTCTTCTGGGCTTACCACGGCCAAAACGCCGTATTTAATACGATGAGCTACAAGAATCCGGCGTTAGATGCACTGATTAACAGCGCTCGTTTTGAAACCAACACTAGCGCTTACAACCAGCAAATTGAATCCGCCATAACCACTGCTTACACCGAGGTGCCGCGGATACCGCTGTATCAACCGGTAGTGAGCCTCGCGCATCAACCTAACATCAGCGGTTATCAATATTGGTTTCACCGCCAATTGGACTATCGCCAACTGAAAAAAGATTAGTGCAATCAATTAAACAACCAACTTTGTCACCACACTTTGGGAAACATCATGAAAAAACACGCCTCCTTTCAACGTTCAATCCTCGCCGCTACATGTTTCGCGACAACACTTGCAACAACCCTGGGGAGCAACATTGCAGTTGCTGAAATCAAAATGGACTACGGCTCTAACCTGCGTTATCGCTATGAATTTTTTGATCGTGATCAGGATGCGATGACACCTCCTGACGCTACCTCTAAAGCATCTACTGCGCGCCTTGGGCTATTTGCCAAAGCGACTTTAACCAGCAATTTTGCTGCTTATGTCGATATAGAAGCCATCGAGCAAGTGGGTGAAGATGACTACAACATCCCTACCATTCCCGGACAAGCCATTCCCGGTTACCCGATCATTTCCGACCCCCAAGGTGCGGAGGTCAATCAAGGTTATCTTTCTTACACAGCCTGGGGCGGTAAGGTACAAGCTAAATTAGGCCGCCAGGAAGTGATGCTGAACAACGGGCGCTTTGTCAGCTTCTCGGGATGGCGGCAGAACCACCAATCATTCAACGGGTTCACCGCCAGCTTTATGCCAGCGACTAGCGTAAAAATTGACTACGGCTATTTGACCAAATTATTGCGGGTGAGTGGCGAAGAAGCCACGAACGGCCGTACGGATATGGATTCACACTTTGTGAATGCCGCTTACACCCTAAAAGATGTAGGTGTGTTCAAAGCCTATGCGCTGCTGTTGGATTTTGAAACCGAGCGCACTAACTCTGCCGACACCTTCGGCGTGCGCTATGAAGGCAACATGCCCATGGGAGGCATACGCTTTTTATCCACGCTGGACTACGCCACCCAAACTGAAGCTGGCGACAATCCCAACACCATAGATGCGGATTATCTGTTAGCGGAACTGGGTATACAGGTAGCTGATATCGCTTTCCGTATTGGCTACAACTTGCTTGAAGGTAGCAGCACCACCAACAAATTTATTACGCCCCTGGCTCATCCGTTTAACGGCTGGACCGAATTATTTCTCGCCAATCCAAGTCTGGGAACCAGCCATGGTTTAGAAGTCATGTCGCTGTCTGCCATCGGCAAAGTGCCGGGCACCAGCAACCTTACCTTCACGACGATTTATTACGACTACAGCTCGGATACTGGCGATGCTAGTTACGGCACCGGCCTGGACTTCCAGCTGGAATACAAAGCCAATCCGAAAACGACAGTCGGCTGGCGTTGGGGACAATATATGGCAGACGAGCTGTTTAGCGATGCAGTGCGCACCTCGCTGTATATGGCATATACGTTCTAACAGGCTGATTTAAACCGAATCCAGTCAGCTGTCGTTAGAAATTCTTCAGCGTGACAATGTAGACAGCGTCCGGGGTAGCTGTTTCGAGACTGTGCGCAGCAAGGATGCTGCGCCCAAGCCCCCAGGGAAGGGTTCACGGCGTATCTCGAAACAGCTACCCCGGACGCAGTCGGGCCCCCGGACACACTCGGGACTACTTGAGCTAGAGAACGTTATTAACCCGAGAACGCTATGCAAAACACATTCTTCACCTTAATTAGCCGCCGCCTGCTAGGCGCCATTCCCAGCTTATTTGCGGTGATTGTGGTTACCTTCGTCATCATGCGTTTGCTACCCGGCGACCCCGCTGCATTTTTTGCCGGAGCAGCGGCCACTGAAGAAGCAATCGCACAAATCCGCACGCAATTGGGATTGGATGAAAGTATGTTTCAGCAATTCTGGATTTATCTGCAAGCACTTGCACAAGGCGATATGGGCCGCTCGTTTACCACCGGCCAACCGGTTACCACTGATCTATTGGAACGCTTGCCAGCGTCGCTGGAATTAACTTTGCTCGGCCTGGTTATGGCAATTGTGGTCGGTCTACCGCTGGGCATCCTTGCCGCGACTCGCCCCAACTCCTGGATCGACCACCTTTGCCGTTTACTCACTACCTCCGGGGTTTGCCTGCCTACATTCTTTACCGGGTTGGTGCTGATCTATATTTTTTATTACCTGCTCGGCTGGGCGCCCGCACCCATGGGGCGGCTGGATTTGTTTTCATCGCCCCCCGACAAGGTGACTGGTTTTTACTTAATAGACAGTCTGCTTATGGGCGACTGGGAATTATTTAACAGTGCGCTGGCACAGTTGATCTTGCCCGCAATCACCCTCGGCTTATTTGCACTGGCCCCCCTCGCCCGCATGACTCGTGCCGGGTTACTGGGTGTCCTCAATTCCGATTTTATTCGCACCGCGCACGCCAACGGTCTACCGCGCCACGTGATTCTCTTGTCTTACGCGCTACGCAATACCTTGCTCCCGGTCATAAATACTATGGGCATGGTGTTTTCCTACTTACTCGGCATCAATGTGCTGGTGGAAAAAGTCTTTGCCTGGCCGGGAGTGGGTTCCTATGCATTGGAAGCGCTAATGGCTTCGGACTATTCACCGGTGCAAGGCTTTGTCCTTGCCATTGCCGTGCTCTATGTACTCTTAAACCTTACAGTTGATCTGACCTGTAGCCTGATCGACCCACGAATGGAGGCTGCCCGATGAAACGCTCGCTCGAATGGCGATATTTATTACTGCAAAACCCGCTTACGCTTGCCGCACTGGTGGTGTTTATTTTGGTAGTGCTCTGCGCAATTTTTGCGCCCTGGCTCACGCCTTACGACCCTTTTGCCAGCGATACCGCGAATAGTTTGCAAGCACCTTCAGCCGCACACTGGTTTGGTACTGACCAATTGGGGCGGGATATGTTTAGTAGAGTTCTCATGGGTACCCGGATGGATCTGGGCATTGCCATCGCCGCCGTGTTTCTGGCGGCGGCGATTGGCACTTTTTTGGGAGCCTGTGCCGGGTTTTACGGCGGTTATGTGGACACTGCTGTGGGTCGAGGCGTGGACATCATCATGGCTTTTCCGCTCTTTGTCCTCGCCATGGCCATAGTCGCTGCATTGGGTAACAGCGTAGCCAATGTGGTTTACGCCAGTGCCATTATCAATATGCCCTTTTATGTACGCGTGGTACGCAGCGAAATTCTAGTACTGAAAGGCGCCGGGTTTGTCGAAGCGGCGCGCCTCTGCGGCAATAGCAATTCGCGCATCCTCTGGAGTCAATTATTGCCTAATGTCTCAGCACCTTTGGTGGTGCAAATGTCACTCAATATGGGCTGGTCAATGCTCAATGCCGCCAGCCTCTCCTTTGTGGGACTAGGTATTCGCCCGCCATCACCCGAATGGGGAATCATGGTAGCTGAAGGTGCGCAATACATTATCTCGGGCCAATGGTGGGTGGCGCTCTTTCCCGGTTTGGCACTCACTCTGGTAGTGCTGTGCTTTAACTTATTGGGCGACGGGCTACGCGATATTATCGACCCGCGCCGCCGGACCTAAACCCATCAATAGACCTGCAAATAGGAATCCCTATGAATACCAATGTGCTACTTCAGGTTCAGGATTTGAGCGTCGCTTTTGCCACCCGCCATGGCCAGGTCGCGGTGTTAGATAAGGTAAATCTTACTCTTCACAAAGGCGAAACCCTGGCGATTGTGGGAGAGTCTGGTTCGGGCAAATCAGTTACCTCATTTGCAGCACTGGGAATTCTTGATCCGGCCGGCAAAGTAACTCATGGGCGCGTGATATTTGACGGGCGCAATTTGCTGGACCTACCACCGGCCGAAATGCGCAAATTGCGCGGACGCGAGCTGGCGATGATCTTCCAAAACCCGCGCTCCGCGCTCAACCCCATTCGCAAGGTGGGCCATCAAATTGAAGACGTACTGACAGCGCACAACAGCTTATCCCACCCCTTAACACGAAAGGAAAAAAAGGCAGCGGCCATCGCCCAGCTGGAAGCGGTAAAAATCACTGACCCGGCACGACGTTACAACGCCTATCCTTATGAACTTTCCGGCGGTATGTGCCAACGGGTGATGATTGCCATCGCCTTAGCCTGTAAGCCACGCCTGTTAATTGCCGATGAACCTACCACCGGGCTGGATGTAACCACCCAGGTTGTGATTATGGATTTGATCCAGGAGCTCGCCGCCGCCAATAACATGGCGACCTTATTAATTACCCACGACCTCGGCCTCGCCGCAGATTATTGCTCGCGAGTAGCGGTGATGCATGCGGGACAAGTTCTGGAGGATGCGCCAGTAGCATCGCTGTTTCGCGCCGCTCGCCACCCTTATACAGCGCGCTTAATGGCCGCCACCCCACAACCCGGTATCACTCTTGAACGACTTGCTTTCATACCCGGCCAATTGCCTGATTTACGCGAAGCCCAGCCGCCCTGTCGATTTAGCAGCCGTTGTGACAGATACCGACCTGAATGCAACGCACCGGGCCTGACATTAGTGTCTCGCCCCGAAAACGCCAGCCATCTTATTGCGTGCCGTAATCCACTGTGATTACCCGGGAAATGATTATTCAGGCCACCATAGTTAAGCCATTGGGCCTTTACATTTACATAGGAATATCGCTATGAATCGATTATTGAAAATCGAACAACTCACCAAACATTTTCCGCTAAGCCGGCCACAAAATGTGCTTCAGCGCTGGGCCAAACTCCCCCACAAAAGCTCGCACCTCTACGCAGTGGATGATGTTTCCTTTACCCTTGATCGCGGTGAAAGCCTTGGCTTGGTGGGCGAATCCGGTTGCGGTAAAAGTACTCTGGTGCGGTTGGTCACTCGCCTGCTTGATCCCAGCTCCGGTCATATTATTTTTAACGACAGGCATATTGGCGATGTGCCCGCTAACGAATTTGCGTTGCATCCCGAACGCGCCAAAATCCAGCAAATTTTTCAAGATCCAACCGATAGCCTCAACCCCCGTTTTACCGCATTCGATTGCATTGCAGATCCACTGCGGCAATTAGCAAAATTACATGGTGAAGCGCTGCAAACGCGAGTGGAAAAAATTGCCGAACAAGTCTCGCTGCCACTAACCCTGCTCAACCGTTATCCCCATCAGCTTTCCGGTGGGCAAAAATTACGCGTGGGAATTGCGCGCGGAATTGCGTTGCAACCGGCTTTATTAATTCTCGATGAACCCACCTCGGCACTGGATGTTTCTGTGCAAGCGGTGATTTTAAAATTACTCGACAAATTGCGGCGGGAACTTAATCTCAGTTATTTATTTGTATCCCACGATCTCAACGTAGTGCGCCTGCTCTGTGACCGAGTGATGGTGATGTACCTCGGCAAAGTAGTAGAAACCGGTCCGGTAGAAGAAATTTTTCAACGTCCACGCCATCCCTACACTAAAGCTTTACTCGCCGCAGTATCCCACTACGACGCAGGCGGACAAGTACAACGCATCCGCCTGCAAGGCGAACTCCCCAGCCCTGTCGATCCCGACGCTAACACCTGCCGTTTTTATGGGCGCTGCCCGATACGAGAAAAACGTTGCATGGAAAAAATGCCAGAACTGGAAACCAGTGGCGACCACAGAGCAGCTTGTCATTTAATGCAGGATTAATTTTCTTAAGCGGAAAAATATAAAAAATGAATATGCATTAAGTTTTTTCTTTGAGCCATCAATCTGCAGTGAGTAAACGTTAAATTTTAGTAACATTAAATTTCTGTGTTAATGTTTAACATGACAATTCCATTTTTGGGAAAGCAAAATTATGATTTTCTATAAACCCAGAAGCGGTAGATTTTTAACTTTATGATACTTAAGCGATACTGAAATACAAATTTTAAGTTCCGCTAAAGGTATATTCTCGGAAACAGCAAATACAATCGCCCTATTTCCTTCATAATGAAAACTATCTCCGAACACTTCTTTAAAAGTTTCAACCAAAGTCGTTTTGCAGTTGAAATAAACAAAAAGTTGCCTAGGGAATTTTGGTTTCCAATCAATTCTAAGGGGGCTTCCGCCTTTAGCTAGATAGCTTGGCTCGCCCCATTTCAGGGTTTCTTCTATAGCTCCCAAACCCTCAGCCTGAGCAACCTCAAAAATAAGGTCGCGAATATATATTAATATAATCCTAACCTTCTCGGGGTAGGATGCGAATTTTTGCTTTACATCTGGCCCCATGTGATTCACTCAGCTTTGCCTTTAAATATTAAATTTCTTACTAGGTCAGTGGAAAATTAAGCAGAACAATAATCGTCAAGCGAATGGTTTAGTTAGTCCCCACCACCGCAGCCGCCACTACAGCCAGAAGAGCAACCGTGCGAAGAGTCGCCACTATCACCAATACTTCCACAGCTACTACAACCAATATGACTGGCGCAATACGAGCCGCTATTGGAACAGTCTTTTCTGTAATAGAAACCATCCGGAATATTTAGGTCTGCGTCCAACCTAAATAAAATGGGTAAACGATTTGGCGATTCCGGATTTATTTTCTCTCTAATGCAGGACAAGCGCCAAGCCCGTTGAATGCCCTGTTGGGCAATAGTCGGAGCGCGCATGGCTTCGGCGGGAACATGATGTAAAAACCTGCCCAATGCCTTTGCGCAAAAAAATTGATATTGTTTAGTGAATAGAATAAATTCATGCCAAGCAATATCAACCACCTGCGAGGGCATTGAAACAAATTTTTCTCCTGCAAGATTACATACATGAAAATATTCCCTAAGCCCTTTGATAACCTCGTTAACCTCCACGGCCGTGAGATGTGGATATTTTTGCAAAAGCTTACTTTTTACGGTTTGTGGAAAAATAAAACTATCAATATATTTCCGTCGCCGATTATAAGAAAATTTTTTGAAGCGCTTAAAAACAAAAATTAGAACGGCAGTTAAAATTCCATACATCATTAATTTATTCATATCTTCATTCCTGGTGAAGTGACGCAAAATTAGCGCCTGGCCGCCTCGTAACTTTTATATTGTAGTTCAAGAAATTTTCTTTTTAAGGTTGCATTCAGGCTCGCGCATCATGCGCTGCAATCGCAATTGGCAGTTGCCTGGCCTTAAGCATGATTGCTACCAAAGCACCTATAAGAAGCGCGGGGCCGTGGCCATCCTTAACCAAGCCCAGGATGCCCGCTGCGCACAACCCGATGATCGCAAATAAAAAATAGGATGTGGGAACTTCTTTTCGATAGCGGCATAAGTAGACAAACAAACCGCCCATCACGCCAAAGGCAGCGGTTGAAGATCCACCGCCATCTGGACTCCAGGCATAGTTAACCAACTGACCCACTATTCCCGGAATGAAGTAAAGGGCTAGTACTCCCTTGCCATAAAGCTTCTCTGCCAGAGGAACGAAAGCCAACAGAAAAAATGCATTAGAAAAGCATTGGAACCAACCATAGGGTTGAACGAAAAGCGGCGTCACCATGCGCCACCACTCTCCTGCGAGCAGGCTATCCAAATTGCGCCTGAATGCGGCGAGAAGTTCCGGGAAGACAAACTGAAAACTGGTAATTACAACTGTGATGGTGATGATCAACAGACTCCAGACAGGCAATCGCGTCTTTGAATCTGACCATCGAAAGCGATACAGATATGAAATGCAGATGACGGCACTGATCACAGTGACACCGTTGCCAATTACCCAGACCCACTTCATGCGAACTCCATAACGACTTGAGTTATCTAACATCTAGTTCTTATTGTGCCTGGTAACACTAAAAAATACGCGACTAACAATTTTCAAAGCGCCTGATCCAACTCTCGGCTGGCACAAGTCTGACAGATTTTTTAAGCGTTTTATAGGCCCTGACAGTTCAAATAAATGGTAATACTATTGCCTAATATGGACATTAAAAAGACTGCGAACTGGATTTGCATATTTGATCAATTACACTAAAGTACATGGTCACAGCTATTGCATAATTAACGCAATATGCTAAACGCTTGCGGTTATATTTCATTAATATTTCGAAATATTTTTCATTTTCACTAAAATTTCATTTTTCATAACTCAGCGTCGTTACTTAATGTAGTAGCAATATCGCGAAACTTGTAATTTCATGTAATAGACTCATGCGGTCAACAGCTTATAATAAAATAAATCTCACTTTATGTTGCTTCATCACGACAGTTATAACGCAATTAAACATAAGGAAAAAGTATGAATAATTTTATAAATATCACCAAAGATTCATCAGGCAAAGTATTTCTTGCGCCCGACATCGCTACTTTGATGGGGGATGCCTCATTGGCAGCCTACACAGATTATACAAATAGTCACAACCCAAACTACACTCCACCACCACTTCAATATGGTGGAACTTCATTTAATTTCCTGCAACGGTTTACCGGATTTGATGATGTCGTGTGGGGAGACGGTGAAGAAGAACGCTATGGCCTAATTTATCAATGGTCTGCGCGCAGTGATATTTATTTGTTTGCATTCCGGGGCACATCATCCGTATACGACATGGTGCTGGACCTCGAGTCAGGTGAAACAACTGCATTTCAGCCTTACAGTAATGCTAATAATTTTCCGTCAAATATCAGTGTGGGCGATGGCTTTTACAAAATTTACGCCAGCAAAAGCCACACCATGCCCGCCTCCATGCAAACGCAATTATTTGCAGCCATTAAAAACCTGCCAACCCCTGCCAGTGAGATAGTTGTTACTGGCCATAGCCTGGGCTGTACCATGGCCAGCTTATTTACATTAGACATAGCCGTGAGCCTGCCCAATATTGCTATTGCGAATATAAACTTTGCCAGCCCCCGCGTGGGCACTGCAAATTGGCAGAATATTTATAATGAAACTTACAACTTGCAAAACAAAACTATTCGTATACGAAATTCTTATGACATGGTACCCAAGCTACCACCTAAGGAATGGCCGTTTGATTTTAAAGATATTGGCGAAGTATTTCCGATCTCCTTCGGATTAAAAAATTATCATATCGATTTTCCGGCCATCGTTTTAGCTTGGCACGCGTTGGAAAATTATCGTTATGTAGTGAGTCGGGCCACCAAAAACTCACCGCAAATATGGATAGGAGAATTTCCCGACCAAGCACATTTAACCTGGCCAATGCTAAGCTATAACCCCTATACCAGCTCATCCAAAATTGAACAAAGCGAAACACGTGAAGAAGCTGAAAGAGCCGTTGAGAAAAAAGTGGATGAGTCAATCTCTGCCTGATGATTGGGTGATGGATGCCCTCGCAAACAATCAATGACTTCAGTGTTAATACTGATATTTTTTCCTTTTCTTATTTTATATTCTTTTACTTAACCACATTTGTATTTCTGCATGAAATACTTCAACGGCTTGTGCATCGCACAAAGTAACATTTACGGTTGCCGTATAACCCTCTTCAGACACATAAAAATCCTTAGCCGGAACAGCTCGTGCAGTAATTTTACCCAATGCTTTTTTGAGATATTTGACTTTCATTTCCTTCGGAATCCAACGCATTTCAGCCGGTATGCTAACGTCAGTCATCAAACCTGCACAAAGCTCCGCAAGGTTACAAAGCGCAATAGCATGAATAGTGCCTATATGATTTTGTATACCTCTCCTTTGGGAAATTATTCCTTCGCATAAGTTTTTTTCTAAAATCGAAATGCGAGGAGATACGCTCGCAAAATATGGAGCCTTAATGCAAACAAGCTTCGAAAATAACCAGCGCCCAAAGGACGTCTTGTTTAGTTTCGACCACATTCTAATTGCTGATACCTGAGATGCCATTGTTATACCTCCTTCGGCGCCATGAATGAAATTTAGATTTTATTTAGGCATTTGGATTTTTTGACTAATGTTTAAGACTTCATTTTCTTGAAAATAACAAGTTGTTTTAATTAACAGATTATCAAATCCCGCCATTCCATCGACATACTGAACATTAACGAATTTTTTCTCATTACCCTTAATTGGCATGATAAATTCATCTTCGTAAGTATCTATTTTTTTAACTTGCAAAACATTTCCAGCATCTACTTTTATAGTAGTTCGAGCGAAACATTTTAATTCTACGTCAATGCCTTTTGAATCATATGAAATAGTAAAACCATGCCTTAAGCAATTAATTTCCCTTTGCTTATAAATACATTTGTCATTAACTTCGTACTGCATGTTATTAGTTTTTTCATAGATAAGCCATTCGTCATTTACTTTTTTCATTTTACCTTGCGAAAAATTAACGATTTTAAAATAATCATTTTCATTATTTTTATCAGTAACTGTGCTGCAAGCAGTAACAATTATTACTACAGCTATAAAAACGATATGTTTAATCATGCTTTAAGCTTAAGTTCGAATTGCTTTCATTATAATGTGCATCCGCTGGCTGATAGCCAAATAAAGTGCAACCGGATAAGGATAAGGATATTACCAATAGCGCTATAACAACAATACTTTTCATAAAAACACTTCCATAATTAGCAAACTACTTGTGATTATGCCGAACCGCAAAATTAACATAAATTAACAATCAATACTTACAAGCGAATAGTAAAGGTTATTTAAGAGATTAGCTGCTTTTCTTCCACAAGCAACCTCACCAGCATAGGACGTTCGAGAAATAATAGCCTAGCTGCAACAGCCAAGTCCACCAGGTTAGGCAATTGCGGCCAACGTAAATAACTTAATTACCAAACGCTAAAAAGAGCTAGCTTGCTTTGTTAACTTTGTAAATAAATTTGATGCCAAATACTAGCCAAAAAATAGAATCCAACAGCAAATACAACAGACCTTAATAAAACAATATTGACGGTTATATGAACTATCGAATGAGCCACCCTGCAAATCACAAATGCCCAGGCATTAAAAATTACACCAGGTGTTTCAATTTTTAACGCAATAGCCAAAACACATGCACATACAAACAGCAAAGGTAATTGAAATTGATTATTTAGATTGTTTATTGTTTTAGTCACGTATTCTGGTTCTGTTTTTTCTGAAAAGGTTTTGTAGTGATTTAAGGTTACCTTTCCTATGATAACGGAGTACATCCTTACACAAAAGGCAGCCACAAACATTAATAAAATTAAACCCAGCATTACTATTAAAGGTTCTTTCATCGCAGATCCGAATGTTTTCTATTAAATGGTCAATTTACTGAAAACTCACTTCTAATTTTTGAATACATAAATGTGTCCAAATATCTACCTCGAACAAAGATAGAGCCCCTCACTATACCTTCTTTTGTATACCCACATTTAATAGCAATTCTCTCACAAGCTTTGTGTTCAACGGGCATGCATATTTGAACGCGATTAACAGGTAGATTTTCGAAAATATAATTTGTAAGAAGGTTAACTGCTGCTGTCGCTATACCCTTGTTATAATTTTCTTTTGTGAATACTGAGAAACCAAGTTCACGAGCCGAAGAATAATGTACGGTAGTAAAATGGCCCATAACGCCAATGAGCTGATTTAATTCATCACTTATTACAAACATTTCACTAGCTTCAGAGGAGAAACCATTAAGTTCAAATTGCTTTTTTAAGCTCACCGGAGAGTTGAGTAGGGTTCTTGCGTATTCCCCTTTTATTTCAGGATCATTTAATAAACCAATCAAGGTTTCCAGTTCCGACTGCTGTACATGCCTTAAAATAATTTCACTACCTTTAATCAAGAGCTACTCCTTGGCTTCACATAAAAAAATTAAAAACTAATGTAAATCTAGTTATACATTTTTAACATCAGCGGGATGATTAACGCCACCATAAATTTTAATATTTTGGATAAGAAATGGGTTCACACCTTCCAAACAACCAACGTTGTAACCGTAAAGATGCGGGTTTGAACGGCGCTGGTGATGAGTATAAATACCGCAGATGGAGCAAAAATAGTGTTTCGCTGTATTGGTATTGAATTGGTAAAGCTTTAGTACCTCTTCACCCTTAATAATCTTTATCCCTGAAAGCAGAACTGACGCCACAATTGCGCCCTTCCTGCGACAAATTGAACAGTCGCAATGCCTGGGATCAACAATACCTTCGGGCAACTCGATTTCAAGCTCGACAGCACCGCAATGACAAGTCGCTTTATACTTTGACAAAATTTCTGTATCGCCTACTTTCTTTAGCATGTCGATATTCCTTCATGGCTGAACACCAGGTTATTTTAAGAAACTATGGCTGACTCTAGCTATCCATAGCCAAAAGTACAACTACCATAGTGCAATATCTAACACTTCTTGACATAGCGGCGTTCTGTAAATAACAACAGGTGGTGTTGTTTACCCTATGTAGTGCGCGACAGCTCAAGAAATTCGCTAGACAGCTTAAACTATCTGTGGCAACTCAGCTGCGATAAGGTACGGGAAGCGATTTTATGATAATTTTATCAACAAGATTTACGATTATACCTATAACTATTGCCGTGCTAGCCATGTCAGCCCATGAGTGATAGTTTAGAAACTTCATGATCCCTGCATAACTTATTAGTGAAATTCCTAACGCAATTCTTACGCGCATAGAATTATTCTGCATGACTTGCAAAGTTTTATTTTTCGAAATAAATATTATCATCGCGAGTGATGCGGCAGTATGTGTAGAGTAATCAAGATCCATATACATCCATAAGTCTAGCCACTTATCGATAAACATAAGGGAATATACAACGAACGCGGCACCAAGCAAGCGAGTGACGTACAGCTTATATCCTTGCTTCCACACTCGCCCACAGATAAAAAGTGAGATCAATAAAAGGATTGGGGTGTAAGAGTCTGCAATAATAGCTAAGCCGTGCTTAACAGTATTCATTAACATAAAATATCCAGGATCTAAAAACAAAATTGTTAGTTTCTTTGAGTGGCACCAGGGCGCAATTCTACATAACGTTTAATGCGCAACACTATACCTGCAATTATCCCTACTAAGGCTGTCACGTAAGCAAAGACGAACATGGCAAACTTAATCGCTGCAAAAGAAGAATATATATAAGCCAGTACCCCGGGGAAATTAGCAGGGTTAGCAAGCATTAAATACGCAATACAGTTTTCGAGTTGATCGCTTATAGGTGCAATAGCTGCCAGGAGTGCGCAAACTACCATCACCTTTCTTCCTTTAGTTTCAGAAAAAAATAAACGGGAAATAAGCACCAATGCCAAGGTATGAAAAAAAATCGTGGAAATAATAAATAAAGAATCCACATGCTGGGTATGAATATACTGCGCAAATGAGCCTTGCTCAATTAAATAGGCATACCATGCCTTAATTTTTTCTGGATTGAATGATAATTGCGCAACATAATAAGGAACAGGAAATCGGGATGCTGCATAGTTGTTTGTTAAAACTTGTGATATCCATAGATTAAATATTAGTGATGCGAATGTCATCACACATAAAGTTGATATTTTAGGTGATTGTAAAAAATAACGGTATAAGGTTTTCATAGCGATTCCTAAGTTGTGTTTTGTCAATGCGCCTATTTTGTGTGAGAGCGACTTAACCTACAATATTGGTCTGTGTATAGGAGCTATACATAATTGAAGGGTATGCAGTGCAAAGAGGTTTAAGTGGATAATCAAAATCGTATTAATTTTGACTGGAGTTTAATTCAAGTCTTTTTGGCCGTAGTTGAGCATGGTGCTTTAGCTCGTGCGGCAGAAGCTATAGGAGCAACCCAACCAACCTTAAGTCGCCAACTTGCGATATTGGAAGCAGAAATAGGTGCGGCATTGTTTACGCGCAGCGCGCGCGGGACAGTGTTAACTGCTGCCGGAGAAGCCTTGGTGCTTCCGGCAAAACAGATGCAAGTTGCAGCGCAGGCATTGCAACTTGCGGCCACCAGTCAAAGCCAGTCCCTTAAAGGCACCGTTCGCATTACGGCCAGCGAAACAACCTGCGCCTATATGTTGCCGCCCATGCTGATTAGCTTGAGAAAAAAATATCCTGAAATTCAAATCGAAATCGTAGCCAGCAGTGAAATTGATAATTTATTGGAGCGTGAAGCGGATATTGCTGTACGTATGACAAAGCCAGTACAAGATACTTTAGTTACTCGTCATCTTGGCGATTTAAAAATGGGCGGCTATGCCAGTAAAGATTACCTGACGAAGAAAAACATTCCATTTTCACCAGAAAATTTCCCACACTTTGATTGGATCGGTTACGACAAAAACCCCAGTATTATTAATAGCACCCGCGCACTGGGCATTCAACTAACGAGAGAATCCTTTGCGTTACGTTGCGATAACAAACTTGTCTGTTGGCAAGCAGTCATTGAGGGTATGGGAATAGGTTTTGGTTTTTCAATACTGGCAAAAGATAAACCTATGCTTGTCCGTATTTTACCTGACGACTGGATACCTGATGTACCAGTATGGTTAACGGCTCCGTTGGAATTGCGGAGCAATCCACGCATACGCGCGGTATATGATCATCTGGCTGAACATTTTATTGAATTAATTCGCAATCAATAAAAAAGCCGGGCCACTTACGCAGCTCCGCCTTTTCTAATCACTAACACTTTTCGCAAAAATTATTTCTCCACAAACGCACGCTCAATCACATAGTCGCCTTGCTCGCCAATACGGGGCGATATTTTAAAACCACGCGCATCTAACATTGCGCAGGTATCGCGCAACATTTCCGGGCTGCCGCACAACATAGCGCGATCGTGCTCGGGATTAAACGGTGGCAAGCCTATATCGGTAAAGAATTTTCCACTTTCAACCAAGTCGGTTAAACGACCTTGATTGTAAAATGGCTCGCGCGTCACCGAGGGATAATAAATTAATTTTTCACGTACTTCATCGCCAAAAAATTCATTGTGTGGTAATTCTTTGGTGATGAAATCCATATAGGCCACTTCACTTACCGTACGAACACCGTGAAACAGAATAATTTTTTCAAATCTTTCGTACGCGGCTGGGTCGCGTATTAAGCTTAAAAAGGGTGCGAGGCCAGTGCCAGTACTCAAGTAATATAAATTCTTACCAGGCCTTAAATCGTCTAGCAATAACGAGCCTGTAGGTTTGCGACCTACCAATATATCGTCGCCCACTTTTAGGTGCTGTAAGCGTGACGTTAAGGGGCCGTTAGGTACTTTGATGCTGAAAAACTCCAACTCTTCATCGTAGTTAGCGCTGGCGATACTGTAAGCGCGCAACAATGGGCGACCATTAACTTCAAGGCCAATCATAACGAATTGGCCGTTTTCAAAACGCAATGAATCAGAACGTGTGGTAGTAAAGCTGAACAACGAATCGTTCCAGTGACGTACGCTTAAGACTTTTTCGATAGCAACTGCGGCCATGTTATTTTCCTAATTGAAATTTAAACATTATTACTGTTAAAGCGCAGCCGTAATGGCTGCGGTTGATTCAAATAAATCAGCTACTAATCCGTAATCTGCCCATTGGAAAATGGGGGCGTCAGGATCGTGGTTAATCGCAATTATCATGCGGCTATCTTTTATACCAGCGATATGTTGCGCTGCACCGGAAACACCAATAGCAATATAAAGATCCGGCGCGACCACTGTACCGGTTTGGCCTACCTGACATTCGTTGGGTGCAAAACCGGCATCCACTGCTGCGCGCGTCGCGCCTATGGCTGCGTTAAGTTTGGCCGCCAGGGGCTCCAGCGTTTCTTGAAATTTTTCAGCGCTGCCAAGTGAACGGCCACCGCTAATAACAACACGTGCTGCACTGAGATCCGGGCGCTCACTGTGTTGAATGTGTTCGCTAATAAAGTGCGATAATTTTTTATCATCCGCAACCACAGCGATGCTTTCAATCGGTGCAGATTGATTTGCATCTGGCGCTGCGTCAAATGCGGTGGGGCGAATGGTTAATAATTTAATGATTTCATTATTTTGCACAGTCGCATTTAAGCCACCAGCATAGAGTGGGCGCACATAAGTATTGGCATCAATGATACGTGTCACTTCAGATACCATATCCACATCCAACAACGCAGCCACACGCGGCAATAAATTTTTACCAAAACTGGTAGCGGCCACAATGATATGTGAGTAATTTTTAGCGATGCAGTGAATCACTGGCGCAAAATTTTCTGCAAGTGGTTTGGCATACACAGAATTGTCTAGTGTCAACACACGTGTTACGGAGTTTATGTTGGCAGCTTGTTGGGCAATAGATTGAATATCTTCGCCAAGCACAAGTACATCAATATCAGCACCAATAACTTTTGCGGCAGCAATTGCTGAGCGAGTTGCCGCTTTAATTTTTTGCGCAGATGCTTCAGCAGCGAATTCGGCAATAACGAGTATGGACATTTAGATCACCTTCGCTTGCGTGCGCAAAACATCAATTAATTCTTGCACATTGTTAAGTTTTTTGCCGGGTGCGCGTGCAGCAGGCTCTGCAACATTAATCGTTACGACATTGCTAGTAGCGCTTACGCCCAGGTCGGCAAGCGCTATGGTTTCCAATGGTTTTTTCTTCGCCATCATTAGATTCGGTAATTTGAGATAACGCGGTTCATTTAATCGTAAGTCTGCGGTTACTACGGCAGGTAAATTTAATTCTACCGTTTCTTGCCCGCCATCAATTTCGCGCACGACGATAATTTTTCCGTCATTAATTTTCAAGTTTGAGGCAAAGGTTCCCTGCCCTACATTTAAAAAAGCAGCAAGCATTTGGCCAATTTCTGCAGCGTCATCATCAATGGCTTGTTTGCCCATTAAAATAAGTTGCGGTGCTTCGCGTTTAGTAATTTCACGCAATACTTTTGCGGTGGCAAGGGAATTAAGCAGCTCGGGGGTTTCTACTAAGATGGCGCGGTCTGCACCTAAAGCTAACGCGTGGCGCAATACGTCTTGAGCATTAGCCGCACCTGCGGTAACCACAACAATTTCAGTTACAACGCCGGCTTCTTTTAAACGTACCGCTTCTTCTACTGCGTGTTCGTCAAACGGGTTGATGCTCATTTTGACCGAGGCTATTTCCGCCCCGGAACCGTCCGCCTTTGCGCGGACACGGATATTGTGATCCACCACGCGCTTGATACCCACCAACACTTTCATGCTTATTCCCCAAACTATGACATTTTTGTGATTATAAAGACTTATTTGATATCTGCATAATTGATTACGCTGATATTATTAATCAATAATACTGATACTTAAGAATGATGATAAATAGCTTTACTTTTGAGAGCGACCACCGATGAAATTTACCTTGCGTCAATTGGAAGTACTGGTTGCAGTGGGGCGCGAAGAAAGCGTATCGCGCGCTGCTATCGCCTTGTCACTTAGCCAATCTGCCACCAGCATGGCGCTGGCGGAATTGGAAAAGCAGTTTACCACGCGGCTGTTTGATCGCCAGGGCAAACGCTTGCGGCTTAACACTACCGGGCAGCAAATTATGCCCCAAGCCATGGAGCTGCTGGACCGGGCTCAACAATTACAATTGTTACTGGAAGGAAATGCTGGTGCGGGCTCATTGCGCATTGGTGCAACACTCACTATTGGTAACTATTTGGCTACGCTGCTCATTGGTGATTATATGCAGCAGAACCCGGGCAGCCGCGTGGAGTTAGCCGTACAAAACACCTCCACTATTGTTGAACAGGTTGCCCATTTCAAATTGGATTTAGGGTTAATAGAAGGCGATAGTCATCATCCAGATTTAGAGATTACGCCTTGGGTCGATGATGAATTGGTAATTTTTGCAGCGCCGGACCATCCCCTTGCGCAAAACAAGCAAATCAGCCTACAAGATCTCGCCAATGAAAGCTGGATCTTGCGTGAACGTGGCTCGGGTACCCGTCAGGTCTTTGATGCCGCCCTGCGCCACCAATTAACAAACCTAAACATATGCCTGGAGTTAGAGCATACCGAGGCCATAAAACGAGCTGTCGAATCCGGCTTGGGTATTAGCTGTATCTCGCGGCTTGCCCTTAAAGATGCGTTTCGTCGCGGCAGCCTAGTGCCGCTGGAAATTGCAGGATTGGATTTAAAACGGCAATTTAATTTTGTCTTACACAAACAAAAATTTATCACCAGCGGCATATCCGCATTTCTAAGCCTCTGCCGACAAGTCACCAAAGGGGCTGAGCGCAGCGATCTGATTATTATGCATCGCCCCGATGGGACGCCGGTTGAATATCGTTAAAAATCTGAAACCACACTGCGGTTTAAACAGTGCAATTTTCAGTATTTCGCAGGTCGCACCCTAACTTCAGCGATAGAACCCTCGACAGCAACATTCACTAAATTAAGGGATTCAATTTTAGTAATTTATGATTTTAGGACTAGAATTTCAATTTCATACTTCCGAAGATAGTGATCACTCTAGTTAACTTGTAATCAACAATGAATAAAAAAACAATTAATATAAGGCAACACTTATGCTAACTACACTTTTAAAGGTGCTTTTGTGATGACAATTTTAACCACTACGCTGAGTAGTTCCGCCAAACGAGAAAACGAACCGCGCGATCGCGATATAGACGCGATAGTGAAAGCGCTGACATTAAAACAGAAAATTGGCCAACTATCCCAACGCAACTTTGAAAGTGTAAAAAGCATAAATGACATTCCTGCAGATCTTAAAACGGCAATCCGCAATGGCGAAGTGAGCTCTTTATTGAATGTTAATTCCGTCGAGATCATTAACGAGTTACAACGTATTGCTACTGAGGAGAGCCCTCAACATATTCCTCTGCTTATTGCCCGCGATGTTATTCATGGCTTTAAAACAATTTTCCCCATTCCACTCGGACAAGCAGCCAGCTGGAATCCGGCACTGGTTGAGCGCGGTGCGCGCGTTGCCGCGGTTGAAGCATCCTCTACCGGTGTTCGTTGGAATTTTGCTCCCATGTTGGACATATCCCGCGACCCCCGCTGGGGACGAATCGCCGAATCATTTGGCGAGGACCCTTATTTAGCGGGCTTGTTTGGTGCCGCATCGGTACGCGGGTACCAAGGCAATAACCTTTCCGAGCCAACCAGTGTTGCAGCTTGTCTAAAACACTTTTTGGGTTATGGGGCCGCTGAAGGCGGGCGTGATTACAACACCACTAATATTCCAGAGCCGCTCTTACATAACGTTTATTTACGCCCTTTTATAGAAGCCTTCAATGCCGGTAGCGCATCCGTTATGACGGCCTTTAACGATTTAAATGGTGTGCCAGCATCGACTAATTCTTATCTCTTAAAAACTATTCTTCGCGAAGAGCTCGGCTTTAAGGGTGTTGTAGTCAGTGATTGGGCATCTATCACTGAAACGGTCATTCACGGCATGGCCGCTGATGACAAAGAAGCGGCAGCCTTGAGTGCAAACGCAGGTTTGGATATGGAGATGGTTAGCACTAGCTACACAGATTATCTTCCGCAATTAATTGCTTCCGGAAAAATCAGCGAACTACAAATTGACACTATGGTGAAGCGCGTTTTAGCGCTTAAAAAACAGCTGGGTCTTTTTAGCAATGTGTACACTGACCCTGCGCGACAAAATATTATTTTAAGTAAAGAGCACCTGGAGGACGCAAAACACACTGCCATTGCCTCTATGGTTTTGCTAAAAAATAACAATAAGGTTTTACCTCTCAACACAAAACAAAAAGTTTTACTTGTAGGCCCAATGGCCGATGCTGCACACGATCAAATGGGTACCTGGGTATTTGATGGCAATAAAGAAAATTCGGTAACGCTGCGGACAACACTGGAAAATACTTTTGCAGGAACCAATCATTTACATTATGAAAAAACCTTAGCAAGCACGCGCTCGTCTGACACCAAAGGTTTTGCCAAGACTATCAAGGCAACAGAAAAAGCCGATGTGATTATTTTTGTCGGCGGTGAAGAAGCCGCACTATCAGGAGAGGCCCACAGTCGCTCTGATATACGTTTACCTGGAGCTCAGGAAGCCTTGCTCCACGCATTGAAAAAAACCGGTAAACCACTCGTACTTGTCATTATGGCTGGCCGCCAGATAGCCTTACAGGATGTTATCAATGACCTGGACGGTATTCTTATGGCGTGGCACCCCGGAACCATGGCAGGGCCAGCAATTGCTGATATTTTAATGGGGAAAGTTTCGCCTTCAGGTCGCTTGCCAGTAACATGGCCGAAAGCGACCGGGCAAGTTCCCATTTATTACAATTCGACCAATACCGGACGACCCGGACATATTTTACCCTTTATTCCGCTTGACCAAATTGATGACGAAGCTAGTCAAAATTCATTGGGTAACGTGAGCCGATATATTGATATTGGTTTTGAGCCGCAATTTCCTTTTGGCTTTGGTTTAACTTACTCGACGTTTAATTACAGTGATTTAAGTATCAACAAAAACATCATCTCGCAAGAGGGTGAATTGATATTGAGTGCGCTCATAAAAAACACTGGCGGTAGAGAAGCTACAGAAACAGTACAGCTGTACACTCAAGATGTAGCGGGCTCAATCACTCGCCCCATTCGCGAACTGAAAAACTTTCAACAAATAAAACTTGCGGCAGGAGAACAAAAGCTAGTTAGCTTCACTCTCACAGCAAAGGATTTATCCTTCTACAATCAGGCACTGAAACTAGCGACAGAACCAGGCAAGTTCCGCGCCTGGATAGCTCCGCATTCTGCAGCAGGCTTGATGACTGAATTTGAAGTTCAATAAAATCAAATTTTTTAGTCAGGCTTCATGCGCGTTAACACATGAAGTTACTCACTGTTGATGAATGTCCACGGGGACAACAGAGTGAGCAACTTCATGATGCACAGATATTCTCTCGTTTAGCACATTAAAAGTCATTACTATAAATTCTTACATTATTACCTTGCCGCTACAAAAACTTGAAATTATTGCCAACCCTGCCATTTTTACAACATTAGTTCCGGTGTATTATGCCGATTTCTGGCGATATATTAATAAAGTGCTCGCGCATTTTCCTGGAGTAATTAAACGCCAGAATTTATTCATTAAAATATCAGTCCGCGAATATACAACTGGAAGCTGGATCTCGCACTGTTACGGCTCACTTTACACTTGTTTTAATCTTATTTTTTTAATGCTGTTGCCAGATTCGTTTTCACAGAACTTGCTCTCATTAATCAGGATAAATTCCCTTATGCGGCACCCGCTATTAGCTGTACTTCCGTCACATTACTTGTTTGCATTGTGCTTACTGGTAAGTCAAGTCCACGCAGAATTTATTGTTTCACATCGTTCACCAGAAACAGAGGGCGATTTTCGCCAGCATTACAACAATGAGCTACTGACTCTCGCACTTGAGAAAACGAAAGCAAAATATGGTGCGTACAAATTTCAAGCAATTCCCGCCATGACTACGCCACGATTACTTTCGGTTGCAACATCAAACATCTACCAAAATTTAATTTTTGAATTAACTTATGAAGATAAATTTACAGTTAAAGGCGATCTTACCTATATAAACTTTCCAATTGATTTAGGCATAGTGAGTTACCGGGTATGTTTTGTAAATCCGGCGATTAAAGACGAGTTAAAACAAATTAGCACTATCGAGCAACTAAAAAAACACACTATCGGACAAGGTATTGGTTGGTCGGACGTAGAAATATTGCGCGCTAATGGCTTTCATGTAAACGAATTTAGTAATTACGGCAATATTTTTAAAATGGTTTCTGCAGGTAGAATTGATTTATTTCTTCGTGGCGCCAATGAACTCCGATCAGAATACAATACTTTTAAGAGCACTATGAACCTTACTTACGATGAGTCGTTCGTTATTTTTTATCCATTACCGCGATTTTTCTATATTGCTGCAGAAAATAAACTGGCAAAAAAACGCATTGAAGAGGGTTTAAAAATAGCCTATCACGATGGTTCACTAAAAAAATTATGGCGAAAAGAATATGGTGAAAGCATTCGGTTTGCAAAACTTAAACAGCGTAAAATATTTCACCTTAACAATCCACTTATAAAAAACCTCCCTACCGATTACCAAAAATATTTATACGACCCCTTTCATGATTGAATGTATTAACCTCAAAAGTCACAACCTATACTCGCATTCATTGCCGGGCACCAAAAAACTTCTGCGCAGGGCAAAAGTTAATTTTTGGTGAAGCTGAACCCGGCTAATTTCTATCCTGCCGCTTTTGGATCATGCGCTCACGCGCTGCTTCACGTTCTTCTGGTGTCATATTACGAAAACGTTCGCGCATTCTTTCTCTTCGCTCTGGATCCATTGAGCGCCAACGCTTACGCATCTCTTGTTTTTGATTGTCGGGTAATGCTTGAAACCACTCTACACGTTTGCGCACCTCGGCTTTTTCATCGGGTGATAAATTTTTAAAATTATTGTAGCGTTTACGCAATACCACTTTCTCCTCGGGTGGCAATTTTTTCCAATGTTCGAAACGTTGCAGTATTTTTTGTTGCTGCTCCGGTTTTAAATTAGAAAAATTATCTGCTTTTTCCATCAAGCGCTGCCGACGCAATTCGGGCAATTGATCCCACTTCCCCTCAAACGCACGCAACACTTTTTGTTGTTGGGGATTTAATTCATTCCACGTCTGCGCTATAGCTCCAGCTGCAAATAAAGGCAGTGCACTTAAAAAACATAACAATAAGGCTAATTTTAATACCATAGGCTTTATAAGTAACATAGGTTTTATAAAAAATATGGGTTTCATAGAATTCCCCCTTTCATCGCCAGAGACGAGGACTGTATTGATGATTGCACTTTTAATTTCATATCTGTATTTCTAATGTTTGAATGATTCTTTTGCTCGGATTCGTCACTGCTCGTATTTTCAATTAAATCAGTAGCAGCACTATTTTTTAAGTTTGACAACTGGTCATATTCCAAAGGATCCACCACACTGCCGTTTTCATCATCAAAATCAGTCATATATTCCCAGAAGTCTTGCGAAGGCGCCGGCGTCTCTGCCAGCACTGGAATTGCGAAAAGCAGCAAACTAATTATCCAGCAATGCGCTTTCGATGTTGGATGTTGTAGCCTTCGCTGTGAATAGCTAAGCATCTATATCATCCATTGCCATTAACATATCCATATCATCTAACTCTTGCGCGGCAGGTGGTATTTCTTGCGAGACTAAATCACCATCCAGATCGCTAAATTGCTGCGCATTGTGGCGCTGCCAAACTACTGGAACAGCGAGCAACATCATTAAACTTGCTGCCACACCAAACCGAACCGAGCGGGAAGAAAAATATGCTGTTTTTAGCGTGTGAACTGACGAAGCAGCTAAAGCCTCAGAGCGAGCATTCTTTAAACGTTGCAAACTTACATCATCAATTTCCGCTAAACTTTTATCCAAAGTATGAGCTAGCGTATTAGCAAGCTCTTCATTAGCTTTTAACCTGGTTTCCGTTTTCATTTCTACTCAACCTATTCAAATTCACTTAGCCTAAGTCAGTTCGCTGCGCAGCGCTTGTAGCGCACGAAAATAATGTGTTTTTACACTACCCTCACCACACTCCATAACCTGCGCTGTTGTTTTAACATCAAAACCTTCCCAGGCTCGCAACATAAAAGTTTGACGCTGTCGCAAAGGTAAATTTTCCAGCGCCTTTAACACAATATTGATATCTGCAGCTCGCACTAATAGCTCTGCCGGATTTTGCTCGCGCTCATCCACAATCTGATTCATTTCATCTTCTGCATCTGCATCATCATTTGGTTTTTGCCAAAACCATTTCCGATTCCGCGCTTGCTGGCGATGCCAATCCATCAAACAATGCTGCAAAATTCGTTGGAACAATAACGGCCACTCCGTTGCCGTGTGCGTTCGATAATGCTGTACCAACTTCAACATAGCCTCTTGCACAATGTCCAAGGCATCCGCCGATTTGCGTGTCGTTAGCAGCGCAGTGCGATACGCACGCCGCTCAACCTGTGCTAAAAATTGATCTAGCGTTGGCGGTTGCCCGACAGAAGCGTCTGCCACTAATAATGCAACAACATCAGACATGCATGAGTTCCAATATATTATTCATAGTTATGGGTAGTCCATCAGCCAGTCCAGGCCATACTTCCATTCACACATAAAGTGCGGTTACTGGTAATAACGTTCGACCGGGAAATAGGTTGACACAACTTCAAAGAAATCTTCAAGCGACACGTTTATTATGGTTAGCCAGATAAGAAAATTACTGCTTTTTTGCCAAAAACAGATAAATAAATCTACAAATATTCATTTTATTAAGTAGAATAGCCTCTTAATTGACTTAATTGCAGGAAAAACATAATGAATCACACTCAGGTTAATGACCTCAGCCAAGTGGATGACCTCAACGTGGTATCACAAGAACTATTAATATCCCCAGCGCAGCTTAAGGCGGCTTTACCTTTAAGTAGCAAGGCACGAGCTATAGTCACCGAAGGTCGGACAATTATCCGCAATATTCTGGACCGCAAAGATCATCGTATTTTTGTGGTTATTGGCCCCTGCTCCATCCACGATGTCGAAGCAGCAAAAGATTATGCCAAGCGCCTGAAGGCCCTTGCCGATGAAGTCAGCGATACCATTTATATTGTTATGCGCGTTTACTTTGAAAAGCCACGCACTACTGTTGGCTGGAAAGGCTTGATTAACGATCCTTACCTTAATGACTCTTTCAAAATCCAGGAAGGCTTACATATTGGCCGTAAGTTATTGTTAGATATAGCTGAAATGGGCCTCAGCAGTGCAACCGAAGCACTCGACCCTATATCACCCCAATATTTGCATGATCTTATTAGCTGGTCCGCGATAGGCGCGCGTACCACAGAATCGCAAACTCATCGCGAAATGGCCAGCGGCCTATCTTCGGCGGTAGGCTTTAAAAATGGCACTGACGGTGGCTTAACTGTTGCGATTAATGCACTGCAATCGGTGTCCAAACCACATCGTTTTTTAGGTATTAATACGGAAGGACAAGTTGCGATTATTCATACTCGCGGCAATGCCTACGGCCACGTTGTTCTGCGCGGTGGGAATGGTAAACCTAATTATGATTCCGTCAGCGTAGCGCTCTGCGAGCAAGACTTGGCAAAGGCAAAAATCACGCCGAATATTATGGTCGATTGCAGTCATGCCAATTCCAATAAAAATCATGAACTGCAAACATTAGTGATGGAAAACGTTGCAAATCAAATTGTAGAAGGTAATAAATCGATCATTGGCTTAATGGTTGAAAGCAATATTGGTGCTGGTAGTCAAAGTATCCCTGCCAATTTGTGTGATCTTAAATATGGGGTATCGGTAACAGATGCCTGTATTGACTGGGAAACCACCGAAAAAACCATTCGTAAAATGCGCGATACTATTAAGGACACCCTGGCCCGCAGATAAACCGGCCAGACAAAAACTCGGCGATATAAGCCTGGGCAGAGCAGATTGGAAATAGGAGACAGGACCAGGAACCTAATCGAAATAAAAAGTGGCTAGGGCCACTTTTTTTAAGCTTGCCCTAACCTTCTTACTTTTTTTGTGTCCTATGTTTCGAAACGCGATAGTGTCTCAGTTTAAAATAGGTGCTACTTTACATAGCTACTACGAGCAGATACCACGCTGGTGCTACACTGAAGCAGGTATTCACAGAGTGAACAGCAATATGGCTTACAAGGTAATAATTACGCTATAGTGAGCTTCCACGCTAGCAACAATTGAGTTTGTTGCTCAATATTTGAGATATTTGATATGCAACGTTTGTTTTTGCGCCGCGCCCTAGCAACGCTTCTCGCCACTTCAATGCTTCTTTGCTTCAGCACCCTTGCCCTTGATCTTAAAGTCGAGCCGTTAAAGCCCGTCGAGGTTCAGTCGAAAACGGCTATTGAAATTGTTAATCAACTCAGCAAACATCATTATCGTCAGCAAGAGCTCAATGATAACTTGAGCTCACGATTTTTAGATGATTACCTCAAGACACTCGATAGTGCAAAAAACTTTTTGTTAGTAACAGATATCGCTGAATTTGAGAAATATCGGAAAACATTTGATGATGACTTCAAAGCCGGCAACCTCACCAATAGCTTTGCCATTTACAATCGTTTTAATGAGCGCTTTATAAATCGCCTGAATGAAGTGGTTGAGCAACTGGCAAAAAAAGATGCAGAATTTAACTTCACGGTCGAAGAGTCTATTAATACCGATCGCAAGGATGAAGCATGGCCAGCCAATAAAGAAGCCGCAGATAAATTGTGGCAACAATACATTAAATCAAATTTATTAAATTCCATGCTATCCGGAAAATCCCTGGAAGAAAGTAAAACCACCTTGCGCAAACGTTATGCCAGCCAGTTGCGCCGCATGAAGCAGCAAACCGCCGAAGAAGCGTTCAGTGTTATGATGAATTCGCTCAGCATGCTGTACGACCCGCACACTAATTATTTATCGCCCGACAACTCAGAAAATTTCAATATTAGCATGTCGCTTTCCTTGCAAGGCATTGGCGCAGTATTACAAAGTGATGAGGACTATACCAAAGTTATCAGCCTTGTTTCAGGCGGTCCGGCAGATAAACAAGGTGAACTTAAACCGAATGATAAAATCATCGCCATTGCCCAAGGCTTGAAAGGTGACTTTGAAGATGTTGTGGGTTGGCGTTTAGATGAAGTAGTGAAAAAAATTCGCGGAGAGAAAGGTACTATTGTGCGGCTCGAAGTTATACCGTCAAATCCAACCGCGACAGGCAATAAAACAATTACCATCAAACGTGAAACGGTAAAACTTGAAGATCAAGCAGCGAAGAAAGCAGTCTTTAATATCAATAATGGCAAACAAAATTTCAAAGTGGGCGTGATCGATATTCCAACTTTTTACATGGATTTTGAAGCCTTCAATCGTCGCGATCCAAATTATAAAAGTACCACTCGGGACGTTTATAAATTATTAGATGAGCTACATACGGAAAAAGTTGATGGTGTCATCATCGACCTACGCGAAAACGGCGGTGGCTCATTACCCGAAGCGGCAATGCTGACGAATTTATTTATTGATCCAGGTCCTGTAGTGCAAATTCGTCAAAACGATAACACTATTTCACGCGATTATCGCGCAATAAGTCCCGCTGTTTATCGCGGACCTTTGATAGTCATAACCAACCGCCTCAGCGCCTCTGCATCTGAAATTTTTGCCGGTGCAATTCAGGACTATGGCCGTGGCTTAATCGTTGGCTCAACCACTTTCGGTAAAGGCTCAGTGCAAACCATGATGGCGATAGAAAAGGGCAAAGGTGATTTAAAAATTACACAGTCAAAATTTTATCGTGTATCCGGTGATAGCACGCAACATCGCGGTGTTATTCCTGACATTGAATTTCCCACTCTAATTAACGCCAAAGAAATTGGTGAAAGTAGTTATGAAAATGCTTTGCCGTGGGATCAAATTCATGCCGCGCCACATGACACCTATTTCAATATCAATAGCTATGTGCCACAGCTAAACCCGCCACATCAGGAACGTATGAAAACGGACCCCGATTTTATATTTATGAAACAACAAGCATCTCTGTTTGACGAACTGAGCAATAAAAAATCCGTTTCATTGCGGCTGGCTACTCGTCATCAAGAGCAACAAAAAATCGAGCAACGCACCCTCGACATGGAAAACCAAAAGCGTAAAGCCAAAGGCCAAAAAGTCTATGCAAACTATGCTGACTATAAAGCTAAAGAGCTGAAAAAAGATGACGAAGACGCACCGGAAGAGCCCAAGAAAAAAGAGTTGGAACCAGAAAAAGACCCTTACCTAATGGAATCTGGAAAAATCATGGGTGATTTTATCCAACAAATCAAAAAGCAAACTGAAGAAAAAGTCGCTACACATTAATTTCATTGTTAAAAAACCACAAAAAAACCCGAGTATTGCTCGGGTTTTTTACCTTTAGGATTTGGTGTTATGAAAGCTATATCGTTTAATGTAAACAGCATCCGCATGCGCATGCATCAATTACAAGCCGTGATTGATACTCACCAACCCGATTTTATAGGTTTGCAAGAAACCAAAGTAAACGACCCTGATTTTCCCATTGCCGATATTGAAAAGCTGGGTTATCACTTTATCTATCACGGTCAAAAAACTCACTATGGTGTTGCACTCCTGTCAAAATATCCGTTTAAAAAAATGATTAAAGGCTTTCCAGGTGGTGGCGAAGAAGCGCAACGTCGCTTTATTGGCGGTGTTTTTGATTCGCCTTTCGGAGGCGAGATTACCGTATTAAATGGCTATTTCCCCCAAGGGGAAAGCCGCGATCACGCCATAAAATTTCCGGCTAAAGAAAAGTATTATGCGGACTTAATGAGCTATCTACGTACTGAATTTAATCCTGAGCAACAACTTGTGGTGATGGGCGATATGAATATTTCTCACCAAGATTGCGACATTGGCATTGGTGAAGACAATCGCAAACGCTGGTTGCGCACGGGCAAATGCAGTTTCCTACCTGAAGAGCGGGTCTGGTTGAATGATTTGTTAGCATGGGGATTGAAAGATACTTTTCGGGAATCCAATCCCGATATTAGCAACATATTTAGCTGGTTTGATTACCGCAGTGCCGGCTTTGAAGATAATCCCAAACGTGGCTTGCGTATTGATTTAATTTTAGCAACGCCCGTATTGCAAGCGCGCTGCATAGACACGGGTGTTGACTACACAATTCGTAGCATGGAAAAGTCATCCGATCATTGCCCCATTTGGGCAAGCTTCAAATAACAACTTGATGACTCATATAGAAAAGCCCAAGGCTTTATTTTTTTACACCTTGGGCTTTACAGCAGCGGTTTTTATTTAGTTAATATTTTATTTATGAAACGAAATATCTAACAACTGTAATTCACTGCTGGATTTTTCACTGCTGCGAATAGCTAAATAAATATCTTGAACACCGTTTTGCGCTTGCAACTTCAATAGCAAGCGCGAATAGGTTTCGAATACATTGCCAACCATTTCACCATTTGCCAGTAGTGTACCCGTATCTGAACCCAGGCGTATTTCAAATTGCCAAGCTGTGCTTTGCTTGGTTACCCACCCACCAATCCGAACAGCATCAACATAACTAAGGTCGTATTGCCCCAAACGCAATGTCAACCAATTGCCTGTTGCAGGAACTTTAAGCGTTTCCCTTTTAGCATATTTATCCTCGGTAATTATTTTTCCCAAAGGGTACACACTCATAATCTCTGACCTTAAGGCAAAACGCGCAGGCAGTAATACTAAAGATTTTTTCGCCGTGATGGGCCCTATACCAGCTCCACCCTTATCCGTATAAGCAGCAGTAAATTCATATTTTTTATCCGTGAAGGATTTGGGCTCTTCCGCAGAATCAAATATTTTCTGGAAATAGCTGTCAGGTGTTAATGCAAGCTCACCCTGTAATGGCATAGATTTTTTGACTATCGACATTGAAAGTATATAAGCTGCCATAGCAGTTCTATCACTTTCACTTAGGGTTGCAAATGCCGGCATATTCAGTTCGCCCCAGGCACCGTTGCCACCCTTGGCAAGTTTATTGGTCAAATACTTCAGCGCATTTTTATCGTTCTTATAACGTGTAGCAATTTCTTTAAAAGCTGGACCGACAATTTTTGTATCGACGCTGTGACAACTTTTACACCCGTTTTCACGCATTAAATTTTGCGCTATGGTTTCAACATCTGCTGTTTGATGGCCTTCTGCAGGCGCACCATCATTACTTTTTTGCAACGCAAAATTTATGGCCACATCTGAGTTCTCCAAACGGTTTCCTGTAAATACACCATCCTCCTTATCCGTAATAGCAACGGTATATTTTAAAGTTTTAGTCTGCGGCCAATAAAAACTTCGGTTGCCTTCAATGCTTAGGTCTATTTTTGCTGGCTCATTACCGACTTGCAATTGGGTCTCGACACTAGCAGTTGCACCCAAGGGATCTTTAGCCAGCAAGGTCAAAATATATTCACCTGGCTCGGCGATATTTATTTTTTGTGTTTCGCTATTACCAATAGCTACAGCTTCTGCTTTAAGGTTTTTCGGTTTTAACGACCACGCATAAGTTAAATTATCTCCATCCAAATCAACGGAAGATTGTGCGTTTGCGTCTGCTGCAAAAGGTGCAGCACCTTGCGTTTTATCGAGAGAAATTTTTGCCTCTGGGGGACGGTTACCGATACCTGAAAATTCAATTCGCGATAATCGTGAATCAGGATTTGCTTTAAACCAGGCGGAACCATATTCAAGGACATACAAGGTGCCGTCTGGCGCGAAGCGCGAATCGATCGGCAACACGTAGGGAATTTGCGGTGCAAAAGGTTCAATTTTTAAAATGCGACCAAATTCATCAAAGCTGACAGCTTTAATCCAATTACGCATAAAGTCGGCTATAAATAGTTTGTTATTGTAATACGTGGGATAACGATGCTCATTCGCAGGATGATCTTCACTGTGGTAAACATCAGCAACTAAAGCCGTGCGACCGCCCTGACCCAACTCGGGGAAACTTCCTGAAGCACCATAAGGGTACCAAAGCAACGGACGTTGCGCAGGTGGCAATTGCCTTAAGCCGACATTCCGTGGCGAATTATTAAGCGGTGCCAGTGGGTTAAACATTTTTTCAGATTGATGCGTCGTAAAATCATAATCCGTATACGCATAATTATTGCCAATAAAAAGTGGCCAACCAAAATTCCCTGCTTGTATTACCCGATTAACTTCGTCATAACCACGCGAACCCTGCAAGCTGGAATTTTCTCCTGCATCCGGGCCAACATCGCCAAAAAATAACGCTGACGATTTTTTATCATAAGCAATTTTATAAGGATTGCGCGCGCCCATAACATAAATTTCCGGGCGACCGTCTTTCGGGTTAGTAAACAAATTGCCTTTGGGTATATCGTAACCACCCGCTTCCAAAGGTTTAATGCGAATCACTTTGCCACGCAAATCCTGAGTATTTCCAGCTCCTCGCAGGGCATCATTTTTTTCATAATCAGCACGGAAATCTATAGGTGCATAACCATTTTGATCGTGAGGGTTGGTGTTATCCCCGGTGGACATAAATAATTCGCCATCCTTACCAAATTCTAAATCGCCTGCAGTATGGCAACAGTTTTTATTAATGGGGTATTCCAATAACACCTGTTGCGATGCTTCGTTAATTTTTCCGTCAAGCCATTTAAATCGCGCGAGCCGTTGGAAATACTCACCTTCTTTTTCCACATTTAAGGTGGCATAAATAAACTGGGTGCGCGCAAACGCAGGGTCAATCGCAAGGCCTAACAAACCCATCTCAAGAAAATTTTGATAATTAACATTAATATTTCCGACTTCGCGCATGGCTCCCGTTTTGTAATCGATCAACTTGACAATACCTGCGCGCTCAGCAATTAATGCATCGCCATTGGGGAAAAAACTAAGATTGATGGGCTCATTTAAATTATCGATAAGAACTTTTTTTATAAACCGGTTATTTTCCGGGCGAGACTTAGTGTAATCAAGTTTTTGCTTGCCACCAATCGCGTATTTTAAACCTTTTAACAGCACCGCAAGAAAATAGGCATTGGAATAAACTTCAGCAGTATGCCCAAGGCCGGTATAGAAGGAACGGCCACCGTCAAACTCATGCCACCAGGCGATGGGGTGATATTGACCTTGCTCGCCACCGTGATAAGACATTTCATCAACCGTCAACAGCACTTTATTGAATTCATAAAAGTCAGTGTAGTTATACCACTCATCAGCAATCTCAATAGAAGATGGCATTGCGTCGTCACCCATAAATGACGCATCGACCAGGTTTACTTTTGCTGTTTGAACATTGCTCGGTTGGTTAGGATGATTTTTAAAAACCGCACCTACGAGTTTGCGATACCAATACCAATCGCCTTCCCATTCTGTATCTGCCGCTGCATGAATACCGACAAAGCCACCGCCAGCTTGAATAAAGCGCTCCATGGCAATTTGCTGATCATCATTAAGCACATCCAAAGAGGTGTTTAAAAAAATAATCGCACTGAATGTGCTGAGCTGGGCATCAGTAAAATACTCTGCATCTTCCGTAGCGACCAGGGTAAAAAAATTATCCGTCGCCATTGCTTGCAAAGCTATTAATCCGGCAGGTATTGAGTCATGACGCCAGCCTTTTGTTTTGGAAAAAACCAACACTCGTGCATCTTTGATATCGACATTCAATAGCGATATCTTCTTTCCTTCAACAGCCAATGGCGTCGACTTCAATCCGGTCGCAGTTGAATCACCGCAAGCAACCATCAATACCATGAACACGCCGCAAAAAATAAACTTTGCAACCATAAAAAATATATGCATTTGTAGCCCTTAAATTAACCTGAATAATTGCCGTCAATATACACATACGGCGTTGGGATGAGGAGCAATTGCTTATAGAAGCTTATTCTAAATTATGATTAGCCACGCACTTTTCCTAACGAAGCGTAAAATTTTTTATAAAAATGAGTAAATAAAGAACAATTATTTGCATAATTTCATAGCGTCAGAATTTGCGACTCTACGTAAAATTACCGGGTTTCTATTTGGTCAAACTTACAACCATTAAATAAATATCAGGCGTTTCAGCCAACCATCTGCAGCAACACAAAATAACTAATGGGCGAATTATTTTCTCACCCTAACGCAGTCGAATTGTTCGAAAATGATCCTATAACAACTTAAACCGTAAAATTATTACCATATTGTAGCTAAAATATGCATTTACTAGTAGCTAAGCCTCTATGCATATTGTTTGCAAATAGTTACACTCGTTTCACGGGCCTAGTTTTTCATTTTGAAGTCAATAATTAGTCCGTTACATTCAATACATTGTCCATACTGACGGAGCTTTCCATGAAAACTACTCATATTATTGCATCACTCTTATTAACTGTAGGTTTGTTGAGCGGCTGCTCAAAACCAACTCCTGCTCCTGAAGCTCCAGCACCAGCTCCTGAAGTTGCACCTGCTCCTGCTCCAGAACCAGCTCCAGAACCAGCTCCAGCGCCTGAAGCTGCTCCAGAAGCTGCACCTGCACCAGAAGCTACTTCAGAAGCACCAGCTCCGTAATTCAGGATCCTGCTTAGCACCCAAGTGCCAAGCTGTAAGAAAAAGGCCGCCTACGCGGCCTTTTTCTTACGTAAAATTTAACCTGATATTTTATTATTTTAATTTGCATTTCAAAGGATTCACATGTCGCGCGAACAGATGCATTACGATGTCGTTATTATTGGTGCTGGTCCAGCAGGATTAGCCGCAGCCTGTCGTGTACGGCAACTTAATGCCTCAATCAGCGTATGCCTATTGGAAAAAGGTGCTGAAGTAGGTGCGCATATTATTTCTGGCGCAGTTTTTGAGCCCAGAGCACTGACCGAACTCTTCCCCAACTGGGCTGACCTGGAGGCACCGGTCACCCAAGCCGTGAATGCCGAAAACTGGTTTTATCTAAATTCAAAAACAAAATCTTTAAAAATCGCCAATAGTTTATTACCTGCAACTTTACATAACGAAGGTAATTACATTATTAGCCTCGGCAGTTTGTGTAAATGGTTGGGCGAACAAGCCATCGCATTAGGCGTAGATATTTTTCCAGGCTTTGCTGCAGCCCAAATACTTTATCGCGAAGATAATAGCGTAGGTGGAGTTATCACCGGCGATATGGGGCGTGCCGCAGATGCTAGCGAAAAACCCGACTTTGCTGAAGGCATAGAACTACATGGAAAATACACATTATTTTGTGAAGGCGCGCACGGTCATCTTGGCAAGGATTTAATTTCTCATTTCGCTTTAAATAAAAATAAAGATCCACAGCACTTCGCACTAGGTATTAAAGAAATTTGGCGCGTACCTCCAGCGCAACATAAACCAGGATTAGTATTGCATTCTTTTGGTTGGCCATTAAGCGAAACCAATACGAGTGGTGGTGGCTTTTTATATCACGCGAATCATTCAGAAATTGCGGTGGGTTTAATTACCGACCTCTGTTACAGCAACCCGCACCTAAGTCCTTTTGATGAATTTCAGCGTTATAAACATCACCCCGTTATCGCACAATATTTAGTTGGTGGCGAGCGCATTGCTTATGGCGCACGCGCTATCAGTAAAGGTGGCTTACAGTCACAACCAAAAATGTTTTTTCCCGGCGGATTATTATTAGGTGATGATGCAGGAACATTGAATTTTGCAAAAATAAAAGGTTCTCATACTGCCATGAAAAGCGGGATGATCGGAGCAGAAGTCGTTGTCCAGGCACTGGCAGCGGAGCGCGCTAATGATGAACTTAGCGAATTCACTTTAGCTTACGAAAGTTCATGGGCTTACAAAGAATTACTTGAACAACGCAACATTGGCCCAGCGCAACAAAAATTTGGTGCGCAACTCGGCAGCGTTTATAGTTTCTTTGACATGCATCTACGTGGAAATCTACCCTGGACGCTGCGCAATCCACACGCCGATCACACGCAATTAAAAACTGCTGCACAATCTACAATAATTCATTACCCCAAGCCCGATGGCAAATTAAGTTTTGATAAAATGTCATCCGTGTATCTATCGAACACCAATCATGCCGAAAACCAGCCATGCCATTTGCTGTTAAAAGATGCAAGCGTACCGGTTAACATTAACCTCGTGCACTATGATGAACCAGCACAACGCTACTGCCCTGCGGGTGTCTATGAAATTATTACGGCAAGCAATGGCGAGAAGAAACTGCAAATCAATTCGCAAAATTGCGTTCATTGCAAAACCTGTGACATAAAAGATCCTACGCAAAATATCCAATGGGTAACGCCTGAAGGTGGTGGCGGACCCAATTACTCAGGGATGTAAATGTTAGAAATCTTTACGCCATTCTCGGAAGCGAGGATGGCTTCTTAATTCTTGTAATTTTTTTGCTTATTAATTTGTCTCTTATCAACTATTCCTATTTAAGTTATTTATTATCCGTACCCACTTTTTTGCTTGCTCAATTTAATGATCGCTACAATCCCCAAGAACAACCCACAGACTCCCAACGCGGACAAGAGCTCGTGCAAATTGGATGAAAAGATAACAAAGTATCCCTCATTTTTAATTAAAGCAGCAAAACTGGAAACGGCGAACGGCATCCAATACAAGCGAAATGTTTGCCAATGATCAGTTTTATATTTAGGCGAGGTGTTAGTTGCTACACTTGTCCTGGTAACACTTAACATTAGCGCTGTGCCAATGACCAGGCTAATACCCAACGAATTTATCCATAACATGGGTGACGGATCGAAATGATAATATAGGGTTACAAAATACCACAGCAAATAGCACCAAAGGACCAACCTCCCCGGCTTTATAACCATAAAATAACGATAAATTTTCCACATAGTTTCATCACACTAAGGCTGGGCACTACAAAACTATTGCACAATAAGTACCAAGAATAGCTGTAAGTTTATAAACCTGGCTGAAATTTATTATTTTGTCGAAAATTACCGGAATTATCCCCATAAGTCCTATAAATTAACTGTATTCTCTATAGTGAGTATTGACAATGGCTGGCTTGATGGACAAAGCGCGCAGTTCGCGCGACAAGTTATTTTCAATGTATGAAACCAAACGGCTGGCAAAGAAACGCTACATAATTATTACTAATAACTGTTGGGGCTACGAGCTTTACCAATCTACAGACAGGGAATATAACACGCCGTTTGTCGGGCTCTTTTTATTCCCTGAATGCTATCTACGGTTTTTGGAAAATTTTCACGAGTGCATCAACTCCAGACTCAGATTTACCCAACAGTCGAAATATTTTAAAGAATTCAAATCTTATCCAATAGGAGTTCTGGGCAATGATATTGAAATCCATTTCCTTCACTATAATTCAGTAGAAGCAGCGTTCAATAAATGGGAGCAACGAGTGGCCCGATTTAACGAAGCCATAGCTGCAGGTACAGGAATTTACTTTAAATTATGCGATACCGAAGGTTGTAATCCAGCGCAGCTCAAGCGTTTTCATGCCTTGCCTTTTAAACATAAATTATCGCTTGGCTTACAAAAATACAATCATAAAAATCATTTGCATGTTCCTTATCTACGCAATAAAACCGGCACTTCTTTGGTAGATGGAGCAAAGCTATTTAAAAAACGCTATACCTATTTTGATATCACGCAATGGCTATTAACCGGTGAGATTACTAAAACACCTAGATCGCGTATTTTTTCACTGTTGCCCTAGGCACACAGGCCGCGCAAGTTTTCGCTGATATGAGTATCAGAATCCATCATCTGAACCCTACTGCTTGATCGCTAAAATATGGATGTAACGCCCCAGGGACAAAAAAGGTTCCTGAGTTGAATACTGCAATTCCAGGGCAATAATATTTTCCGGGTCGCGCTCACGATTTTCCCGGTCAAAGATAAAATCATGGAAGACACGAATGCCGCTACGACTTAATAGTTTCAGCGGCAGATCGTCTAGCCAGGCATCGACCCTTGCCGGCGCTAGCGGATTAATGGGTGTCAGGCTGCCGCGCGCGCCGCCAAAATCTTGTTCGATAATTTTTTTGAAATTAGTACGCAGTAAATTTTTGTAAACCAAGGAATTCAAATTGTAATAAGTAAACGATAAATAGCCATCAGATTTTAAATAATTTAATAAACAAGGCAATAAACTTTGCGGCTCGATCATCCATTCAATTACCGCGTGGCACAAGACCACATCAAAACCACCATGACTCTTAGGTAAATGCAAAGGCAAATCCTGAATAGCACAATGAATTAAAGTGACGCGCTCTTGCAGCCCATGCTCAGCTATTACGGCTTCAGCCAACTTCAGCATTTCGATGGAAATATCACAAATAACTACATCATGACCGGCTTGTGCAAATTGCAGTGAAAACTGTCCTTGGCCACCGCCGGCATCTAATATATGCAATCGTTTTGGTTCAGATTTAGGAGAAAATGGCGCAACAGCAACATGTGCACAAAAATCGCGCTGCAGTACAGCCAAACGAATTTCACCTTTTAATCCACCATAGATATTTTTTTTAAAGCGCTCGGCAAGATCATCAAAGTTCCTGTCTTCAGTGAGAGGTTGTTTAGCCATTGTTATTCTGCATTTTCATTATTGATAAAACGTTGTTGATTAATTTCAAATTTTTGTTGCGCGGCAACGGCAATATCAATGCCGAGCTGCTCACATAATTCACTTAAATACATAATGACATCGGCTACTTCATGAGCGATAAGAGTTTTTTTCTCTGCCGACAAATCCAGTGATTGCGTGGGGCTAAGCCACTGAAACTCTGCCAGCAACTCGCTAGCCTCCACGACAATTGCCGCGGCCAAATTTTTAGGGGTATGGTATTCTTGCCACGCGTTTATAGTAGCAATTTTACGAAATTGGCGATTGATTTGACTGATATTAATATACTTATCTGCAATACTTTTTTCGGGAAAAATTATTTCTGACATAATCTGGCTCTGATAATTATGTGATCGCTTATGAGGTATAATCTGGTATGGCTATTGATGATAAAACCTAATGAATGAAAAACCATGGTTTGTGTATATGATTCGCACCCATGATGCGCAATTGTACACTGGCATTACCACTGATATTCAAAGACGCTGGCATGAACATCTCAGTGGCAAAGGTGGTGCTCGTTATTTCCGCGCGCGAAAACCCCAAGCACTATGCCTTCTCGAGGAACACCTTAATCGCAGCACTGCCAGTAAACGCGAAGCGGCGATAAAAAAATTATCTAAAATTGAAAAAGAATTACTGGTATCCACTGGGATAGTTCCTGAAGGCTTGACCTTAAGGATAAGCGCAACTCCAAATGATTAAACCCCCAATAAATAAACTACAAGGGGCACAAGCTCAGCCCCTCAAGCGCCCAAGGTGCTTGCAGTGCTCACGCCCTTTATCCACGTGTATTTGTAAGCACATTCAACGCGTAGCAAATCATGTCGAATTGGTAATTTTACAGCACCCGCTTGAAGTCAATGAGGCTAAAAATAGCGCGCTCCTCTTACACCTTTGTTTGCATAATAGCCAGCTTCACGCAGGTGAGCAATTTAACGCTGATTTCTTTGCGAGCTTCAATTTAAATACACCCCACCTAACAACATATAATCTTTTACTTTATCCCGAAACATCTGAAGAAAAATCATTGGGAATTACCCCGTCTCCAGCAATGGATAATGAACGCTTGGGCCTTGAAATGTTAAATATTGAACGGTCTATCACTGGCCACAATCTGAACAAGAATGCTCCTATTCGTTTATGGGTGTTAGATGCAACCTGGCGTAAAAGCCGAAAGATGCTTTACTTAAACCCTCTACTACAAACCATGCCACGCTTGAAACTTGATAATTGCGCACCCACTATGTATAGCATTCGCAAAGCCCATAGTGAAAATCAGCTTTCCACCCTGGAAGCAAGTTGCTACGCTTTGCAGCAACTCGAACAGAATCTAGTAGACTACACACCAATATTAAGGGCTTTTGCCGGTTTTATTGCCCAGCAAAAAACATTTATTCCCAGTTCACATTTATAAACGGAACCTCTATGACCCATCCTGCTTTTGAATTTATCCGCAGCCAAACGATTGATGCATTGAAAATACGTGTTGAAGAATATCGTCACAAAGTAACGGGCGCACAGCACATTCATTTAGCCGCGGACAATCAAGAGAATGTATTTTTAGTAGCATTGCGTACGGTACCGCACGACTCAACGGGTGTAGCTCATATTTTGGAACACACAGCCTTGTGTGGCAGCCAGAAATACCCGGTGCGTGACCCGTTTTTTATGATGGTTCGCCGCTCGCTTAATACCTTTATGAATGCGTTTACCAGCTCCGATTGGACCGCCTATCCATTTGCCAGCCAAAACAATAAAGACTTTAATAATTTATTGGATGTTTATCTGGATGCAGTTTTCTTCTCACGTCTGGATGAACTCGATTTTGCTCAGGAAGGTCACCGCGTGGAATTTTCTGAAGCCAATAATGCAAATTCAGATTTAGTGTTTAAGGGTGTTGTATTCAATGAAATGAAAGGTGCTATGAGCTCAGTGCCATCACAGTTGTGGCAAAGCCTGTGCAAATATTTGTACACCACCACCACTTATCATTACAACAGCGGTGGCGAACCAGAACATATTCCTGATTTAACTTACACTCAGTTAAAAGATTTTTATCGTGTTCACTATCATCCCAGCAACGCTATTTTTATGACCTATGGTGATATTTCTGCCGCGACCCATCAGGAACATTTTGAAGCCAAAGCGCTTTCCCATTTTGAAAAATTAGACACTGTGATTAGCGTCGCCGATGAAAAACGCTTTCAGGCTCCGCTTATCGTAGAAGAGTTTTATCCCGCAGAAGACGACGAAAATATAGCGCAAAAAAATCATGTGGTTATGGCCTGGTTATTCGGCAAAACCACCGATCTTGAACAGAGCCTGGAAGCGCAATTGCTCTCTAATATTTTATTGGATAACAGCGCATCGCCGTTACAACACGTACTGGAAACAACAGATTTAGGCCAGGCACCATCGCCATTATGTGGTATGGATGATTCATCGCGTGAAATCGCGTTTGTCTGCGGACTGGAGGGTTGCGCGCTAGAAGATGCCAATAAAATTGAAACATTAATTTTATCGACATTACAAAAAATTGCCGATGAAGGTGTTCCTTTATCTGAGCTTGAAGCAGCGCTACACCAACTGGAGTTACATCAACGCGAAGTGGGCGGCGACGGCTACCCTTATGGCTTGCAATTAATTTTAACCGGCCTCACCTCCGCGACACATCGCGGTGACCCCATCGCATTACTGGATATGGAAGGAGCACTGGCAGGTCTGCGGCAAAAAATCCAACAGCCTGATTTTATAAAAAATTTAGTGAAGACGTTGTTACTGGAAAATAATCATCGCGTCCGCTTAACGATGAAACCCGACCCACTGTTAAACGAACGTATTAAACGCGCTGAAGTAACACGTCTGGCAGCGATGAAAGCAAAGTTGAGTGAAGCAGAGAAACAAACCATTATTCAACGCACCATCGCTTTGCAAGAGCGCCAATTGCAAAAAGATGACGAGAATATTTTGCCTAAAGTAGGCATTGAAGATATTCCGGAGCATTTACATTACACCGCAGGCACTCACGAAAAATTTAATAATTACGATCTACGGGTTTACAGTGCAGGCACGAATGGTCTTGTATACCAGCAAATCACTTACAAGATGCCCGCGCTGACACCTGAGCTCCAGGAAGTGTTATCACTTTATTGTTCCTGCATTACTGAGCTTGGCTTGGGCGAAAAAGATTATTTGGCCGTGCAGCGTTGGCAAGCAGAGGCTGTTGGCTCCATCCGCGCGTTTAGCAGTATTCGCGGTGATGGCAATGATGTTCAAAAAATAACAGCTTACATTACGCTGTCAACCAAGGCATTAACACGCAATCAAACGGCTATGAATGAATTGTTGCAAACCACCCTGCAGCAAGTGCGTTTTGATGAACTTGATCGTTTACGTGAACTTGTTACGCAAAAGCGTGCGCGTGCAGAACAAAGCATCACGGGTAACGGCCATAGCCTGGCAATGACTGCCGCCAGTGCAGGTATGAGTCCAGCAGCAAAACTGTCGCAACAGCTGGGTGGTTTAGCGGGCATTGCCACGCTTAAGAATTTGGATAATGAGTTAAGTGAGGAAAGCAAACTTCAGCAACTTGCGATACAGCTTTCACAAATTCATCAATTGGTTTTACAAGCACCCAAACAATTTTTAATTGTGGGTGAAGATGAGCATCTGCATGACTACCGCCAAACACTAAAGAGTTTTTGGCCAGCAACAGCTGCTGATAAAAACTTTGTGGGATTCAATTTATCAGCAGTTAGGGAAACGATTAAAGAAGCCTGGATTACTAATACACAAGTAAATTTTTGTGCTAAAGCCTATGCAACCGTACCCGCTGATCACCCCGATGCAGCACCGCTCACCGTGTTGGGTGGTTTTTTACGCAATGGTTACTTGCATCGCGTGATTCGCGAGCAAGGTGGGGCTTACGGTGGCGGTGCTAGCCAGGACAGCAGCATAGCAGCATTTCGTTTTTACTCTTATCGCGACCCACGCTTAAGCGAAACCTTAACTGATTTCGATGCTGCGTTGAACTGGCTAAAAGAAACGCAACATACAGAGCAAGCTTTAGAAGAGGCGATTCTTGGAGTAGTCGGTAGTATTGATAAACCAAGCTCACCGGCAGGCGAAGCGAAATCCACTTACCATGCAGAATTGTTTGGCCGCACGCGAGAAAAGCGGGAGTTATTCCGCAACCGGGTAGTAAAAACGACCCTGGCGGATTTATTGCGCGTAGCCTCTACTTATTTACGCCCCGAGCTGGGCAGTGTTGCGGTCCTCAGTAACGCCAGCCAACGTGAACAATTAGAAGCCATGAACTTAGCAATTCTTACTTTATAGTGTTGAATGTTAAATCGGGCAACACAGTGAATAAATATCTTCTCGTGGGCGGCTCTCAGTGCCCTGGCGGGATTGCTGCATATCGGCATTATTATTAAAGGCGAAACCTGGTATCGTTTTTTGGTGCAGGCGAAGAACTGGCAATCCTGACGGCTCAAGGCTTCCTAATTCCAACACTTATCACCAGTGGTATTGCGCTGGTATTATTTATCTGGGCCCTCTATGCCGCTGCCGGCTCCCAAGGCTTTCATTTGCCATTAATGAAACCTATATTAGTAATTATCAGCAGTGTTTATTTATTGCGCGGCTTGGCAATCCTACCTGTTGTGATTCTTTCGCCTACACTGGTTGATACATTTTTACTGATTAGCTCTGGCATTTGTACCTTTTATGGTGCAATTCATACCATAGGAACCATCCAATATTGGAAATCTATCTAGTTATAAGCCATGATGTATTAATAAATTATCTGGAACGGCCTGAACTGCGACAATGACGTTATTTATCCCCCTAGAATTTAGCGCTGCAACACATCCTGGCCTAAAGCGTGACAATAATGAGGATTGTTTCCTTAGTGACCCGACATCTGGTCTTTGGTTAGTTGCCGACGGCATGGGAGGTCATGAAGCTGGCGAGGTAGCCAGCGCTATAGTCCGCGATACCATCGAAAAACTTGTTCTGCAAACCGGAAACTTTTCGTTAAGCGAAGCCATTCAAACTTCACATCAAACCATTTTAAGTTCCGCTGAAAATGGTATTGGTGCGGTTGGCATGGGTTCAACTGTTGTGGTGCTTTTTAGTCGGAATAAGAGCTATCAAATTGCCTGGGTCGGTGATAGCCGCGCCTATTTATGGACGCCGTCCAACGAGGGTGGAACTTTAACGCGCTTAACGACTGATCATTCCTACGTACAAATGTTATTTGTAGCCGGCAGCATAACTGCTGAAGAAGTTGAATCGCATCCCGATAAAAATATCATTACGCAATGCCTTGGCATGCAAGAATTAACACGTGTGAATGTGGATATTACCCAAGGGCAATGGCAAAAAAACCAATGGATTTTACTGTGTAGCGATGGCCTAACGGATGAGTTAGGCGACAACGCAATTGCGCAGATTTTAGCAGACAATAACGATAGCCAAACAGCCGTCGATGAGTTATTAAATAAAGCCCTAAAAACAGGGGGACATGACAATATTACTGTACAGATTATTGAATCACCCCTGCAGGGACAAGGTTATTCAATCACTCATCTTTGGAACTGGGTTCCGCAAATATCCAGCAGCCGAAAAATTGATACCATACTTTTCTCAGCAGCAATTATTTCACTGGTCATTGTATTAGTTGTAATTCTTACTTAGTCGTAATGCTTATTTAATTGTAGTTACTGGCTACCCTGATCAATGTAACAATTCACTCGTACAATATGTAAAAAAATTTAACAGCAATGAATATTTTATAATATGGCAATAAAAATATCCGGTTATCGTATTATTCGCAAAATTAATCATGGCGGAATGTCGACTGTTTATCTCGCAATACAAATTAGCGTAGGGCGCGTTGTCGCCCTGAAAGTGATGAACCCGGGTTTAACAATTGATCCCACCTTTAACGAAAGATTTCAACGTGAGGCAACCATTGTTGGCCAATTATCGCACCCGAATATCATTTCAATTTATGATATTGGGCGAGAAGAGAATTTAAATTATATAGCGATGGATTACCTGCCCGGTGGTTCAGTGCACGACAAAATGATCGAAGGTATAACGGCTGATGAAGCATTACGGGTAACCAAAGATATTGCCAACGCACTCGATCACGCCCATGAACGAGGCTACATTCACCGCGATATAAAACCAGAAAATATTTTATTCCGCTTGGACAATTCGGCAATTCTTACCGACTTTGGCGTGGCCAAAGGCATGATTGGTGTTTCGCGCATGACTCACGTTGGCACAGTTGTGGGAACCCCACAATACATGAGTCCTGAGCAAGCACGTGGTCAAATTGTGGATGCGCGTTCAGATCTTTATAGCTTGGGCGTATTGTTTTACGAAATGCTGACTGGCAGCCTGCCCTACCCTGGCGAAGATTCGGTCACTATCGTACTAAAACATATTAGTGCCGCGATTCCAAAATTGCCGCGGCAATACCAGGCTTATCAAAAAATTCTGAATAAGTTTTTAGCCAAAGACCCGGGCCAACGTTTTCAACGCGGACGTGAGATTACCGAGGCTATAGAGAAAATAGAAGCCAGTAAACGCGCCCGTCTTAACAGTGCTCTGGGTGCGGATAAATCGTCCATAGTTGCTTTGGTTTCTGCACTCATAAGTGCGACTAACGATGCAATATATTGGCAATGGCAGAATATAAAAAGTTTAGGCTGGCTAACACGAGAGAAAGGAGCTTCGCCAAACCAACCCCTGACAAGAAGTGCACGAAATAAGATTTCGCCCACTCTATTGTCCCCACAAGCTCAACATAGAACCTACATACAGGCTATTACGCACCCACGTCAGAATCCAGTTTTCATAGGGTTAAGTGTGGGGATATTTTGTTTAATACTGTGGGTTATATTTAGTTATAGCATGCAACATAAATTTTCAAATAAATTGCATGCGATGCCACATTTTTTGCAAAGCGCCACTGCCGCTACTGCCAGGCTACTTATAAATAAACAAAGCACAGTAACGCCACAAATCGCTGCCCCAGTTCCAAAAATGAGTACTGAAAAACGGGTGGTTGTGGATGGACCTAACGAAGTTGAGCAACAAAGCTCAGCGGCGCCACTGTTGTCATTGAGTGTATTAATGAATACATCAAGCGCAGGTTCATCAGTGCCGCAAATAACTACCTATGCACTTACCATTAAAGTACAACCTGAAAAAGCGCAGATTAAATTATTAAACCTGGTAGAAAAATACAAAGATGGCATTGAGTTGCTCCCTGGTCGCTATCATGTGCAAATAAGTAAAACCGGTTACGAGACAAAGAGAGAATGGATTGAAATTAAAAACCAGTCTAAGGAATTTAACTACATTTTAACCGAAACCCCTGAGGCAGAAGTCACAGAAAAACCTTCCATTCTGGCAAAGGATAGCAAAGCTAAATTCGAGCCCGAATTTGTTCGCATCCCGGCAGGTAGTTTTATTATGGGCGACGATATTAGTTCTCGCAGCGCACCCGAACGCAAAATCAATATTACAAAACCATTTTTCATCGGCAAATACGAAGTAACGTTTAGTGAGTATGATGCGTTTACACAGGCAACCAATCGCCCCCAACCCGGAGACAACGGCTGGGGTAGAGAGATGCAACCGATCATCAACGTCAGCTGGGATGATGCGCAAGCGTATACGCAATGGCTGAGTAAAACGAAAAGCAAAAAATATCGCCTGCCCACCGAAGCCGAATGGGAGTATGTTGCAAGAGCCGGCACCACAACACGTTTTTGGTGGGGCGATAGTGAACAAAACGCAAAAGGTAATGCCAACTGCAGGCGTGGATGTTACAGCAGTTATTCCGGGTTATTTGGCAGCAAAACTGCACCTGTGGGTAGCTACATCGCCAATCCATTCGGCGTGCATGACACTGCTGGCAATGTGGCCGAATGGGTACAAGATTGTTATCAGGATCACTACGATAAAACTGCCATTTCCAGCGCTGCGTATGAAGGAAAAGATTGCCAAAAACGAGTTGTGCGTGGCGGCTCCACTAAAAATAATGCACCCTCATTGGCCTCAGCTGCACGCGATTATAATCCACCGGAAACCTATGACGAAGCTGTGGGGTTTCGAGTAGTAATGGAACAATAAAAAAGGCAACTCAAATTGCCTTTTTTATCACGCGCCTAAAAATTATTTAATTTTTCTGCAACACAGCGACAAACATCGTATCTGAATCTTGCAAGGGGGCACCCAATATAGATTGTGATTGCAAGGTGAAACCTGCATGATTCTCTAAAAACCATTTTACTTGCGCTTCGTTTTCACTCACTTGCCAACTGCAGGTTGCATAGACTAAATGACCTTTAGCGCGAACCGCAGGTGCAGCGTTAGTTAAAATTTGTTGCTGCAACGCAATTAATTCCGCTGTATTTTTTTCGTTGAAGCGCCAGCGTGCATCTTGATTGCGTCGCCATGTTCCTGCGGAGCTGCAAGGTGCGTCTACCAGCACCCAATCAAACCCCTGCTGCTGGGCAATTTCTTTGGGTAAGCGCAAAGGTTCGCTGCCTGCCCACTCAAAACTCCGCACATTAAAAATTTCAGCGCGTTTGGTGCGGCGTTTTAATTCTTCTAATTTATAACCGTGTAAGTCCGTTGCCACTACAACGCCTTTGTTATTCATACCCGCTGCAATGGCTACAGTTTTACCGCCCGCCCCGGCACAGCAATCCCACACTTTTTCGCCAGTCTTAACATTCACGGCTTCAGCAATTTGTTGACTGGCTAGATCCTGAACCTCAATAAAACCTTCCTGAAATATTTTGGTAGCGCTAACGCCCTTGCCGCCTTGTGCAGAAATTTTTCCATCTTGAGTAATGCTGACATTGACACCTTGGTGAACTAAATCATTGTATGCATCGCGTATTGGTTTATCGCGTTGCACACGCAACCAAATGGGTGGAGACTGGTTTTGTTGCACAATAAAATTTTGCAACTGCTCTTCAGACCAATCACTGACAGCAGCACGTTCTTGCAATAGCGGATACCACATAGGGCGCAAGCCATTCCATAATAAAAACTCAGGCGCTTTATCGGGCTGATTCATTTGTGCCGCAAACTGTTTAAAAAATTGCGCACGCGGTTCTGCATCGCGCAACTTACGCGGTAAAACCTGATTGGCACCTTTTAAGCGCAATTCCACCCAAAACCAAAAATTCGCAACCGGAATTTTTTTAACTTCCTCGAATTTCCATTGTGCATCCCAAGCTTGCACATCTAATAATGCTTCACCCTCAACGGACGTGTCAGCTATTTGATAAGCATGTTCCAGGGCACAAGCAAACTGTAAATAGCGCACACCGGCAAACAGCGCAGCCGAAAGCCCCATCTGTTGTTTAAAAGACTGATCCACCTTGCGTACATGTTTAGCATGCTGAATTTTATTGCGACCTTTTAGCCAGCGATCAAGTGCAGGCAACTGCTTTTCGGATAGCAATTCACGCCATGCGGAAAATAATTGCTGGCTAAATTCGTCGTTAGTAAAAAATCCCGGGGTTGCTGCGATAGTTGGAAGAAGGTCAGTTTCTATAGGGGAATTGCTCATTGAATAACTCTTACTGAATAATATTAGGGCAGCAGTCGGTGCTGCAGCCATATAATAACAGGATAAGCGGCTGGCCAAATCCAGAAAAAGCGATTTAAGCCAAATAAACACGCATTTACTAAATGAAAAAGTCCGGCAATCGTTAAGGCGATGATTAAAGTCGTTTGTTGCCATAGCGACAGTGGCAAAGCCAATTCAAATAACATCACCGACCAGGACATATATAACAGCAAGCGCGGCGATTGCGCCCACTCCCGCACCTGCTCACTCACCGGGTAAGCGGTCAGAGCAAATACATCTCCCAGTGCCTGCCCACTGCGCCAGTCAGGATTAATCACTTTGATATAACCGGACTGAAAATAAGAAAAGAGCAACTGAAATGCTAAATAACCGAGAGCCATTTCTTGCCAAAATTTATTAGGTGCCAAGTGCGACAACAACAAACACACTAGCACCAAGATACTCATGCTATCGCTGCCGCCATTATAAGGGCCTTGAAAGCGACGCAATAACAAAATGGCAATAATTAATAATGCCATCTCAACAAAAATGGGTTGAAAGCCGAGCAACAAAGCAATGGATAAAATTGCACGAATTATCCCCAACGTTTTTTCAGGCTGGGCACCGCGGAGAAATTCAAGGCTCTGCTGTAAATAGGCAAAAGCCATAATCATTTCTGCCGCACGTACAGCCTGCTCCAAAGTCATGTTGCACCGCCAACAAAAACAACAGGTTTGGAAACAAACACCACTGGTTGGGTTACAAAGTTATTTTCACGCACCAGAGTACGAATACGAAACTGTAAAAAATGTGTATCAGGTTCTGACTTAACTTCTCCCGCACTCACGGCTAACAAAATCCTACGCATAATTTCGTGCTCGCGCATGATTGAATGCTCTTCACACAAATGTTCAGCGCAAGTATTGATATATAAAAGTTCATTCCACTGTGGATTCCAGAACAAGCGGATTAGACCTTCTGTAAAAGACAAATATTTAGGGCGTGGGCGAAACTCTTGCCAGGCTTTCGGCTCACCAATCTCGCGGGGTAAAAAAGCAAATTCAATACGTGGCGATGCACCAATCCCACTAAAAAAGCGCCATGAGGGAAAGAAAATCGGAAGGATAAGTTTTATCATTTACACGCATCCTTTGCTACAAACTCTTCTCGCAATGCATGCCGGGATGCCTGATCAACCAACCTGAATAATTTATCGATATTATTTCTCTCGCCAAAAGATGTGTGGCCCACGACTTTAATCAGTTCGCAATTGAGCGTTGCCGTCACACGATAAAATTCCTGATACAACTCAAAATGATTAAGACGTTTATTTTTACTCGAAAAAAAATTACTTAGCTCCAGGCGAGCACGGCGCTCTGGAAGACTAATGATATTTTGACAATCAGTATAGACAGTCAAAACATCTTCATTATTATTCGGTGTAGTTACCGCTTCACCCAGCGCCCACAAAAACGTTTGCAATTCTAATTTTGTCGAACTGGTTTGTTCAAAACGCTTTACTTTTATCTTATCTTTTAGCAATTCAAAAGGCGTAGTTAAATCAGTGACAATTAAACAAGCACCGTAACCTACCCTGGCTTTAACGTTCACACTACCATCGGTAAAAACATGTACTCGGAGCATAGCTGCACCCTGCCTAATAACCTGTGAAAAAGATTTTAACAAACATCACAAAGATAAACTTAAATGTTGCGACCTAATCTTGGCATTAATTTTGATACAAATACGGGCAACAACTCATAATACCCTTTTGAATCCTTATTTAATTTCACCAATATTAAATTTTCTCACACCAGCCAAGAAGGCTATCCAGAGGATTTCACCATGCAAAAAACTGAACTGATTGCAATAATTGCAAACGCAAAACAAACAAAACAACTTAGCTGGGAGGGCATAGCCGCGGCAATTGGCATGTCTCCGGTCTGGACAACCTCAGTCTGCCTGGGGATGAACAGCACTTCTGCAGAAATCGCCGAAACACTCTGCAACTTTCTGGGCTTGCCGGCTGAAGCTAAAGCAGCTTTCATGGAATGTCCCACTAAAACCTGGGGCGAAACCATTCCACAAGATCCGCTTATCTATCGCCTTTATGAAATGATTGGCGTCTATGGTCCTACGATTAAGGCACTTATTCATGAAAAATTCGGTGACGGTATTATGAGTGCTATAGATTTTTCAATGGATATTGCAAAAGAAGAAAACCCGAAGGGTGATAGAGTCATTATTAACCTCAACGGAAAATTTTTGCCTTATAAGAGTTGGTAAAAAGCACAGCTTAAGTGCGATATGGGAATTTACCTGCGCATCCAAAATAGGCTCTAGTGAGTTTACCGCATGAATAATGGGTAAACTCACTGCTAAACAATCCTCACCTATACCCACCCTCCTTGATTCACTATCACCCTAACTGATTGGTATATCCAAATGTTTGTTCGTTGGCGCACCGCCGCAGTCAATCTTTCAGCCTATGCTGCGTTTAGATTAGACGAAAGACGATTTCTTTGAATTGTTTGTACTTATTTAGTAAATCTTTATCTGCCCCTGCGAGAGCATTAGATCGCAAGAGCAAATAAAATTTCTAACACAAAGATCCTGACAGTTCTCAGCAGAACGAATCTTGTTTACTTGTTTGCGCTGTCCAAGGCCCTCTCGCCTGAAAAAGTGCGGTTATATTTAACTTACTGAAAAGGCATCTTATGAAACACTCCCTTCTTTTATTAACATTGATTGGCTCTATAGCATTGACCGCTTGTGAACGCCCCAAAGAAACCGTAGTCATCGCAGTTCCGGGCCCAGCTGGTTCAACTGGCGCAACGGGTGCGACTGGCGATACCGGTAATACTGGCAATACAGGCCATACCGGCGCAACTGGCACTGAAGGCGTACAAGGCGCTACAGGGGAAACCGGGAACACGGGTAATACCGGGAACACCGGCACTACCGGAAACACGGGGAATACCGGTGCAACTGGAGATACAGGCGCAACGGGTGACACTGGTGCTACCGGCGATACAGGTTCAGCAGGCTCAACTGGCAGCACTGTAATTATAGTGCCCTAGTAGGTAGCAAACTTCTGGCTCCAGCTATAAAAGCGGAGCCAAAGTTTTCAGATTAGTAGTCAAACGTTTTAATCATTCAAATAACAAAACAAATCAATTTTACACACGTTGAAAAAGAGGCAAAAATGGACATCATTATTAATCTCATTGCATACTTAGTGGTATTCGGACTTATCTGGTGGTTAGTCAGCATGCTGCCGTTACCAGCGCCGGTTGGGCAAATCGTTCGCATTCTTTTCATTATTTTACTGATCATCATAATTCTTTCGTTTTTCGGTATAATTCCAGGCGGCCAATTGCCACGCATTCGCTTATAGACTAGCTTACCCGCGCCCATGAAAGGCTCAGCGACGCGGAAGCATTTTTTAATTTTCTATTAAGCACAATAGATAAAACTTGATAGATTTTATTTTGATTTTTTTAAAGATATTAATAAGTACATCCGTGGTGGATGTAAAAAATAATAATAAATATTAAAAATAAATAAGATTAAAATCTTTTTATATAAAACTCTAAACATGGGGAAAGATGGTGATTGCTGTTTTAAATGAGCTTGCACAGCTGATTGAACAAAAAGAATCGATTCTTGCAATATGGCGAACGCAAGTTCGCGAACTCCCCGCTGCTCGCAATTTGGATGTACCTACACTTAATGATCATATCCCTGTATTTCTCAGTGAACTTGCGGCAGCCTTGCGCAGCGCTTCAAGCGAAACTATAGCTCATGCCATGGTCGTGGATAGCCCACCAGCTCACGGTATACAACGGGTTAAAGATTCGTTTGATATTGAGGAAGTTGTTGCTGAATATAATATTTTGCGCGGCTGTATTCACGACTTAGCTGATCATCATGGCCTGCATTTACAAGGCAAACCATTTCGCATCCTGAATCGTGTATTTGATGGTGCTATTGGATCTGCCGTACAAGCCTTTGCAATTCAAAAAGCATTAGAAGTTCAACAGCGTCGAGAAGACTATTTAGCATTTGTCGCACATGATTTACGCACACCATTGAGTGCAATAGCCCTATCGACTCAACTCCTCAGTGCCATGCTTACTCGCAATGGAACTGAGACTCCGCAGATTTCCCAAGTGTTGAAAACCCTCGGTAGAAACATAAACTATTTAACCGTGTTGGCAACAAAAATACTTGATGAGAATGCAAATATAGAAACCGAATCGGGCACGAAGCTGGAACGCCGTCAACTTGATCTTTGGCCTTTTATTGAAGGACTCATCCACGATCTCAATCCGGTGGCAGGAACGGCCTCGACACAACTTATCAATAATGTTCCCGATGATTTGATAGTGTATGCGGATGCGAGTTTACTACGCCGAATTTTTCAAAACCTGATCGCCAATGCAATCGATCACACACCCGCCGGCGAGATTATCATCGCAGCTCAGGAAAGCGAAGATAAAAGCTCAGTTGAATGTATTGTTCGCGACAATGGCGGGGGAATTTTACCTGAGCGTTTTCAAACCATATTTAATAAGCACGAAACAGATTCTGAAAAAGATGGACTCGGGCTCGGACTTGCTATAGTTAAAACATTTGTTGAAGCGCATGAGAGTGTGGTGACTGTAGAAAGTGAAATGGGGATTGGTACCACTTTTCGTTTTAGCCTTCCAAATAAGGCAAAATAAATTAAAAAACCTTGAAAGTCTGGTTCACAAACTCCAACTAAGCTCACAAACGTCTCCACACTAAGCTGCGACTTAGATTTTGTAATTTCAAATCACAGTTCCTATGAATAATTCAGTATTAGATCGCTACTTAATAAGAATAGATTATTTCTGCGGTCATATTTTATAACCACCTCTATTCCTGTTACCACTCACAATTTCCTGTAAAACTGGAAAACCCAAGACAAACAACTAGAATCAAAGCAATGTTTTGCTGGAAACAATTATGTGCCGGTTTTGGTATTTTATCGCAACAACGACTATTGCCTGCACACTTTGTGCATCGGTTAGCGCGAACTCAAAAAGTGCGGCGTCACTGGGCACCAATACGCCTGCTGCACCTATGACAGTCAGCTACAACAAAGTAAAAACGCTATCGTCATTAGGAGATGTTTATGTATATCGCGATGAATTGATTCATCAGATATTTGAAGTGACTCGTCCGGAATACGGTGACTACCAGATACAGTTTTACGAAACAGAACTTACATCCATGCGTCAGGCGCAGTTTTTAGGCGAAGGAAAAGTCCTTAATCTCGCATGGGGATCACCCGGCACAACAATTGCCAAGGCTAACGCAATACCTATAGCTATTGACATCCTTAAGGGCTTGCTGGGTTACCGCATCTGTCTCATTAACAAAAATGCACCCTTAAATATCGACAACGTTAGCGACGCTGAATCACTTCACCATATTAGAATTGGACAGGGCCTCTGGATTGATATTGATTTTTATAAATTTAATCACTTAGATCCTGTGGCCGTCCCTTCTTTTGATAATTTGTTTTCAATGCTAAGTGCAAAACGTATTGATTGCATTGCGCTCGGCATTAACGAAGTTGAAGCTATTTATCTGAAACAAAAGCACCTTTTTCCCGCTGTAGTTATGGATGATAAATTGTTGATTTATTATTACTTTCCCACCTACTTATACGTTAGTAAAAATAGTCCTGCGTTAGCAAAACGTATAGAACTAGGCCTCACAAAAATGAAAAATAGCGGTGCTTTTGATGATTTATTTATGAGGCACCATGGAAAAAACCTAGCAAAGCTCGAGTTAAAAAATCGCAAAGTTGTCTGCTTAGATTCGCCTTATTTACCTAACAAACATGCCTGTACAGCACCGCTTACATTGGGCAATAAAATGCCTGCCCCAAATGCACATTAAACAATTGGTGTAATAGTTCTGATCACTCATCTTGATATCAATGCAACTTTAACCGCGGCCTTAACCAGCGATTAATTCTTCCTGCCAACATGACAAGACCGGTTTTAATAAATCCGTAGATGGCAACCTGGTGCATTCGATAAAGTGAAATATAAACTAATCGCGCTAATCGACCTTCGATAAACATTGTACCTTTGCCAAGATTGCCCATCAGACTACCAACGGTTGAATAGCTGGCAAGTGAAATCAAGGAGCCATGATCTGTATAGCGATAAGCGGTTAAGGATTTATTACTTAAAAGTGCACGTAAATTTTTGTAGCAAGTATTCGCCATTTGATGCGCAGATTGAGCACGCGGCGGGACACGCGAGCCGTCGGCGGAAATAAATTGTGCACAATCGCCTATCGCAAAAATAGTTTCATCGCGCGTAGTTTGTAAAAATTCGTTCACGTGTAATTGGTTAATGCGATTGGTTTCAAGTCCGGCGATATTCGCCATGACATCGGGTACCTTAATACCTGCGGCCCACACCATTAAGTCTGCTGCTATCAAATCGCCGTCTTTGGTATGCAGGCCTTCTTTAGCCGCGGAAACAATCATGGTTGCTAACTTTACATCCACACCGAGTTTTACCAGCTCACTGTGCGCAGAAGCAGAAATGCGTTCGGGTAGCGCTGGCAATATGCGCGGGCCAGCTTCAATTAAAGTGACCTTTAACTGTGAGCTGGTAACCTCATCAAAACCATAATTATGAATTTCAGCAACGGCATGATGCAGCTCTGCAGAAAGCTCTACGCCTGTTGCACCACCACCGACAATCGCAATGCGCACCTGACTGTCTTTACTGGGCAAACGTTGAATACGCAATAATTGATTTAATAATTTATTACGGAACTTGTGCGCTTGCATGGGGCTGTCGAGAAAAATACAATTCTCTTTAATACCCGGCGTATCAAAATCGTTCGAAATGGAGCCCAGCGCAAGCACTAAATAATCGTAATCAATGCGCGTTGAAGGTAAAAACTCCGTGCCATCTTCATCCTGCATAGGTGCTAAGACAACTTGCTTTGCGGTGCGATCAATATCCACCAGTGAGCCCACACGAAAGTGAAAGTGATTGTTAATGGCATGACCGCGATAACTTACTGCATCTACACCTTCATCCATGGTCCCTACGGCAATTTCATGCAGCAAGGGTTTCCAGAGGTGGCTGGTGTTGCGATCAATCAGCGTAATATGCGCGTGTTGTTTTTTACCTAAAGTTTTGCCGAGTTTGGTAACCAGCTCCAGACCACCTGCTCCGCCACCGACTACTACAATTTTTTTTGCTGCCATGAAAAACCTTCTAAATATTGAATCGGCCAATCGAAAATAAAAATGCTACCCATCCTACACAATTTCCTTTTTTGTTTTTTTGGTTTTATTACTTATTGCCTTAAACAGTTTTCCAAGTACCCAAATATCCTAACCGTACCGGCATGAACTGACTCTCCATGTGAACAATGTGCCGAAGTATCACTATCTACTCCCTCCCCTGCCAAGGGGAGGGCTGGGGTGGGGTCGCTTTTATCCCCTTATGCAAAGATACCCTCTCCCAACCTCCCCCTTGATAAGGGGAGGAGCCTACTCCCTGTCCTGCCAGAGTCATTTTTCTTCCCCCATAATTAGTTTATTGCCTTATTACTTAAGCTCCCATTCCCCCAACTATCTTCTATAGTTAAGAAATTCATCCATAACTCATAGAAAAAAACCATGACCGAAAGCAACGAGGCAGAAGCTCAGGGGGCAACGAAAAAAGCGAGAATCCTGCTGGCGGACGATTCCAAGGTAGTCAGATTAACCGCCACTAAAATCCTATCGAGTCAATTCGATCTGGTACTCGCCGAAGACGGAGAGGATGCCTGGCAGAAAATATGCAGTGACAACAGTATCCAAGTGATTTTTACCGACTTAGGCATGCCAAAGCTTGATGGCTATGGTCTGATTCAGCGCATTAGGGAGTCTGAAAATGAGGGCATTCGCAATCAGCCCATCATAGTTATCACCGGGGCAGCTGACGAAGAGGATGTTAAAAGAAGGGTATTGGAATTAGGTGCTACGGACTTTATCGGCAAGCCATTCAAATCTACGGAGATTATTGCCAGAGCCGAAGCCCACGCCAGTTACCGCAGAGACAAAGATATACTGCAAAAAAGTGCTGATATTGATGTGCTGACCGGTACCTTAAACCGCAACGGATTCAATTTACAGTTAAAAAAAGATCTGTCGTTTGTCAATCGTCACAACGAAAATCTGGCGTTAATCATCTTCGAACTGGATGACTTTAAAACAATCTATAAACGCATTGGCGAGCAGGCGGCTAATCGTATCGTTAAGCAAACCGCAACCCGACTACTAAGTGTCATTCGCAGTGAAGACAGCGTCGGGCGCTACGGTTTTGAAAAATTTGTCACTATTTTGCCAATGGCCAAAACCGAAGGCGTGATTATCCTGGCGAAGCGGTTATGTGAACAAATCAAGTCATTCAAAATAACTATTGGCGGTGAAGCAATCACCATCACCATGTCTGCCGGTATTGCTATTGTTAGAAAAGGCAGCCCCGCCAGCATCAAAGAGCTGATTCAGTCAGCCGAGCAAGCCTTAAGTAATGCAAAAAAAGTGGGTAGTGGCGAGGTTCAAATTTTAAAACTTGAAGCTTCTCAAGCTCATGAACCTCCCGCTGCTATCTCCATCGATAGCTTGTTAAAGTCCATTGCTGAAGGTCAAACTGAAACGGCAAAACAGCAAATGGCTGCAGTGCTGAATCAATTAGCACCACTGGTTGCACTGATGAATGAAAAACAAAAACAACGGCTCATTGAGTAGTAAGGACACAACTCAAAACCACTTACGCAAAACTAGACAGCTTAGTTAACAGCCCTTACCTCATCATGTATACTTGGGCCCCCTAATTTGCGACTCTTTGCCGAGTTGCTATTAGGTCATCCATGAAGGTCATGGATAGCCTCTTGAAGCAGAGATCCTGCGGAAGGAGTAACCCCCACTAATGAGGATAATATTGTGCTTAATGCTTACCGTAACCATGTTGCTGAACGCGCTGCTGAAGGTGTTCCACCCAAACCACTTAATGCCGAGCAAGTCGCAGGGTTGGTTGAACTGTTAAAAAATCCCCCCGCTGGTGAAGCTAAGGTATTGCTGGATTTAATCACCAACCGTGTTCCGCCCGGTGTTGATGAAGCCGCTTACGTTAAAGCTGCATTCCTGAGCGCAATCTTAAAAAATGAAGCAAGCTCTCCGCTGATTGACAAGCCTTTAGCGATAAAACTGCTCGGCATGATGCTCGGCGGTTACAACATTGAAACACTTGTTAACTTGCTGGATGACAAAACCCTGGCCCCACTTGCGGCTAACGAATTAAAACACACGTTGCTAATGTTTGATGCCTTTCACGATGTGGAAGAGAAGTTCAAAGCTGGCAATGTTTACGCAAAAGAATTAATACAATCCTGGGCTGATGGCGAATGGTTTACGAGCAAGCCCAAAGTGCCAGAAAGCACCAAGCTCACTGTTCTGAAAGTTACCGGTGAAACCAACACCGATGATTTGTCACCTGCACCCGATGCCTGGTCGCGTCCTGATATTCCGCTGCACGCCCTGGCCATGTTCAAAATGGCACGCGATGGTTTGACACCCGATCAACCGGGAACCATTGGCCCTATCAAACAAATCGCTGCGCTAAAAACCAAAGGTTATCCTCTGGTATTTGTGGGCGATGTAGTGGGCACTGGCTCTTCACGCAAATCAGCAACTAACTCGGTGCTGTGGTTTATCGGTGAAGATATTCCCGGTGTACCCAATAAACGTACCGGTGGTGTGTGTATCGGCAACAACGTAGCACCGATTTTTTACAACACCATGGAAGATGCCGGTGCGCTGGTATTTGAAGCCCCGGTAGAAAAACTCAACATGGGCGACGTGATTGAAATTCGTCCCTACGAGGGCAAAATTCTCAACGCCGATACCGGTGCTGTGCTGTCAGAATTTAGCTTGAAATCAGATGTGTTGTTAGATGAAGTTCAAGCCGGTGGCCGTATTCCGTTGATCGTTGGCCGCGGTTTAACTACCAAAGCACGCGCGGCCTTGGGCCTACCGGTAAGCACCCTATTCCGCTTGCCGGAAGTTCCTGCTGATACTGGCAAAGGCTATACCCTCGCACAAAAAATGGTTGGCAAAGCTTGCGGCACTAACGGTATTCGCCCCGGCACTTATTGCGAACCTTATATGACTACTGTGGGTTCACAAGATACCACTGGCCCTATGACTCGCGATGAACTGAAAGACCTGGCTTGCCTGGGCTTCTCAGCTGATTTAACCATGCAGTCTTTCTGCCATACAGCGGCTTATCCAAAACCAGTCGATATCGAAACCCAACATACCTTGCCAGACTTCATCATGACCCGCGGCGGCGTTTCCCTACGCCCAGGCGACGGCATTATCCACAGCTGGTTAAACCGTATGTTGTTGCCTGACACTGTAGGTACCGGCGGCGATTCACATACCCGCTTCCCTATAGGTATTTCTTTCCCTGCAGGTTCAGGTTTAGTGGCATTTGCTGCAGCTACAGGTGTTATGCCGCTCGATATGCCGGAATCAGTATTGGTTCGTTTTAAAGGCGAATTGCAACCTGGCATTACCTTGCGCGATCTGGTGAACGCGATTCCGCTCTATGCCATTAAAGCGGGTTTGTTGACCGTCGATAAAAAAGGCAAAAAGAATATTTTCTCTGGTCGCATTCTGGAAGTTGAAGGCTTGCCAACCTTGAAAGTTGAACAAGCGTTTGAAATTTCTGATGCTTCTGCCGAACGTTCTGCTGCTGGTTGTACTATCAAAATGGACCCGGCGCCGATTATTGAGTACATGACTTCCAACATCACGATGTTGCGCTGGATGATTCAACAAGGTTACGGCGATGTGCGTACGCTTGAGCGCCGCGCACAGAAGATGGAAGCCTGGATTGCTAACCCGCAATTGATGGAAGCCGACAAGGACGCAGAATACGCAGCCGTTATCGATATAGATCTGGCCGACATTAAAGAACCTATACTCGCCTGCCCTAATGACCCGGACGATGTGAAAATTTTGTCTGACGTTGCCGGTGCAAAAATTGATGAGGTATTTATCGGTTCTTGCATGACCAACATTGGCCATTTCCGCGCTGCGGGTAAACTACTCGCATCTACCAAAGAAGAATTAACCACACGTTTGTGGATTGCTCCGCCCACTAAAATGGACGAGCATCAATTGGTTGAGGAAGGTTATTACAGTATTTTCGGCACCAAAGGCGCTCGCACTGAAATGCCAGGCTGCTCATTGTGCATGGGCAACCAGGCACGTGTTGCACCTAACTCGACGGTGGTTTCTACCTCTACCCGTAACTTCCCTAATCGCTTGGGGAATGGTGCCAATGTGTATCTCGCTTCAGCAGAATTAGCCGCTATTGCGGCGGTGTTGGGTAAGTTGCCTACACCTGAGGAATACCACAGTTATGCGCAAAAAATTAATAGTATGGGCAGCGAGATTTATCGTTACCTTAACTTTAATGAAATTGCCAGTTACCAAAATGCAGCGGACGAAGGCAAACGCATTGCAGCAGTTGAGATTCAAACTGTAGCGATTTAAATGCTGATTTAAAATCTTACTTGCATAAAAAAACCCGCAAAGTTTGCGGGTTTTTTTATGCTCATGTTTACGCTTCATACTTTAAAAAATAACGCAATTTTAAAAAAATAACGCAACAAAAATTAGTTAGACGTATCACCGGATAACGCTTTGAAGGCTCCAGTCAAAAAAGTACCGGTGGATTTCAGGCCACGCACAATACTTTCCATAGCGCTGAATTGTGCCTGTAAACGCGCGCGATAAGCTTGACTGCGGCGATCAAGTGTTTTTTGATCGGTTTTTACTTTCTCAACTTCTTTCGTAATATTTGTTTCACGATTTTTTATCATACCGTTGGTTTTTAAAAAATCGTCAATTAAACGCGTAAAACTTCCGGCAAAACCCCGCGCAAACGTAATAGTTGCCGTAGTCGCGCCAGGCTCTACATGCATGCTAAGCCCTTCCGCTTTACTGCCAAGCGCAGGTAACAATACATTGCCAAGACCAAACGCAGTAACGCCACCTACGGTGCCGCCTACGTTAGCACCGGCTGTGCCGGTACTGTCACTAATGCCCATATCTGCCATATCCGCACTAACAGCGCTGAAGGCGACATTACTGCTACTGCCATAAGCATTCGAGGTAAATTCAAGCTTATTAGTGCCGCTATTGTAGGCAACACTCAAACTTACTTTCGCAGCAACCAAATTCGCATCAGAATTAATCCGTGTTTGTAAATCGGCAGCAAGCGCATCACCTGTCAAATAATTAGTAACGGGAAGTGTAATAGCTGAAGCACTTATACCATCGACAGCTGCGGTAAACGTATAGGTTTTGCCAGTGGTATCCAATGGAAACGTTGAAACCATTGCACCCGCAATTAATTGGCCCTTAGCAGGCTGTTGCGTTATCACCACATCGTAACTTCCCGCTACGCTCTTGGCACTTTGCTTGGTTACGACAATTTGCGCATTGTTAGACGAGGTTTTCGGAATAAAAAGATCGCGAACGGCAGTAAAGTTTTTATCGATCGCAGAGCGAAAGCTGGTAGGTGCACTAGAGTCATCAATTTTCAAAGTGCCGTCCAACTCAGTGCGAATCCCCAAACTGGCTAAAGAAGTAAAAGCACTAGTCACACCTGTCACAGATGCACCCAGTTGATTGCGAACTTGTTGCAATAAATTTTTTGCCAAAGGATCTTGATGCAAACTACCAAATGCTTCTTTTTCTTTATCGAAGCCGATCAGTTTCCCACTTTCAGCAAGAAAGGTATTGTAAGCCGCAACAAAATCGCGAATGGATTTTTCAGAAACAGCTTTATCTTCAGAAATACTAATATTCACAGTTTCAGCAAGTGAGCTATTGAATATATCAAACTCTAAACCTTCCACAACATCGGTTAAATGATTGGAGGAACGTGTTATCTCCATACCATTAACACGCACAACAGAATCTTTACCTTCTTGGACCTGAGTCAGATTTTGAGTGGTGTTATTCACATTAAAACTGGACAAACCGGGTCCACCTACTTCAGTCGCAGTAATTTCCACTTCGTTTGTAGCGCCCGACGGCCCAGTGACGACAAGCTTAAAAACTCCGGCATTACTGACAATACTGGCCTTAACCCCTATGCCGGACTTGTTAATAGCATCGCGCAGCCCGGTTAGGGAATTATTGCTATCATCGATAGTAATAGTGCCGCCGGTTTTAGTAGCATCGACGGTAAAAGTATCTAATGCAAGGGAGCCTGGAGGAACAAGTTCATTGCTCCATGTACCAAAACGAATAGCCAAAGTGCCTTTGCCAATTGCAGTGGTTTGCGAACCGAAGTTGCCAGAACTTAAGGATTGGGCCTGAGCTATAGCATCTACTTTAATACTGTAATCACCGGCAACTGCCTTGGCATCTAATTTAGTGATACCCAATAAGGTAGTGGTTGGCACAGATACCGACTTAGCATTAAAAGTGTCCTCGTTTCCCAATATTGAAGCGGCCGCTTCCAATTTTGAAAAAGAGCTACGCAACAGGCCAAAATCAGAAATTTGGGTTTGTAGCAGAGTCGTTTTCGTGGTTAGCCTATTGGTATCCGCTAACTTGCTTACACTTACCAGAGTATCAACCAATGCCGTGGTATTAATGCCAGAACCAGACCCCAACGCAGAAATAATACTGCTGCCGGTACCAGCGGTTGAATTGGTAGTGCTTGAAATTGGATCCACAGTAGCACCTCGAAAAACAATTAAGCCAAAAAACTAAAAAAACGGTCACCAGGTTGATAATCAATAACACCGCTAAAGCGTTACACAATAACCTTAGCGGCAAACATTGAATAAACTTTAGCCTATTTTTGCCGTTTTGCTAAAAAAACACTTCAACTATCCACCTACATATAACGGCAAAACCTTGCCTGTAGAGCGGCAGTAAAACGACAAATAAAGATATAAATACTGGAAAACTGACTAAATAAATCTAATAACTGCCTATTAATGCAGGTTAATAAAACAAGAGCACAGATCGTACCAATAGCTTGCCAACTTTTTTGTCATGAGATGGCTCGTATTTATACAACGCAGGCTGTCAAAACAATTTAGGTTGATATACAACTTGAGCTGAACAAAAAGACGCTTGCGCTTAAAATCACAATTATTTGTGATAAGTGTGAGGTCGTAGGAAACTAGCGAATCAAGCGCATAAATGTGAATTTCTCCAGCAGCGCTTAATGGTATTATTCGCTCGCCTTTAGCCACGCCAGAATTACCATGCTCAATAGCGCCGCTTTAAAAAAATTCACACCCTTAATTAGTTTTATATTATTTGTGTTGGCCGCCTATGCAGTGCATCACCAGGTTGCAAATTATGGCTGGCACAATGTCACGCAATATTTAATGGCATCCCCCGCTGAAACCCTATTGCAAATGTTAGTCATGGGGATTTTTGGCTACGTGACGCTCAGCGTCTGTGAGCGAATAGCTATCAAATACACTGGCGAAAAACTCGACTATAAATATATTTTGTTTGGTTCATTTTTAAGTAACGCTATCAGCCACAGTGTAGGTTCATCGCTAATATCCGGCGGCAGTATTCGCTATCGTTTTTATAGCCATTGGGGTTTAAGTAAAAGCGCTATTGCCAAAATAACGGCATTCAGCACTATCAGTTATTTTTTAAGTGCGTTTACATTATTAATTATTGCTGTTTTAGCGTCCGCACCAACCATGACGCTCAACACTATGCTGGCCCATGGCCCGCTCAAATTATTATTGCTAATGGGTATCTTGTTGGTGGCGGGCTGGCTGATACTCAGCGGCTTCAATAAACGTCAAATCCAATTTCGTAGTTTTAAAATATCCCCACCCACACCAACCATTGCGCTGCGACAAATTATTGTCGGCACACTTGATCTCGCCATTGCAGCGATTGTGTTATATATCCCGCTGCTAAATATCAGCGATATTAGCTTCAGTGAATTTTTAATTTATTACATAGTGGCGCAGTTGCTTGGTCTGGTTAGCCAGGTACCGGGTGGCATTGGCATTTTCGAAAGCAGCTTTATACTCCTTGCTGGCAGCAAGTTTCCGCCCGATAAATTATTAGCCGCGTTAATTATCTATCGCATTATGTACTACATACTGCCGCTAATTCTCGCTAGCCTGTTAATGGTGATGTATGAAGCAAAATTTCATCGTCTTATCGAACGCTTAAAAATTAATTACGCATTAAAACTGTTGCAACTGGCCACACCTAAACTCTTTTCAGTATTGTTACTGATTGGCGGCGGTATTTTGTTGTTATCTGGCGCTACGCCAGGCATCCACGAACGCATGCAATGGTTAGAATTTTTTATTCCATTGCCGCTGATTGAGTTCTCACATCTGGTGAGTGGCCTGGTCGGACTTGGCATGATATTTTTGTCGCGCGCGGTAAGCGTTAAGTTAGATTCCGCTTATTTTGCCACTATATTATTGTTATCCGTTGGCATAGTGGCATCGCTGGCAAAAGGTTGGGATTTTGAAGAAGCGAGTATTCTTGGTTTAATGCTGATTACTTTTATTCCTACACGAAAACATTTCTACCGCAAATCCGCACTGATTAAATTGGAAATTCCACTGGGGCAATTAATTGCCGGCGCCGCTATTATTGGTATATCCACCTGGCTCGGTTTTTTCTCCTACAAAGATATTGCTTACTCCAATGAACTTTGGTGGCAAGTATCCCTGGAAGGCGATGCACCACGATTTTTACGCTCATTGTTCGTTCTTTCTGTGGTGAGTGGGGGATTTTTGCTTTATCGGTTGATGAGTAGAACCAGCTCCGGCCTAACACTACCCAGCAAAGAGGAACTGGATCTGGCAACCGAAATAGTTCACAACTCTAATTCCACTGACCATCATTTAGTACTGACAGGAGACAAATATATTTTATGGAGCAAAACCAAAAAAAGTTTTTTAATGTACGGTGTAACTAACAAATTCTGGATTGCCATGGGTGACCCCGTAGGCGACTCTACCGAATTTGAAAAATTAGTATGGGAGTTCCGTGAAGCGGCAGATAAGGTTGCCGCGCAAATTGCGTTTTATGAAATTGGTATAGAGCGCATTCCGCTCTACCTTGACCTTGGCTTAAGCCTAATCAAATTGGGTCAGCAAGCACTTATACCGCTTGAATCATTTGGGCTTGAAGGCAAAAAACGACAAAACCTTCGCAGCGCCATTAACAAATATCAACGCGAAGGTTATGTATTTGAGATTGTTCAACCGGAGAATGTTAACGATATACTGCCAGAGCTGAAAGAAATTTCCGATCAATGGCTAACGGAAAAAAATGCCAAAGAAAAACGTTTTTCCCTGGGCTTTTTCAACGAAGAATACTTGCGCCATTGCAATATTGCCGTGGTTAAAAAAGAAGGGAAAATTTTTGCGTTCTGCAATATTTGGCCACTAAATAATAAACATCAAATCTCCATTGATCTGATGCGTTATTTAACTGGTACACCCAATGGTATTATGGAGTTTTTGAATATTAGCTTGATACTCTGGGCAAAAGAACAAGGTTTTACTTATTTCGGTCTGGGCATGGCCCCACTATCCGGCCTTGAGCATCATGCCCTTGCCCCGCTATGGCATAAAATTGGTAACACGATTTTTCGTATTGGCGGTGATTTCTATAATTTTGCTGGAGTCTATTTTTACAAGGATAAATTTAATCCGGAGTGGCAACCTATCTATTTAGCGGCGCCGCCCGGCTTACAAACAGCCGCAGCTTTACTCGCTGCTACTACGTTAATTTCCGGTGGTGTTAAAGGTATTTTCTCAAAATAATATTTCACTTTTATCAGAATATTTTAAAACCCGAATCTTACTTCATCCACACGCTTTGGAATCGTTTAACTCATGCATTTACATACCAATAAAAAGTTTATTGTGATTATATTGATTAGCGGAATGGTAGGAATTTTTGCTATTTTGATTGCGATCAGGTTTGCACTTGGTGGAAACACTAGACAACCTAATCGCGAAAAAATTATAAGCGAAGAAATCCTGATAAGCGAATACACATTTACTAGTGTTCATGCTAAATCAGCTGAAAAAGGCTTGCTGATTTATATAAGCGATGCCAGCTCGCCCGCTATAGCAGCAAACTACGCGTTGAAATTTGCTGAACTCAACTATTATGTTGCCACCATTGACAGCCAAACATTGTTAGCCCCCTTCAGCAACACAAAAAATTGTGTGGATTTTGCGGAGACATTGCAGGGCATTAGCAATGAGTTGCAAAAATCTTATAAGATTGACAGTGATGCGCTGCCTGTTTTAGTCGGTGACAAAGAAGGCGCCGCACTGGTTTATGCCGCCTTAACACAGAGCAACAAACATTATTTTCATGCAGGACTCAGCATTAACTTTACGCCGCACATTGCGACCGATGCGCCACTTTGCTCACTCAATACGGTTAAGGACACAACTTCTAAAACAACCTTAACGCAACTGTCGCCGCAAGAAAATTTATCCACTAATTGGTACATCTTTCAAAGTGCATTAAATGCAAAAGATACTGCAACCGCTGATTTTATTGATCAGGTTGACAATGCAAAACTCACCGTTGCGAAAAATGATGCAGATCCTACCCACACCGCCAACGACCCAATCATCCAAGCCGCACAGATCTTACAATGGCTGGACCCACGCTTGAGCGATCAGGTTACCGCCAATAACACATTAAGTAATTTGCCCATCATTGAAATTCCAACTGAAGTAAATCCACCAAAAATGCTAGCGGTACTGATCACGGGAGATGGTGGCTGGGCAGAAATTGATAAGCAGATAGCAAAAATTCTTTCTGAAAAAGGCATTCCTACTCTTGCACTGGATTCACTGAGTTATTTTTGGCGCGCTCGCACACCGGAAGAAACTGCCCAACATATAGATGATGTCATTAGCCACTACCGCGAGCAATGGAAAACACAACAAGTTATTTTAATCGGTTATTCATTTGGTGCGGATGTCTTGCCGTTTATTGCCAATAAACTTTCCGAGCACAACAAAACGGGTATCGCACTGGTTGCAATGCTTGCGATGAGCAAAACAGCTGCTTTCGAATTTCGTTTATCCAGCTGGATTAATGCAGATACCAATCCAAATCGCTTACCCATATTGCCGGAACTAAAAACCATGCAATGGGCAAATAGTATCTGTATTTATGGCGTAGACGATAAAGAAACCGGCTGTACACAAGCAGCGGATGTCGGTGTAAAAACCATCAGCATGGCTGGCGATCATCACTTTAATAAAAATTATGAGTTGCTGGTGCAACATATTATTGAAAACATTAAATGATCCCAGTGACTATTTATTTTATTTGAGCCATAAAAAACCGCTGATGTTGTCAGCGGTTTTTTATCAGTGCAATTTTTATTTATGCACTTTTATTTCTAGCTCAACCTATTCTTACCTCAACAATGACAGCACTTGCTGCGGTCTTGCATTTGCTTGCTGCAGCATTGCCGTAGCCGCTTGTTGCAACACGGATGAGCGGCTCAAGGCAGCTGTTTCTAACGCAAAGTCAGCATCAACAATGCGCGACCGCGCTTGTGATGTTTTCTCGGATACGTTCGATAAATTATTCACTGTAAACTCTAAACGGTTATTAACCGCACCCAAACTGGCACGCGTAGCACTGACCTGATCAATCGCTTTATCGAGAATAGCGAGAGACTTTTGCGCCCCTTCAACGGTTGCAATATTAATGCTGGCTACTGAACCGCTACCTTCAGCAGAATTGCGTTCTTGCAAACCCGTTATAGTGGCCACAGTACCAAGAGCAGCTCCGTCGCCATATTTAATTGATATTTCCTCGCCGTTTACAGAGCGCAAACCAAGGTTGCTAGTGCCAACGCCCGCAAAAGCAACAACTCCGGTTTCTGCAGATTGTTCATTTAATTTGCTGATCAATTCAGGCAAATTGAGAATAGCGGTAGCTCCAGGCAAAGTGATTGTTTCAATTTCCACACCATTAATAATAAGATCACCTTTATTTAGCGTGCTTGCTGCAGTACCGACGGTTGCACCCTGCAAATTAAAATCATCATCCTGCATATCTATACCCAAAGCGGCAATTTCCCCAACTGATATGGAACCCGCCTCAATTTTAACGCCGCGTTTGTCAGGGCTGGTATCAGTAAACACTACCGCATAGTTTATTGCACCATCTGCTAAACCAGAGGCTACGTTATTGGTAGAAGAGTCAGTGACGGTAATCGATAAAGCACCTTCACGGTGTATCACCAGTTTGCCTAAGTCATTCAGGCTAGCTTCAATGCTGGTTTCGGCATTAATCTTAGTCACCAGCTCCTTCAAACTGTTGGTACCTGTCAACACATACGACTGCGTCAAGCCATCGCCATCCACTACTGCCAATGTCAGGCTGCTGGTGCCTGCCACCAGGATTCCATTGCCCGTGTTGTCCGCAGTCAATTCAACCATTGCTGAAGCTACAGCACCCTTACCATCCAGACTTGCATTCACTAATGCCAGCGTATTGTTTAATGTTGTACCCGTCGTCAAAGCGCCAATACTCGTATCATTGATAATTAAATCACCAACAGTGAGGGTATTTAATGCAGCCAGCCCGCCGGTCACCGCTTCACCTACGATATCGCCAGAACTACCACCTAAAGAAGCGGTACTAAAGGAACCCACGTTAATCTCAATAGTTTGATTGGCTTCAGTGCCTACCTGTAAATCGGTTTTCCCCAAAGTACCATCCAGTAAAGTTTGGCCATTAAATGATGTGGTATCCGTAATGCGATCCAACTCCAGCTTCAGCTGCTGGGTCTCTGCATTAAGCTGGCTGCGATCTGCATCTGAATAAATTCCGTTGGCAGATTGAATGGAAAGTTCGCGCATGCGTTGCAAAATATTGGTTACTTCTTGTAAGGCACCTTCTGCGGTTTGCACCAGAGACACACCATCGTTGGCGTTACGCATGGCCTGATCCAAACCGCGAATTTGCGATGTCATGCGATTGGAAATCGCAAGGCCTGCAGCATCGTCTTTTGCCGAGTTAATACGTTGACCAGAGGACAAACGTTCGGTGGCGCGATCCAAAGCGGTTCCTGAGTTCATCAATTGACGTTGCGAATTCAAGGAGGCGACGTTAGTGTTAATAATTAAAGACATAATAAATCTCCTAATGATTTTTCTTGTCACAGGTTCGTAAGCTGTGGTTCAGTCTGCGTTGCTGCGAACGGTCTATTGATAAGTTCGACAACTTCTTTTTACAGAACTTATTGGCAAGCTTGCATGAAGTTATCGAAGAAATATTTCAATACGGATTGCCTATATCGACTTTTGCACAGAGCATGCCAAGAAATATTTAAGGATATTGATGAGGAGAGAATAAATTTTTAAACAACGAACAGGCACACATTACCAAGCGATAATTTTATCGACCGGAAATTTAATAGTTGCGGAAAATGCAGGGAAGATTAGCAGTAAATGTGCAGAATAAATTTTCGTTAATATAATAATTCCATCAGTCAATAATAAAATAACTCCATTACAAGAAAAGGTATTTTTTGCAAAAAAAAGAGCATTATAAAATGCTCTTTTATCAATATAACACTGAAATTACAGCACTTTAACGGCTTTTACACAATTTACGCTTGCGCGTTGAAAAAGTGAATTGGCTCGTTTTTATCTAGCTGCTCAGCTAAACGTAAAAATATTTCATCGGGAATTTGACGAATAACTTCTTGTGTTGAACGGTCCAACACCTTCACCACTGTTTCGCCAGAATTTGAATCATAACTAAAATGCAAATCCCGTTGTGTTGATTGAATATATTCGTTCATTTGCGCAACCGCAGCTTTTACATCTGCTTCTACGGCCTGACGATCGGCAACCGCTGCAGGTTTAGAAGTTGCCGCTTTCACCGCGGGCGGCAAATCGTTGCCGGTTTTTTGGCTTTCCGGCACAACAGAAACCGGTACAGATTTTATCTGCACCGGTAAGTTGGTTACTTTAGTAATGCTGTTCATAAATTACTCCTGAAAGAAGCTCCCGCTGGAATTGCTTCCAGCGGGTTTAAGTCTTACCTTAACAAAGACAGTACTTGTTGTGGCCGTGCATTCGATTGCGCCAACATCGCACTCGCTGCTTGTTGCAATACTTGTGAACGGCTAAGGTTTGCAGTTTCTGAAGCAAAGTCCGCATCCATAATACGTGAACGAGCTGCGGTGGTCTTTTCAGAAATGTTGCTTAAGTTAGCAACGGTGAAGTCAAGGCGGTTATTTACCGCACCCAAATCCGCACGTTGTGTACTTACTTGGTCGATCGCTTTGTCGATAATAGAAAGTGCTTTATTGGCACCTGCAGCGGTAGAAATATCAATACTGCTTACTGAACCTTGACCTTCTGTAGCATTACGTTCTTTTAAGCCAAATTGTCCTAACACAGTTGCAGCTGTTGCATTAGCACCGTATTTAATCGAAATTTCTTCACCTGACACTGAGCGCAAAGCAAAACCAGAAGTTTCTGTGCCCACGAAAGCCACAACACCTGTTTCAGCTGACTGCTCATTTAATTTTTCAATGATTTCTGTCACGTCAGTCGCGGCTGTTCCGGTTAAGGTTATGGCATTAATTGCCACACCATTAATAATCAAATCACCTTTGCTCGTTGTTCCTGCGCCACCCGCAACAGTTGCACCTTGAATGTTTCCATTATCATCAGATACATTCAAACCTAAAGCAGCATCCAAGGCGGCAGAACCTGAACCACCGCGTTCAATTTTTACCCCGGATTGATCAGTGCTAGTATCAGTAAATACCATTCTGAAGTTAAATGTACCGTCGGTAATACCGCTTGCGCCATCGGCCGGGCTGGCTGATGTGTCAGTGGTGGTAATAGACACTGCATTCTCAGCTGACAAGACCATGCGTCCTAATTCGTTAATCTTTGCTTGTACGCCAGACTCTGAATTAATTCTGTCGACTAGCTCCTGAAGACTGCTGGTGCCGGTAATAATAGTGGTTTGCGTTGTGTTATCTGCCTTCAGCACCGCAATCGTCAATTGGCTTGTTCCTGTTACCAATACGCCACTTCCCGAGGTTGCGGCTTTGGCTTCAACCAGGGTTGAGGCTACAGCCCCTTTACCTTCCAGGTCAGCATTAATAGAACTTAATTTTTGATCAAGGCGTGTACCCGCAGAGGCGTCAGCCAAGGTGCGAATAGCTACATCATTAACAGTCCAGGTCGCAGCAATCATGGCAGTTAACGATGCCAACCCGCCCGTTGCCGCAGCGCCGACGATATCTGCTGCTGCACCACCCATTGAACCGGTACTGAAATTACCTACGTTCAAATCCATTGTTTGGCCAGCTTGCGTACCTACTTGCAATTTAGTAGTGCCGAGTGAGCCATCTAACAAATTCTTACCGTTGAATGAAGTGGTACTGGAAATACGATCAAGTTCCGCTTTTAATTGTTTGGATTCTGCATTCAATGTACTACGGTCAGCATCGGAATAAATTCCGTTGGCAGATTGCACCGCTAGTTCACGCATACGTTGCAAAATGTTAGTTGATTCTTGTAACGCACCTTCAGCGGTTTGAATGAGCGATACACCGTCATTCGCATTACGCACCGCTTGGTCCAGACCGCGAACCTGAGAACTCATACGGTTTGCAATCGCTAAGCCCGCAGCGTCGTCTTTTGCAGAGTTAACGCGTTGACCAGATGATAAACGTTCTGTAGCACGATCAAGAGCCATGCCTGAACCGCCCAATTGACGTTGCGCATTTAATGAAGCCACGTTTGTGTTGATGACTAATGACATGATGTATCTCCAAGTTTGTTGTTTCGAACTACAGTAGTGCTGTAGTAGTGGGTTGATGAAGCCTGAACAAAGCACTATCAGCACTTCTGTAAAGGTTATCGTCCGACTATTGAGGAGCTTGAGGAGATTTTTATGCAGTATTTAAATCATTTGTGGCGGTGTTTGTGTTTTTGTATTGCAGAAAGTAATAAGCGAACTATTTACAACATTAAATAGCCAAATTATCGACTATAAGCATCCAACGCTTTATCCGCTTGAATAAATTGCCGTAATTCTGACGCAATATCAGCGTGAGCTTGCTCTGCAAAATTATCAAGCTGTTGGTTGAGCTCCTGGATTTTTACAATAAACGCTTGCGCTTCCGCTGCTAAATTTTCTTCCTTCAGTGTTTGCAAATAAGTTGCATCTGCCAACAACAGCATTTGTTGTTGGTACTCAGAAAACTGTGTTTGCATCTCATCCCAATTTTCAGCTTGTGCCAGCTGTAATAACAGTTGCGCTTGCACAAATAATTGCTTGAGGGGTTGCAGTAAAATGTCGTTGCTCATAATGATTTACCTTATAGCCATACTCACGCATATACAGTGTATATACGCGAGTATGGCAGCGAATGAAAAAGAGCTAAATATTACCCGGGAAATTTTATAAATAATTAAATAAACTCAAGTCACTGATTTTGACAAAGCTTTGTTGCGATGCACTGAGCACCATAGTTTGTAATTGCAAACGCGTTGAAGCCTCAGCGTAATCCAGATCCTGCAATTGCGCCAATACTTTCTTACCATAAACTTCCGTATCAGCATGTAAATCTTTGGTGCTATCCAGCATATTTTGTCGCGCGCCCAGATCACCTAGCACTGCACCAGTATTAACAATCGCATTGCCTAAATTAGTGAGGGTTTTCGCCACGACTTTTGCGAACTCGGTCTTATCCGCTGGTGTATCTTTTACGGCTTTCATCGCTGCACTAAGACGTGCAACAGATGTTAGCAAACTTTGCTTGTTGGTCGATTCAATAAAAAAACTATCACCTGGTGTTGTTACAGTTGCCGAATTAGGCGTACCAAAAATCGCAAACTTTGCCCCGTTTAATTCAATATCCTGACCTTCTACATACAATTGATTAGCCGCTAAAATTTTACCGGTAGCACGCTCTGTAATCGTGTAATTCGCAGCAGCAGGAATAACGGCTGAATTTTGATTAAAGGTTATCTGCATATCTTGCGGATAAAAAGCATCATAGGCTTCTTGATCGACAACTTCGCCCACCGTAATAATCGCTGCGGGTAAAGAAGTATTTGCCGAGCTAGCCGATGAATCAAATGTGTTATGGCTGCTTGGGATATCCATAAAGACGCGCTTGCCGGAATCAGTCACTGGAACCGTCACAGTTGCTGAGGCTTGCAAGCGCAGCTGCCCTTCATCACCTTGGTACGAATAATTTCCGCCTCCTTCATCCAAAAACGGAACGGTTTCACTTTGATAGCCAGCAAAAATATATTGACCCGATGCATTGCGGGTATTTTGTAAATTAACCAATTCCTCAAGGCGAGCGTCTATTTCTGCGGCCAGCGATTTATAGTCAGCTGCCGTAAACACTGCGGTATTCCCTGCAGACACGGTAATTTCACGCAAGCGCTGGACAATGCTATCCACTGATTGCAAAGCGGTTTCTTCTAAATCCAGGCTATTGACCGCAGCATCGATATTTTTTTTAAATTGTTCGGTGCGTGACAACTCTTGATTGAGCGATAAAATACTGGTTGCCGCAATGGGATCATCTGCCGGTGACAACACTCGCTTGCCAGTGGATAGCTGCTCATGGGTTTTTTCTACCGCAACTTGCGCATCGCGCATGCCAATATCGGCAATGCTGTATATTTGAGAAGTAGAAATACGCATGATGAAACTCCAAAAAAACTTTTAACTGATCGAATAAATTAATTTCAGCTCAGGTTATCGCGCAAAGAATAATAACTTTTAAAAATAGTTAAGCTGTTAAAAATAGCCTTGCTTTAAACAACAGTCCACTAGCCTAAAGAATTGACTAATGTATCAAACAAATCTTTTGCAACAGTTATGACACGGGCATTAGCCGTATACATTTGTTGAAATAAAATTAAATTCGCGGCTTCTTCGTCGAGATTTACTCCCGACACACCGTCGCGCAATGCTTTGGTTTGCTCTAATAAACTTTTACTGGCTTCAGTATTAATTTTTGATAAATTACTTTTGGTCCCAAGATCTTCCACTAAACGACCATAACCTTGGCCAAAACTCAGTGAGCCCTCCATAGTTGCTGCTGTTTCCAAATTAGCTAAAGCTAAGGCATTGCGGTTATCATTTTTGGAGTTGGTATTAAAATTAATATTAAAAATATCACCCGCTTTAGGTTGTCCGGAAATATTAACTTGATAACCCAGGTAAGAATTCTGCGCAAAATTTACCGCGCTAGAATCACCTAATAGTTGGCTGGTGCCTGGAGCTGTACTCATAACAATTCCATCAGCCATGGTAATATCAATTTTGCCACCTACGGTAGTCGCACTTTGTTCGTTTAAACCGCTATTAACGCCATTCAATTGCACATCGGGATTACCTGAACCATCGTTCACACTGATAGTGTTAACAGAGGCATTGGTTGCATTAAAGCGAATATCCAAATTCACTCCAGAAGCCGCAACCAGATGTAACTCAGGCGCGCCTGTGACGGAATTGCTACCACTTTCCGCACGAATCCCCAAGGTTTGTAAATTTGCATTGGCATTAATACGTGTAGCCAGATAATCATTAAAATTGCCTTGGCTCACATTCGGATTAGGCACTGCGGAATCGAGAACACCTGCGGTGTAAGCTAATAAATCTTCGCCGTTCACACTCAGCTGTAACGGCGCTGCAAATGCCGCAGGATTAATATTGATATTGCCAATAGTAGCCGTCGTAAATGCATGGGCACTAACACCCGTCATATTGCTAATTTGTGCAGCGGTTTGCGCCGCCGATAGATTCGCTGTAGTGGCCATTGTTTGCGTTGAAACATTGCCAGTGACGGGATTGGTTGTAGTGAACGTATAGGTTTCAGCTGGATACCCATTGAGCTGCATAGGATTTGCGGCAAGTAAGGTTACCGGCGGGCGGCCTGCAGGCAAACCAATAATTGCCCCATTACCAACAATGCGCGTTTCCCCTTGATCAGTAGCAAAAATAGCGTTGTTGCGATTGGGAATAAATGTTTGTTCACTCATCCGCGGATTTAACGCAACCGGATTCGCCGGATCGGTATTGTCCAAAACTTCGTAAGTTGTATCTGAGGTAAAACGAATGGCTATAGGTGGCGACAATTTTCCTGGTACGGCAAACGCTGGCAACAAATTATTATTTGCATCGTATAGGCTTAGTATTTCGCCGGAGCTGATAATACCGCGGCCAATATTGCCACTTGCTGTTGCGGTGCGAATAGGAACTGCAAAGGCTAAATTTTCTGGATGGTCAATGATGGATTCAAGTTCGCGGGCGGCATTACGCGTTGGCTGTAAAGTAAAACTATCACCGCCCTGAAAAGATCCGCTTTGCAAATGTAAGCTTATTCCATCAAATGATATTTCCGTAGGATAAGCGCCGGATAAAACCCCTTGCTCGACGATCGTGTTATCCGCTGCGCGCGTAATCGTGTAATTAGAACTGTTGGGAACTATGGAGAAATTATAATCACTCGCCGTTAATTTACTGGCGTCTTCAATAGTCACATAGAGTTGGCGATTATCAGGTAAAGCATTTTGGCCGTGTTTTACTCTGTCATAAACAATATCTGCAGCATTTATATCGGAAAACATGTCGTTGCCGTAGTTTCCGTTTATATCTAAACCCTGTGCTTGCAAAGTATTAAACGAATCACTCATAACAATTGCCACACGTCCTAACTGATTAAAGGACGATGCCAAAGCTTCATTTTTAAAATTCAGTAAACCACCTAATTGGCCACCGCTAATATCATTGGTAATGTTGGATGAATTAAGATTATTGGATAAATAAATTTGTCCGCCACTACGAACTTCAAACTTACTCACGTTGGCACCGACAACAAGCGCTTCACCATTACCCACGAATACGTTGATATCGCCATCATCTTCTTGCACGAGTTGCACGGAAACCAACTCGGAAATTTTGCGTATCGATTCCTCACGTTGATCGAGCAAGCTGTTCGGCTCTGCTCCCGCTGCCCGCTGTGTAGCAATCGCCAAATTTAATGTGGCCACTGATTTCGCCAATTGGGTTAATTGACCAGTAACCGTGCTAATTTCGTCGTTAATACCTTTCTCAACCGCACTCAACCGCTCATGTAAATTATTAAAGCGTGCGACAAGGCTTTCGGATTGCGCAACAACCAGTTGCCGCGCAGATGATGATGACGGATCATTTGCTCCATTTTGCAGAGCGGCGAAAAAATTCTGTAATCCACCGACTAAGCCAGTGTTGGTATCGGAAAGTAATTTATCAACTTTACCAATACTAGTGTTGTACTTATCCAACTGATGAAAAGTTGAAGAATCTAAACGTAATTGACTTATTACAAAATCGTTTACTACACGCTGGACTGACTCTACATTTACGCCATTTCCTAAAAAACCTGCACTGCCGTAACGCTGCTCAACGCGCGTCTCAAAATTAACATTCTGACGGCTATAGCCTGCAGTATTCGCATTGGAAATATTATTACCAGCGGTACGCAAACCAATTTGACTGGCCTGTAACCCTGAGATGGCATTAGAGAGAACGCCCGCCATGATTTTTTCTCCTAGCCGCTATGGAAGCTTGATGTGGAACTATCAACTGCAGACAATTTGACCGCAGCTTTAGCGTCTGTCACAGTCGCCGAGCGAATTGCATCATTCATTAATAACTGCTTTATTTTTTCTGCATAATCTGGATCTGTAGCGTAACCCGCTGCTTGTAGAGCATCTGCATAACCAGCTGAACTAGCGCCAGCGCCAAGCGCGTTCTGGTAGCGCGGATTGGTTTTCATAAGATTCACATAGTCTAAAAAACTGTGACGATAATCGTTGTACTGGCGAAATTCAGCATGTTGTTGTTGCGCAATACCTTTTTGATATTCCACGGTTTTCACGCCTACACTTTTTCCTTCCCACGACGGACTTTTCTTAATATTGAAAATATTAAAACTGTTGTTTCCCTGAGTATCGTGAATCACATGTTTTCCCCAACCCGTTTCAAGTGCTGCCTGAGCCAAAATTACATCGGGTTTAATATTTAATTCTGCTGCTGCTTGTTTCGCAAAAGGCATTAGCGCAGCAACAAATTCTTCTTGAGTTTGTGCTACTGCATTTTTACTGTCCTTAGTGACAATGGCCGCACGGGAAATCAAAACTGGCGGTTCATTAGCCTTCGTATGCATAAGCGTATTATTTGCCAAGGGTTTAATCATTAACTCAAGACTGGATTGACCATCACTCGCGTCCATTGGCGAGCTTTTGTTATGCATCGCCTGCATTTGTTGATACATGCTGGTTGCCAGGCCAATGCCTTTACCGCTAGTTAAATTGAGCACCATTTGCTGGTCGAGCATGTCCTGATGAAATTTCACTTCGCTGCTGGAAAACATATCGCCATCCGCAAATACCTCACTGGCATCGCGCATGGATTTCATCATTTGTTGCACAAACATAGCTTCAAACTTTTTAGCAATTTCTTTTAATGCCTGAGGGTCATTTTTGCGCCCCATGGCCTTCACTGCATTCAATGAATTTTGATCGAGATAATTGTCTTTTATCAGCGAATCTTTTCCCGCTGCCGACAATGCGGTTGCTGAAGCCGCGGGATTGAAATTGCTATCGATAGGAAACATTTAAATCACCACCAGTTCTGCTTTGAGCGCGCCGGATTGCTTTAGCGCCTCAAGTATGGCCATCAAATCGCTTGGCGATGCGCCCACATTATTCACGGCACGTACCACATCATCCAATGTTGCTCCGGGAGCAAATTTAAACATGGGATTTATTTTTTCTTCCGCTTTTAAATTACTAGTAGGTACCACGACTGTTTGACCCTGACTAAACGCCTCAGGCTGGCTTACGGTTAAACTTTCGGCCACGCTCACCGTTAAACTTCCGTGAGTAATCGCAACCGGGGAAACGCGGACGTTTTTACCCACCACTATAGTGCCAGTGCGTGAATTGATAATCACTTTTGCCGACTCTTCACCGGGTGTCACTTCAAGATTTTCCAGCATGGCAATAAAGTCCACGCGCTGTGCCGGATTTTGCGGTGAGTCTACGACTATGGAAACTGCATCTATAGGGCGTGCAACATCTGGTCCCAATAATGTATTAATACTTTTTGCTAATTGATTTGCCGTGGTGAAATCAGCGCGATTTAAATTAAAAACAATCGGTTGCCCACCGGCAAAATTATTTTCTACCATGCGCTCGATAATAGCGCCGCTGGGGATTCTACCGGCGCTGGGAATATTCACTTTAATACTGGAGCCATCTGCGCCCTGGGCGCCAAAGCCACCGACAATTAAATTACCTTGCGCCACGGCATAGACTTTTCCATCCAAACCTTTTAAAGGCGCAACCAGCAAACTTCCCCCGCGTAAACTTTTTGCATTACTAATGGATAACACAGTTACGTCCAAGGTTTGACCGGGTTTTGCAAACGCGGGCAATTCTGCCTGGATCATCACTGCCGCCACGTTTTTCATTTGCATACGCGCACCTTCGGGTACCGCAATACCAAATTGTTTCAGCATGGAATTAAAAGATTGCGTGGTGAAAGGTGATTGCGTGGTTTGGTCACCAGTGCCATCCAAACCCACGACCAGACCGTAACCCACTAATTGGTTAGCGCGAACGCCAGCAACGCTGGTTAAATCCTTAATGCGTTCGGCTTGCACACTGAATGAAAAATGCATTAATGAAACGATCATTAAATAATGGATAATTTTCATAAATGTTACTCAGTAAGTTGGCTTACGTAAACGCGCATTCACTAAAACGGCCAAAGGTCACTATTAAAAAATCGAGACATCCAACCCATGGACTGTGAATTAGCCAGGGTACCTTTTCCACTATAAGAAATTTTTGCATTGGCCAAACGCGTGGACACTACTGTGTTATCGGGTGCTACATCATCAGGGCGCACAATGCCGCTGATACGAATAAATTCATCGCCACTGTTTAAGGTCATCCACTTTTCACCGCGTACGACTAAATTGCCATTAGGTAAAATCTCCGCCACTGTGACCGTAATGTTACCTTGTAAACTATTGCTTTGATCTGCGCCTGCATCACCGGCAAATTTTCTGGTCTGGGCAATATTGGTTGCCAGGGATAAACCTTTTAAGGTTGGATTAGTGCCTAATAAAGTGTCAGCGCCACTGTTAAAACTAGTGCTGTTATCTTTAGAAACATCCACTTTTGATGATTTGGTCGAAACTGTTTTTTCACTCAAAGTGATGGTAATAACATCGCCCACAAAGTGCGCTTTACGATCACCAAATAAAGACAAACCATAAGAGTCTTGATAGAGAGAGCCGTCAGTGCGCTGCGGCATAGCTTGTGCCGCTGAAATTGTCGGCGCGTAAAAAGGATCGCCCACTTGGGGTTTAGCATTAAACATGCAGCCATTTAGCAAAAAAATACTTAGCGCACTAAATGCTACGCCACTAAATTTTTTAATTAAATTTTCTACCGCCAGGTTTTTTACCACTGGGCAGTCCAAGACCAGGCTGTACACCATTGCACTTTTTATAAAAATATTTTTCATTGCCAATTTTTTTATCGCCGATCTTATCGCACAAACAGACACCCCCAGCTTAAACAGGATGTGGTTATATTTAAGAAAAACGCTTAACTGGCGCATAATATTTTTACTCAACCTGTTAAAGATTTTGCGAAATGTATTGCAACATTTGATCAGCGGTTGAAACGACTTTTGAATTCATTTCATAAGCGCGCTGAGTGGTAATCATATTGACCATTTCCTCAACAATATCCACGTTGGAACTTTCCAGATTGCCTTGCAATAGAGCGCCCATACCATTTTCACCCGGAGCACCTTGTTGTGCGTCACCACTGGCAACACTCTCCACGAATAAGTTTCCACCGATCGCTTGTAAACCTGCAGGGTTTACAAAATCAGCCAGCGTAATATTGCCTAATTGTTGTGGCGCAACCTGACCCACTGTGTAGGCGTTGACTGTGCCATCTTTACCAATGGTAATGCGATTGGCACCTTGCGGAACGGTAATGGCTGGCTCTAATACCAAACCATCATTATTCACAACTTGCCCTTCACTGTTGATTTGCAACTGGCCGTTGCGCGTATAAGCGATAGTGCCGTCAGCCTGTAATATTTGTAAAAAGCCACGGCCATTAATCGCCACATCCAGTGGCTGCTCAGTGACCTGAATATTTCCCTGACTAAATTGTTTTTGTGTCGCCACTACGCGCGTACCCGTTCCCAATTGCAAGCCTGAGGGCAATTGCGAATCCTGTGTTGATTGGGCACCCGGCTGACGTTGCACTTGATAGAGCAAATCCTCAAACATGGCGCGATCACGTTTAAAACCTACGGTGCTGGTGTTGGCCAGGTTGTTAGAAATAGTGGATAGCTGCTTATCTTGCGCCGCCAACCCGGTTTTACTGACATAGAGTGCAGACATCATTTTGGTTTTCTCCTGAGCGTTTGCTCAATTAACTTGTTTTGTTGTCTTCAGCCAGGCGGAGGCGCTTAACTGAGGAGGATAGAGCTAAGACATTTGCAACAATTGCGTAGACGCCGCTGAGTTGTCATCCGCTGTTTTCATTAATTTCACTTGCATTTCGTATTGCCGGGCCAGCGCCAGGATTTCTGTAAATTCACTCATGGCATTCACATTACTGCCTTCCAGCATGCCACCAGCAACACGCACATTTGCCGCTACTTCCGCCGTTAAGCCATCGCGCTGACGAAATAGACCATCCACACCTTTTTCAATATTTTTCAAATCGGGGTTCACTAATTTAAGGCGGTTAGCTTCCACCATGGTTTCAGCACCCTGCCCTAAAGCGATAATCGAGATAGTGCCATCTGAACCGATTTCCAGTTTGTCCAGCGGTGGGAAATTAATTGGCCCGGAATTACCTAATACTGCCAAGCCATTGGCAGTGCGCAGGGTACCGAAGGCATCGATATTGAAATTGCCGGCACGGGTATAGCCCTCGCTACCATCGGGTGCTTGTACCGCAATAAAGCCGTTACCCTGAATTGCCATATCCAAAGGGTTGCCGGTAGCGATCATTGGGCCAGAAGCAAAATCGGCTGAAGGTGATTCTGTTAAGGCGTAGGCGCGCGTAGGCTGTCCATCACCGTAATAAACTCCCATGCTGCGCGCTTGCTCGAAGTCGGCTTTAAAGCCAGTAGTACTGAGATTGGCCATGTTGTTCGCATGGCTGGTCTGCGCCATCATGTTGTTTTTGGCACCGGTCATGGCGATATAAATGGCTCTGTCCACAATGCTTACTCCGCTATTTTTTTGGCAGTGTTGCCGATAGTGAAGGTTTTGCAAGAGGGGTGCCAAGTCAGACCGGCCTGGATAGATAGTTTGTGAAGGCTGGTAAGCTTATGAAATTTAAAGATAATTTTTAATTTAGAGATACAGAAAGGAAAATGTAAAAGCGGAAAGCGGCAAACAACTTCCGTTGCTTGCCGCTTTAACCTCTCCCAAATTCTGTTGAAGAGAAGAGCTCACACCCTCCCCTGTCAAGGGGAGGGTCGGGGTGGGGTTGCTTTTACTCACTCAACTGTCAAGGAGCAACCCCCTCCCAGCCTCCCCCTTTGCAGGGGGAGGGGCCGACTCCCTACATGTTAGCGAAGTACGGCGCCGGGTTGAACTGACTCCCTCCCCTGCCAAGGGCCGGGCCGGGGTGGGGTATGCCTTACCTCAAGTTAATAATCGTCTGCGTAGTAGCATTTGCCGTCTCAATAGTCTTGGCATTCGCCTGATAGTTACGCTGCGCAATAATCAAATTAACCAATTCTTCTGAGAGATCCACGTTGGATTCCTCCAAAGCACCTGAGTTAATAACGCCCAGTGATGAAGAACCCGGTGTACCTATAACTGCTTCACCAGTGTCAAAGGTTTGTGCCCACATGGTATTACCAACCGGCTTTAAGCCTTCGATATTATTAAAGTTAGCTAATGCAACCTGGCCCAGAATCTGCGCCTCACCATTGGTAAAACGCGCAAATAAAACCCCGGAGCTGTCTACGTCCAGCCCAGCCAGTCGGCCCGTGGCATAACCATCCTGATCAAGATTCTCAACCCCGAAATTACTCCCAAATTGAGTTGAACCCAACATATTAATCGCAAAGTTGGAGCTCGATGGCGGCACCACTACCGGTATGCTTCCGCCTTGTAGCACGTTGAGTGGTGCCAAAGTGCCCAGGGGGTTGCCAAGAGAATCCAATGGCGTCCAGTTGGATATCAACATCTCATCAGTCAGGGTGGTGTCCAGAGTGCCATCTGGGGAAAAGTAGATGTTCTTAACAGCCCTGGTAGGCAAAGTATTCGCAGGAGACGGCAGGCTGGAATCGGGATCGCCCACGTCCTGCCCATCGATTTGCACATACACTCGCCAATGATTCGGTACAGTGGTTGGGTCATTCACATCGTAGGCTTGCTTCACAAAGTAAGACCGCATGACATGCGAATTACCCAAGCTATCGTAAACAGTTCCTGAGGTAGCGTGGTTATAAGTCTGTGGGTCAGTTGGATCAAAGGGATTTATATTCACGGTGGTGAAACTCGCCGCCGTTAAAGGTGCAAACAAATTACCTGAAGCGGGCGTGCTGCTGGAGATTGAAAAACCGGAATCCATCAATATATCTAAATTACCGCCTACCACTGCTGCATCGGTTAAATTATTAACGGTTTGCGTACCTGCTGCGCTGCCCGTTACAGCGACTGAACCCGCTGCACTTGGACCAGTGAATGAAAAATTTAAATTCGCCCCCACAGCAGACACTATCTCTAAATCACCACCGCCGTTAATAGTTGCCGAAATGCCTGGCAAGGTGGATGTTGATAGCGCATTTATTTGCGTTTGTAAGCCCGCTATGCTTGTTGCATTGAGCGTCACACTATTCAACACTAAATTACCATTTGCATTGTTAAACCCGGCAGCGGAAACGGTTGCCGTGGTCGATGCAGTGGCACTGAGACCAGCCAACGCATTAATTTCAGAGGCGGTTTGCGCCGCTGAAGCGCCGTTTATACTTGTATAGTTAACAGTAGTGCCTGTTGGCCCGACAATAGCTAAGGTTTGCGGCACATAACCATTAGTTACTGGCGTCGATTTTAAACCAAGGGTTGCTACCCCGACTGCCGTGCCGTCAGACGTAAAATTGGAACCCGTTGTTTCTAATACCGGTTGGTTTGCGTCTAAATTAAATGACGCCTCAACACCAGTAGTTTGGCGTGGCGCCTGGGTATTAACATCAACTCTTAAATTATTAATAATGCCACTGACAGCGCCAGTGCTGTCTGCCAAAAATCCCTGCAGGTTCGCACCGGTGCTGTTGACCACGTTGCCGTCCTTATCCAGGCCGAAAGCACCAGCCCGCGAATAAACCCTGCCATCGTTACCTTCCAGCACAAAAAAACCGGCACCGTTAACCGCCAGGTCCATAGTATTTTGTGTGAATTTTAAATTGCCCTGACTGAATTGCTGACGCAGTAATAAAGTCGACACACCACTGCCGGGTGTACCTTGGCCACCACCCAATAACGAACTCGTGTACACATCACCAAATTCTGCGCGTGAGCTTTTAAAACCTATAGTGCCAGCGTTAGCAATGTTATTGCCGGTAACTTTTAAATCCGTATCGGCTGCACGAATTCCGCTGAGTGCTGTATTGAATGACATGATGAGCTCCTGGTTTAACTGTAGGGGCGCCGCTTGCTGCGCCCTTGATTTTTGGATATCTGTTTGACATTTTTAGGGCGCGGCAAGCAGCGCCCCTACGTTAGTTAAATTGTTTTACTTTGCCAATATCGACTGCGCCCGCACCTGCTAAATTTAAAATTAACTTGCCATCACTACCCAGGGTTACGCTATTTACATTCGCGCTCAAGTTGGTGGTTAACTGTTGCGCTTTACCACTTTGGGTAGCAAAGACTTCAAACGAATAAGTATCTGGCGGCAATGCTTTTGCGCCCGATGTCCATTTCAGTAACTCGCCATTAACTTCAATATTGTGGCCATCAAAGCGAAAGTTTGTGTCGCCTTGCGAGGCGGCACCAGCAGGAATTTGCGCGGCTAATTCGCCATCAGAATTATAAATATTTATTTTTAACTCTGATGTTGCCGCTGGCAAATTGACGCTTCCCGAAATAATGCCTTTATCAACCAGGATACTGGTTTTACTTTCAACACTGACCGAGCGCCCCACCAAAGACGATGCCTGCAACGCCTGATTGGATTGGAATCCGCTGCTAAAACTATTGAAATTAGTATTTAATTTTTCAATCCCTTGCACCGAACTAAATTGTGCTAATTGCGCTACAAATTCTGAATTACTTTGCGGGCTGAGCGGATCCTGATTTTTCATTTGCGTAATCATGAGTTCCAAAAAAGCATCCTGCCCCAACTCATTGGATTTTTTGACAGGCGGATTTTTTTTGGCAATATCCAATTGATCAATGGGTGTGGTAGGAAATGTGCTGGCTATGTTACTCATGATTATCCCCTTACTTACTTCAAAAACACTATGCTTTAGAATGACTATGCTGCGAGGCCACTGGACCTAAGATAACGACTTGGGATTATTGCCCTAGCGTCAGCACACGCTGCACCATTTGTTTAGCCGAATTCATAACTTCAACATTCATTTGAAACGAACGCGAAGCAGAAATCATGTTAGTCATTTCTTCCACTACGTTGACATTGGGATAAAAAACATAACCCTCTTTATCCGCTTTGGGATGCGTAGGCTCGTAACGGCGATCAAGCGGTGCACTACTTTCTACAATACCCAACACTTGCACACCGGCGTTGGCCTGCTCTTCATTGGTCCCGGCTTGCCCTGCCATTAATTGCTGATGTATAGCGGCGAAAACCGGCTGACGACTGCGATACACTTGATCGACACTGGAACTCGCGGATTGCGCGTTGGCCAGGTTGCTCGCAGTGGTATTTAAACGCAAACTTTGTGCGTTCATACCAGTGCCTGCTATATCAAAAATATTTCCCAGTGCCATGATTTTTCTCGCTAAGGTTAACTATTTATTCAATGACTTTTTAAATCTCATCGCCAAACTTACACTAATCACTTTTAGATTAATCACCGCGGATAGCAGTTCTTAAACCTTGAAATTTACTGTTTAAAAATTGAAAACTTGCCTGAAATGCCAAGGCATTTTTCATATATTCAGCGTGCTCAATTTGATCTTCAACAGTGTTGCCATCAATGGATGGTTGTTGTGGTGTGCGATAAAGCACGTCCGCATCTTCACTGAATATCGCGCTGGCAGAGATATGACGAGCATTGGTGGTTTGCGCACCAAAGTATGTGGCTTCACTGGTTTTTTGATTAAGCATTTGTTTAAAATCCAAATCCCGCGATTTGTAATTAGGGGTATCGACATTCGCCAAATTGCTGGCCAATACCGCCGCACGCTGACCGCGAACACGCAGGGCCGACTCGTGGATGCCTAATGCTGATTCAAATGAAATTGTCATAATCATTTCTACCTGTTGTGAATACTTCATTGTTGTATTCACAATTGCAATGCCTGTGCCAAACTCATAAATATCATCAACCAATTGATTTTATTGAACTTATTGAAAAAGATTGACAGTTTAAAGCGGCAATCCAAGCAGCGGCAAAAAAATAAAGCGGCAAGGATTTACCGCTAACAAACATTCGCTGGACTAACAGAGCACAGCAGAAGCGCGCATACTTACGTGATTCCAACTTCGATAAAAAATGGGCACCAACATGCAACTCAGCCGCATTCACCATATTGCGATTATTTGTTCCGATTACTCCAGGTCGAAATACTTCTATAGCGAAATTCTGGGTTTTCGTGTAATGGCAGAGGCGTATCGTATTGAACGGCAGTCATATAAATTAGATCTGGCTTTGCCAGACGGTACGCAGTTAGAGTTATTCTCTTTCCCCCATCCACCGCCACGCCCATCAACGCCGGAAGCATGCGGTTTGCGTCACCTCGCCTTTGCAGTGACGGATGTAGAGGCAACGAAACGAGAGCTTGAAAGCAAAGGCATAGTGGTAGAGCCGATTCGCATTGACGAATACACCGGCAAAAAATTTACGTTTTTTAAGGATCCTGACGGGTTACCACTGGAGCTGTATGAGATTGAAAATAATTTTCAAGGGTAGCGGACATTGGCAAGAGCTAAGCTTGGGTCGAGTTGTTGCGACAAAACTCCAGATCGTTTCAATTTTAAATCGTTTTAACTTTAGATAGCTTTATAAAGTATGCCCGGATCACAGCGAACCATTTCAAATAAATCTGCTGCACCCGCTAAACCTTCTGAAGAACCTAAATATAAAAGCCCTTGTGGCTTTAAAGCGGCGTGAATTTTTTGCAATATCTGACGCTTTAAGTCCGCATTAAAATAAATTAATACATTGCGACAAAACACTACATCAAACTTGCCTAATGCCGCATAAGAATCCATTAGATTAATGGGACGAAATTCAATTCTATCGCGCAGAAATGGTTTTATTCGCCAGCTTGTTTCGGAAGTCCTGTCAAAAAAACGCTCCAGTCGTTCCGGAGAAAGGCCACGAATGACGGAAAGCTTATCGTAATCGCCCTTGCGTGCGTGCTCTAATACCGTAGCCGATAAATCCGTCGCAACTATTTGAATGGGTCGAACCAAAGTGTTCATATTTTTTTGGCGATATTCTTCTACCATCATGCTAATTGAATAAGGTTCTTGCCCTGAAGAACAGGCCGCCGACCAAATGCGTATTGGTCCAGGCATTTTATTGGCACCCGACATAAACTGTGGGAAAAGTGTGTTTTTAAGATGATCGTAGGGGTAAACATCACGAAACCAGAAGGTTTCGTTAGTCGTCATAGCATCGATAACTTCATCTTTTAATTTACGGTTATTACCTGATTTTAATGCGTACACCAAATCTGCAAAATTAATAATTTTATTTTCATCCATTAACCTGCGCATTCGATTAGTGACAAGATATTGTTTATTATCACCCAGTGATATACCGCAAGCATCCTCTAAAAATTGGCGAAAATGATTAAACTCCGCTTGATCAACACCATCGCGCTCCGCTAATTTAGTCAATTGGTTAGGTTGAGGATCTTTTTTAATCATATTTTCTCGATAACACTGCTGCATGCTCTTTTAAAGAAAGCTGTTTTTTGAAAAGCCAAAAAATTTAACCACTGCACTTTTGTTCTTCGTACAACTCGTCTCTTACCACGACTAATCTCTTGCAATTTTTTTACATTAATCATCATCTGTAGCCGCAAGCAAATTTCCGCCCGTGATAGCCAGAACACGATCATTAACACGGCGCGCCAACTCATCCGGATGAAATTTCGCAAGAAAATCATTAGCGCCTACTTTTCTTACCATGGCTTCATTGAATACACCACTTAACGAAGTATGTAAAATAATGTGTAGCTTTTTAAGTGAAGGATGATTGCGCACCTCTGCGGTAAAAGTGTAACCATCCATTTCCGGCATTTCGATATCACAAATAATCATGACTAATTCTTCATAGGGATTTTTGCCTTCTTTGAGCAAATCGAGAAGATAATTAAATGCTTCCTGTCCATCTTTTTTAATGGTAGTGCGTATACCCATGCCTTCAACCACACGCTGTATCTGCTTGCGCGCAATGGTCGAGTCATCAACGATTAATACATGTTTTTGCACTACCTTTTCGGCAATACCTTCGCTTACAACACCGACACTCACTTGTTCTTTTGCCGGTGAAACTTCAGCAAGAATTTTTTCGACATCAATAATTTCTACCAACTGACCATCAACTTGCGTCACCGCCGTAAGATAATGATCTTTACCCGCACCCTTGGGTGGTGGGTGAATATCACCCCAATTCAGATTCACAATACGTTCAACAGAACGCACCAGGAAGCCTTGGGCAGTTCGATTGTATTCGGTGATGATAACGAAACAACTTTCTATATCGGGTAACTCTCTGCGACCAATCGCTAAATTCATATCCATAATCGGTATGGTGCCACCGCGAATATGTGCCACACCGCGGACAATTCTATTGCGTCCAGGAATGGCATTTAATGAAGGGCACTGCAAGACTTCCTTCACCTTAAACACATTAATGCCATAGATCTGCTGGCCGCCAAGACGAAATAGCAAAAGCTCTAATCTGTTTTGCCCAACCAGCTGAGTGCGTTGATTGACGCTATCCAATACACCGGCCATGCCAGCACCTCTTTAATGGTTTGATTCGGTAAACCCAGCGATAACAGCAACTACACAAAGAATGCAGGCGGCACAGTCTTTGCTTCTACTTCTCACAACAGCCTTTACAACCCTATTAACGACTGAAAACCGGCACTCTTTAATTAAATAGTTAGAAACTTGATGAGTAGTCAGCAACGAAATTGATAGATAGTGAGTTTCTATATTGTTTTAAAGAGGATAGGACAAAATATGAAAATTCGTAGTTTTTATAATGCTTTCTTTTGTTTCGGCGCCCACTCACACCAGGACATCCTGAAAAGCCTGGGAAACCTGGCATTGATCCTATTAAGCCTGAGTCCGAACGATCTGCAAGCCCAGCCCGCCATTGTAGGCATTGAACAACTAAGGCTCGATATTGCCGAATTTTTAACGGCCGAATATCGCAGCACTAACGCCACCAGGGTCAGTATAAAAGTAGGTGCTTTGGATTCACGCATGCGTTTGGAGTGCGACCAGCCACTTGCCTATAACTTGCAAGATCCCAGTAATAACGGCGGCAACGTCAATACGCAAGTCGCTTGTCGGGGCACCTCGCAGTGGACAATTTTGGTACCCGCACAGGCAACCGTTTTCCGCCCTATGGCAGTAGCTAGCCGTAATCTACAACGCGGCGAACTCGTGAATAGTGAAGATGTAGGTGTTGAGGTCTTGGATATGAGTCAATATCGCCAAGGTTATAGCAATGACCCAAAAGATATTATTGGCAAAGAACTAAAATACCCGGTCAACAAGGGTGATGCATTTCGCGAATCAGCCCTGAATACCCAGTTAGCCATAAAACGCGGGGATGAAGTGAGCCTGGAGGCTTTAGCGGGGGGTATACGCGTAGTCACTACGGGCACTGCCATCAGTAATGGCCGTATCGGGCAACAAATCAGGGTTAAAAATAACCAGTCAACACGAATTGTCAGTGCAAAAGTGGTTGGCCCTGGCAAGGTTCAAAGTATTTTGTAGCTAATCTCTAATTGGATATTTATCCAAAAACACTAACCAATTCATAAGCTTGAGTAGATCTATGAGGTACAAAAAATTAACTACTACACATTGAAAATCATTGCTAAAGTTTTTCAGCCCTTGGCCGACAACTCAATGAGGACGCTTTTTTCATCGCACCCTCAAACACATAGCAATCGTTGGGGAACGACATCATGGTCATAGACACAAACAACATCAATTCATCTGGTAGCGCCCGGAGCAACAATACAACACCGGTAACGGCCAAAAATGCCAAAACGCAAACTCCGGCAACCGAAACCATTGTATCCAGCAGTAAAGACAATGTGGTTCTAAGCCCGGAAGCACAAAATCTTTCGCGCTTGCAAGCAAAAATTAACTCGCTACCGGATGTCAATCTGGAGCGCGTAGCAGCTATTAAACAAGCTATTGCGGAGGGTCGCTTTGAATTTAACCCTGAACGCATTGCGGAAAATATGCTCAGGCAAGATGAGTTGTTAAGCTAGATTCATTTGTCTTACTTGGCTGTTACCCCAACAACAGCCCCCTATTCAATTTAGTGAGGTTGTTATGTCTCAGCTATTTAAAGCCCCATCCCCTAATACGTCAGAATTAAACATCAATTACTTGCGTGAGATGTACGCTCAGGATTCCACTGCGGTTAATCAATTGCAGAGTTTGCTATTAGTTGAACGTGAACTTATGGAACAACGCAAGCACGAAGGGCTGCAAGAAATTGTAATGCAAAAGGATCAACTGCTTGAGACGCTTACGTTTAACGCTAAACAACGTGAACAACTGCTTCGCGCGGCTGACCTGGAAACAACCCTGGCTGGCTGGGAACAATTCTTAACCCGCTCGCCCTTAACTCAACCACTGATTAGCCAATGGCAAGCGCTTACTGGCGACTTTTTGCAATGCCAAAAAGCCAATGAAATTAATGGCCGGATGATTAGCCGCTCCCGGCAAACCCTCACGAATTTACTAAACCTTATTCGCGGACAAGTCGCAATGCCATCGCTCTACACGCAAAAAGGCGCCACAACCAATCAAAATAGTTCGCACACCGTGGTTAAAGCCTGAATGAATAAAACGAAATCAAGCCTTAATCGCCAGCTACTTCTTGGTTTATGAAGCAATATTCCCTACAATGCGCCCTCATTCAACACGACCATGCTCCGGTAGCTCAGTTGGATAGAGCGGCCGCCTCCTAAGCGGCAGGTCGGACGTTCAAATCGTCTCCGGGGCACCATCTCTCTTTATGAATCTGGTTTTATTTTTTAACAGCGACTTTATTGCTGACAATCTAATCAGTATCCGCGATACCCGCCGTTTACATCATATTACCCATGTACACCAGGTCGCCGTGGGCGAATATTTAAATGTGGGATTATTAAATGGCATGATGGGTAAGGGTAAAGTTGTTGCGCATACTGCAGAAGAAATTTGTTTGGAAATATCGCTAACACAAGTATCTCCTGTAGCACTGCCCGTTACACTAATACTTGCACTACCGCGTCCTAAAATGCTTAAACGCACACTGCAAACTATTGCCACCCTCGGCGTGAAAACGATTTATTTAATCAATAGTTATCGCGTCGAAAAAAGTTATTGGCAAACACCGCTGTTACATGAAGAGGCCATTCAAGAACATTTGCTGCTAGGCTTGGAGCAGGCCCGCGATACGATAATGCCCAATGTCACTTTGATAAAACGTTTCAAACCTTTTGTAGAAGACAACTTAAAAGAAATTATCGGCAGTAGTTGTGCCTATGTCGCACACCCTTACACAGAGGTCGCCTGCCCTGCACAAATAAATTATCCCATTACACTTGCCATCGGTCCCGAAGGAGGTTTTATCCCCTATGAAATTGATTTATTGGAAAAGTGTGGATTTACGACGGTGAATCTGGGCGAACGAATTATGCGAGTAGAAACGGTAGTGCCCTATTTATTAGGACGATTATTTCCTTAGAACTATCTATTAAAACGATTTCTTTAAAACCACAGTCACGAAAATATATTCCTATACTTTATTTTTATCATTATTCCCTAAAAGTTTTTCAAATTTTTCAATACTAACTGCAGGGCTCGATAGATAACCTTGATATTCGTGGCAACCAAATTTCCGTAAAATGACAAGCTGCTCCGCCTCTTCCACGCCCTCGGCAACTACCACCATATCTAATAAGCGTCCCATAGTGATAATAGTTTCCACCAAAACGCGATCGTTGCGATCATCAATAATATCGCGAATAAAGGATTTATCGATTTTTAACGTACTCACCGGCAAACGTTTTAAATAACTAATAGAAGAATAACCTGTACCGAAATCATCCAGCGAAAAACTTATGCCGTAATCTGACAATACTGTCATGGTAGTAATCGCATCGTCGACACGCTGAATAACTATGCCTTCAGTAATTTCCATATCGAGAGAATCTTGCGGAATTTTATAAGTATTCAATATGCGCGCGACATCATCTACAAATGCATTACGACGGAATTGGCGCGGGCTAATGTTGACACTCAAGCGCATGCCCGCACGCCACAAACCGAGACTATGCCAGCGCACCAGCGCTTTACAAGATTCCGTCAAGACCCATTCACCCACATCGATAATCATTCCCGATGTTTCCAGGACGGGAATAAAATCGATCGGTGAAATCGTACCTTTAGTGGGGTGTTGCCAGCGTAACAAAGCTTCAGCGCCCGTAATATGGCCGGTAGTAACATCAATTTTAGGTTGATAAAACAATTGGAATTGCTGCTCGTCAAGAGCGCGATGTAAATCGCCTTCCATGACTAATTGTCGACTTACTTTTTCGGCCATTTCCTCATTGAAAAACTCAATAGCATCGCGGCCTTTTTCTTTTACTTGATACATAGCGGTATCGGCATAGCGCAATAATTCATGCACCGAATTATTTTTATCCGGGTAAACCACCACACCCACGCTGCAAGTTACCCGCAATTCCATATTGTCATACATGCAGGGCTGGGAAATGACAACGCGAATTTTTTCGCTGATCTCACCCGCACGTAAGGCTGCAGTTTCCATATTTTGATCGAGCACGGTCAAGACAACGACAAATTCATCACCACTTAAACGTACGACCAAATCCTCATCGCGCACCGTGTTCAATAAGCGAACGGCAACTTCCTGTAACACTCGATCGCCCACCGGGTGACCCAGCGAATCATTAATGGTTTTAAATTGGTCCAGGTCGATAAATAGCACCGCACCGTAATAACCATGGCGTTCAGCGCGACGCAATTCGTGTTCGAGCCGTTCGATTAATTGCACGCGATTAGGCAGCCCGGTAAGTGCATCGTGGTGGGCCATGAATTCCATTTTGGCTTGGGCATTTTTACGCTCAGTAATATCAACCGAGACTATAAGCGCGACTTTCTCATCGTAAAATGCCAAGGGCATAATGTGAGTTTGAAAAAAAAGTTGTTGTCCTGCGGCAGACATAAAACGCTCTTCAATAACATCCAGCTCTTCGTTACCGCGAATCACCCGGTAGTCATTTTGCAACATGGTATCTATATCAAACACCGAGTTTTTAAGTAGCTGCCGCACATGCAAATTGCGCATTTGTTCAGGCGCAAAACCCAATACATCAGCCAAAGCTTTGTTGGCAAACAAATAGTAACCAGCAATATTGCGTGCGCCGATCATTACCGGCAAATGATCAATAATTTGCCGTAAGTGCTCTTCACTTTTTCGCAGCGCCAATTCGACTGAACGCCGCTTGGCAAGGGACAGCTCGACAACATCGAGCAAATGATTGGAACTGGTAATGAGTTGCGCCAATTCATCGCGTCTGTGTAGCGGTAAAAGAGTTAAGCGGTTTACACCAGGGTGATCAGGATTAATACTGTTTATTTCGCGTGCAAGTTTGACTAAGGGTTTAGTTAAAGTGAAATAAAACACAACGAACAACATTAAAACCAACACCATATTGCGCAAAATACCGGTGACCACCGCAATTTTTTGCCGCGCATAGAAATCTGCCAAGGCCAGATCCATATCCACCTTGAAATGAATGCTGCCGGCATTCCCTTTTATGTAACCCGGTATTGTTAAATCGGTGGTGTACTCGCGAGTCTCTCCAGAAATCTTTTGCGTAAGCCAACGCGTAGGGGCCTCTTCTCGCTGACTATTTCCCTGGGCCAGAATATTACCCTGCTCATCGGCGATAATGACTTCATAAATAAACCCGTAGCGTAACAATCCATTAACAACCTCATCAGATAACTCTTCATCTAAAGTTGCTACAGAACGTTCGGCAGGTGGTTTCGCAACCTGGATAACACGAGCAATCAGATCCTCTAATTTGCTTTGCTCATGACGTAGATCAAGATATAGCTGAGCAGAACTCATAATAAAACTGAGCACAAAGGCCAAAATAATACCTATTTTGGCTAACTGAAATGAGATGCCATGAAAAAACAATGGTTTTTTTTCTCTCATTGAAGAGGTTATCCGTTCGGTTTAGTCATTATGGTTGCAAAAAATCCATTGCCTTTACAGCCATCCGCTTTTTAAAGTTATTGATGACTATGGATACAGCCACAGTGAGTATAGATTAAAGCGCTCAAATAGGTATAACCAAGGAAGAAATTAATAGTATTAGTCATATTGCAAAGATTACTGACGCAGCTAGTCCTCATGACTAATCAGACCGTTGTATTTGTGCAGCAACGGTCCGAATATCAAAATTCTTATCACTCAGTAGATAACCATTAACCCAGGCTCGACCTAAATATTGCGAGCTAACAATTAAAACGAATTGACTCTTTAAGATATAAAATCCTGCCATAAAAATGACTCACCCGAATACCAATATACAATCGAAAAAAACTGGAAAATAAATCTAAATAGGCTACTACTTAAGCATGAAAATATTCTGTTAGCAGCAGACTACCTCGGAGAAATGACAAGCTGGAAATCGTAAAGGAACAGTATGAATTTAGAGCGATCGATATCGCCTAGGTAAACTGACAAAATTTTTAAATTGATTAACCGTAATAAAATAATTATTCATAGAATAATTGGCCAATGAGAGACATAATAGATGCATATATTATTTATGCACATCATTTCTTGAGGTTTAGAAATGCAATCCCGATTTTTGTTTCACCTGTCGCTGCAATACACTCTAGGTCTCCTGCTTAGTTTTTTTGGTGCCACTCATGCTGTGGCTAAATTAGGACATACTCCCAAAGGCTCTAATACTGAGCAAGTATCAGCTTCCGCTAACCCGATTAATTTTGTTTCCAGTGCACGTAAAGCCGAACGCTTATATTATGCGGAAGCACAAAAAGCATTAGATAAAAATCAACTTTCCCGCTACGAGCAAATTTTACCCAAACTCAAAAATTACCCACTTCGCCCTTACCTCGAATATCAAGCGCTAGGCGATAGGCTAATGGCCCTCCCGCGAAAAGAAGTAGCACTTTTTTTTGAGCGCTATCCGAACTCTTTTTTAAGCGAGCGTTTACGTCATCGCTGGCTTCGTACACTGGCAAGCCAGGAGCTATGGGTTGATTATCGTAATTTTTATGACCCCAACTTGAATGATTCGGAATTAGCCTGCCTGAATATTCGCTCCCGCCTTTCTGCTGGCGACAAAAACGCTCTTATGGACGTTGAACCTCTGTGGAATATCGAGAAGGCACAGTCCAAAGCCTGCGACCCAGTGTTTATAGAATGGGTGCAAGCTGGAATGTTGACCCCAGCATTGCTTTGGAGCCGCTACATTAAAGCAGTTCAGGCAAATGAAATGATTTTGGCCAGCAACCTCACTCAGCAAATGACTCCGGCACAACAAGTACTTGCCTTGCAGTATCAAAATGTAGCGGAAACACCGAGCCTCATTTTGCAAACGGAGCTTTTTAATACGCAACTACGCGAACCTCGCACCAGCGTTGCATTGGGTCTTGAGCGCTATGGGCAAACCAATGCAGTAGAAGCAGATGATTTGTGGAAAAGCTATCAGAAAAAAGGTGGGTTTACTGAAGACGAAATCATTCATATTAATTATTTACTGGCACTACAATTATTGCGACAAGATCAGGATGATAGAGCTGAACATTTAGTCACGGCGGCCCCCAACCTAAGTCACGCTGATTTACTTGAAGCACTGATTCGCGAAGCCTTGCGTAAACAGGATTGGCAAAAATCCTATCGCTGGATTTCGCGCTTACCACCTGAAGTCCAGAAAAGTGAACGCTGGAGCTATTGGCAAGCTCGCATTATGGACAAGCTCAACATTAAAGAAGTTGAAGGAAAAAAAACTCTGGAGATTTATGCAGATCTCGCCAATACGCGCAGCTTTTACGGTTTCTTATCCTCCGACAAACTAGGGTCGGATTACAGTCTTGTCGATAAACCACTGCAATTAACCAAGGAATTTATTACTTCCGTTGAGCTTTCCCCCGGCATTCAACGTGCTCGCGAATTGTATTTGATGGGAAATCTGAGCGCCTCAAATCGTGAGTGGGCTCATACTATGCGCTACTCATCCACCGAAGAAATTGTTGCCGCCGGGCGCCTGGCAGATCGCTGGGGCTGGCATCAACAAGCAATTCAAACTATGGCTGATGCACAACTTTGGGATGAACTTCAGGTTCGCTTCCCCCTGGTTTACCCCGAAAACATAAAAAATGCCGCACGCCAAACTTCGTTAAGTGAATACTTTATTTTTGCCATAACCCGGCAGGAAAGCGCATTCAATGCCGGGGCAAAATCACCTTCAGGCGCTTTGGGTTTGATGCAAATGTTGCCTTCTACCGCAAAGTCCACAGCGAAAAAATATGGAGTGAGTTTTAAAAATCAGGATTTATTATTGCCAGAAAAGAACATCACTTTAGGAAGCAATTACCTTAACCAGCTGCTTGGCAGCTTCTCGGGGAACCGCATACTAGCCGCTGCAGCTTACAATGCTGGCCCCACACGAGTAAGACAATGGCTGACAAAAAACAACGATGAAAAACTACCTTATGACGTATGGATTGAAACAATCCCCTATAAAGAAACTCGTAATTATGTACAAAACGTTTTGTTTTATTCGGTCATTTATGGCTATCGCTCCGGCGACAAGCAATCTTTTGTTACGTCACAAGAGGCAGCTCAGGGGTTATAAACAATAAGTAATCTATCTTCTTATTTTACGATTGTTATTGGCAGCCAAATTGTGCCTGCCAATAACAATTGCCGCAGCTCCCTCTCCGTAAGTCGAACTCCAATATTATCAGCGCCGCCTCAAGCAACAAATGCAACTTTTTCCCGGTTTTTATAACCCAAAACACCACTAAATACATTGCAACATAAGTAAGTTGATAGTTCTCAGTCACAAAAAATTGCATCATCACTATCAGTAATTACTCTCAAGAGCTACACTAAAAAAATACTCATCAAACAAACATTTATTATTATGTCTGATTCTTTGCCGCTACTAGCACGCCAACCCATTTTCGATCCGCAGATGAAAGTGATTGGCTATGAGTTATTGTGCCGCTCCAGCCATATTAATAAAGCTACATTTACCAATGGCGACATCGCTAGCTCGCAGGTGTTATTAAATGCATTCACCGAACTCTCTATTGAAAAAGTCGTTGGCAAACACCTTGCTTTTGTAAACTTTACACGCAACTTACTTCTTTCACCACCTCCCTTCGATCGGCGCCAACTCGTTATCGAAGTACTTGAAGGCCAACGTGTTGATGCTGAGATGTTACATTCATTAAAAGTCCTCCGTGAGCAGCAATACACTATTGCTTTGGACGACTTTGTTCTTACTCCGGAAACTCAGCACCTAATACCCTACGCCGATATTATTAAGCTTGATGTTCTACAATTGTCCCCCAAACAACTGCAAGAGCATATCAATCATATTCGACCATTCGGCATTCAACTCTTAGCCGAAAAAGTTGAAACCTATGAAATGTTGGAGCTTTGTAAAAAATCCGGCTTTGACTTATTTCAAGGTTACTTTTTAGCGCACCCGCAAATTATGACGGGTCGCAAAATGTCAGATAACAAACAATCTGTCTTACAACTCATGTCTGCGTTGCATGATCCGAATGTTCAGGTCGAAACTATCGAAAAAATGATTGCACGTGATACCGTGCTTAGCTTTAAGCTTTTACTCCTTGTGAACTCAGCTGCTTTTGGCGCTATGCGTAAAGTGGATTCCCTCAGACAAGCCATTTTGTTGCTAGGCATTAACAAAATTAGAAACTGGGTCAATATTCTAATAATGTCCAATCTCAGCGGGAAACCACACGAATTAAGTGTCGCAGCGCTAACCCGCGCGCGAATGTGTGAAATGATTGCAAATCAATTAAACGATAAGATGAAACCAGACTCTTATTTCACGGTTGGCCTACTGTCAACCATTGATGCTTTTATGGATGCACCACTCCAAAGCTTACTGAGTGATATTTCACTCAGCCAACATATTAACGAAGCAATTCTTGATCAGCGTGGCAATGAAGGGAAGGTACTGGAAATTACAAAACACTATGAGAAGGGAGAATGGGAACAAATAGATTGGGATTTTTTACAGCAGCATAATATTAATCCGGAAAAGCTTACAAAAATATATCTTGAAACGCTCTCGTGGGTAGAAAACACTATGAAGGAACTGGGAATTTACGAAACTATTAAATCATAAACAACTAAATCATAAACAACTAAATCATAAACAACCTATTATGAATAAAAGCCTCCCGGATGATCATCACATATCGGACAATTCTGCAAAAAAAGCATCCGCATCTTTTACACTAAAAGGCCAACTCAATTCTCGCTCTACACCGGGAGAGGCTAATACGGGAATACGTACACCATAACGAGACATCAAAACATCATCGTCAGCAATATCAATTTCCACCAATCGAAACTGATATTGAACTACCAGTGGCCACAAAACCTGTTTCGCCTGCTCACAAAGATGGCAACCAACCGTGCTATATAAAATCACTTTCACAACTAGTTACTCTTTAACGTCTGGTCAACAATACCGTAACCACCACTATCGCCAGAATTCCTAAAACCAATAAACCGAATTTACCTGCCGAGCTTTTTGACTCATCTTTGTTTAGGTTATAAGTATTCGTTGCTGAATGGCTCGATAATTTGTTCGCTGAAGCTACCGAGATAGGTCTTTCTAATTCCTGTGTTGCACCTCTTGCCTGGGCAGAGCTTTCCGTAGCAGAAGGATTACGCACGGTAGTCTTAGCTAACTCATCCGCTGGACCCATAACCCCAAATATAAGGGAGTCAAACCGCAGCTCATCACCACGCTTAACACGCGCCTCCATGATTTGCTTACCATTCAAAAAAGTACCGTTAGCCGAGCCGAGATCTTTAACAAAAAGCGCACCATCAACAATTTGTAATTGCGCATGACGGCGAGACAGGTGGGAAGCAGTCAAGCTAATATCACACTCGTTGGCCCGCCCGATAACAGTAACGTCTTTTAATGGAAATACTCGATTGGCCAATGCAGTGTGATTCGCCTTGAGCGCCCAGCCGCTGGATACCACTGCACGTAATTGAGTTGCGTTAGCCGCTTCAGGTAAAACAACCTTGGATTCACGCTTGGGATCAATAACGATTAACTCGACCCCACCAATGGTGATTTCGTCATCTTCCTTAAGCGCGCAAGTACCTGTGACATCCATGGCATTTACTTTTACGGGTTTTAGCGGATCCAAATTTTTAAGTGTTAAGGTTTCGTGAGATACATGGACTTCGATATGTTTATCGGCTACCCCTGAACCATCAATAATCAAATCGTTCGTTGCAGAACGACCAATGCTAATCTTAGGCTCAACCAGCCATACCGAGTTGTATTTATTGTTTTTATAGCGAATTTTTAACATTGAATGAACAATCCCAAGCGATTTTCCGGAAGCTGATAATGCTATAGCTCACTACGCATTTCAAGCAATAAACTCTCATTTTCTGCATATTCCTCTCAGCAATATAGGCTTAAAACCAGACCCTGGGGGTACCGATTTCTGCTACTGCGGTAAGACTCAGGGCAAATACAATTTAAAACAACCACCTCCGAGTTGACCGCCATTGCTCAGCCTAATGAATCCCTGGTGGGTTTTTGACTCATGCATCAAAGCGACCTTTTGCGCGAATAACAAACCAAGGTGCGGTCTGCCGCCGGCAAAACCACACTGCATTTCTGTATCGGCAGCGGCCGCATCAAGCATATCTTGGGGATACCCAGGCCCATCTTCTTCAATAGATATGCATAAATAATCCTGCTCCTGGTGCGCCGCAATGCGTATGGAGCTTTTACAATAACGGGCACAATTAACCAATAGGTTATTCACTACACCACCGATCAAGTCGGCATCAAAATAACCTTGCAATGATTCATCACAAACCAAATCTACTTTAATTTTATGACTTTGAAAGACACAATCATTTCGTGCAATTTGATCATTTAAAATATCAATAACACAGTGCTTATCAACCTGCACACGAACGTCATCACGATCCAAATGATACAGCGATAATAATTGTATTAGCTCGCTATTAATCCTTACCGCCTCATACTCAAGCACCGCATAGGAATTAGCATGAGACGCATTTTGCGGCGGGTATTTTTTTATAACATCACTGACAGTATTCATTAACATGCCAAGAGAATTTTTCATATCATGCACACTTGACGCAAGCACAAATGAAAAGTCTATACCTGTGGTTTTTGATTTCATTTAATCACCTGATATCACATTAATGCGGCAGATTTCTTTCCATGTCATAAAGCTTAAAAAACTCTTCCAGTTGCCGAAAACGAAAATATTGTGCGTGCGCAGAAGATATTGTTTGCAATACACAATTCAAAGTTTGGCGAGTCATCAAAACAACCTTCTGACTTTCCGGATTTAATTTTAACTGTTCAATAAGTGCTTGTGCTAGATTCAGACGTAGCCCAATATGTTGCGGCAAGCCTTGTAGGGCACTATTAAAAGCTGCAATCGCACGCGTAAAATCTTTTGCGTCATAGTAAGCAATGCCATCCTTGTTAGTTTTTTCAACTAAAGCTTTGTTCATTTCGCTGCAAGGCTCTTCCAGCAAACTATCAATTTTTTGTAATGCATCTTCGTTTGAATGGTATTCGCTTATCAGCTCTTTAGTTATTCGTTCAGCTTCATTGACTTTATCTTGCGATCGCAAGGTAGTTACCCATTCGATTTTTGTAGACAAGGCTAAATGCGCCAACTCTTTATTAATAACTTTCTCCGCAGCGAACATGGCTTCTTTACTTTGCTTTTCCTCACCTATAGCGTTATACAGCTGGGATTCCAGCAAATATGCATTCACTTTCACATCAGCACTTTTACCAAACCTTTCAGTAAATTCAGACACTGATTTGAATGCATCTCGCAATATTGGTTTTGGTATTTTTTTGTCTATTTTTGCTAGCTGAATAGTCGATCGTATAAAATTTATATGCACATCCAGATTATCGTGACACGAGTTTTCGCCCAACTTTACGGCATTGCGAAACGCATCGACAGAACTCATTAAATCATTATTTTTTAATGTAACTTTAGCTAACTCTTGTTGGCGTAAAACTGACAGCGGCGAAAACACTAAGGCTTGCATAAAAATTTCTTGCTGCGCACAAAAATCTCCGCGCTCACCCAGAATGTCCGCCAAGAGGTCGTAAGCTTTTAGGCATAATGGATTAAATTGTATAAGTTCCTCAAGCCAATGTTGTGCACTTAACGAATCACCTTGTCGTTTTTTTACATGCGCCATGCCAAGCATAGCCCAATCTAACTGATGCAATTCCAAAATATCGCGATACAAGTGTTCAGCTTCGCTACAGCGGTCCGCCTCCAATAACAAATACCCCAATAATTTTTGACAATGATTACTGTAGCGATTCACACCACTGATTTCACAACGACACAAATCTATTGCCAAATTAATATTCCGCTTTTTAATTGCAGCATAAATAGGAGTTAGCAATAACCGCTGCGTTAACAAGCGACTTAAACGCTGCTCTAAGGTACGAGGAGTAATAGGCTTGGTAAGATAATCATCCGGCTCATAATCAAACGCAGCCATTATGATGCTTTTATTAGCTGCAGCAGAAATGACTACAAATATACTATCGCTATTAAGATTCGGCCTATGGCGCAACACCTCTAAAATTTGCTGGCCAGACTTTCCATTTCCCAAATTTTGATCGCACAAAATAATGTCATAGGTATTAGTTGCGCACAGCCCTAGCGCTTCTTGATCAGACGATGCCATATCAACTTTAGGTATACCAAGCTCTTGTAGCATATTGAAAAGCATAATTCGAAAGTTATCAAAATCATCTACAATCAACGCTTGTATTTTTTCATACCGCAGATCAGGCATAAATCAACTTTCTCTTTGTTTAATTTCAATGAATGCTATCTGGATGATATAAATTTTTGCCAAGCGATAATTCAACAGCAACTTTAGTTTAGACCATGGTTGCTTTGAGAATAGCTCAAAACACGAAGGTGATGACCGCAGATATAACTTTTCTAATCTCGACCAACCCAGTTACAATTAACGCCTTGCTCCCGATAAAACCAGATTACTGATTAGCTTCTCTAGTTTACGAATTGTGATCCTAAAACGACATGCCTATAACCGATACTCTTTACGCCAATCCTCTTGCGCAAGTAGAAACTTTCACATTTGATGAATCAGTAGTGAATGTTTTTCCCGACATGATCAAACGCTCAGTACCCGGTTACGCCACTATTATTAATATGATTGGTAATTTGGCCGAACGCTACGCACAACCTGAAAGCACTTGTTACGATTTGGGGTGCTCACTAGGGGCAGCAACACTGGCTATGCGCCACCGTATCCGGGCTGCAAATTGCCATATTGTCGGCGTTGACAACTCGGAAGCAATGCTTGCACGCTGCCAACAAGTGATTGCGGCAGATAGCGCTGAAGTCAAAGTGAATTTACATTGTGCAGATTTGTGCGAGTTTCCTATTCAAAACGCATCGATGGTAGTCTTGAATTTCACCCTACAATTTATTGCTGTGGAAAAGCGCAACACCATCTTAAGTGATATTTATGCAGGGCTAAAACCCAACGGCGTTTTAATATTGTCTGAAAAGCTCGCTTTTGAGGATGAGCAACATCAGGCCCTCATGATTGAGTTACACCATAACTTTAAACGTGCAAATGGCTACAGCGATTTAGAAATTGCGCAAAAACGCAGTGCAATTGAAAACGTACTCATTCCGGAAACACTTGCCACCCATCGTCAACGCCTTAAAGATGCAGGCTTTTCAAGCGTAGATGTATGGTTTCAATGCTTTAACTTTGCTTCACTAATCGCAATTAAAGACGCCGCCGGCAATGATTAACTATCAACCATTTTTAAACTACTTATCAGATAGCCCCTTAACGCCTTGGGCAGAAACTCTGCCAACACAGATAGCGGAAGGTTTATGTTCAAAGCGGTACGGGGACTTACCCACATGGCTAAATGCACTGGCCGCCTTACCTGAATGTAAAAGCAGCACAAATAACTTTTTAGATAAGGTGGAAATTGGTATTCCAGCTGATTGCGATGAACTTACGCGTTCCGCATTAAAAGCAGCGCTCGAAGTACTGATTCCCTGGCGCAAAGGCCCTTTTTGGGTTCATGGTATTCACATCAATACTGAATGGCGCTCGGACTGGAAATGGGATCGTGTTATTCCCCATTTAGACCCCCTGCAGAATCGCCTGATTCTGGATGTAGGCTGTGGCAATGGCTATCACTGCTGGAGAATGCTTGGAGCAGGTGCCCGACGTGTTATAGGTATAGATCCTTCCCCACGATTTATAGTGCAATTTCACGCGATCAAACACTTTGCCGGAAATCACTATCCAATAGACGTGCTGCCTGTGGGTATAGAGGAACTGCCACCCAAGCTACAGGCGTTTGATACGGTATTTTCAATGGGGGTTTTTTATCATCGCAAATCACCCATGGATCACTTGCGTGAGCTCAAAGAGGCGCTACGCCCTGGTGGCCAGCTGGTACTAGAAACCCTGGTTATAGAAGGAGGGTTAGGAGATGTATTAGTACCAGAAGGCCGTTATGCCATGATGAATAACGTGTGGTTTTTACCAAGTTGCGAAACTATGCTCAGCTGGCTAAGAAAAATGGGTTACAAAAACCCTCGCGTTGTCGATATCGGCAAAACAACGATAGAGGAACAGCATTCAACGGAATGGATGAAATTTCATTCGCTTCCAGAATTTCTTGATCCACAAAATAGCGACCTGACTGCCGAAGGTCACCCCGCTCCCATACGCGCAGTATTTGTAGCTGAAGCATAGCTCCAAGGTAATGATTAATTATCCCGGCACAGAAGCTATCCCTAAACTATCTCTCCCTGATTACTATCTCACCCTTAATAACAGACCCTGGCAATGCCCCTGATAAGCTGCATTTTCAAGCTGCTTTAGCTCTTTGTCAGTTAATTTACCAGGACTGGAAATAACAGTGTGGCTATTACCTGCCGCTAAAGCCTCCCAGGTAATCCACAGACGGCGCGCCTCATCAGAGCAATGAATCAATCGCAAAAACTGAGTGTTAACTCCGTAGGAATGTAAAAACTCTCGCGTAACATGCGCAGGAGCTATCCAGGTAACCCAGCGGTTTTTACAACTTTGACTTATAAAGGCAATCATTGGCATCAGGAAAGAAAAATGCTCAGATGAACCATCGGCAATAATTAACTCCGTAATACCGCATACGGGAGAAGCTTCGTTCGCGCTTGCAGGATAAGATTGATAAGTTTTATTCACGACGAATTACTCCTACGCTCAAACCTTCAATAACAAATTCCTGATCACTCAAATCCACATGTATAACATCAAACTCAGGGTTTTCAGGCCACAACTCTACTTGCAGACGATTACCAATACGCTTGTAACGCTTAACGGTAACTTCTTCACCTATTCGCGCTACCACAATTTGCCCACTTCGCACTTGATCCGTGCGATGCACAGCGAGCAAATCGCCATCGAGTATCCCAATATCTTTCATGCTCATGCCGTTAACGCGCAATAAATAATCAGCCCTGGGAGAGAAAAAACTTGGTGGGATATTGCAGTAATCTTCAATATGTTCAACCGCCAATATGGGGCTCCCTGCTGCGACGCGCCCAACAATTGGAATCCCGGATGTTTTTTCTGGCAAGCGGATGCCACGAGAGGCACCGGGAATAACTTCTATGGCACCTTTCCGCGCTAAAGCTTTAATATGCTCTTCAGCGGCATTGGGGGATTTATAACCCAGGATGTTAGCAATTTCTGCACGAGTCGGCGGATAGCCCGTCTCCTCTGCATAAGTTTTAATAAGCTGTAAAACTTGTTCCTGACGTGCGGTGAGATTGTACATTTATACCTCCACAGTTATCTGTTTGCCTATACAGTTAATGTGATTATATACAGCATTTTTAGTTGCGCAAGGAAATTTTACATAAAAATGATTTAGTTCATCAAATATATTTAATGAGCGAGTGTGCGGAATTAGAAAAATGGTCACCATTACGGTGACCACAACAAATTAGTCTTCGATGTCATGCAAAGGTGTATCCAGGCCAAACTCCCTATGGATCTGTGCACACCATAGATTCAGTCGCTCAGCAGTAAGATTTTCTTGTTGATCCTGATCTAAAGCTAAACCCACAAACTTTTTTTCCCCCGGAATTTCTGCTTTTGAAGCGTCAAATTCATAACTTTCCGTTGGCCAGTGTCCCACGATATCAGCACCGCTCTGAATAACAACATCATGGAGCATGCCCATGGCATCGAGAAAATAATCACCGTAACCAAATTGATCGCCGAGCCCAAAGAATGCAACTGTTTTACCAGAAAAATCGACAGCAGCTATATCGTCCCAAAACTCTTCCCAATCGGATTGAATCTGCCCAAAATCCCAGGTAGGAATACCAAGAATAACCCTATGGTATTCAGCGAAATCAAGCTGGGTAACATCAGCAATATCACGCACATCTACTACATTATCACCTAAACGTTTTTGAATCCGATATGCGACTTGCTCAGTATTGCCTTCGTCACTCCCAAAAAAAAGACCTATCTTGACCACAAACACCTCTAAAACAAACTGGGAAATAAATATTCAGCGATTTTCCCAACAAAACCGCCCATACGCAAGCAATAGACACTTAAGGAACATCCTGGTTAACCTGAAAGTTAATTTTGGGATTCGTTACTTTTGGTAAATTCTGTTTTTCATTATGTTAAGTAAGGTTAAACAGCTACAATTGTAATGGCACAAACGAATAGCCTACCGCACACTTTCTCTCTAAAAATATAATATGACTTATGAATAAACTACTGCTCATCGATGACGATAAAGAACTTAGCCAATTACTTTGTGAATATTTAACCACTGAAGGCTTCGAGGTAACTCCCGTCTACGATGGGGAAAGCGGCTTAACTAGCGCTATTCAAGGACAATTTTCAGCCATAGTGCTCGATGTCATGTTACCAATACGCAATGGTTTCGAGGTATTGAAGACCTTACGAAAAACGCATCAAACCCCTGTACTCATGCTCACTGCCAAGGGGGATACCGTAGATCGTGTCATAGGTTTAGAGATTGGTGCAGATGATTATTTACCCAAACCTTGCGATCCCCGCGAATTAGTTGCGCGCATTCGCGCAATTTTGCGCCGTGCCAATACCAATGAACCAATACAAACTAAAGTGGAAAAAATAGACTCCGGATTACTTACGCTGCACTTAGGCAACCGCAATGTAAACTGGGGCACTGCTGATATTGTACTTACGGGAACCGAATTTAGTGTGCTGGAAATTTTGGTTCGCCATGCCGGACAGGTCATCAGCAAAGATGAAATGACCGAGCAAGCGCTGAATCGTAAACTCACCCCCTATGACCGCAGCATTGATGTGCATGTTAGCAATATTCGTAAAAAACTCATCAGCGCCGGAGCTCATAAAGATCTCATTATTAATGTTCGTGGTGCTGGCTACATGCTCACGCTTCACAATCAACATTAATACAGAATGACGCGTCTTTATTTAAAAATATTTTTAACATTTTGGTTAATCACTGCGACCATAATTGTCGGGACCAACATTGCAGTGCACTGGTTTGAAATAGCCTCAAAAAACAATCTACCCAATACTCATATTAGAGAAAAGGAGGAACCCGCCAAGCGACTACTTTTTCAAATCGCAGGCAGTAGTATCAACCGAACACAGAGTGAAATTCTAAATGACATGCGTGAATTTCCCGCATGGTCTGCGTATTTTATTTATGCCATAGATAGCAATAATAAAGATCTGCTTGAACGGCCACTCCCTCCCGGTGTTTTATTACTCAGCGCTCAATTGACTAGCAAACATCCCTACGAAAAAGTTCAGGACAGAAATCGAAAATTATTTGGCCGCTACCTCACCCTGAACGATGGCAATAGCATTAAATTAATTACCATTTCTGATGGCCTGGATGAAGGACCAGACCGCGATATTATTTGGGAATTATTTATTAATAATATTTGGCCGTTATTATTGGTTTCCATTTTAGTCAGCGGTAGTGCTTGTTTTTTATTAGCTCGTTATTTCACTGGCAGCATTAAACGATTGCAAGAGACGATTCAACGCGTTTCTGCCGGTGACTTTAGCGCGCGAGTCAGTAAACACTTTAGTGGTCGAAAAGACGAAATTGCCACACTGGGACAAAACTTTGATCAGATGACGGCACGCCTTGAAAAAGCCATGCTAGAACAGAAACGTTTAATTAAAGATGTCTCGCACGAATTGCGCTCTCCCTTAGCGCGCCTACAATTTGCCCTCGCCCTGGCACAACAACGCAGCAACGGTTTAGTCGATAGTGAGCTTGAGCGGATAAAACAAGCTGCCGATTACCTCAATAACATCATTACAGAAATACTTTCACTACCAGTACACGATCAACTCGGCTGGCAGCTAGATGACACCCTGGATTTAAACACGTTATTAAGCACTATTATTGAAAACTATAAAGAAAGCACAGCGGAAAAATCCATTCACATCGAATTCATTGCTGATTGCGAAGAAGCATTAGTAGCCACTCATGGCAACATGCTGGTAGGTGTATTTGAAAACATTCTCCGCAACGCTATTTATTACACCCCTGTACTTGGCACCATCAATATACAGTTGAATTACTCACAGGAACGAAATATTTTTATTGTCGTTATCGTTGACACCGGCAGCGGGGTCCCCGATGAAAATCTCGATGATATATTTCAACCGTTTTTCCGCACCGACTCTGCGCGCAATCGCGAAAGTGGTGGCCATGGTTTAGGTTTAGCTATTGCACAACGCAGCGTTACTTTGCATTATGGAAAAATTTGGGCAGAAAATAAAACATTAAAAGGATTAAAAATTATCGTAGAAATTCCGGCAAAAATAACCACAGAATAATAAACATTATATAACGAGCTTATAAATACCAGGTGCATTGCGCCATGCACCCTCATAATCCATCCCATAACCAAAAATATAAGCATCTGGAACGTCCAGCGCAACGTAATCGGCTTCAATAGCAGGTGTAAAATTTTGAATGTGTTTTTTACACAGTACCGCGATTTTCACCTCACTAGCACCTAACTCAAAACATTTTTCCGAAATCGCTTTTAAGGTCACACCTTGATCCAAAATATCATCAATCAACAACACACAGCGCCCCGCTAATGAAATGTGGGGCTCATGTAGCCACAATAATGGACCCGGCACTAATTGCTTTTGATAACGACTTGCATGCACATAATCAACCTCGAGATAAAATGGCAAGCGCGGCAAAATGTATCCAAACATCGCCAAGGCGCCACGCATAACACCTATCACTACTGGTTTTTTTTCACTCATGTCCTGAGTAATTTTTTGCACCATAACATTGAGCGCATGCTCAGTGTCATCGAGATCAAACAGGCATTGACTATGGCCATTCATCTCATCAAGAGTGTTAAGTAATTTCATCTGGCGATTTCCGCTGCGCGTTTCATTAAATAGTTTTCATAATCTGGAACCAGGCGCTCCACAGTAGAATTAAATAATGGTGACGCTATCATAAAATCCGCTGATATCTGATTTGTTGCAATAGGTACATTCCAAACTGCCGCGATTCGTAACAGTGCTTTAACATCAGGATCATGCGGCAAAGGTTCAAACGGATCCCAAAAGAAAATTAACATATTAACAATACCCTCCGTAATCAATGCCCCTACTTGCTGGTCACCTCCTAAAGGTCCGCTAATTAATTTATTAACTGCAATTCCAGCTTCCTTTTCAATAATCATCCCTGTAGTTCCTGTACCATAAAGTGTATGTTTTATTAACTCAGATTTATGCTTCTGACACCAGGCAACCAAATCCTTCTTTTTATTATCGTGTGCAACCAGTGCGATATTTTTTTTTGCAGCAAGAGTTACCAGTTTAAATTCCATCATTCGCTCCAAAGGGCGGCAATAAAAGAAAAGGCCTTGGCTAGAGTATAGCCAAGGCCTTAAATAAAACACAATACGACCGAATTTCAAATAATACTAGTGGCCAAAATTTAGTGACTTAGCTCCAACAATAATTTATTTAAACGTTGCACATAAGCAGCAGGATCTTGCAATTGTGCACCCTCAGCCAAATTTGCCTGATCAAAAAGGATATGTGCCAAATCATTAAAACGATCCTCCCCGGTTTCCTGGGTTAACTTTTTAACTAAGGGATGCTCTGGATTTAATTCAAAAATGGGTTTTGAATCAGGTACTTTCTGCCCCGCAGATTCAAGAATACGACGCATTTGTGCGCCCATATCATGCTCTGCAACCACCACACAAGCGGGGGAATCCGTAAGCCTATGAGTGATCCGCACATCTGCTACTTGCTCAGTCAAAGCATTTTTTACTCGCTCCAGCAAAGGCTTCAACTCTTCTGCTACTTTTTCTTGCGCTTGTTTTTCTTCCTCAGAATCCAACTTTCCTAAATCCAGCTCCCCTTTGCCCACATCCTGAAATGATTTACCATCAAACTCAGCCAAATGGCTCATTAACCATTCATCAACGCGATCAATTAACAACAATACTTCAATCCCTTTCTTACGGAAAACCTCTAAATGTGGACTACTTTTAGCGGTGTTAAAATTTTCAGCGGCAATGTAATAAATTTTTTCCTGGCCTTCTTGCATGCGAGAAACGTAAGCTTCCAGCGACTGCTCCTGATCAGCTTTTTCTGTATGCGTGGATGCAAAACGCAGCAACTTGGCAATTTTTTCACGATTAGCAAAGTCTTCAGCAGGCCCTTCTTTAATCACTTGACCAAACTCTTTCCAAAAGCTCTGATATTTTTCAGGCTCATTATTAGCCAGTTTTGATAACATATCCAAAACACGCTTCGTTAAGGCACCGCGCATACTGTCAATATTAGGATCTTTTTGTAAAATCTCACGCGATACGTTCAGCGACAAATCATTTGAATCAACAACGCCTTTTATAAAGCGCAAGTACAATGGCAAAAACTGTTCTGCATCATCCATAATAAATGTACGTTGCACATACAATTTTAAGCCGCGCTGCGCATCACGGTTATACAAATCATAGGGCGCGCGCGCTGGGAGATACAGCAAACTCGTGTAATCTAAACTGCCTTCAACGCGATTGTGGCTCCAACTCACAGGGTCGGTAAAATCATGGCTAATATGCTTGTAAAACTCTTTATATTCTTCTTCACTAATATCAGTACGTGACCGGGTCCAAAGTGCAGTTGCCGTATTGATAACTTCATCTTCAGGCTCCTGAGCATCTTCACCTACTGGAGTTTGCTTCTGCATTACAACTGGAATAGCGATATGGTCAGAATACTTTTTAATAATTGTACGTAAACGCCAATGATCAGCAAACTCAATCGCATCATCTTTTAAATGCAACTCCACCGTCATGCCACGCTGCGCTTTTTCAATGGTTTCCACACTAAACTCTGCATCGCCATCACACTCCCAACGAACCCCTTCCGATGCTGCAGTGCCTGCCCTACGCGAAGTCACAACGACTTTATCCGCAACAATAAACGCTGAATAAAAACCAACGCCAAATTGGCCAATAAGCTGTGCATCTTTTTTCTGATCGCCACTTAATTTTTGCATAAACTGCGCAGTACCCGACTTTGCGATAGTACCGAGGTTTTCAATCACCTCATCACGGGTCATCCCAATACCGTTATCACTAATCGTTAAGGTTTTTGCATCTTTATCAAAACTAATACGAATTTTTAATTCAGTATCGCCTTCATACAAGTCACCATTAGAAACCGCTTCAAAACGCAACTTATCAGCCGCATCGGACGCGTTGGAAATCAACTCACGCAAGAAAATTTCTTTGTTGGAATACAACGAGTGAATCATCAAATGTAATAATTGCTTAGCTTCGGTTTGAAATCCACGCGTTTCTTTTTGGGCATCTACGGTCATGGTGTAACTCCTGGTACGGTATAAATATTAAAGAATGTGCAAAAGGCTAAAAAACCTGTGGTGGTAAGATGGGGCAAAGAAGTAGAAATTCAAGGGGATGATAAAACTCGGTCGGCATTTAAACCAAAACATTCGGTTTAGATAAAAGAAAGGGGCTGCCCTTGCGGCGCAGCCCCATAATCCTACCAATCATCTAATCCTATATCATCCTGGATACGCCCTTCCCTGCTAATCCTTTAACACCCCTAACCTTCCTTGGCATCTGGCGTTAACGCCATTCTCCTATCAAAGAGCTACAATTCAATTTCCCTTTAATCAAAAAACCAACGACATTGGGGCACTCAATTAGTCGCTTCCCTTGACCCCCTCCTTAGCCAACTGACTTTCCTTGAAAACGTCCTTGAGTAACCATTATTACCAAAACTCTTACTCCAACATAGTCAGTAAAATCTTTACATTTTGTAGGATATTAACCATGTGAAGTCTGAGATATTAAGTTTAAATGATAAAAAAGGCGCCTTCTGTAAAGAAGGCGCCTTTTTTTGCCGCAATTTGGTAGGACTAGTCAGGCTCGAACTGACGACATCTACCATGTCATGATAGCGCTCTAACCAACTGAGCTATAGTCCTATTAAGAGGGGCGCACTTTACCAGTTGCCCTAATGACAATCAAGCAGCGATACAACCTCAGTAAGTACCTAAGGGGAGAAATCCTATGTTGAATATCGTCATTAGCGCTGCCAATGACTTCGCGGGACAAAATTTGAGCAAAATCTTATTGACTAATACGAATATCAACTTAATAAAAATCGCAGCAATACTAATGAGGGGTGCAAAAAACTTATTGATATAACATCTAATCAAAACAACGACATATCCAGACAATTTGCTAGCTTTGACTGCTTCTTTCATTTAGCAGCTAGGGTCATGCAAGACATGCGATTTTATGTAGTAACTTTTAAATTATTACCGAATTTAAATCATGACCAAATTTATCTGATCACAACAATGTTCAAGGCACGAAATTATACACATTTACTTTTAATATAAGAAAAAAGCTCCATATCTAACTGATTATATTTACTTATTACTTCTATTGCCTGCGTGTCCAAAACAAATTGAGGTCGCTCCCCAACATTTTCACGAAAAATTTCATACTCATTCCAGTCCAATGCATATGCAACTTTTGCAATCATCTTTTCATACTGCTCAGCTATACCATAAGCAATATAATGCCGATCCAAGTTATGCAAAGCGAGATCTAGTAGCCACCGACTAGTAATAACCTTTCCAGCATCAGGGGCAATGCCAGCAACGATACGGCACATGTGATTATTTGTCTGCTCAGTAATTTCACTAGAAATAAAATCAGCCAAAGTCATTCCCGCAGCCAGAAGATTATAAAATGGAGAATCTTTTCTAGTTTTAAAATGAACGTACAGTGAAACTATTCGCTCAATGGGATCTCGAAACATTGATGCATAATTAGGCTCTACTCCCAGCAGCCGATGCACACCATATGAAAAATGTCCCATCATTACACTGGGCGGCTTTTGATTTCGAAAATTATCAATAAAATTAATATTAGGATTAGCTAACGCCAGCTGTCCATCGTAAACAAATATTGAATCTTGATTAAGTTCCTCGACCAACTTTCTTAGGGATGTGCCAGCCGTTTTGGGGATATGTGAAATTATTAATGGTGGTGCACACTTCATATATAACTCTTAGTAAATAAACCGACTATACGATTCACTCATTTTAACTCAGCCGTACAAAAAACCCTTAGACCCAAGCAGGGACATTATTGCAGCTACAGATTCTTCTACTGTGAGTACACTGGTATCAATAACCATATCAGGATTAACAGGCTCTTCATAAGCAACATCAATACCTGTAAAGTTTTTTATCTCTCCTGCTTTTGCTTTTTTATAAAGACCTTTTACATCTCTGGATTCGCAAATATCAAAAGAGCATTTGCAATAAATTTCAAAGAAACTATCGCCCCCTAAAATACTCCTTACAAAATCTCGATCTTTTTGTAACGGTGAGATGAATGCAGCCAGCGTAACAACTCCAGCATCTACAAAAAGTTTAGCTACCTCACCCACTCGCCGGATATTTTCGGAGCGAGCCGTCTCAGAAAAACCCAAATCACTACATAAGCCATGTCGTATATTATCTCCATCAAGAATCATGGTTCGACATTGCATGGCGTATAAGTTGCGCTCAATCGCCTGCGAAAGAGTAGATTTTCCAGACCCGGACAAACCTGTAAACCACAACAAAACAGATTTATGTCCAGATAACAGAGCTCTATGTGCCCTAGTTATTTCAGAGGTTTGCCAAAAAAGATTTTGTGTCGATTCATTTGTCATATTAAAATCTACATCAATTAAAATTATTGGATACTTGAGTTCGTTTTGGTTCCAAAACAAGAATTGATAAAAATCCGCATAATATTGCAAACCATAGAGTTACAAATCTAATTGTAATTGCAGCTATACTTGCTAATCCTATATCTACCTGTAATAACACAAGCTGAGTGATGACAGAGGCCTCAGTTGAAACAAGCCCACCTGGGAGCATCGAGGCTGCGCCTACCAACATTGCAAGCGGATAATTAGATATTGCCGATGTAAATGGAATATTAATGCCAAGTTGAATCAATAACCAACAAAAAGACAATGCAACAGGGAACCATGCAAGCAATCCTAACAAAAATGCAATGCATACATCAAAAGATTTTCCCCATATTTTAATTCCTTTTATACCATTCATCAAAACGCGGATAACTTTTGCGCTTCTGTAAAAACCACAATGTCTAAATATAACAATAAGCTTAAATAACAATTGAGGGTATTTTGCAAAGAGTAAGACAAAGGAAATAATACTAAATACAAATACAATGATAAGTGGAAAAAAATCAAATTTTGATGCAACAATCGATGCAATAAGTAAAATCACCAATAAATCAAAAAATCTCTCAAAAATGAAAGCCGATACAATCAGAGATGGCTTAACGCCAAGACGTGAAAAATAGCGAATCCGCAATAACTCCCCAACTTTACCCGGAGTCGCAGTAAATGCAAACCCGGATAAGTAAGATAGGTAACCGAAAATAAAAGGGACCTTGTTACCACTACGCGCTAACAACCAATGCCAACGACAATATCTTATAAAAAGTGAAAAAAAAGTTACCATTAGAAGTAGGGGCAAAAGACTAAAAACAGTTTCAACTTTTGAAAATATGTTATGTTTGCTATCAACATAAACAAGAGCAAGCACATAAACTAAAAAAATAAAAAACAAAGAAAATGAGGCACGACGATATTTCATTATCCAGGCCCTGCAAATGACCAACGTTTATGACCCAAATAGCTCGTAAATACAGGCACCACAATTCCTATCAGGTGAGAAATTTCAGGAACAAATTTTGTTACACCAAAAAAAGGTAACAATTTATATGCGAGTAACATGCTAATTACCCATGTTTGTATAATTGCAAACACATTCACTAAACAAAAATAAAAGATTGAATTTCCTATAGATTGTTTGTTGTTTTTAAAGACAAACAGTTTGGACAGAATAAAAGCAGTCGTCATACCGCATAAATAAGCCAAAATAATGGCGCTAGAAAACCCCATCCACTGATTGAATAATAAACGACTCAAAAAATTAACAATTGCAGCAGTACCGCCTGCCACTAAAAAAATCAAAAACTCCCTACTGACAAATGTATTAATCATTAAGTAATCTTCTTGGCTAACATACGACCAAATCCAATACTTTCAGAAATACCGCGATCCTCAGGATAATAATAAGAGGTATCCGCAACAATTAACCCCTTAATAGGTAATTGGTAAGGAGGTAACGACTCCATAAAATTTGGCTGACATATAGGTTGTGCATAACGGTATCGGCTGGCACGAATATCAATAAAATCTTCATCAAATAATTCGCGGTTGATACGCTGTAAATATTTTTTTACCTTTTCCGTAAACACGTCATCACTGTCTTTAAATTTATCTAACTCAGCAGGCATATAGAATGGAACATAAACAATATGGTTTTTAAGCGGGTTCAGATTAGAGTATTCAACCAAACCAGGTATATCCATATCAGGATCGTTGACATTTAACCAAAAATTTTCAGTCAATGGTTTCTTTAGCTTGGCAATAACACAAACCACAGCAATATTTTTTAAGGCCCGATATTTATTCAATATTGGCACAGGTAAATCTGGAATTATTTTTGGTACATAGGGTAGAGGTATAGTACTTACAATACGATCAAAGGAATATTCAACGCCATTCGAAACAACCCCCTTAACCGACCCGTCTTCAATCACTACTTTTTCAACAGCAGAATTTAAACGAACCTCACCACCATTAAGCTCAATATAATTTTTCATAGCTTTCAGAAAGGTATCTGAACCTCCTTCTAAATAGCCCAACTTTTCTTTAAAAAGACTATATCTGGATCTGCCAATACGACGAATACGACTCCAAATCCAAGCAGCTGAGAGATTGTCTGAAAAATGGTAGAACTTATAATCAAAAAGTTTTCGCCATAAAACATCATAAGCTTCAGCACCGACCCAACGTCTTATCCAAGCAGAAGCATCTATACCATCTAATGGTTTCCAATCATTGCGTTTAGTAGACAAAAAAGCATGCAGCCCATAACGAAATTTGGCAATAAAACTAAGACCGGGGAATTTTAATAAAGCTATAGGATTACCCCAAGGAGATACTTTATTTTTATAAAAATATCCCATTTTTGCGGGAACCCAATGCATTTTCTCAGAAATATTGAGCTCATCCAAAACGGTTAAAAAATCTTTATCCGATATACAGTGAAAATGATAATACCGCTCAATACTCAAGCCATTAAAGTCAAAAGTAGCCGTCATACCGCCGACCCTATCATCTGCTTCAAAAATAATGGGGATATGACCATCTTTCACTAATTGGTACGCAACCGCAAGCCCCATGGGGCCAGCGCCTAACACAGCAACTCTTTCTTGCTTCATAGTTATTCTCAACAAATCAGGAGGATAATTTTATAAATGAGATAATATAAATGTGATTTTTTTATCCAATTATTTGACACGATAAAATAAAATCATTAATTAATGGTATTTCTAGCTTTGCAGATAAAAAAATAAACCTCGCTAAAACTCTAATTCTACTTTTCCATATACCGGATCGTTAAATGTTTGTTGAATCGCCCGTTGAAAAGAGGTGTTTTTAACAGAAAATATTTCAGGCCAATTGATTTCCTCAAATTCATCGTGAGCAACCAACGCTTTTAATTGATCAGCAGTAAAAGGAGGATTTTTATCGAAAATTGCCCATACTTTTAATAATACATAAAAAATTGAATAGGGTATTTTTAAAATTATGGCCTTTGTATTGGTTGCTTGTTTAATTGTACGGATGATATCAATGTAATCAATTCGTTCAAGCCCAGTGATATTATATACCTCGCCGGATATTTCTTTTTCTATACAACTGGTGATGATGCTGCAAAAATCACCAGCGTATAGAGGCTGCCGCATATATTTTCCATTTCCAGGAATTGGAAAAACTGGCACTTTCGCCATGAAACGAGCTAGCCAGCCAAGGTGCTTTCTATCAAACCAACCAAACATTAATGTGGGACGAAGCACCACACAATTAATACCGCTCTCTATTACTATTTGCTCCTGCTCTTTTTTTGTATTTGTATAATGATCATCAGCAACAGATTTAACGACAGATGAACTTATATGCACGGTATAAGGAACATTATATTTTTTAATAGCGGCTATTACGTTTACTGTAGAGGTAACATTATTTCTTACAAAGGGCTCAGGGTTTAAATCACCAATTTGTGCCTGAAGCATCACAACAACATCTGCATTTTCAAAATATCTATCCCAGGATTCCGGCTCAGCAAGATCGGCGTATTCAATAATAATATCGTCATGAAAGCGCTTAAGTACTTCAAGATTTTTTTTATGCTTATCCAATACTATAAGATTTTTGTACCCAGCACGTTTTAAATGCGCAACCAAATTTTGGCCAACTAAACCAGCACCGCCAGGTATCACGATTTTACGGTCAAACTTCATATTAATGTCCTATTTACTAAACTCATACTGGCCAAGCACATATACCGCACACCATTCCCCCCACTGATCTTCGTTAGCTGAAATCATTACGTCATATTCGTGGAATTATAATGGGGCAATTTTTTCAGTATGGCTCAGAAAATCGTATGGCTTTTTGCAAAAAAGCTCCGCTCATCCAATAAGCGCAGGTTCATTGCTATTGATTACCACGACATCATTCTAGAAAAAATGGACAATGATTAATTACTTAATGAGCATCAACCAAGTTAACTAGTTTGTCCACTAGACCCTAATTCCGCCTTGATGGCTTTGCGTGTATCGCCAAGCAAGAAAAATACTCCACCTACAAATACAGAAACAAACAGTAGGCCCAATTGACTTAACGTGCTCACCGAAACGCCAACACTTGGAGTTAACCCATATAACTCATACGCAGCTGCCATGGTTATTTGCGCCACACCAATTCCCATCGGAGTTATGGGTAACATGGCAGCAATTAACACTAATGGTATGAGGAAAAATTGAAAACAAATCATCGGTGCACCAATCTGCTGGTATTCCAGGTATCCGCCGACCAAGACAAGCCCCAACAGCAGTATAAAAACCGCAAAAAAATTGTACGACATGACTAATAATAGAGAACGCCAATTGGCGCTCTTCACAAAATGCTCGTACACCTCAATTAAATTTCTAATCATTGGGGGAAAATTGTATTTAGAAAAAAATTTCATGAATGTATTAAATAAAAGAAAAAAACATAATACAAAAATAAACATAACGAATGGCATATAGGTAAGAAGGTTTAAATAACTCAGCTGGCTATGCACAGCTTTTACATCAATAAAAAAACTAAAGATGGAACACCAAAACAAAACTGCAAACAAGCCCAATATTCTGTCAAGCATTAAGATTAAAACCAATTGGACTTTAGATATTGAGGGATCATTCTTTTTTAAGTAAAAATACTTAATGACATCTCCCCCAACAACACCCGGCATCAAATTAGCAATAAATAGAGAACCTAAATTGGCTTGAATAACATCAAAAAGATGAACGGGACGGCCCAATGCTTTAACAATTGAATACAAACGTAATGAGGTAAATAATTGATTTATAATCCAACAAATTGGAATGACAGATAATAACCAAGGATTTGTCAATATTGATTGGATCTGAGATAAATTAACATGACTCCATACAAACCATAAAACGACGCACGTAATACTGAGCTTTAATAAAAGCTTTAGATATTTCATCTAAGCCGCTCCAAAGGAACACCTTCTGCACGACGAAGAGATCTCAGTGCTAACAATTGGCGAAAAACTTGAATATAAACCTGTATACGTTTGCTCGACCAGCTAGATACGCCTTCTCGACGACTGTGAAAAGTGACTGGGATTTCTTTAATGGTCCAGTTATTGGTACGTGCAATTGAAATAATCTGGGAATCGAAAACAAATGTTTTCATTCGTTGTGTAGGAACTAAGTCCATTAAAGATCGATGAAACATTTTAGGCAACCCATTTACATCCTTTATTTTTAAACGAAGGATCAGGTTTGCTAACACGGTATAAACCCAACTCACAACTTGAGTCTGCAAAGGATCATGGCGAACCGTACGATTGCCCTTGATAAATAATTTATCGTAAGGCTCTTTACTCTCCAAGAATGATTTATAAACCCTGACAACATCCTCTGGCATCACCTGAAGGTCGCCCGGGATATAACAAAACACATTTGTTGTTGCCCTTTTAAAACCTTCGTATACGCCGCCGCCATAATTATGATTAACATCAAGATGCACAGGAACTATCCAAGAATACATTGACGAAGCAGTATCCACCAGTTCACCGGTGTTATCGCCTGACCCATTATTCACAAGGACTAATTCCTTCATTCCATTTTCAGCTAAACCACTTTTTGCTATCGCATGAACCAGTTCCGCTACATTATTCCCCTCATTCCAGAGAGGGATGATTAAACTGAAAGACATAATTTTTCTCTCACGGTGCACTATGAAACATAGCGCTAATAGGCTCTACGTTATTTACATTAATTGCATGAACTTCTCGGTCACCTGCAATTAAACCATTGATTGACGGACATACAAAAAATGATTCTTTGTATTTACAAATTCCCGGAGTTTGAACAGAAAAAATCAGCGCACGTAAATATGCATCAATATTACGGAAATAATAAACACCACAGGAAGCATTTGAAGAAATGACAAATTTTTCTCTAGCCTCCAGCACGCGAACCCCATCAAGTTTCAGATAACTAAATTTTTTATTATCCGAAGTGAAATAAGGTACAACTGCATCGACATTTTTATAAGTCTGAAAATATTTATCATGATCCCACGTCAACTCATAATCGATGTCCGCAAGATCTATAATTACCGGGGTATTAAATTCTTTTGTCAGACTCAAACCTGCAAGTGCAGAAAATGATGCACCATGGGTAAGATCACCTAAAACGACTGTAGACGCAAACGGGAAACATTTATTTATATATTCAAGTGTTTGCGTTGTATAAACCCCGACCTCTCGTAAAACAAAGATAAGTTGCCCTTGACCACTCCGCACCTCAGGCATCCATGAGCGCTTATTAAGCACATAGTCAATGAGTGTAGAGCCACGCATCGGAAATAGCGGCCGAATACCAAATTCAGGCGTATAAAAATCAGGCCCTGCCAGCGGAACAATAACTACGGACATAGACCCTTCTTAATAAATTCATTCAAGTCTTCTGGAGTGCCCAAGCCGTGCATGTGCTCTTGTTCTATAGAATAAATACCAATTCGCTGTCCCTCAGCGATAGCATAATTATATACGGGACACGTATAAAACTCCCCATTTACTCGCTCGTTGGCAACTATCATATCCAAAGCAGAATCAACGAAGGATTTACCTTGTGAAAAATAATATAAACCGACTGTCGCATGTTCAGATATAGGAGACTTTTCCTTAACTTCTACCACTAAATTATCAGAATTAATTCTTGCAAAAGACCATTTAGGATCAAGATATTTATCCACAAATGTTAAAATCGAGCCGTCGAGATTACGCTGCTGGCAATCTGTTATGTAGTCACTGATATTGGCTTCAATATATTGATCTGAATTAGCTAACAGGAGTGGCGTTTCATTATTGATAAGCCGATGCGCGTGCAGAACTGTGCTAGCAGCACCTTCTGTCAGCTTATTTACAGGAATAAATGTAACGTCATAATTTTTTTGTATTCTTTTTACTATTTCTTTTTGTGATTCAAGATGCTCCGAACGCACCAGTAAAATATATTTGGCATCTTTAAATTGAAGATTGCCCAGCACCAGCTCGATCAATGCTTTACCATTAACCTCAATAAAAGGCTTAGGAGTTTTATAACCTGCATTTGCAAACCGAGAGCCCTGCCCTGCCATTGGTATAACTATATTAATCATTTCAAAGTACCTTTTGAGCGCTGTTCGTATTCCTGAATTTTTTCTGGAGAATAAAATGAACGATATTCATTTTTTTCTATACAATAAGTCATTAATTTTTTTCTTTTTAAAATCATTTCATTTAACACTAATGAAGTGTAATAAACGCCTTCATGGCTGCGATCTTTCATTATAGATTGCATGGCGCTTTCAACGAAATCACGCCCTTTTGAAAAATAATAAAGCCCCGCAATTGCGTAACGACTAATTGGTTCCTTTTCGGCGGTCTCTAAAAGTAGATTGTCCCCAGCAACCCTTGCGTAAGACCACTGCGGATGAACAGAATCAAAACATACAACACCGCCATCTATATCAGGCTGGTTAAAAAAACTTATGATCTTATTATAATCATGATCAATAATTTGATCTGCATTAGAAATGATCACAGGACCATCAGCATTGAGGTATTTAACACCCAACAACAAGCTACAGACAGCTCCTTTTGTAGGAGCACTTTGATAAACGATGTCGCAATTATTATCTGTCAGCATTTTCAAAACATTATCAAGACGAAATTTTTTTGCATCAATATCGTTAATAATAAATACAAAACGCTTATCACCCTTAATTTGCATCAAATTTTCGATAACAACTTGAATCATCGGGCGCCCCAAAATCTCCTGAAATATTTTCGGAAATCTATATTGGGAATCAGGGAAAAAAACCGAGTTACCAGCCATAGGAACAATAATTGTCAACACTTGGCACCCTCCGCTTCAATCAATTTAATTCGATCCATAATATTAAAATAAGTAACATCAGTTGTAGATTGCACAGCCAAAAGATGCGCACCGCTTGCAAGGGCCGCTTTGATGCCATGGTCATTGTCTTCAAGAATAAGCGTTTCGGACGGCTCCACGCCAAGCATTTGCATGCACGTTGTATAGATTTCAGGGTCCGGCTTAGACTTAACAATGTCCTGGTTCGATAGCAATATTTCAAAATTCTGTGCAATCATTGCCTTATCGAGCATAATTTCTACGCTTTTTCTAATAGAATTGGAGCAGACAGCTAGCTTAATTCCCTCAGCTTTTAATCGCGCAAGTGCATATTCATGTGCAAATACAGGCTTACATTTTTCATACACTTGATCCAACGTGTATTTCTGCTTCATTTTATTAATGAACTCATGCAGCTCAGCAGGCAATCCACGCTCTAACGTTAACATCTCTAATTTTTTTACAGTTGGTAATCCATCGTATGTGACCAAATGATCATATCGATTAATCTCCATGCCAAACAGACGCAACGCTTTGTTAAGCGCCTCGTAGTGCCAATCTTTTGCGTCGATCAATACACCATCCATGTCAAATAAAACCGCTTTTATTTTGCTCAATTAAAGAACTCCTTTGCAATATGGGGAACGTCGGTGCATAAAAGTAACTTATCTGATGGACAACCCAGATCTAGGGCTTTTTTTATTTGTTTCCATTGCTGTTTATAATCTCGGCCATGTAATTCGCCAGAGACAATACATAACTTAGAAACATTTTTAGCCTCAGTTACAATAACGTCTGCAGTAACCCACTCATCTACCAACTCATCTAACCAAATGCCTTGAGAACGCAAGTACAACTCAGGAGAGTTTTCAATATCACTTCGTCGAGCAAAAGTTTTCATGCCGGACTTCAGATAACTTAACGTATCTGGTATTGACATATCGAACACAAAATAATTTTCAATATTGTATTGCATGAGCATTGTGTAAAGTTTGCTTTGAAGTCCGTCAGATTTAATATTCAACGCCAGTGTTGATGAGAACGAACTTTTTGTATAAAAGCTAAATAGCTCTTCCACTGAAACAACGGTATCTTTGAGCGGAATATCATGGGAGATAACCAACTGACCATCAAGATCTCTAATGTCTGTCTCCAAACCATAACCATCAACAAGGCCGCGAAATAAGGCTGCCAAGTCGTTCCGCTCATTTTTTTCAAACCACAAACCGCGATGCGCTAAAAATTCCATTACAGCCTCCTAAAGATCTTTCATTATTTCATCGACAGCTGGAACATATACTTTTGAAACATCAGAACTAACAGTATAAGGTATTGAAGCTGATCCAAACTCTTTAAATCCGATTGCAAGAACATTCATTTTAAATTTATCGTAAATTCTGTCATTGATAAATAAACTAAAGAGTCGATCGGAATAAGAGATTGTAACATGGTGATAGCCCATTAATTCCAATGCTTTAAATGAGCCTACTCTGTAATAGGCAATGTCAACTTCGGCACTATTGAAAAGATTATGCTGCAATGAATAATTAATTTTCTCATCGAGATGAGCCACATCACCATAATCCCCCACAGTCACAGGATCGAATAATGCTATTACGTCAGGTCGATTTTTAAAAATTGAAACATACGCGCGCTTGCGATGCAAAATGTCCCCAGGTGATTTAGGTTGTAGAGGCATTTTAACCATTTCTGGATTACTAACCCCCAAAAGACCCACCATTTCCCGTTTAGAGAAATACATTATTGTAGCTTCTTCAGGACTCGATACCACCGCATCTTCAGGCAAAGTACGATTTAAAAATGAACCTAATGATGCAAAACTATCTACACGCCCCCATCTTACGCTGGATGGATTATCTAAATTTTTTAAAGTAACATTTATATAATTGTCAGTACGATGACTAAGAGATTTTTGATAACCAAACAGGAGAATCGAAAAAAACAATCCAATTGCGAGAATACCATGGAGCTTCTTAGTGTTCACTAGAAAAGCACCGTAAAACAACACGCAGAGAGTTATAACCAATATGAGACTAAATGGCAGCCCATACCTATTCCAGACCGGTGGAAACCAATCACCACCGCCAATATAATAAGGGACTATAAATGCAAACAAAATAGCCGTTAAGACCATTAGTTTATGAATATTTGTAGCCCATAATTCAAAACCATCACGTCTTCTAACAATCCAGCAATTTGCCAAAAAGAAAAACATGGTTATTAGAATCAAAATATGGAAATCATGAGTCGAAATCATCTCATCAAAACGGCCAAGTCCTGCTGCAAAATATGAAGCGTCAAAGTTTGTATTTTTAAATGAAATGGGGGTAGGAATAGCGTTGCCGAATAAGAAATACCTGACAATAAGCGATATTACAAAAGGCGCAAATACCACAGATATTTCTATGCACAGGCGCCTAAAAAAAGAGATCAGATAATTTTTATTTAATGATTTCCACTGCAATTCCATGAAGGACATGTAAAGCATAAGCAGGCCCGCAAATAAAACACCTTCTGTACGCACCAATGTCAATAGCGACAACAATATCAGACCAACCAACCGTTGGGTTGTAAAAAATAAGTAATAAATGGTCGCCAATATCCAACCTGAAAAAAGCACAGCGGAAAATCCAGTTGCACCCACCCAAATCACGTTGGGATATATGCCGATGAGTAAGGATATAATTATTCCATATACAGAGCTTTTAGTGACCTTCCTTACAATTAGGTAAGAAAAAATAATAACACACAAGTTACCCAACAACGAAATAACGATAAATGCATCAATTAAATTAAGCCCTGTAAGTGCAAGAGCAGTTGTGCCTATGAGCGGAATAAAGTCCACGCTAGCCTCAATCATAGAGTGCGCATTGATGCTATAAACACCATGGTTCAACAACATATAGGAATGTCTTAGATTTATAAAAAATTCGTCCCACCCTTGTGACAATCTCAAACTTAGCAAAATTGACAAACATGATATGAGTGCAAGTGAAATATAAATTGGAAATTTTACAGATGTTGCATTTACGAGTAAAAATGCGAATATGATCAGCAATAAGAGACACGCACAAATATTTTTAAATTTGCCACTATGAATAGCTTGAATATCAGAAATGCTTCCGAACAATATAGACTTTGAAATACTTGTATTATTTGCTTTTTGATCAACTCTAAATATGACAGAATTTAAAAACCCTGAACTAGTTTGTAACCTTTCAGGTACGGCATCAATACTTGATCGAGCCGGTGAAATTTTATATTGGAGGGCTTTAATTTCCGAGATGGCATTATGAAATTTTGAATCAATAACTTGTTCATAATTACCTCGCTGCACGATATTTTGATCTTGTATTAATAAAGATTGCGCAGGTGCCGCAAATATAATGTATAACGTAGTGCAGATACATATGAGTAGAGTGGCTGTTGATCCAAAAGCGTGAATAATGTTGTCTTTTAATGTATGTAAATTATCAAGAATATATCGCAGGATAAAATAAGATATAGCTAAGAGTAGCAATATCAATCCGAAATCAAAAAGATTACCCGTATCCTTTTTCATCAGAACATTAAGAATCTGCTCACCACTCATTCCTTTAGGTGCAAAAACAATCAGCCCCAACTCAGCGTAATGGCTGGTGTAATCTGAGTTAAACCCAGTCACTTTCAATAACGTTTTTCCGCCTTGAATAGTCACATCACCAACATAGGATAACTTTTGAACTGGTATGCTTAGCTTCTCAGTTAAATGGTTATCTACCACTCCAATGATTTTATTATCGTATTGAATACTTATTTGACCATGATTATTCGCCTGCGAAGCGTATACCCATAGAGACTGTTCTCCCGCGTTAAGAGTTTTCTTCAAATTCACATCAAATGTAAATGGTGACTTAACTAAAGGAGCAAATAGAAATTTGAAGGAAAGCCCCTTAATCTCCACCTCGCTCAAATTAACAGAAGAGTTGCTATAGTTTTCCAAAAATTTAAATGCTTTAACATGTGAGTGTTCGCTTTGGACAATTCCAAATTTATAAAAAACCAATGCAGCTAATAAAATGGGTATCAAAATATTAGTTAACCTACTAAGCATAAAAGTCATATATCCAAAAATTTACTAACGATACAAGAGAATTAATTATTAACTACGCGTTAAAATTACATTCACATTATTAACCATAAAAATTAAAATGTTTGGCGTTTAGCGGTCTCAAAAGCTTAAGGCTTATTGACGTCATGGGATAAAACAGCAATTGCGGACCACTCGCCCCATTGATCCCCCGAATCGCTTAAATCAACCGAAAATGTGCCTAGTAGATTTGGATTATTAAATTCAAGTATAGTCCATTCTATAGCAACTGGTAACACCACTGTTGGAAAACTTTTATCATTTATTTTTAAAGTTTGCCGCCCTCCTGTTGGGCCAGAACGATAATAAAATTTATCACCACGATTAAGATTTAATGTAATTTTTCCTATATCTGCATCCGAATGAATAAATGAACCGTATATCTTTACACCGTCAATCATCGTTTTGTAGTAGTCAGTGCCAACCCAATCGTTCTTTCCTTCAATTTGCGTTGCACTTACGGTTAAATGACTCAAGGATATATTTTCGGCCTTAAGGTTATAAGGTATCGAAGAGGCTGGAATGGCTAAAGCACAAGAATCTGAAAATAGGGATATTGCAGAATTTACTTTGGTAGAGAGGATATAGCCTTTAAAACCGGAGTATTCAGCCTTTACATCTATAGCTTTTTGAACATCAGGCCTATGCTGACCAGATAATGCAAAACCAATAATATTTTTATTTTGATCCAGGATATGAATCAACTGCGGCGTCTGTTTATTAATTACGTTGAAAATCCAGCCCCGGACACGTACAAAACCTCCATCTTCGAAAGTTTGAGTTTCATCCAAGCTACCCAGACATGCTACCTGCTCTTTAACTATTAATGGGGATCCCATTTTTGTATTTAGATCTACTAGTGGTGCAACACCAAATATCGATAGATTCCTGTCAACCGGCTCTTTAACTATTTTTAACGCCCAGTCAGCGGATGGAAATACATTTACAATTTGCTGTTGATCTTTTATACCCAACTCTAGAGCTAAGGCAGCAATATTCCTTTCGAAATTTTTATTTTTTTGTGAATCGAATACACGATATTGAATGGGTATTAATAAAATGAAAACAAGTAAAATTCCTACATGAATACCCATTTTATTTTCTGCTATTTTTTTCGAAAGATAAGGCGAATAAAGTACAATTAATGCGCACCATGCCATTAATACAGGGGTAGTGTAACGACTTGATAACGCTTGGCCTATCCCAAAAACCAATCTTCCGCCCGCCGTACCGAAAGCAGAACCACCAATGTATATTAGGAAAAATATCATCGCGAAAGAGCAAGCATGAATCGACGGTTTTTTTACTGCCTGTAGGAAAAAATATAGAGTGCTAATTATTGAGAAGAATCCAAATAACTGCGCAACATGAGCGGCACCTTTACCCGTCATATAATATACCGGGCTACCGAGATACAATAGAATATACTTCACCATACCTATGGGATTTGACAGTAGCGCATCCTTCAAGGAACCGTGTGTGGCGGGCGAGCGATAATCAGTAAAATATAAACTGATGCTAACTATAGATAAGATTGCTAAAGTCGCTACTCTAATGAAATTTTGTCGCTGACATAATGCCATTAATGCCATAAGAGGTAAGGCTAAAATTCCATTAGCCATACTTGCCGTAGACAACAACCCTAGAGCGCATGCTGCGACAAAAAATATTGTCGAGCTTTTCTCTGTTACAGCTGCTTTTTGAAGAAGTATAAAAGATAATAATGGCAAAAGTTGCGCCAATATAAATTGGCTCTGAAAGCCCCATGTCATGTTGTCTTCCTGCATCCACGAAAACAACAACGCAACGCACACCAAACCCAATATTTTTAGTGCTAAATTGTTACCTATACCAACCACATCTTTTAGTGCCACATAAAAGGCAATGCATGATGAGGTAATGAGCAAATAATTACTCACTATTAAAAACTGACTTAATCCCTCAAACCATTTTAAATCTACCCAAAAAAGAATCCTTGATAATACAATGCGATGTTCGTTGTGTTGCGCCCACCATGCTTCCTGATGACCATTCAAAACATTATTATAAAAGCCCAAATAGCCATCCCACATATCCCAAAATGGAACGGGGGTGTAGTAATTAATTCCGCCGATAAGAGAGGAAATAATTATTACTAATGCTGCGCAACGATAAAATAACAGGGGTATTTTGGCATCCATTAATTACAACCCCAGACGTTTGAATATTGGAGTTGGAATACACTTAATAAGTGTCATAATAAAAAACCAAAACCAGGGAGTATAAACACTATTCTTTTTCTTATTTATTGCTGCATCAATATATTTGGCAACCACGTCAGGTGTTACCAATAAGGCTTTTGGCAAATCCAGTCCTTGAGTCATGGGTGTATCTACAAAGCCTGGCTTAATATCCAAAACATGGACGCCCACTTTAAACATTCGCGCGCGCAACCCCTCGCAAAAAGTTGTTACAGCAGCCTTTGCTGACCCGTACAAATAATTTGATGGACGGCCCCTATCACCCGCCACTGACGTAATAACGGCAATTGTTCCAAAGTGTTGTTGTTCAAATCGATTGGCCAAATTAGTCAGCAAGGCTATGGTACTAAGACCATTGCTTTTGAACTCTTCCAACGCAACATTTACATCGTTTTCGCAATCTTTTTGGTTGGGTAAAGTCCCATGGGCAATCAGTGCAACTTCAACTGCCTTGAACGAATCAAAACAATTTGAAAGTATTTCATCATGTCGATCAATATCATTTAGATCCAAGGTTGCCGTGTGAACTTCTGAAGCACCTAATATCTTAAGATCATTTGCCGTTTGTTGTAGTTTCTCTGCGTTTCTGGCAACTAAATAAAACGATGCATTTTGCTTTGCCCATATTTTTGCATATGCTCTAGCCATGGCGGATGTTGCACCAATGATTAATATTTTTTTCATGCTGTTGATACTCTTTGCCAAAAATGAGAATTAATTCCAGGATCCCTAATTTGCTCCAACTCGAGCCAATTCGGATAAAAATGTTGAAAATGTTGCGCTGACATATGTGCGTCCTTAGCTGGATATAGCCTGCCTCCGGCTAGCTTTACGATCTGATCCAACTGTGGAAAAAGTATGTCATTAATAAATGGGGACTGCGCAAAATCAAGCGCAAGGGAGATCCCAGGAAGGGGAAACGAAAGTAAACCTGGGGAAACAATATCACCACACCGCTTCAGAACAGCTAAAAATGAGCCTTGCCCCGATGCAGAAATTAATTTCAAAATTTCCGCAAGGGCATCGCCAGCTAGAGATTCAGGTATTACGCACTGATATTGCTGAAATCCACGCGAACCATAAATTCTATTCCAATTATTGATTCCATCTAATGGATAAAAAAATGGATCGTAATCCATAATGGAATAGGCATTGGGTTTATGTTTATGAAAATAAGCTGCATTAAATAAGTTTAAAGTTAATTGATTAACAGCGGAAATTGGCGGTGCAAAAGGTACATTTAATTTAGATTTAACATTAACTTTCAAATCTCCGCTTGCACAGTGATCGCCCACCATAAATACACCACGACCTACAGATTCACCCTTTGCAGTGCAATCAACCCATGCAACCGAATATTCATGCGTCTTATCGAGCTCATTTGAGAGGCTCATAAACTCAGCAAGAGATTCAAACCGAATTGTTCTTGTAGTTATTAAGCTGGAATCTATGGGTATAAGTTGTAACTGCGCCCAAGCTACAACACCGGTAAGGCCAAGCCCACCAATAGTTGCATTGAATAATTCAGTGTGCACTTGAGGAGAACACTCAATGAGCGGTGAAGCTGATCGAATTAAACCAAATTTCTTTATGTGACATCCAAAAGTTCCTCTAACATGATGATTCTTACCATGTACATCATTAGCAATTGCGCCGCCCAATGTTACAAATTTGGTTCCAGGTGTTGCAGGTAAAAACCAGCCATTAGGTATGCTTACCGATAAAATTTCTTCAAGTGTAACGCCGGCTTCTGCCGTAATTAAACCAAGCTTCCAGTCGACTGAAATGAATCGGTTTAGGGTACGCATATTTAAAACATTGTTTGAGTTCGCTAAACAGCTATCACCATAACTTCTACCATTACCATAAGGTAAAATTGATACATATTTACCAATTAATTTCTCCATGGTGAATGCCAGCTCTGAAGCCCATTCAACAGAATGCTTAACTTGCGGAATCTTAGGATACCTTCCCCATGAAGATAGTTCTTTCATGCAGCCAACCAAAATATTAAACCAAACAGTATCCCTACGAAAATGCTAGTTCGATCTTTGATAGCGAACACAACTGGGTCATCATGCATTTGGCCCCTATGCGCCAACATCCACGTCCGACTAACCCAAAACAAGAGCAAAGGACAAGCCAGCCATATAAACTTCGGATGTGCATACATTGTTATAGTGGATAAATCCTGAATATAAAGCGCTAGCACCATTACCGCTAAATACCCAGATGATGCGCCTAGAGAAGATATCATTTCCAGGTCATCAGGAAAGTACCCGCGCCCTCTCGTCTTAGTGGTCTTACCTTCTAGTCTCGCTTCATGTAATTCAGCAAACCGCTTAACCAACGCGAGGCTGAGAAAGATGAACATGGAGAACGCTAACATCCAAAAAGTTAAATTTATATTAAATGCAAAAACGCCAGCGATTATTCGAATGGTATATAAGGATGCCAATGCAATTACATCTACCACCATTAATTGTTTTAAAGTAAAAGAATACAGAATGGTCAGAACATAATAAATTCCTAATACAATACTGAACTCTAATGGTAATAATGTTACCGCGCCTACAAAAGCGAGGATTAATAGAAGCGGGAAAACCAACAAACCAGAAATTATCGATATTGAGCCAGACGCAAATGCACGATTTTTCTTAGTTGAGTGATGGCGATCATCAGAAATATCCAACAAATCGTTTAATAGATATACGCTCGACGCACAAATTCCAAAAAGCACAAAAGCAATTAATCCCTGCAATAAGAGTTGAAAATCTCCAATTTTATGAGCTGCTATCAATGGAACAAATATTAGCAAATTTTTAATCCATTGATGTAAACGAAGAGCCTTAAACCATATTTTGAGATTGTTTTTCTTGCTTAATAATACGGCGCTTACATTTCCAACTTTATTTGCTTTTTTTAAAACACCTGAATCGGGATTTGCTACATAGGCATGCCTGGCAGACGCCCACACAACTAAATCATCGTTCGAATTTCCTACATAATCAAATCCCTGATATCCGAATTCAGCTACTAATTTTTCTTGCTTATTTTTCGCTGTCAAATTTGTAGTTTCACACGTAGAGAATACTTTATCAAAAAGGCCTAAAAAGTCTGCGATTCTATTTGCATATATTTTGTGGCTAGCGGTGGCAAGGACTATTACACGCTTTTCAGCCTTTGCTTTTTTTATAAGCTCTATTACATCTTGAAAATAAGGCAGGGTTGACTCGTCGATTGCAAAGCGCTCGGCCAATCTCGATTTCAAAACAGCTTTACCTGATATTAACCAAGACACCATTAGAAATATATGTAACACGTTCTTTCTTATAAAACCCAATGCAGATTCAACTAATAAATCCGACTTAATAAGAGTTCCATCAAGATCCACAACTAAAGGAATTGATTTAGACACACAATCTCCACATTTAAAATATTAAACTAATTGCCTTCGGTGAAATTTTGTAGATTAAGTGATATTTCTAACCAAACAATTATACAAAACTAATCAATATGCTTTCCCATTTTTGACCTCATCGAATGCTGGATACCTAATAACATCATTTTAAAATGTATTGCAGGATGAGAGCCGCATGTGGAGAAAAATAGAAAAATTTTAAATAGACGCATTCCATCCAATATTCGCCAACGCCAGCCAACCCAAGGTTGACCTAAGAGCCAAGTACCGTTTCGCATTAAATAGTAATGGCGAAGCGCTGAGTGTTGAGGAATACGTTTACTAAAAAATGTTAAATAACTATCGCCCAGATTATGTCGCATGAGTGCCGCACCAACACCTAATAATATAAAACCCTTTGCTTTAGCTCTGAGACACCATTCAGTATCCACGTAGTCAATAAATAGCTTTTCTTCAAATAATCCTACTGTAAAAAAAACCTCAATATCAATCATACATCCCGAAGAGATTAGATGATCTATCTGGACCACCTCTACACTAGAACAACTAACGCGACCTAAACGAAACCCCTCAATCCTTACAAACGGCGAGGTTTCAGGAAACTTCGCGTCATAATATTTAGGCCCAACAGCCGCCACTTTTAAGCCCGCTAACCGAGCTAAATCTAATTCTCGGCCCAAATTAGCAATCATATCACCGTCAGGGTAGCTATCTTGATCGAACAAAACTATTCGTTTAGCATTTAGTTCCGTCGCAAATTTAATACCTTGATTATAGGCCGTAGCAACACCCAAATTGTTCTCATTGCGCCTCACAAACACATTCTTGCTCGTTAGCGCAGGTAGAATGTGCTCAAAATCGAAAGTACCATTATCAATGACAATGACAACATCAACATTTTTTTGAATCAGATCAACTAGCTGAATAAGCCAGTCAAAATTTGGATTAAAAGTCACAATGATTGCAATGATTTTTGACATTTTTATCTTTATCTAAATTGCACCAATACGTGGGTGCAGAGCCAAAGAAAAGTTTTCATGATCAATGGTTAAGTTCGGTGAATAATAGGGGTCCTGGATTAAAGCATCCCCCCAACGCTCTTGCATTACCATAACTTCATTTTTAAACCTTGCCGCTTTTACAGGATTGTCTTCTTGCCCTCGACTTGCAGATTCGTGATGATACATTTCAGCAAAGGGTGTCCATACATTACGAAATCCTGCAGAACGAACTCTCAAACAAAAATCAACATCATTAAATGCTACCTGTAATACTTCATCCAAACCATTTACCAACTGATATGTGCTTCGTTTAATAACCAAGGCTGCGGCAGTAACTGCAGACAAGGCCTGCAGGGATACAGCTCGACCAAAATACCCAGCATTTCCTTTATTAATATATTTATGTGAGTGTCCTGCTACACCACCAATCCCAAGAATGACCCCGCCATGCTGCAAGGTATTATCTGGATACCATAATCTAGCCCCCACACACCCTACTCCAGGGCGAGCGGCATGCGAAATCATCTCCTCGATCCAATTAGGTGTAATTATTTCTATATCATTATTCAATAAACAAATGTATTCAGCTTCAGTTTGGTTTACTGCATCATTATTTAATCTAGAATAATTAAATGGTGAATCATCACGAATAATTTTTATTCTGGAATCCGCAGACCAAAGCTTAAATTGCTGAAATGTTTGAGATTCCAAAGAACCATTATCAACTATAGTAATATGAAAGTTGCTATATGAACTTTTCTCCAGAATTGATTTAATGCACATCTGCATTAAATCAATTCTATCGCGAGTAGGAATTACAATTTCAATGAGCGGTAATTTCTCTGGTACATCAAACGTTACTTTGTTCCAAAATGACACATCTGGATGTGGTACAACTTTCGCCCTACTTCCCACTCGAACTAAATGATCAGAAACAGCTTTTCTACCCGCAACAACTGCATATGGTTTAGCGTCCGTATTGTGAGCGGTGCTTTCTGAATGTACACGCCAATGGTATAAAATTTGTGGGATGTGGACTATTTGTTGAGCGGACAAGTTCTCCGTAGCTCTCAATACAAAATCATAATCTTGCGCGCCGTCATATTCACTATTAAGGCCACCCAACTTTCTAACAAGATCGGCCTGACAGACAGTTAAATGGCAAATCATATTTTGAGTCAAAAGTAACTCATAATTAAAATCACTTTTAAAATGGGGCTCAAAACGCCTACCTTTCTCGTCAATCTTATCTTCATCACTATAAAAAAATACTGCTCTTGGATTTTTGATAATTTCTTTTGCAAACATCAGAAGTGCAGCAGAATGCAACTCATCATCATGATCCATAAAAGCGAAAAAATCGCCAGTTGCCAAGCCAATAGCAGCATTAGTTGCTCTGCTTATGTGACCATTATCTGTTTTAAATACAACTTTAATCCGCGGATCACGCTGTTGAACTTCTTTTAAATATTTTTTTGTTCTTGAATCCGTAGAAGCATCATCGGCTATACAAAGCTCCCAATTAGTATATATTTGCGAGACGACAGAATTAATTGCGCGCTGAAGAAAATCAATAGGTGTATTGTAAGTAGCCATTAATATGGAAAACTTTGGCGCGCCCAATGTTAATTTTATTTTATTAAAGCTCTCATTATTTTTATAAAAATTACTTTCATTAGAGAAAATCCAGCTTTGGTAATCCTTCAAATCATTAGCGAATCGATTATTAAATTCGTTAATCAAATACGCAGCCGCAGATTTTATAGTTTTTTTAAAGCATAACTTAACTGAATTTAAAATAACTTTATATTTTCCTAACTTTATAACCCCTAAAGATGAAACCAATAATACATCAAATTTTGTTAGTTTCTTTATATTCAATAAATCAAAAGAAAAAAGTGAATTCTCCGAATGAGGATCAAACCGGATAGATGTAGTTCCTACGGGAACTTTAAATATGTGTTGTATTTTTTTATTATGATACTTAGCAGTAATTGACTGTAACTGATTGAAACCCAAACCAGTATCAAAGTAAAACGTCACTGCAGCATTACTATGGCTTCTTAATTGCTCAATAGAGATTACGAAATCAATACAAACCCACTGACCCGCATAACTTATGGAATCCTCGAAAAGAAATTGTGGGTCATCATTTAATGATTCCCATATAAATTCATTCCTATTCGATTTTTGTACATTTGCCAATGGTTGCAGTTTTAAATCCGTAAGCATTACCCACCCCTATTCAGTTATACATCGCCATGTTCAGTAATTTTTAACAAAATTGAATTTATCCTTGCCAACCTGGACGCAGCACGAACCAAACCGGATTTTAGTAGAACTTGTCCGCCTTCAACTTTATTCGCTATGATTATTTTTGCATTTGCTAATTCCGCCTGGAGAGACTCAATTGTTACCTTGCTCCGCTCCACCTTTTCTTGCTCCACAACAAACTTAGCTAATAAATCCTGAAAAGCAAGATTCTGCTTACTTAAGGCTAGCTGCCACTTTTCAATATTTTTATTTAGACTTTCACTTTTAGCAGCAGACTCATTCATTAACGAGTCATGCATAACTTTTAACTCATTGATGAAACTGGCATTATGAGCTCTAATAACGCAATCTACTTCACCTATTCGAGCAAAGGTTTCAGCTTGATTTTTCGCAACAGATTGTATGTTATTTTTTATATCTAACTGCTGCAACTCTATATTTGAAGCAATATCATTTATTAGTTTCTGTGCTGCAAGCTGCTCCAATTGAATTAACTTAATGCCATCATTAATATTAACATCCATAACTTTTGCAAAGTTATTCACATCACGTATCTGAGCAAGCGCATCAAGTTGATTTATCTCTATGCCTTTTAAATTATTTCCAATCTCTGACTGCTTCTGCTCTACAGCTAACGCGATATTGTTTATTTTTTGCTGTGCTGCAAGCTGCTCAGCCTGAATTGCTTTAAAGCCATCAGCAATATTAATATCCTGAACTTTGATGAAGTCTTTCACCTCACGCACTTGAGCAAGTGTGTCAACTTGATTTATTTCTATTTCTTTTACGCTGTTTTTTACATCTAACTGTTTCTGCTCCACATCTGAGGCAATATCATTGATTAGCTTCTGCGTTGCAATTTGCTCTACTTGCACAGCCATTAAACCATCAGTAATATTAGTTTTTATTTTTTCCACAAGCTGATTTGTATTACTCGATTCATTACCTATTTCCAACAACATATCAGCTTTAATTGTTGTCAGGTTATCTCTAAGATCAAATTCATTAATTTTATCATTAACGTCAACTGCCAAAGCTTTTATTGAAGTTGCAGCTTCAATAAAAGCACTATTACTATCTTTAATACTTGAGTCAATAACACCCGCAATACTTTCTAAAATATCTGACTTACTCGCACCCAATACAATATAGTCATTTCTATTTGCATAATTTATTTCGGCTAATTTAGAGTAGGATTGAATTTCATTTTTTATATGCCGCAAAGATTCAATTGCACGCTGCGAATGTTTGGCAATAGCAGATATGCATAGATCAATCTTAAAATGAATTCGTTTATCTTTAATGAGATTAAAAACTTTATCGCTGATATTTAAGTGCAATTGCGGATCATTGTTAAGCGAAACTATATATAAGCCGTCCTGACCAGAAGAATCAATTGAACTAACCAATTGAACTCCCGCGGAGTTATTCCAGGGCAGCGATGTAATATTTTTATCTGCATTCCAATACCATACAATTTCATTTGTATCAGCAATCAATTCAATATTAAAAAGTTGGACAAAACACGGGGTATCTGCGACATCTAACCTTATAGACTTCAAAGCCCCATTAACTTTTGGTGCAACTAAATTTATATTTGCCCTACCTTGTCCTATTAAATATGTTGTTGCTATCGCGTTTCCTTCAGCGAAATTTAGCCCATTTTCATCCATAACACCTTGGTATATCTTTACTTCCACGCTTGAGGTATTAGCTTTAAATGGAGACTCTAGCTGTTCATTCAATTCAGTAAGCTGATTCCGTGAAGCAAGAATTTCGCTATTTTTCCCAGCGATCTCTTTTGATAGTTGATCAATTAAACCAAAACTATAACTTAGCTGGAACATACATGATCCTGACAATTCAAAGATCGAATTGAAATTTTTTGGATCTTGCAAGCTTTCAATGGCCGTAGCAGACTGAAGCAAACAAAATAAATCGAGCACAATACTCGGGCAATCCGGGTCATTTTGTAAATCTGACAGATCAAACTGCGAATGACGAAGGCTGGGATCAATAAATTCAGAAACAAAAATATCAGCCTTTGCCTTATCAAAATCTAACGATAAATTTTCTGCCAGGTAGCTTAAGTGATCTAGTGGTTTTGCTATAAAGTTATCATAGTCAATAATTGTGAGCTTTTCATTTTCGATGGGGGAAATACTGGCGATATTGTAACTAAGCCATAATAAATAGCTCTTGTAAGGTTCAAATCCATTACGTTTAGCCAAGGATTTAACGACACTCAACGGATGTCTTACGCAAAGCAGATACTCCACATCGCAATTAAGCTTTGTAAAAACCATTTTCCAAAAAACTAGTAACTTTGAAACCCTGGGATCTTTAAAACCAAAGTTATTGTTTTGTTCAAGATTTTGTTGGAGCAAGCTACAACCTCTTTCAACAAAACCACGTGTTTCAAGGTGTTCCAGATTCTCTGCTGATATAAAAGATAAGCTATCCCAATCTTGGTTAATTGCATCCAACAATTCCATATTAAATTTATGAATTTCTTTGTCTTCAAAAAAACCCTTGGGGTTATCTTCCGCTGGCGGTAAAAAATTATTTCCTATTTGAACACCTAAGGATTCCAAAGCGCTCATGACTGTACTAGTACCACTTCGATGCATACCGAGTACAACAACAATTTTTTTAGTTTTAAATGTATCTGAGGACATTTATATATAGCCTTTTATGCCAGCGAACATTTAGTATCAAAATTTACAATGCCTGTGGCAATATTCTCACTCACCGGAAGAACCCTAAACATTGCAACATCGATTAAACGATGTAGATAAGTATCCACGCCATTAATCTCGCCAGACACCCCGGCATTTAGGAAATACACGCCAGGATTTAGAGCACATTTAAATGAAAAGATAACCTTATAATTAGAGCCGCCAGCAATAGCATCCGGTATCTTTTGGGCAGCATTGACAGAAACACCTCCACCAAGCTCTACCCCGGAGATTGTTTTAATTAGCATTCCAAACTGTACTCTGGAAACACTTTGGCTAAATTTTACTTCGTATATATATTCATAAGTTTTGCCGGAAACCAAATTGTTAACTTGGCCTACTCCAGGCAAATTAATATAGGCATTTGATATGATTGCTCCCTGTTGAATATACTCAAGAGTACTGGTCGGAAGTAAATTGTTGTCAAAAGATTCAACTACAAGGTCTTTCTGTATTTCTTGGAGTTGTTGAACAGTTTCAATGCTAATTGCCAAATCCAACTCATCTACTTTTGCATTTTTCAGACTATGGCGAATTAAGCTTTTCTCATGGACAGGGGCATATAATAATTTTTGATACGAAGCTACTACATATTTGGGTTTTCCAATTAATAGTTGTTCGCCCGAATCAATGAGTATTGCCCTATCGCATAACTCTACTACTGTTCCGCCGGAGTGAGATACAAATAAAATTGTTGCACCTTTACTTTTAATTTCTTCAATTCTTGAAAAACATTTTCTTTGGAATAACTCATCTCCTACAGATAAGGCTTCATCTACTACTAAAATATCAGGATCCACATTAATGGCAACCGCAAATGCCAGGCGTATGCCCATACCACTTGAATAGGTTTTAAGTGGCTGATCAATGAAATCACCAATATCTGCAAAATTTAAAATATCATTGTACTTGTTATCAATTTCAACTTTAGACAAGCCTAAAAGGGCCCCATTCAAATAAATATTTTCTTTTCCCGTAAACTCTGGGTTAAAACCAGAACCCAACTCGAGCAATGCGGCTATTCGGCCTTTAGTCTCAACTGTTCCTAATGTCGCATTTAAAATTCCACAGATAATTTGCAAGAGCGTTGACTTACCAGATCCATTTTTCCCTACTATACCTACAGTTTCACCCTTTTTTATCTCGATATTTATATCTTTTAGGGCCCAAAACTCTTGATAGTAATTTTTTGTATTTAGCCCTACCAATTTCTGTAATCTGGGGAAAAGTGACTGTTTAAGTCTATCCTCAGGCTTTTCATATATTTGAAAGCATTTTGAGAGTTTACTTACTTTTATAACGCAATCATTAGAGGACATCCGCAAATCCCCCACGAGTTTTTTGGAACCACCAATAACCCAATGACATAACTATTATTCCAACTACATATGCCTTAGCCAAGGCATACCAATCTGGCATCACCTGAAACAATAAAATATTACGAGTTTCTTCAATAAATAATGTCAATGGATTAAGCATTAATAGGTAACGATACTGCTCTGGAATAGCACTTACAGGAAAGAATATAGGAGATAAAAACATTAAGATGGTCACTACCACTGTGGTAATTTGCCCGATATCTCTCAGATAAACACCTAAAGATGCCAAAAACCAGGATATACCTATAGTAATAATAATTAGAGGCATGAGCACCAAAGGTAGAAATATTGCCACGCTTGAAATCGGACCAATAAAAATTAATTGCACAGCAATTAAAATAACCAAACTAATTAAAAAGTGAAAAAGAGCCGCTCCCAAGGTAACCCAAATAAGAATTTCTAACGGAAAAATTACCTTTTTAACAAAATTTGCATTACTTATGATTAACGCAGGCGACCGATTAATACATTCTGCAAATAGACTATGAATTATCATTCCGGCAAAAATGATTACTGCAAAATTGACTTTATTTGATATAGCTCCCGCCTGCCACTTTGCTTGAAAAACAACAGAAAATACAAATGTATAAACGGCCAACATGATTATCGGGTTGAAGAATGACCAAGCCAGACCTAAGAGCGACCCCCTATATCTTCCAATGACTTCTCTTTTAGTTAACTCATAAATTAAATTTTTATTTTTCCAAAAACTTGTTAATGCGGCCCACGGAAGTATTAAATTTGATTGATTTGCATTCATTCAAACACTATTCCATCACCAAACGATTTTGCATTGGCATCTTTCGCTGCCAATTGAATTTCAACATCCAACGAAGGCCAATTAATACCTATAGTTGAATCATTCCAAATAATGCTGCCTTCGCTGCCAGGGGCGTAATAATTCGTGGTTTTATATAGGAATTCGGCTGTCTCGCTTAACGTCAAAAAACCATGAGCAAAACCTTCAGGAACCCACAACTGGCGATTATTTTCCGCAGATAAAATAACACCAACCCATTTGCCAAATGTGGGAGACGACTTTCTGATATCGACAGCCACATCAAAAACTTCACCTTGTGTTACTCGTACCAATTTTCCCTGAGCCATTGGGGGCAATTGATAATGGAGTCCACGCAGCACACCTTTTTGTGATTTTGAGTGGTTATCTTGTACGAACTCTCGCGTTAGCCCAGTAGCCTCTGCAAATATTTTTTGGCTGAAGCTCTCAAAGAAAAAACCGCGATTATCACCAAAGACTTTGGGTTCAAATATTTTTACGTCCGGGATTTCGGTATCAATAACATTCATAGCTGCTTCTCACTAAACATAGGCTTTAATATTTTTTAATGCTAATTTCCAATTACTTGGCTGAATACCGAAATTATTTTGGATGCTATCGCAGTTCAAGCATGAATTCGCAGGGCGCTTGGCCGGGGTTGGGTAATCTGTCGTTGCAATAGCTTTAAGCGAAGGAATTTTTTTGGTGTAAATATTTTCATTAGAGACTTCATTAAATATTTGTGAAGCAAATTCAAACCAGTTCGTATGTGGGTGACCCGAATAGTGGTAAATACCCCAAGGAAGCTCTTTATTTTTTTCAAATATTGCTACAATTTTTAAGAGTGCATCAGCTATATCACCAGCATAAGTAGGCCCGCCTCGCTGATCAGCAACTATGCCCAACTGATCCCGATCTCGCCCTAGACGAATCATGGTTTTAACAAAATTATTACCGTGCTCGCCAAAAACCCATGCAGTACGCAAGATGATGTGCTTGGCATTTGCCTGAACAACTGCTAATTCGCCGGCAAGTTTAGATTCACCGTAAACACTTTGGGGTGAGGTAAGATCAGTTTCTTTATAGGCCGCTTCGGCATTACCCGAAAATACATAGTCGGTGGATATATGAAAAATAGCTGCATCGTTTGCAACTGCGGCCTCAGCCAGATTACGCGCACCCTCAAAATTTATTTTGTACGCAAGTTCAATTTCAGATTCAGCTTTGTCCACAGCAGTATAAGCAGCAGCATTGATGATAATATCAGGAGCATAAGTCGCTACAATTTTTTTTACGGCACTGAGATTGCTAATATCAAGTTGTTCGCGAGTTAAGGCTTGATAATCATATTTTTTTTTAGCGAATGCTTTTGCGAGACAAAAACCAACCTGACCATTTGCCCCGGTTATTAGAATCTTCATAGATTTTCTTCCACACAATTACGTAAACAATTACTTTGATTGTCCTGCTATTTTTAACAGGTACTGACCGTAGCCGGTTTTCG